>CAZMMX010000017.1:0-71251 GCA_964567485.1 uncultured Prolixibacteraceae bacterium | reverse complement strand
AATGAACTTCGTTTCGCGGCTGCAAATGTAATCCCGTTTTTAAAACTTCCAAACACCCTGAAGGAATTTTTGCCATGGTTTCCATCTCTTCGTTTTCCAGATTTCTATGGATCAGGAAGATGACCCGGAAAAATAAATTCAGGAAAAGAGTTTACGCAATGTTAACACTGAAAGTTTCACAAAACGGCTGAAAACATTAACCATTTCCGTTTGATCATTAATGAAACCGTTCAATGGTCAGACCTGCTGGTATTTATAGAAACCCAGGTCGTCGATGGAGCAGTTGCTGATGAATTCGGCGTGGGCCCTGACCTGTGATTTTGCCAGGCGGCTGAAGTTCCTGGCAGAACGGAGGACCTCCCTGTCGCGGTTGGCATCGAGCAACAAAAGATAGCCCATAATGATAAACCCGGCCATTTCCACCATACGGCGGGCGTGGAAGTCGGTATATTCGGTGTCGTCAACAGCCATAACATGGCTGACGGCATGTTCATATTCATCGGTCATGATGATCAGGGCCCTTTTCAGGAAGGCCAGTTCAGGGTCTACCTTCAGGGCTTCATACTCCCTGATGCGGGACAGGTAAGCTCCTGTGGTGACTCCCCTGATGGCCGCCACCACCTGCAGCTGGGTCGTTCCCTCATATATGGAGGTAATGCGGGCGTCACGGTAGAGGCGTTCTACCGGGTAATCCTTCATGAATCCTGATCCTCCGTGGATCTGCACGGCATCATAAGCCAGCTGGTTGCAGAATTCACTCGACATGCCTTTGGCCAGGGGAGTGAAAATATCGGCAAGTTTCTGGTAATATTTCATTTCATTTCTCTCTTCGGGCAGCAGTTTTCTTTCTTCGGAGATCATCACATAAGATTTGTAGAGGTCGACGAAGCGGGCTGTTTCGTAGAGCAGGGATCGTGAGGCGTCGAGTTTGGCCTTCATCGTGGAGATCATTTCGAAGACTGCCGGAAACCGGAGTATGGCTTTACCAAACTGTACCCTCTCTTGGGCATAGGCCAGGGCTTCACGGTAGGCGGCCTCGGAGATCCCCACCGACTGTGCGGCAATTCCCAGGCGGGCGCTGTTCATCAGGGCCATGACGTATTTAATCAGTCCCAGTTTCCGGTCGCCGACCAGTTCGGCTGGGGCATCTTTGAAGACCAGTTCGCAAGTTGGAGAGCCAATGATTCCCATTTTGTGTTCTATGCGTCTGACGGTAACGCCTCCTTTTGCCTTGTGGTGGATAAACATGGAGAGGCCACGGCCATCCCTGGTTCCCTGTTCACTGCGTGCCAGTACCAGGCTGATGTCTCCGTCGCCGTTGGTGATAAAGCGTTTGACGCCATTCAGCAGCCAGGTGGCCTGGGTTTCGCTCCAGGTGGCCTTCAGCTGCACCGACTGGAGGTCGGAGCCAGCATCTGGTTCGGTGAGGTCCATGGCCATGGTGGCTCCTGCCACCACCAGCGGCAGGTATTCTGACTTCTGCTCCTCGGAGGCAAACTCGTTGATGGTCTCGGCACAGTCCTGCAATCCCCAGATATTGACAAAACCGGCATCGGCCCTTGAGACTACATCGGCGGCCATGATATAGGGTACAATGGGGAAATTCAGTCCCCCGAACCTGCGGGGCAGGGACATCCCCATCAGGCCGCTTTTGATCAGGACATCGAGGTTCCGGCGGGTACCACTGGCATAGCGCACATGGCCATTGATAACCTCAGGGCCTTCGGCGTCCACCCCTTCGGCATTGGGAGCGATGATATCTCCGGTAATTTCCCCCACCACTTCCAGCACCTTGTTGTAGCTGTCCATGGCATCCTCAAAATCCATGGGGGCAAAGTCAAACTCCCCTGTCTGACTGAAATTTCTCTCCCTCAGCCTCACTATTTTTTCCATCAGGGGATGGGTGAGATGGAACTTCAGTTCTTTGTTGTCGTTATAGTAATTTGCCATTTTCTTTTCGGTGTACGTGAATAAATGAACGGGACTAGCGTGTGTTCTTTTTATAATACCGGATCATGCGGGGGATGATATCGGCCACGTCGCCGGTGATAACATAGTCGGCGATGGTGTTGATGGGAGCTTCCGGGTCGGTATTGATGGAGATGATTCTTGCCGATTCTTCCATTCCGGCACGATGC
This sequence comes from uncultured Prolixibacteraceae bacterium, assembly GCA_964567485.1. GTDB lineage: Bacteria > Bacteroidota > Bacteroidia > Bacteroidales > Prolixibacteraceae > UBA1413. Next base: position 69,113 of record CAZMMX010000017.1, on the reverse strand, counting down.
TGGATCTGACCTGATATTCCACAGGCGATGTAGAGTTTAGGTCTGACGGTGATGCCTGTTTGGCCGATCTGCCGCTCATGAGTGGCAAACCCGGCATCCACGGCAGCACGGGAGGCTCCAACCTCCCCACCGAGTACCTCGGCCAGTTCGAACAGGAGCCGGAAGTTTTCCTTCGAGCCCACACCATACCCTCCGGCCACAACCACCGGGGCTCCTTTGATGTTCACCCGGCTCTCCTCCATGTGCCTGTCGATGATCTCCAGCACAAAGTCTTCAGGTTTCACAACCGTGTCGACCGCCATGGTTTTCACGACCCCCCTGAACGCGGGATCCAGGATCTCCTTTTTCATGACCCCTTCTCTGACGGTGGCCATTTGGGGCCGGTGGTCGGGATTTATAATCGTAGCGATGATATTACCTCCGAAAGCCGGCCGGATCTGGTACAGGAGATCCTTATATACCACTCCCGCCTTTTTATCTTCGTGGTCGCCGATTTCGAGGCTGGTGCAGTCGGCAGTAAGCCCGCTGTGGAGAGCCGAAGAGACCCGGGGGCCCAGGTCACGCCCCGTGGAAGTAGCCCCCATCAAAACGATTCTGGGTTTTTCCTCCCGGAAAAGGGAAATGAGAAGGGAAGCATGGGGAAGAGTCTGGTATGGATCGAGCCGCGGATCGTCAGCGACGTGGATCACATCAGCCCCATAAGGAAACAGCTGTTCCCCGCAATCGGCAAGGTTGGTGCCGATGACTGCCGCCTCCAGGCGGCATTTCAGCCTGTCGGCCAACTTCCGGCCCTTGGTCAGCAACTCGAGACTGACATCGGCCACCACTCCGTTCACGGTTTCACAATAGACGAATATGTTGTTCATACAATTCTTAGATTTCGTTGCTTCACTTTTATCCTATGGTATGGTTCTCAATCAACTCCAGCATCAACTCACCGATGCCCTCGTCGGTGGGAGGGATAACCCTGGCATCCTTAGCCTGGAGGACCACATTGTCGATTTTTTTCACCTTCGTAGGAGAGCCTTCCAGGCCCAGCTGTGAAGGGTCGGCCCCGATACGTGACACCGGCCATTCCCTGATGTTCAGATAAGGCCTGTCATTATAAAGGTGAAGGTAATCTTCGGCGGCCGTCTGAATTTCAGAAACGGTTTTGGCATGTTTGAACCTCATCAGGAGTCTGGCGTTCCGGGGCCGGCATTCCGGGGCTGTTCCGTTGACGGTGATCAGCAGGGGAAAGGGAGCTGATATGGTCTCCACGCCATGTTCCAGGCGTCTTCTCAGGGTGATTTTGTTGTGGGCGATTCCCAGGAACTCTTCGACATAGGTCACCTGGGGAAGTCCCAGTTTTTCTGCCACTTGGGGTCCCACCTGTGCAGTATCGCCGTCGATAGCCTGTCGTCCGGCCACAATCAGGGCGGCATCACCCATTGTGTCGATGGCCCGTGCCAGGGCATAGGAGGTGGCCAGGGTATCAGACCCCGCAAAAGCCCTGTCGGTAAGCAGAATCCCGTCGTCGGCACCACGGAACAAACCTTCCCTGATAATTTCAGCAGCCCTCCCCGGCCCCATGGTCAGCAGGGTGACGGTCGACCCCGGAAGATGTTCCCTGATGGTCAGGGCCATCTCCAGAGCATTCAGGTCTTCCGGGTTGAAGATCGCCGGAAGCGCTGCTCTGTTAACGGTACCATCGGCCTTCATGGCGTCCTTGCCTACATTGCGGGTATCAGGAACCTGCTTGGCCAGTACAATGATTTTTAAACCACTCATATCTTATACATTACTTTAATTGAAATCCTTACAATAAACTCAGGTATTCCCAACTCTTCTTCCACAATTACAACACACTTCCCGCCTCCCGTTTCAGACGATGCCGGAAATTACGGGTCAGCAAATATAAACAAGGAGGCGCGATCAGCCAAAAACCGGAAGGACGTGGTGCAACAGAAAAGGTCGGACCCCGGAAGAGTGGGGAAAATAAGGCCTCCTCAAAGCGCTGTGATTTAGTCCTTTCTCCGGAATTTTAAAAAATCAGCCGTATCGGTTGAATCTTCGCCGGCCCTGTCGGGGGAAAGGCATAAACAACAAGAGGAGCCTGTTGGCTCCTCTTGTTCTATTAGGCTTGTGCAGCAGGCCCCCCGAAGGTCATGGGAGGAACGACAGGGTCGTTACCCCCGCTGATCCTGATGGGTCCGTGCACATTTTCGTACTTTTTCAGGTTATCCTGAAGAGCCAGCAGAAGACGCTTGGCATGTTCAGGTGTCAGAATGATTCTCGACTTGACATTGGCCTTGGGAATTCCCGGCATGATTCTGACAAAATCGAGGACGAATTCCGAGCTGGAATGGGTGATGACCGCAAGGTTTGAATAGATCCCCTGAGCGACTTCCTCGCTCAGTTCAATATTCAGTTGTTGTGGATTCTGTTTATTATCGCTCATACTTAGACTTTATTCATCCTCATTATCCATGGGTTCTTTCATGTCGACCAGGCGATCGTATTCGGTCTTGGAGCCTACCACGAGGTTTTTGTATTCCTTGAGGCCGGTTCCGGCAGGGATCAGGTGACCGCAGATCACGTTTTCCTTGAGGCCGTCGAGGTAATCGACTTTTCCCATGATGGCCGATTCGTTGAGCACTTTGGTGGTCTCCTGGAAGGAGGCTGCCGACAGCCAGCTCCTGGTTTGGAGGGCTGCCCTGGTAATCCCCTGGAGCACCTGGCTCGACGTGGCAGGAATGGCATCGCGGGCTTCTATCAACCTCTTGTCCTTTCGGCGGAGGAGTGAATTCTCATCCCTCAGCCTGCGGGCCGAAATGATCTGGCCGGCACGAAGCCCCTCAGCATCCCCCGATTCAGTGATGATCTTTTTATTGTAGATCCAGTCATTCTCCTGGAAAAACTCATTCTTGTCGACCACCTGTTTTTCGAGGAAGCGGGTATCACCCGGGTCTTCGATTTCCACCTTGCGCATCATCTGACGGATGATCACCTCAAAGTGTTTGTCGTTGATCTTCACCCCCTGCATGCGGTAAACGTCCTGAACCTCATTGAGGATATACTCCTGTACGGCAGTCGGGCCCTTGATGGCCAGAATGTCGGAAGGTGTAGTAGCCCCGTCGGATAAAGGAGTACCGGCACGGATATAGTCGTTGTCCTGCACCAGGATCTGCCGTGACAGCGGCACCAGGTAGCGCTTGACCTCTCCTGTTTTGGAAGTGACCACAATCTCCCTGTTTCCTCTTTTTATCTTGCCCAGCATGACTTCACCGTCGATTTCGGAAACCACGGCAGGATTGGAAGGATTCCTGGCTTCAAAAAGTTCGGTAACACGGGGAAGACCACCGGTGATATCACCAGCCTTACCTGCGGCACGCGGAATTTTCACCAGCACCTGACCGCCACGGACCTTATCTCCGTTGTTGACCGACAAGTGACCTCCCACTGGAAGATTGTAGGTACGGATCAGGTTGCCGTCACCGTCTAAAACCCTGAGTGAAGGATTCCGGGTCTTATCCCTGGTTTCAATAATCACCTTTTCATTGTAGCCGGTCTGCTCATCTGATTCCTCACGGAAGGTCACGCCTTCGATAAGGTTCTCAAATTCGATCTTTCCGTCGTACTCGGTAATGATCACCCCATTATAAGGGTCCCAGTCGCAGAGATGCTGTCCGCGGGTCACAGAATCCCCGTTCTTGATGAAGAGTTTTGATCCGTAGGGAATCGGGTGATTCGAGAGCTGGATATTTGTATTCTTGTCAATGATCTTCAGTTCGGCCAGACGGCTGACGACCACGTCGACATTTTTGCCATCCTTATCGACAAAGGGTACGGCCCGGAGTTCCTCAATTTCGACGTATCCGTCATATTTGGAGACCACCATAGACTGGGCCGAGATGTTTCCGGCGATACCCCCGACGTGGAAAGTACGGAGGGTCAGCTGGGTTCCTGGTTCACCGATCGATTGTGCTGCGATGACGCCAGCGGCTTCACCTCTTTGCACCTTATTGCCGCTGGCCAGGTTTCGTCCGTAACACTTGGCACAAACGCCCACTTCCGACTCACAGGTAAGCACCGACCTGATTTCCACACTCTCTATCGGGGAATCCTCGATCACGGCAGCGATATCTTCAGTGATTTCATCACCCGATTTAACAATCAGGTCACCCTTGAGGGGGTGGTAGATGTCATGAACCGAAGTACGTCCAAGAATACGTTCATATAGGGAGGAGACCACCTCTTCGTTATTTTTAATGGCGGTGGCCACCAAGCCGCGGAGGGTGCCGCAGTCATCCTCGGAAATAATCACATCCTGCGCCACGTCAACCAGACGACGGGTAAGATATCCGGCATCGGCGGTTTTCAGGGCGGTATCGGCGAGACCTTTACGGGCACCGTGGGTCGAAATGAAGTACTCGAGAACCGACAACCCCTCCTTGAAGTTGGCCAGAATGGGGTTCTCAATGATCTGAGAGGTGGTGGATCCCGATTTCTGGGGTTTGGCCATCAGCCCCCTCATCCCGCATAACTGCCTGATCTGTTCCTTGGAACCCCTGGCTCCCGAGTCAAGCATCATATACACCGAGTTAAATCCCTGCTTATCAGAGCTCAGGGTCTTCATCACCGAATTGGTCAGCTTGGCATTGGCATGTGTCCAAATGTCGATTACCTGGTTATACCTTTCGTTGTTGGTGATAAAGCCCATGTTATAGTTGGAAATCACCTCGTCGACTTCGTTGTATCCCTCATCCACGATTTCCTTCTTATCGGTAGGAATGATCACGTCGTCGATGTTGAAAGAGAGGCCGCCACGATAGGCCCAGTGGTACCCGAGGTCCTTGATGTCGTCAAGGAATGCCACGGTAGCGGCATTTCCGGTCACCTTATAGACGTCGGTAATGATATTGCGGAGTGACTTTTTGGTCAGCAACTGGTTGATGAAGCCTGCTTCACGGGGTACGGTTTCGTTGAAAAGAACGCGCCCCACGGTAGTTTCCACGATATGATGGAAATATTCACCCTTTTCGTCGACGTCTTCCACTTTCACCTTCACGATGGCATGCATCGCAACAGCGCCTTCATTGAAGGCGATGATCACCTCCTGCGGGGAGTAGAAGGTCATTCCTTCCCCTTTGACGCCCGGGCGTGGTTTGGTCATATAATAGAGCCCGAGCACCATATCCTGTGAAGGCACGGTGATGGGGGCCCCATTAGCCGGATTAAGGAGGTTGTGGGAAGCCAGCATCAGCAGCTGGGCTTCCAGGATGGCGGCATTTCCCAGGGGGAGATGAACAGCCATCTGGTCTCCGTCGAAGTCGGCATTGAAACCAGTACACACCAGGGGATGAAGCTGAATGGCCTTTCCTTCGATGAGCACGGGCTGAAACGCCTGGATCGACAAACGGTGCAGGGTAGGCGCACGGTTCAGCATGACGGGATGTCCCTTGAGCACATTCTCGAGGATTTCCCAAACCACGGGATCCTTGCGGTCCACAATCTTCTTGGCCGATTTCACCGTTTTCACGATGCCTCTTTCAATAAGCTTGCGAATCACAAAAGGTTTGTATAATTCAGCGGCCATATCCTTGGGCAGACCGCATTCGTGCAATTTGAGCTTCGGTCCGACCACAATCACCGAACGGGCAGAATAGTCGACACGTTTTCCCAGAAGGTTCTGGCGGAAACGTCCCTGTTTTCCCTTCAGACTGTCGGAGAGTGACTTCAGGGCGCGGTTATTCTCGGTCTTCACGGCATTCACCTTGCGGGAATTGTCGAAAAGGGAGTCCACGGCTTCCTGGAGCATCCGTTTTTCATTCCTGAGGATGACTTCCGGGGCTTTGATCTCGATCAGTCTTTTCAGCCGGTTATTACGGATAATCACCCTACGGTAGAGATCGTTGAGATCGGAGGTGGCAAAACGCCCCCCGTCGAGAGGCACCAGAGGACGAAGGTCGGGAGGAATGACCGGCACTACCTTGACGATCATCCATTCGGGATGGTTCAGGGTTTTACTGGCCCTGAAGGCTTCCACCACCTGGAGCCGCTTGAGCGCCTCGTTTTTCCTCTGCTGGGAAGTTTCGGTACCTGCCTTGTGACGCAAATCAAACGATAAGGCATCCAGATCGCTTTTTGCCAGAATGGAATAGAGCGCTTCCGCTCCCATTTTGGCTACGAACTTGTTGGGATCTTCATCGTCGAGATACTGGTTTTCGCGGGGCAGGGAATCGAGGATATCGAGATACTCCTCTTCCGAGAGAAGATCAAGATGCTTGACCCCTTCGGCCGCCTTAATCCCTGGATTGACCACCACATACCTTTCATAGTAAATGATAGAGTCCAGTTTTTTGGTGGGAAGCCCCAGAAGATACCCGATCTTATTGGGGAGTGACCTGAAATACCAGATATGAGCCACGGGAACCACCAGGGAAATATGGCCCATGCGTTCACGGCGGACCTTCTTTTCGGTAACTTCCACTCCACAGCGGTCACAAACGATCCCCTTGTAGCGGATCCGTTTGTACTTACCGCAATGGCACTCATAATCCTTGACCGGGCCAAAGATCCTTTCGCAAAAGAGACCGTCACGCTCCGGCTTATAAGTCCGGTAGTTGATGGTTTCAGGCTTCAGGACCTCCCCATGCGACCGTTCCAGGATCTCCTCCGGAGAGGCCAGGCTTATAGAAATTTTGGAAAAGTTGCTTTTTGCTTTGTTGTCTTTTCTGAATGTCATACAAACTACGCTTTATAGTTGAATCAACACCCATCCTTACAGATGGTCCTGTATATTATTCCATACGTACGCTCAGGCCCAATCCCCGCAGTTCATGCAGAAGGACGTTGAGTGATTCGGGAATTCCCGGTTGAGGCATGGGTTCCCCCTTGACGATCGATTCATAAGCTTTGGCACGGCCCATCACATCGTCAGATTTCACGGTAAGGATCTCCTGCAAGATGTGGGAGGCTCCGAAGGCTTCCAGGGCCCAGACTTCCATTTCCCCGAACCGCTGACCCCCGAACTGAGCTTTTCCGCCCAGGGGCTGCTGGGTAATGAGGGAATAAGGACCAATGGAACGGGCATGCATCTTATCCTCGACCATATGGCCGAGTTTCATCATATAAATGATGCCCACCGTGGCCGGCTGGTCAAAAGGCTCTCCTGTTTCACCATCATAGAGAACGGTTTTCCCATATCTCGGGATTCCCGCCTTTTCGGTGTATTCGGTAATGTTATCGAGTGAAGCTCCGTCAAAGATGGGAGTGGCAAACTTAACCCCCAGTTCTTTTCCTGCCCACGCCAGCACCGTTTCGTAAATCTGTCCCAGGTTCATACGCGAAGGCACTCCCAGGGGATTGAGAACGATATCGACAGGGGTGCCATCGCCCAGGAAAGGCATGTCTTCGGAACGCACAACGCGGGAAACAATCCCCTTGTTGCCATGGCGTCCCGCCATCTTGTCCCCGATCTGAAGCTTCCGCTTCTTGGCAATATAGACCTTGGCAAGCTGGATGATGCCGGCAGGGAGTTCATCACCAATCGTCACATTGAAACGCTCACGCCTCGACACGGCTTCCGCTTCCTTGTACTTCATGATGAAATTGTTCACCAACCTGAATATCAAGTCGTTCTTATCCTTGTCGGTTGTCCACTTCGAGGGGTTAACCGTCAGGTAGTCGATGTCCTGAAGCTGCTTGAGGGTGAATTTCACCCCCTTAACAATCACTTCGGTGCCATAATAATCCTTGACTCCCTGCGACGTTTTCCCGGAAACCAGCTCAAAGAGTTTCTCCTCGAGACGACCACGCAGTGCTGCCACTTCCTTATCGAATTTTTCATCGATCTGGTCAAGCAGCGGCTTGGTGGACAGTTTTCCTTTCTTTTCTTTGGCCACCCTGGAAAAAAGCTTCTTGTCGATAACCACCCCGTTCAGGGAGGGAGAAGCCTTTAGTGAGGCGTCTTTGACGTCACCAGCCTTGTCGCCGAAAATGGCACGCAAGAGTTTTTCCTCGGGCGAGGGATCTGATTCACCCTTGGGGGTGATCTTACCTATCAGGATGTCACCGGGTTTGACGTTGGCACCAATGCGGATCAGTCCATTCTCATCGAGGTTACGGGTAGCATCCTCGCTGACGTTGGGAATGTCGGAAGTAAACTCCTCGACGCCCCTTTTGGTATCGCGGACTTCCAGGCTGTACTCGTCGACGTGCACCGAGGTGAAGACATCTTCGCGGACTACCCGCTCCGAGACCACGATGGCATCTTCATAGTTATAACCCTGCCAGGGCATGAAGGCCACCATGAGGTTACGTCCAAGTGCGAGTTCCCCGTTTTCTGTGGCATACCCTTCCGTGAGAATATCGCCGGTTTTGATCCGCTGGCCTTTCACCACGATGGGTTTGAGGTCCACAGTCGTCCCCTGGTTGGTTTTGGTATATTTGGGAAGGTTGTAAGTGGCCAGTTCGGGGTCAAACCTTACAAATTTGTCATCTTCCGTCATGTCATAGCGCACGATGATCTGGCGGGCGTCGACATACTCGACTACGCCGTCACCCTCGGCTTTGATGAGAATGCGCGAGTCGGCGGCAGCCCTGCCTTCAAGGCCGGTTCCCACAATGGGGGCTTCAGGTCTGAGCAGCGGCACGGCCTGACGCATCATGTTGGATCCCATGAGTGCACGGTTGGCATCGTCATGCTCCAGAAAGGGAATCAACGAAGCCGCTACCGAGGCAATCTGGTTGGGACCTACGTCCATAAGCTGTACCGTATCCTTATCGACCAGGGGATAATCCCCGTCAAAACGGGCTTTCACCCGGGGACGGACAAAAAATCCATCGGCATCAAGAGGAGCACTGGCCTGGGCGATGATGGTACTCTCCTCCTCTTCAGCGGTCAGGAAAACCACCCCCTCATCGGAGAGGTCTACCTGTCCGTTGGCCACCTTGCGGTAAGGAGTGGCGATAAAGCCCAGATCGGTAATCTTGGCATAAACACAGAGTGAGGAGATCAGACCGATATTGGGACCTTCGGGAGTTTCTATGGGGCAGAGCCGTCCGTAATGGGTGAAGTGAACGTCACGCACCTCGAACCCGGCACGTTCACGGGAGAGCCCCCCGGGACCGAGTGCCGACATCCTGCGCTTGTGGGTCATTTCCGCCAGAGGATTGGTCTGGTCCATGAATTGCGACAAGGCATTGGTGCCAAAGAAGGAGTTGATCACCGAAGAAAGGGTCTTGGAGTTGATCAGGTCAATGGGTGTGAAGACCTCATTATCCCTGACATTCATCCGCTCACGAATGGTACGGGCCATACGGGCCAACCCCACACCGAACTGACTGAACATCTGCTCGCCAACAGTACGCACGCGACGGTTGCTGAGGTGGTCAATGTCGTCGACATCGGTCTTTGAATTAACCAGCTGTATAAGGTACTTGATGATCTCGATGATATCTTCCCTGGTCAGCACACGGGTTTCCATGTCGCTATTGAGTCCCAGTTTCTTGTTGATCCGGTAGCGGCCCACATCACCCAGGTCATACCTCTTATCGGAGAAGAAAAGCTTGTCGATGACATCACGGGCTGTGGCCTCATCAGGCGGTTCGGCGTTACGCAGCTGGCGGTAGATGTGAAGAACGGCCTCTTTCTCCGAATTACAGGGGTCTTTCTGCAGTGTATTGTAGATGATCGCGAAATCCTGCTGATTCTGGTCCTCCTTGTGGAGGAGGATGGTTTTGGTCCCGGCATCGGTAATCTCATCGATGTGGTCGTCGGTAAGAATCGTTTCGCGGTCTATGATCACTTCATTTCTTTCGATGGAGACCACTTCACCGGTGTCTTCATCGACGAAATCTTCGACCCACGATTTGAGAACCCGGGCAGCCAGCTTACGGCCGACCACCTTTTTGAGGCTTGTTTTGGATACTTTGATTTCGTCGGCGAGGTCGAAGATCTCCAGAACGTCCTTGTCACTTTCGAAGCCAATAGCCCTGAGCAGGGTCGTCACCGGCAGTTTTTTCTTCCTGTCGATGTAAGCATACATCACACTGTTGATATCCGTGGCAAACTCAATCCAGGAACCCTTAAAGGGGATTATCCTGGCTGAATACAGCTTGGTTCCGTTGGCGTGGACACTCTGCCCGAAGAAGACTCCGGGCGAACGGTGCAGCTGAGAAACGATCACTCTTTCAGCACCGTTAATGATGAAAGTACCCTTGTCGGTCATATAGGGTACCGTACCCAGGTAAACATCCTGCACTACCGTATCGAAATCCTCATGTTCGGGATCGGTACAGTAAAGCTTCAGTTTTGCTTTCAGCGGGACACTGAAAGTCAGTCCCCTCTCGATGCACTCCTCGATAGAATAGCGCGGGGGATCGACCTGGTAGTCAATGAACTCGAGAACAAAATTGTTGCGTGTGTCGGAAATGGGGAAATTCTCCTGGAAAACCTTAAAAAGGCCTTCATTTTTCCGGTTCTCGGGTGTTGTCTTTAATTGAAAAAATTCCCGGAATGCCTTCACCTGAACTTCGAGGAAGTCAGGATATTCATACCTTGTTTGGGATGAGGAGAAACTGATCCTCTCGTTCTTTTTATTTATAATCATGTATTTATACTGGTTTAATAGTAAAAATATAAATACAAAAAGGTTTAGAATCTTGCCGGAGCGAGATTCTAAACCATATACCTTAAATAAGGCGCCACTTATTTAATTTCAACTTCTGCTCCTGCTTCTTCGAGCTGGGCTTTCAGGGATTCAGCTTCTTCCTTGGAAACTTTTTCCTTGACTGCCTTGGGGGCTGCGTCGACCAATTCTTTGGACTCTTTGAGGCCGAGTCCGGTCAACTCTTTTATCAGTTTAACGACCTGAAGTTTTGCCTGACCACCGAACTTGAGGATGACATCGAATTCAGTCTGGGCTGCCTCTTCAGCAACTTCAGCGCTGGCGGCCACAGGACCGGCAACGGCCACTGCTGCTGCAGCAGGTTCAATGCCATATTCATCTTTCAGGATCTTGGACAATTCGTTAACCTCTTTAACAGTCAAGTTCACTAACTCCGCTGCAAGCTGTTTTAAATCTGCCATTGTATTGATTTTAAAATTGATTAATTATTTATTTTTCTCTTCCAGAGTTTTCAGAACTCCGTGTAAAATTATACCACCCGACTGCAACTGTGAAAGGAGCGTCTTCATGGGTGATTGCAGCAGGGCTACCAGATCGGCCACGAGTTCGTTCTTTGTCTTCACATTGATCAGTGCTTCGAGCTGATCATCGCCTACATACACCGATTCTTCAACAAAAGCGGCTTTAAGCAGGGTCGATTTGTGGACCTTTCTGAACTCCTTTATCAGTTTTGCGGGAACATTACCGCTGTCGCTGAACATGACCGACGTACTCCCTTTCAACACATCGAAAAGCCCGGAAGCATCCTTGCCCGATTGCTCCAGTGCCTTACGCATCAGGGTATTCTTAACTACAACCAGTTTAATATCCTGTTTGAAACATCTTCTTCGCAGTTCGCTGGTACCTACAGCATTGAGACCACTGATGTCAGTCAGGTAAAAATGGTTGTATTTCTTAATTTGTTCGGTTAAACTTTCGATAACCACCTTTTTTTCAGAACTCTTCATAACAACACATTTTTAGTCAGCGACTGACTTAGGTTCGACTTGGATACCAGGGCTCATGGTGCTGGAGAGGTAGATGCTCTTGATGTAGGTGCCTTTGGCGGCAACAGGCTTGAGTTTGAGAATCATATTGACAAACTCACGGGCGTTGTCCTTCAGTTTATCAGGGGAGAAGGAGACCTTGCCAATAGATGTGTGCACGATCCCGAACTTGTCGACCTTGAAGTCGATTTTACCCTGCTTAACTTCCTGGATGGCCTTTCCCACGTCCATGGTTACGGTACCGCTCTTGGGGTTAGGCATCAGTCCGCGAGGACCGAGGATTCTTCCCAAAGCACCGATTTTTCCCATGACGGGAGGCATGGTGATGATCACATCGACATCGGTCCATCCACCTTTGATCTTCTCGATATACTCTTCGAGACCTACATAATCAGCGCCTGCGTCTTTGGCTTCCTGCTCTTTATCGGAGGTAACCATTGCCAGTACCCTGACCTCTTTTCCAGTTCCATGGGGTAACGAAACTACGCCTCTAACCATCTGGTTGGCCTTTCTCGGGTCTACCCCAAGGCGGATGTCGATATCGACCGATGCATCAAACTTGGTGAAGGTAATCTCCTTCACAAGAGCGGCGGCTTCGTCGATGGTATAGACCTTCGCCTTTTCGATTTTCCCAAGTGCAGCTTTTTTATTTTTCGTAATTCTGCCCATCGTTTAAAATTTAATTAATTAGTGAATGGAGATTCTCCTTCAACGGTGATCCCCATACTTCTGGCAGTGCCGGCCACCATACTCATAGCAGACTCCACGGTGAAGCAGTTCAGGTCCGACATCTTTGACTCGGCAATCAGTCTTACCTGATCCCAGGTGACGGATGCGATCTTTTTGAGGTTCGGTTCCGCAGACCCTTTCTTCGCCTTGGAGGCTTCGAGGAGCTGGATGGCCACCGGGGGTTCTTTGACGATAAAGTCAAACGATTTGTCAGCATAGACAGTAATCACCACAGGTAAAACTTTCCCTGCCTGGTCTTGGGTCCTGGCATTGAAAAGCTTACAAAACTGCATGATATTGACCCCTTTTGATCCTAAAGCCGGCCCTACCGGGGGTGACGGATTTGCAGCACCACCCTTGATTTGTAATTTGATTAATCCAGCAATTTCTTTCGCCATAGCAAAATTTTAGAGCGTTTTCCTACTCCTTTTCAACCTGCATGAAACTGAGTTCCAAAGGAGTTTTCCTACCAAAAATCTTCACCATCACCTGCAGCTTTTTCTTCTCCTCATTGATTACCTCAATGGTTCCGTTGAAGCCGTTAAATGGTCCGTCGATTACTTTTACAGTTTCACCAACCACGAAAGGAATGTTCAATTCTTCGCCGGTATCGGCCAGTTCGTCCACTTTTCCCAGGATGCGGTTGACCTCGTTCTGCCTCAGCGGCACGGGATCTCCGCCCTTGGTGTCTCCAAGGAAGCCGATGACATTGGGAACGTTGCGCAAAATATGGGCAACCTCCCCCGCCAATACCGCCTCAATAAGGACATACCCCGGGTAAAAGTTTCTTTCCTTGCTGATTTTCTTTCCGTTTTTGATCTGATAAACCTTCTCGGTCGGTATCAAAACCTGTGTCACGAATCCCTGAAGACCACCTTTGGCAATTTCGTTTTCGACGTACTCCTTCACCTTCTTCTCCTTTCCGCCTATCGCCCGAAGGACATACCATTTTTTAACAGAATCGCTCATTGTGCGTCTTCAGCAATTAATTAATAAAATAACCCATAAATAAACTTCATTATGTTCTCAAAAGAGAGGTCCATAACGAAAATTACGAGCGCTATAATAAAGGAAGCAACCATTACAACTAAAGCGCTGCTTTGCAGCTCTTTCCAGGTAGGCCAGGTGACTTTATGCATGAGTTCGTCAAAGGCCTCCTTTGTATAATCTCTGATTTTTGTAAACATACGGAAAATGTTTTGGGCGGATGGTAAGGATCGAACTTACTGTGTGAGCACTACTCCCTTCTGAGTAACATCCGAAAAGAGTCCCGGACTGAATTAGTCCGGGACTACTCTATAATAACTGGTATAATTATCTGAATCAGACGAGGATTTCAGTGACCTGTCCAGCACCAACGGTACGGCCGCCTTCGCGGATGGCGAACTGCAGTCCGGTGTTGAGAGCCACGGGGTAAATCAGTTCCACTTCAATGGAGACGTTGTCTCCGGGCATCACCATTTCACGACCTTCGGGGAGATGGATTTCGCCGGTCACGTCAAGGGTACGCAGGTAGAACTGCGGACGGTACTTGTTGTGGAATGGGGTATGACGACCACCTTCTTCTTTTTTCAGCACGTAAATCTCGGCTTTGAAGCGGGTATGGGGTTTGATGCTATTGGGTTTGGCAAGGATCTGGCCACGTTTGATCTCTTTCTTGTCGACACCGCGGAGCAGGAGACCTACGTTGTCACCAGCCTGGCCGTCGTCAAGGATCTTGCGGAACATCTCCACACCGGTACATACGGTTTTGCGACCATCGGCACCCAGACCGATAATCTGGAGTTCGTCGCCGGTATGGACCACTCCGGTTTCGATACGGCCGGTAGCCACGGTACCGCGACCGGTGATCGAGAAGACGTCTTCCACGGGCATCAGGAAGGGTTTGTCCTTGTCACGGGGAGGCAGCGGAATCCAAGTGTCCACGGCATCCATCAGTTCCATGACTTTTTCTTCCCACTGGGGTTCGCCGTTCATGGCGCCCAGGGCCGATCCACGGATCACGGGTGAATTGTCCCCGTCATATTTGTAGAATGAGAGAAGGTCACGGAGTTCCATTTCCACCAGGTCGAGCAATTCTTCATCGTCAACCATGTCGACCTTGTTCATGAAAACAACAATACGGGGAACATTCACCTGGCGTGCCAGAAGAATGTGCTCGCGTGTCTGAGGCATCGGACCGTCGGTAGCGGCGCAAACAAGAATGGCTCCGTCCATCTGGGCGGCACCAGTTACCATGTTCTTCACATAGTCAGCGTGACCCGGGCAGTCGACGTGAGCGTAATGCCTCTTCTCGGTCGAGTATTCAACGTGAGCTGTGTTGATGGTAATACCCCTTTCCTTTTCTTCGGGGGCATTGTCGATTGCATCGAAAGATTTGATCTCTGACAAACCTTTCTTGGCCAGTACCATGGTGATGGCAGCCGTCAAAGTGGTCTTCCCATGGTCAACATGACCAATGGTGCCGATATTGACGTGCTCCTTGTCCCTTTTAAAATGTTCTTTTGCCATAACTTCAGTTTTTAACTTTTTTAATCTAAATCATTTGAGCCGAAAACGAGAATTGAACTCGTGACCTCATCCTTACCAAGGATGCGCTCTACCCCTGAGCTACTTCGGCTTTTCCTGAATCCCCGGAAAACCGGATTTTCAGTTGAGCGGGAAACGGGACTCAAACCCGCGACCCTCAGCTTGGAAGGCTGATGCTCTATCGACTGAGCTACTCCCGCTAGTTTTGAAAAAACCGTGCAAAGTTAGAATTTTATCTAATATGAATCAAAAAAAAGCGAAAATTCGTGAAAAATTTATTTGCTCCGTATTTTTTCCTTGTGTTTTTTCAGCTGGCTGCGTAAGGCATCGACCGCCAAATCAGTAGCTTCCTCAAATGTGTCGGCCTGCTTTCGTGCAAAAAGATCATCCGCAGCAGGAAGGACAATCTTGATCTCTGAAACCTTGTTGTTGGCTGTTTCCGGCTTTTCGACCTTCAGAGATACCTCAGCTCCGATGATTCCTTCAAAAAAGGTATCCAGTTTCGATACTTTCTTGTTTACAAAGTCGATCAGTCTCTGGTCGGCTGTAAAATGGAGAGAATTCATCTTGATGTTCATCATGGTATATTTAAAGTTAACGAATTGATCTGTCCCGCTTTTTCTTCCTGCATTAACCCCTGGGATGGGCTTGTTGATATACGTTGTGCAGCTTCTCAAAGGTATTGTGTGTATATACCTCGGTAGCTGCCAGGTTGGAATGGCCTAAAAGTTCCTTGACGGCATTCAGGTCGGCACCCTTGTTCAGCAGGTGCGTGGCATAGGTGTGGCGCAGAACATGAGGACTCCTCTTATCGGCCAGGGTGACCATAGACAGGTAGTTATGGACAATCCTGTAGATCAGCTTTTCGTAAGCGGGTTCCCCCTTGTCGGTGAGAATAACCATACCCTCTCTGGTTCCAAAATGCTCTTCCCTGAGGTTCAGGTATTGGTTGATCTGCGACCGCATGCTCATCGGGAAGGGAATGATCCTTTGTTTATTCCTTTTCCCGGTCACCCTGATCTGGCACTGGTCGGTGTCGAGCTGAGGCACCTGCAGCGTGAGGATTTCTCCAAGCCGCATTCCGGTTCCGTAAAGCAGCGAGATCACCAGCCTGTCTCTGTCACCGCTGAATCCTCTGCTAAAAAAGCCATCATCGAGAAGGTGGTTCAATCGCTGTTCCTCCACAAATACGGGAAGTTTCTTCCTCACCTTGGGGAGGGGAATCTCCACCACCGGAGTGGATTCAATGTACCCCATTCTCATCATGTATTTATAGAAAGATTTCAGTGTGGAGACTTTCCGACGCACCGACCGGGGAGTCAGATCCTCTTCCATCAAACGGACCACCCATTCTCTCACCATTTTCCGGTCCACGCTTTTTACATCAAACTCCCCCGCCCTTTCAGTGCAAAACTGCACAAACTGGGAAAGGTCATTTCGGTATGCGGTCACTGTATGAGAAGAATTCCTCTTCTCATACATCAGATAATGTATGAAAGACTCCTGGTAATCCATGTGACTTTACAACCATGTCAGGAATCCTGACCTGAAAATCAGTCTTCCTGGCGCTGCAAACCCTGAATATAGACGGCTTTCTCCAAAAGAGCTCTTTTCTTTTCAGAGGGCTTGGAAAACACCTGTCTTTCTCTCAATTCCTTGATTACGCCTGTTTTTTCGAACTTGCGTTTGAACCTTTTCAAGGCTCTTTCAATATTCTCTCCTTCTTTAATCGGAATAATGATCATAAAACTCTGTTTTTCATTTTTGAAACGAGGCGCAAAATTAAAAAATATTCATTTGCAATCAAATATAATACAAAAATTTCACATTTAAAACCTTCGGAAGGGGTGAAAGAGGATATAAAGTCAATTACAGGTAATATAAGGTCTGAGCCTGGCGTAAGTAAGGGTATCGGTGATGTGGTTTTCAAGAAGTTGCCGGGGAGTGAGGAAAGGGCCTGAGGCGGAGCGGTAGTTGATGATGGCTGTGGCCAGTTCCTGACTGATGTAAGGATGCCGGGCCAGGGTGCGTGTATCGGCGAAGTTAATTCGCAAAGGGATCACCAATGCCGAATCGGCACGCAGCCATTCCCCGGTGCAGGCCACCTTATCTTCAGTCATGCCGTAGACCTCCAGGAGTTGCCCGGGGTGATGGAATCCCCCCAGGAGGGTGCGGTAGCGGACAATTCTGCCAGCCATATAAGGGGAGATCCCTGGCAGAGTGGTCAGCACGGCTGAATCGGCATGGTTCAGCTCTACCAAGGCATGAGATGTCAGCGATACCGATGGGGGAATCAGAATATACTTTTCGAGCTCCCTGTAAAAAGGGGTATCGACGCCATAGATTTTCAGCAGGTCTTCAGGACGCCGGAATTGTCCGCCCCTGCTTCGGTAATTGATCAGGTTACGTCTTTGATAGGCACTGAATCCCAGTTGCTTAAGTTCATCTTCGGATGCCAGGGAAGGATTAAAGGGGAAGAATTCCCTTTCTATTGTGATGCTGACTTCGCCCTTACGTGCCGGAAAATCAGAACTCCTGTGTGCTCCGTTGCCGGGGAATGTCTTGTATTCCCGCACAGCCCCGGGAATCTTCATGTAAGGGAGGAGCAATGCCAGCAGAGAATCGTTCATTCCATACAGCTTTCCCAGATCCCGGGGAGTACGGAAATGGCCTCCCTTTGAACGGTAACGCAGCAGATTATGGCGTATCTGCACCGGAAGAGGCAGTAAATCCAGCTCTTCAGGGGAAATGGTATTGGGATCAAATACAAAGAGCGGGGCGCCAGGGGTGGGCTCCATCTCATCAAGCGACAGTTGTTCCAGCAGGAGCCTGGCCTCATCGGGAAGAGAGCTTCCCCCGGGGCGCAAATGGCTGGCCGTGAGGTTGAGGATGACAGAGAGCAGCAGCAGGCCTCCCAGGAAGAGCATACCATGACGCTCTGACCTGGTCAGGGAGAAAACCTCCCCCAGCGACCGCATAAACCGGTTTCTTTTCATCACGGAAACCTATGAGATTCCCTGGCAACTAAAGTGATCCAAGGAGGCGCCCCTTCGATGCACACGCAATATAGATAAAAGGAGGGAGGGGGAGTCTCTACCTACCGTTTATATCCGTTTACAGACAGTTTGTCAGGGGAGAGCCGGCCTGAAGGAAGGAGCAGGAGGGCTTCCGGGCGTTTTCTTCACAGTGAGAGGAGCCCAATGCCGTTGAGGAAGATAATGGCCAGGGCAATGGGGGCAATATACCGGATGATAAAGAGATAAACGGGGATATACCCGGCTTTCAGGGTCCTTTCGTTCGACAATTCCGCAGTGGTTTTCTCCCTGCCGAAGAACCAGGCCACAAACATGACGATGAAGAATCCCCCAACGGGGAGCAGGATATTGGCTGAGGTGAAGTCCAGCAGTTCGAAGGTGTTTTTCCCGAAAAGGGAGACCCCGCTGAGCAGGGGATTCCAGGAGAGGGTACACATGAGGCCCAGCAGGGAGACGGTGCCCGAGGCGATCCAGGTCGCGGCTCCCCGTTTTAGTTTCAGCTCTTCGGTGAAGAAAGCCACAATGACCTCAAGCACCGAAATGGTAGAGGTAAGGGCTGCCAGGGCCAAAAGGAGGAAAAAGAGGGTGGCAAAAAAGGTTCCTCCGGCCATTTGCTGGAAGATTCCGGGTAAGGTGACAAAAACCAATCCGGGACCATACCCTGGTTCTATATGGAAGGAAAAGACCGCCGGAAAAATGACGATTCCAGCCAGGATGGCCACCAGGGTATCGGTAATGGCCACCGAGAAGGAGGTGGACAAAAGGTTATCGCTTTTGGGAAAATACGAGGCATAGGTGATCAGGGTGCCCATGCCTATGCTCATGGAAAAAAAGACCTGTCCCAGTGCTGCCAGGATTGCCCCTGAATCGATTTTTGAAAAGTCGGGCCGGAAGAGGAAGCGGATTCCCTCGATGGAACCGGGAAGGGTCAGGGAGCGGATGCCCAGGACCACCAGGATGACAAAGAGGATGGGCATAAGGATAACCGTGGATTTTTCTATTCCTTTTTTGACCCCGGAGATGATAATTCCAGAGGTCAACCCCATGAAAATGAAAAACCAGAGAACCGGCCGCCATGAGGCATCCCTGAACTGGCTGAACATTTCCCCGAGCTGGGTTCCGTCTTTACCCCTGATGCCCCCGGAAACTGCCTGGTAGATGTATTCCAGGGTCCATCCGGCCACGGTGGTGTAAAAGGCGAGGATCATAAAGGCCGCGGCGACCCCCATCAATCCCACGAGGTACCAGGGTTTTCCCGGAGCCAGCTTCCGGAAGGCACCATAGGGGTTCTGCAACGCCGACCGGCCAATGACAAATTCAGAGAGCATCACAGGGATTCCGATGGCCAGGACGAAGAGCAGGTAAACGACCAGGAAGGCGGCGCCTCCGTTTTCACCGGTAAGGTAAGGGAAACGCCATATATTTCCCAATCCCACTGCCGATCCTGCCGTGGCCGCAATCACCCCGAATTTCGTGGTAAATGACTCCCTGCTTTTCTGCTGCTTTTCCATAGTCCTGTTTTATACTGACAAATTTATTTTCAGAAAGGATACCCGATGGCGAATGAGAGGTTAAAATCTCTTCCGGTCAGGGGGCGTGCCCCCGTAATCCAGCCGTTGTGTTCGGGCTGTGCAGGATCGCGCACCTTCATTCCCAGGTCGAGACGGAAGACAAAATAACTGAAATCGAAACGGAATCCCATTCCGGTTCCCAGGGCCATCTGTTTGTAAAATCTGTTCATATGAAACTGGGCTCCCGAACGGTTATCCTTTTCGTTGATGGCCCACACGTTGCCGGCATCCAGGAAGAAGGCCCCCTCGAGAAAGCGTACCAGATGGAACCGGTATTCCAGGTTGGCCTCCAGTTTGATGTCGCCCGACTGGTTGGGATAGGACCCCTCGGGTGCCCGGTAAGTGCCGGGGCCCAGGGAACGTACCTGCCAGGCTCTGATCCCGTTAGCTCCCCCCGAAAAATACTTTTTTTCAAAGGGGAGGACCCCGAAATTACCGTAGGGAAATCCCACGCCGGCAAAGAGCCTGGCCACCACGGAATTGTAATTGTCGAGCATGTAACCCCTGCGAAATTCCACATCACCCCTGAGATACTGAGCATACCGGGTATCCAGGAACTTATAATATACACGTGGTGCCAATCCCGTGGTATCGGTTTCGGTGATCTTGTCGGCACCGGTGACCTTGGAGAGCAGATTGAGGGCATTTCCCGAAGACTCTGCCGACAATCTGACGTAGGAATAACTCTGACGGGTACGCATGACCTGGGTATTAAACACAAAAGAGTAGCTGGTGGCCAGAATCAGGTGGTCGGTGAAGCTCTCCCTGATGTAAAGGTCATAGATGGAATTGATGAAGCCGGGATCGAACCGCGAGAGGTTTACCATGTTGAAATCGACCAGGTTCCAGTTATGCCGTTTATATTCTGAAGTCATCCATTCGTACCCCAGCCGCATGGTGGAGATGGTGCGGGTATAGTCGGGGCGCTGCTGGAAGTTATAGCCCAGGGTAAAGAGTGATTTGGGGAGGACATTGCCGAACGAAGGGATCAGGCTCATCGGAAAAATGAGCCGTGGAACAATGAGGGTGGCTTCCACCCCCAGCTCCCGGGTGTTGAAATCGAGTGACTCATTGCTCACGATGGCTTGCTGGCGCTCCATGGCTCCCCGTAACTTCATATTGAG
This sequence comes from uncultured Prolixibacteraceae bacterium, assembly GCA_964567485.1. GTDB lineage: Bacteria > Bacteroidota > Bacteroidia > Bacteroidales > Prolixibacteraceae > UBA1413. The sequence goes on along the minus strand of CAZMMX010000017.1, from coordinate 48,466 downwards.
GATCTCAGCTCCCCGGAACAGATTGCGGTGCGAATAATTGAGGTTGCCGGCAATACCAAAGTTCCCCGAAGTATTGGTCCCTTCAATGTCGAACGATGCCGACTGACGGCTCAGCGGGGAGAGATCCATGACACAGTCGAGCAGGTCATTACGCGTGGTATCGTCACTCTCCCTGAAATTGATGTTGATAAAGCGGAACTGGCGCAGGCGGGTCAGGGCGCTAAAGGTGTTCTCAGCCTGCCCGGCATGGGTCCACTCGCTGGAAGCCATCCTGTTCAGGCGTATAAACAGATGAGGATTATAGCGCATATTCCCGGGAAAAATAAAGGTATGGCCCGGAATTTCCAGAGTATCACGAGACGCAGGTTCTTGAGTGCCCGGAAGGACATTGTAGGTAAAGTGGTTAAGCCGGTAAGGTCTGAAGATTCTGGCAGAATCGCTTTCACTGCCCGGGGGAAGTTCTATGAACATCTTCATACCGGCCTTTCCCTTTTCTGCCAGGGTGTCGGCTTCGAAAAAGATCAGAGGCTTCGAAAAATAGTAGTAGCCCAGGTCTTTGAAAAACCTGACCACCAGGTCACGTTCCCTGTCGAGCAGGTCGAGGTCGAAGACCTTGCCCTGTAGGAAATGGGTGGACTTGTATCGGTCAGTATAGAGACGCCGCATGGTCGTATCCCCGATTGAATAATCCACCCCGCTGATCAGCCAGGGTTCCCCGCTTTCCACATCGTAGGTCAGGCTCACCTTTTTCCCGTTTCCCTTCACATGGGTGGAGTACTTTACCCTGGCATTATAATACCCTTTATTATAGAGATGCTGTGTGAGTTGTTCCTGTGACTGGAGTGCCAGGCTTTCATCGAAAACCCGGGGAGCTTCGCCTGTCCGCTTCAGCCAGCTGTCAGCCTTATGAGGAGAAGAGAGGGTGTAGAGCCACATGTGAAATTTCAGGAACCCCAGAATCCTGGTATTTTCGCGTTGCCTGACGTAGGAGTTGAGTTCCTCCTTGTTCAGCGAACTGTTGGAGGTATTCACCTCCACCTGGCTGAGCAGGTATTCCCCCTCAGGAACATACCTGGTGCCGGCACAGGAAGCCAGCAGCAGAGCCAATATGAGAGTCACACCCGGAAACCGGAGGCGGGAAGGAGGAAAAAATCTGTTCATCTGATCAGGATCACTTTCACAAAAATAATGATCTGTTTCTTGTGGAGTCTTCGATTTTGGCACTATCTTTAAAAAAAAGATGAATCCATGCTGGGAAAGAACAGGATCAAAACAATCAGGTCACTGGAGCATAAAAAATACAGGCACAGGGAAAATCTCTTCATAGCCGAGGGGAGCAAGCTGGTCTCCTCCCTGCTGGCATCAGGAACAGAGATAGAGTTGCTCGCGGGGACCCCGGAATCCCTTTATTTACTGGGTTCCCTGTGCGATGCGGCCACTTTGGTTGTCGAAGCTGAATCAGCAGAGCTGGCCAAAGCCACTTTTCTGAAGAGTCCTCCCTCTTGTATAGCCCTCTGCAGGCTTCCCAGCTATTCGCTCAGTGCCGTTTCTCCCGAGAGGGAGCTGGTCCTCTGCCTCGACGGCATCCAGGATCCCGGGAACCTGGGGACCATCGTCAGGCTGGCTGCGTGGTTTGGAATTCATGATATGGTTTGTTCTGAAGAGAGTGCCGACCTCTATTCTCCTAAGGCCGTACAGGCCACCATGGGAGCCCTCGCAGCGGTCAGAGTCCACTATACCCCCCTGGAGGAGTTCCTCGGCCATGCCCGGGAGAAACAGGTACCCATAATGGGGACTTTCCTGGCGGGGGAAAACATTTACCGTGCCGATCTCACGCCTGCCGGAATCCTCGTCGTGGGTAGCGAGGGGCAGGGCATCAGACAAGAGTTGCTTCCCTGGTTCTCACAGAAACTGACTATTCCCGGGTTCGCTGCCACAGGGGTGAAACCGGAGTCCCTGAATGTTTCCGTGGCTACGGCCATTGTGCTTTCGGAATTCCGCAGAAGAAAGGAGTAAATGGGGCTGTTGATCCCCATGCCTGAAATGATCTGATCCCCACCGAGAAATCATACTCGTCCTTCCATGATTCGCTATTCAAAATGGAAGGAGAGGGTGAAAATATTGGAGCGCAGGGATCGTAAGGCATCGGTATAATATTCGCGCTGGTTAGAGTCCTTTCTGGGCCCCGGCCCCAGCTGGTTGTTAAGTCCCAGGCTGACCTTGGCTTCCACCGAAAGACGGAAAAATTGCAGATAGCTGTCCCATCCCGCCCCCAGTTCAGCGTAATAACCGTCACGCGTCAGTCCGACCAGATCAGAGGAGGCGAATTTGGAAATATCAATGCGCATGGCCCCCCCGAAGATCACATAGGGACGGCCGTTGTTGATCCTGTCGGCCTTGTACTTGAGAAGCAGGGGGAGATCTATAAAGGTCGATTTGATGGAATAGTCAACCTGGGCCTGGTTGTATGTGTTGATGGCGTCGATCACTTCGATGTTGTATTTCAGTTTGCGTTCCCCGAACGACATGCCCGGGAGAAAGCGCAGGTCAAGGGTACGGGTCATCCTCAGGTTGCTCACCATGGCCACCGTAAACCCGGGAATCAATTGGGCCACATCAGCCCTGACCTCTGATGCCGGGGAGATTTCACCAGGGTAACTGGCCCAATTGGAAGAGGCAAAACGGGGATTATCACCAAGGGTGGGGAAACAAGAGGGACTGAAATCCAAAGCATTGATGCCTAGCGTAAAACCGAAATGGAGCCGTTTTTCGTCAAAGGTGGTCAGATGGTTGAGTTTCATCTTCTGAGCAGAAGCCGCGGTAACGGTCAGCAGCAGAAGGCAGGCCAGCCAAAATTTTATATGCGGTGCATATTTTCCCATGTCCAATAAAACCCTGTTCTGTATAATTTATTGTGTCAGCGTCACTCTGAAATAACGGAGTTTTCCTTTTTGAGTCCGCTATAGAGGGTGGCGATACCCATGGTCAGGGGTCGAGCCTGGCATTCTGAAAAACCGGCTTCCCTGAGGATGGCCAGGAAATCCTCACCATCGGGGAAATCGCCCACCGAGCCCGGCAGATAAGTATAGGCCGCAGGGTCACCAGAGATTAACCTTCCTATGGCCGGCAGAACAAAGGAGAAATAACCCCGGTATATTTGCCGGAAAGGCGTTTTCCGGGGTTTGGAGAATTCCAGGACCACGATTGTTCCTTCCGGGCGTAAAACCCTGAACATCTCTTCTATTCCTGCGCGGGTATTCTCAAAATTGCGGACGCCGAAGGCTGAAATGACAGCGTCAAAGGAAGCCTCCGGGAAGGCGAGGTTTTCGGCATCGCCACTCAAGAGCTTGATCTTATCCTCCAGCCCTTTGCGGATGATTTTTTTTCTCCCGGCAGCCAGCATGGCTTCCGAGATATCAACGCCGGTCACCTTATCAGCCCCGCAGCGCAGTGCAGCAATGGCGAAATCTCCTGTTCCTGTGGCGATGTCGAGGATATCACGGACCTCGCCCTTTGGCAACAGGTCGATCCCCTTTCGACGCCAATAACGGTCAATATTAAAGGAAAGCAAATGGTTCAGCAGGTCATAACGCCTGGAAATACGGTCAAACATCAGCGCTACCTGTTTTTTAGCGGGCAGCGGAGAGTGGCTGTAAGGCAGGGTTCTCATCAGACCCCCGTGCTCATTTTATCGGTAAACCCCAGCGACATATCGTCAATACGGATCTCACCACGGGTCACATGTCCCAGCATGAAAAAAGGCATGCGCGTAGAAGCCACAAAATCGACAAATTCATCCTCCTTCTCAGGGTCCACGTCAACAATGATCCTGCCCATGGCTTCTCCGAAAAGAAAGGCGTCGCGACGGGTTTCCGCATCGGTGGTGATATCAAATCCCAAGTTATTGGGAAACGAAGCCCTTAAAAGTGTGAAAAAGAGACCCCCTTTTCCCACGGGACTGGCACTGCTGATGAGCTTGTTTTCGTGCAGGCCCAGGAGCACCTCCCGAAGGTGAATCTCTGTATCCATATTAAATTCAGGAAGCGGAGAGTTGGAAATACCATGGTAAAACTCGAGGTACTCCGACGCACCGATATCATCCGATGGTCTTCCCAATAAGAATATATTGTTTCCTTTTCGTTTGAACTCATGAGTAGTGATCAGGGCTTTGTTGGTGACCAGTCCCATCATGCTGATAATAAGAGTCGGAGGGACGGGGCCATGCCCCTTAAAATGGTCAAAACGGATTTTCCGGTCGGTGACTTTAAGCTGAAACTTGCGGGCGGCAAATTCCAGGCCTTGTTTGGCGCCTGAGGCGGTAAGATGCCCATTGTGGTCGGCAAAATTGATATGATAGAGAAAAGCGCTGACGACCATCGGCCTGGCTCCGAGACACAGCATTTTACGCGCCGCCCTGGAAACCAGGATCTCGGTAGCGCGACGGGGATTCTCCTCCAAATGGTGATGAAAGGCATGGGTGGTCATCAGCAGGCATTGCCCTGACCCATCCACTTCAAAAATGCAGGTCTCATCGGCATCGCCGCCTTCTAAACTTTCAGGTGTGATATTCTTATCACTGAAATCATTGAAATAATTGATGGTCGACAAATTGGGATTCACCATCAGCGTATAGATGACATCTTCGATGTTCTCAGGTTCTGAAATATCCTCAATGGAAAAAAGAGAATTTTCATGGTCACTCACAATCATAGCCCGGAATATTTAAAATTCGTCTAAACAAAGGTAATTAAGTGACTGATAATTCCACCGACTCTCCACTTTTTTTTAATTTCGGGGCGTAATTAAGAGGATGGGATCATGACCGAAACAGTATTCATTACGGGAGCCACATCAGGCATTGGGGCGGCCACCGCCAGACTTCTGGCAGAAAAAGGGTACCGGCTGGTTCTCACGGGCAGACGGGCAGAGAGGCTGGAAAGACTGAAGGAGGAACTCGAAAACAGTTTTTCAACACCGGTTTGCACCCTCACCTTCGATATCAGACAACAAGAAGAGGCAGACAAGGCCATCGCCAGCCTTCCCGAGGCCTTCCGCACTGTTGATATTCTCATCAACAATGCCGGTCTGGCTGCCGGATTAAGTCCCCTGCAGGAAGGGTCACTCACCGACTGGGAAGAAATGATCGATACCAATCTAAAAGGACTATTGTATGTAACCCGTAGAATAGCCCCCATAATGGTGGAAAGAAAAAAGGGCCATATCGTAAATATCTCCTCTATTGCGGGAAAAGAGACTTACCCGATGGGAAATGTATACTGCGCCACCAAACACGCGGTTCAGTCACTGACCAAGGCTATGCGCCTCGATATGGTAAAATATGGCATCAGGGTAAGCTCAGTGGCCCCGGGAGCAGTGAAGACGGAATTCTCCACGGTACGCTTTAAAGGGGACCAGGAACGGGCTGATAAAGTGTACGAAGGGTTTATTCCCCTGAGCGCCGAAGATATTGCTGAAACCATATTATTCATCATCACGCGGCCACCCCATGTCTGTATTGATGATCTTCTGATCATGCCTACAGCCCAGGCCTATTCACGCGATTTTTACAGGGAGGGTTAACCATGAAAGCCCTGGTCATTACCCCTGTCAAGGACTCTCCGGCCACCACACGGAGAACTATCGAAGCCGTGGCATCAGCCGAAGGAGAGTTTGAATATGTGGTATTTGACGATTTCAGCGCCACAGAAACCCGGGATTATCTCAGGCAAAACAGAGATAAATACGGATATACCCTCATTGACCTGGCCGACCACACCGGCAACCCCTCCCCCAATTACAAACTGGTGCTCCAAATGGCCCAGAAGATGGCCCTCCAAAAAGGACTTCCTCTCATTATCATAGAATCAGATGTCGTTATCAGATCTCACACCATTCCCGACCTTCTGTCGGTGACTTCGCAAACCGGAAATGCCGGACTTGTTGGGGTGATTACCGTTGACGAAACAGGAAATTTCAATTTTCCATACGGGAACGTAAAAAAGGGAAAAACTGCATGGTCAGAAACCTCACGGAGCCTTAGTTTTTGCTGCACCTTGATTTCCCGGGAATTTATGAGCCATTATGACTTTTCAGGACTCTCGCCTCAGAAAGACTGGTTTGATATATTTATCAGCCGCCAGGCGCGAAAACTCGGCTTCAGGAATTATCTGATCATGGAAAACGGGGTGCTTCACCTTCCCCACAGCAGCCGCCCCTGGAAGCAACTCAAATATTCCCACCCCCTCAAGTATTATATCCACAAACTTCTGCATCACCGCGACAGAATCTGAGGCCTGTCGTTCTCCCCCACTCACCTTTACATTCCAGTAGATTAAAACTCCCCGCGGCAGAGCCTGCGAGGAATCCGATTCCGTCAAGGTACTTTTTAGTGTCATTTTCGCTAACCCACGGCAGAGCCGGCAGGGAATGCACTCACCGGAATACAAGCGTGCTCATTTATTTATGTTAAACACTGATAGCAATCTTATCACAAGTAGGTCGTAATCTGTGCTTAGGGGAATTTAGGGGGGGGAATAAAAAAGGGGAACCTTTCGGCTCCCCCTTTTTAATCAATCAATTCGGTATTACCTTTTGACTATCCTTTCTGATTTGGCAATGCCGTTCTCAGTGAACAGAGTCACCACGTATACACCGCTAACCAGATTAGAAGTACGGATCACACGTTCGGGATACTGGACATCGATGACGCGCTGGCCGGCAATATTGGTCACAGTGACGCGAGTCAGTCTGTCGGCGTTATCAATATTCAGAACATCGCTGAACGGGTTCGGATAAACTTTAAACTGCAAGTTGGCAGGATCTATAGTGGGTGTGGTAGCATTCAGGTCAACCACATCTTCCAGTTTCCTGGGCTCAAGTTTATAGAGGTCATGGGCACCGTTGACAACGCCGGTGACGTTGTAGTAGTGGCCATCTTTCGGTTCGTAAGGATACATCATGTCATTGACCGTAACCGTATTGGTTTCTTCAGTAAAGATAACCCAGCTACCGTCGGGCATTGGGGTACCCATGAAGCGGGCACCTTCTACCTTAACGAGGACACTTTCGTATTTCTCATCCTTGGCGGCACTCGGGTCAGCCACGACAATCGCGGTGATGGCCAGCGGAGGATTGATGATGACAGCCTTGGCAGCGGTCAGAGTAGTTACGGCATTCACTTCTGAGATGGCACCTTCCACCTTCACACCATTACCTTCGACGGTCACCAGCGTGGGATCAGCCACCCAGATTCCGCTCCAGGGAGCCACGGCATCCTGCACGAAGTAACCCATACCCGGGACATAACCGGTAACCGTACCGGAAATTTCACGGTAGAGATCCACCAGCGGGGAAGCATCGGCACTACCCTGAATTTCAGCAATAGTAGCAGGATGAACCATGTCATCGATGACGGTTACGTTGAGCGTACGCTCGCAACCATTGTAGTCATAGACGAAGGTATATTCACCAGCCACCAGCATGGTATCGACACCAGCTTCGGCATCCACCACTGCGGCTTCTTCCCATTTGTAACCATGGAATTCAGCTTCACGGGTCACCAGATTGGCATTGATGGTGAAGGATGTAGTAGCCACACAATTATGGGCATCGGTGATCACCACTTCATGGGTTCCGGCAGGGAACTCAAAAGTGAAGCTTCCGTCAGTGGTGATATCCACCACGTTACCAGCCACAGTAACTACATAAGGCTGAGTACCACCACCAGCAGTGATCGTGGCGTTTCCGGTGCATTCGAGTTCTTCGATACAGCACACAGTAACTGCAAGCTTCTGCTGCACGGGGACGAAGGTGATACGAGCGCTTTCCTTGGTGCAACCCATATTGTCAGTTGCTTTGAAGTAGTAGTGGCCTTCGACTTCCGAACCATCGCCATAGGTCAGACCGCTGACGACAATCTTATCAGTAAAGGTACCATCGTAATTCACCCAGGTGGTCGACGGATATTTGCGATACTGCAGGGTGAAAGTACGGCCAGGATCACCGGTAACCGTAATCTCCACGGTAGCGGTAGGATCATTATAGCAGCTCAGATCATCAAAGCTGACGAATTCAATACCAGCAGGCTTGGTGATGAAGGTATCGGCTTCAGCGATACAACCGTTAGCATCCCTTGCAAAAGCATGGTACCACAGTCCGGCTGCTCCCTGATAAGTTTCCACATCATAACCCCATGGCACGGTGAATTTCAGGTTACCACCTTCTTTATCGTAAACATTCCACATGTATTCGATCGGCTCGACACCACCCTGGAGGGTGCGGATTTCGTATACACCAGCGAGGTCATCGGGACAGATGAAAGCATCCTGTTTGACATCGAGGGTGATCAGGAACTGGATCGGCTGGGTAATCGCCACCAGGTAAGGCAGAGATTCGCAACCTTCCACATCGATGAAGACAACGGAGTATTTCTCGCTTGCGGGAATATTCGAAGTCTTGTTTGTGCTGGCTTTAAGACCGTCGAGGATATCTTCCACCTTCACATCTTCGTAGAGTTTACTGACAGGAGTTCCGGTGTAGTCATTACCGGTGATTTTGACACTCCAGGAATGGTTGTTACCACCCCACATGCCGGTCACCTGAATTCCACCATCGGTACCGTCGAAACAACTAACGTTCTGTGCGATAAAGCTACCTTCCACGATGTCGGGCTGATTGACCTGTACACGGTGGTGCAGAATCGGGGCGCCTTCATCATCGGTCGGCCATCCCTGGACACAACCAGCGCCGTCTTTCACAAAACCTACCCAGTTACCGGCTTTCACCTCGAACTCAGGTGAATCCTGCCATGGCAGTTTGGTGACGTCAAGGGTTGCAAAGTCATAGGTGTGGTCCACCACGGCATATTTGAAACCACCGGCACGGATGCCCGGGTTTTCAGGATCGGAAGGATTGATATAGGAAGCTTCCACCTTGATCTTACCCAGACCGTCGAAACAGAGGGCATTTTCAATAAGCTTCATCTCCAGCATCAGGCTGTCTACATTATTAACTTCTCCGGATACGTAAGGAATCGAACATCCATTGGCATCGGTGATGAAAACATTGTAGTGGCCGTAAGGCAGATTGTTCCAGGTATGGTTGCCTGCTGTGGCTCCCAGGAGCTTGGAAACACCGGTCGGATAGTAGATTGATCCTTCAGGACCTTCCAGTTTCAGGGTATAAGGTTTGGTTCCTCCAGTGATGGTGGCAGCGATAGATCCGGAAGGATCATTGCGGCAGATCACATGGTTGAACACCACATTCATGGCCAGCGGTGCAGGCTCGTTCACCTTGATGACCGTCGAGTAAACGCAGTCCACATCAGGATTCTGGAATTCTGAGGGGAAACCATCAGCAAAGTCAGCATCATAATCAGGATTCATACGGTAAGGTTGCACCGGGTCGGGCCATGCTGTCCAGGTCGTGTTCTTTTCGTACACTTTGATGGTCCAGTCACCAGCAGTCAGACCAGTGAGGGTCACAAGAGAGGCAAGATCCTGGTTGGCATAAGTAATGCTGGCAGGCGTTGCCGTTCCCTTCTTGGCTTCCACATAGTATTTGAATCCGTCAACGGCATTCCAACCACCAACGATATTGAACTTAATCGTTCCATTGTTAGCGACTCCAGTCATGGGAACGTCGTCGGAGCAGCTCGGCATAGTAGTGGCCACATCCTTAATACCCAATTTGGCAGGTTCTTCGATAACCACCCTGACGGGTCCTACGATACAACCGTGGGCATCTTTGATCATGATGTCATAGGTGCCGGCACCGGCGCGACGGTCAAAGGTGAGGTCTTCGTTGAAGTAGTATTTGCTGGCAGGATCGCCAAGGGCAAACCAGTTAGCACCGTTATTGGTCGATTCCATATAGGGAGCGGTACCACCGGTGATAATGTAGCGGATGATCCCGTCTTTCACACCAAAGCAGGAAGCGTTCACCTTCTCGAAATCGAAGAAAAGAACTTCAGGTTTGATGATATAAATCGTTTTAACGGCCTGGCATCCCAGAGAGTCATCAACAACAGTAAGGGTGTACGGTTTTCCGGAACCCACTTCACCTTCGAGACCAGTGAATAAACCAGTAGAGTTGCTCACGGTTGTGAAACCGGAAGCGGTCAGCGTATAGGTATAGACGTTGCTGGAACCACCGGTAGCTGTGGCGGTGATGGAACCGTCTTCAGCCGAGATGGCTTCTTCCTCATCGTAATCCCAAATATTGCAGGTCACATCACTCTTGACCACAGTAATGGCAACAGGTGCGGAACCTTCAACGGTGATGGGACCGAAGAATTTGATGAGTTCAGGATTTTCGACACCGCAATAATCACGAACGGCAATGTAATAAACGCCATCCTGTACATTCTGTACGGCAAGGCTGTCATTCATCATGTCGCCATTGGTGAAAGGCCTCCAGGTCACCTGACCCACCCAGTTGGCATGGTCAAAGATCTCAGGCTGCTGTGTCAGCATCCACTGGTAGCGTCCCATGACACCCGGGATGGGGAAACGTCCGTTGAAAGCTTCCACGATGATCTTGCCATCGGTAGAACCATCACAACCGGCAGCTTCCGAAGAGACTTCGATTTCGAGCTGCAGAGGATCGATAATTTCAATTTTCTCGACATTGGAGTAGCAACCCCACTCATCCCTGGCTACCACATAGTAGGTACCGGCGGGGAAAGCGTCGAGGTGACCGATGATCTGGCCGTTTTCGTAAATACCGGCAGCCGTGGTTTCGGTCTGTGAGATGTAGAACATGGGGTTCCTCAGCTGCTGAACACCCTGCAGGGGCACTTCTTCCCAGCCTCTTTCCGAGGTCCATATCCAGTAGTTGAAAGTTACATTCCCAATGTAGTGTTCCAGCGGGATTCCCCACCAGTTGGACTCGGTAAGATCAAGCCATCCGAAATCGAGGTCGACACCTTCGAACTGATCCCAGTCCCATTCGCCTGTGAACCAGTCATCCCAAGCGTTACCGTTGAACAGGTTGACTTTCTCAAGAGCGCACTTGTTGTAAATTTTGTCGGGGAAGGAGATTGTATTCTCGAAGTTGGGCCAGTCGAAACGCAGCTCAGTAATACAATCATTGGCATCCTTAACCAGGATGGTATGAGCAGCCGTATCAATGGCAAAAGTGTTGTATCCGCTGGCACGGGTCCAGGCGTTGTTGTCCATCTTGTACCAGTAGCTTCCGTCAGCTTCAGGAGTTCCGCCCATAACAGCGATCACCAGGTTTCCATCGGAATTACCAGGACAGGTGGGAGGAATGGTGAAGAAAGGAACGACACTGGCCCACAGAGGATCGGGTTGGTCAATTTCCACCGTCATGGAATAGGTACAACCTGCGGTGACGTCATTAATAACAAAGGTATAAACACCAGCGGTGAGATCTTCAAAGAGATTTCCGTTACGACCTGCCGCCGATTTGAACGGGGGTGGTTCTGGGAGACCATATGAAACCACGCTGAAGTTGAATTCATGACCTCCGGTACCGTTAACCGGGACAAGAGTCACATCGGTTGTTCCGCCGTAACAGGCAATCGGGGTGTATTGGACTTCGAATTCGTATTCCAGAATTTTGATGGCATCGTCACCGATTTCATTCTGGTATACCTGGGTGCAACCCATGGAGTCCTGGATTTCGACATAGTAAACGCCGGCTGCCAGGCCTTCGGCCATAACATCAAGACCACCAACTTCAGTCACATTTTCAGGGGCCCAGTTAGGATCGTTATAGCTATAACGCCAGGTCCAGCTGGTTAAGGTTCCGGTTCCGCCAATGACGGAGCCGTCGACAATCCAGAGAGTACCGTTGTCTTCTTCACAACCGGTGTCGGTATGGTTGACTTCAAAGTCGATAGCGTCGGGCATGCCCACGGTGACCGTGGTATCCCATTCGCAACCATTGGCATCACGGAAAACAATGGTGTATTCCCCGGGAACCAGGATTCCCTTGTAGCACTTCACTTCTGAAGGAGTAGGACATTCCACTTCCTTCACTGTTTCATAAGTGAACCATTTGCCAACGTAGGTATTGTTGAAAAGGACATCGTAACCTTCCTCATAAGCGGTACCGCCGGTGAGGGTGATGGAGATCTGTCCGTCGTTTCCGTTGCAGGTCGCATCGGTCACGGTTACCGTAGCACCGAAAGCATCGAGTTCGTCGATGACTTCGACGGGTTGCCACCATGACATTTTATTAGGACCGGCAAGGGTTGCGCAATCATTCTGATCCTGAATAGCGACCATGTATTCGCCCACCGGCATCTGAACGATACCCGTATTAAAGGCATAATCTTCCAGGATTTCATCGATGCAGGTTTCGCAGAAGATGTTATCGTCGAGTTCATCAGCGACCAAAGACCAATCTTCACTAGGCACAATATAATAGGTATAAGCCGGGTTACCCCCTTTACCTAAAATAGTAATGTCGCCATTACCACCGGGGCAGTTGGTATAGACGGGGCTTGCTGCCGTAAATTCCAAAGGAGCGGCAGCTTCCACATCAAAGTTATGAATATAGGAAACACAACCATTGAGACGTACCATAACTGTGTTGTTCGCAGAAGGAGCGGAAACAGGAGAAGTCGCATTACTGCTCCAGGTAGCGCCATTGAAGGAATACTGCATTCCGGCCACGTTGGCGGGAACGGTAACAGTCGCTTCAGTTGTTGATCCGTAGCAGTTGGCCAGTCCCGAAGAGACTTCGATGCCATCCCACTGCTGGGTGACGGTCAGTTTGCCATTATCATATTGCTTGTTGGCAATGGCCGACTGAGTTTTGATATTCCAGAAGTTGGACTTGGCCACATCCCATGTCAAATTGCTCAGGAAAGGAGTGGGAGCCACAGGTCCGTAATTGTGCTGGAAGCCATCCACCCCAAACTTCAGTTTGAAGATATTGTGGAGGTAGTTGTCACTCTCGGCAATACTCACAGGAGTGGCTGCCGCATTGCCCCAGTTGAATACGATTCTGCCGGGAGTGGTTTCCGACACGACCATCGTTGAAACGGAGGCGTGTACATCGGCCACACCGAGAAAAGCAAACTTAGTGGCATCATAGGTGAGCTCCACATGGAACGTATCGATCAGGATAAAATCCTGCATCGATACCTGCACTTCATACACGTTATCCAACTGATAACATGTACTGACAAGATCGGCCTTCACATGATAGGTCTCCTGGGGCTGAAAATCCTGGCCAAAGGCCAGTGACGCCCAGAAAACAACCACCATGCTTAAGCCAATTTTACGAAGAAACCGCCAAAAGCTAAGTTCTCCGAGCAAGAAATCTCTAGTAAATTTTTTCATAGCAACTTGCTTTTAATTGAACTTAATTGATTGATTGATTTTGATTTATTAATAAATAATATAAATTTTCAGACATAATTGTCTTCTTTTAAAAACCTATTATACAAACCTATGAAATTTATATGCAAAGTACAAAATAATTCTTTCAATATTACGCACGTTTTTGCCTATCTTTTCAATAATTTGCCATTTTTTTTCCAACAAATCCTGAATTTTATGGTTAAACTAAAATCCTTAATTGTTAATACCTTAAGCTTTCACAGGCCGGAATCTCCTGTAACCAGCGGAAACCAACTGTCAAATATACTCTTTTTTAAAGAAATTCGTTAGGAAGGCTGAAATAAATTCAATTCTGAAACATGATGATAAAGAACCTATTTTTCTGCAGGGCATCTTCCGGGTGGAAATTTGTGCTGTTACTGCTGGCACTGGTGTTGGCCTGCTCCTGCAAAACCTGCAATTGTCCGGCCTATACCCTTCATGATCCATCATCACCCTCCACAACAACCCGGCACTCCGGCTAACCATAGCCCCCTTTCATACCATATATTATATATTATGGTATATCGGAGCCTTTTTTTGATCCCCGAAACGGGTGCCCTGACTCTTCAACGATGGGGGCCTGATTTCCGGATCGCCACGGGCTGGGGATCAAAAAAACCCTTACACCCCTCTGGTGCTGCATCTTCAGGACTCCTCAGGAGTCTGTACGTCTTAAGATTAACTTAACTTACCCTCCCCGGCAGAAAAAGTGGGGATTTGAACCGGGACAAATTCAATAAATAGTGTTTACTTTGTAGAAATAAATGTAATACGTTCACTGATAAGAACTATTCTATTAATTATTATAAATTATTTGCTGCTATGTCAAAAATAAAGATTGGTATTAACGGATTCGGCCGCATCGGAAGACTGGTTTTCCGGGTAGCCATGACCAGAGAAAACATTGAAGTGGTAGGGATCAACGACCTGCTGGATGTGGACTACATTGCCTACATGCTGAAGTACGACTCCACACATGGTCTGTTCAAAGGCACCGTTGACGTTATCGACGGCGCGCTGGTGGTGAACGGCAAGAAGATCAGGGTGACCCAGTGCACCGATCCCGCCCAGCTGAAATGGGGTGAAGTGGGTGCCGAATATGTGGTGGAAGCCACGGGCCTCTTCCTCGACAAGGTGAAAGCCCAGGGCCATATCGACGCCGGTGCCAAAAAAGTGGTGATGTCGGCTCCTTCGAAAGACGACACCCCGATGTTTGTCATGGGGGTGAACCACACCACCTATTCCAATGACATGAACTTTGTCTCCAATGCCAGCTGCACCACCAACTGTCTGGCCCCCGTCGCCAAGGTGCTGCACGACAATTTCACCATCGTCGAGGGATTGATGACCACCATCCATGCCACCACGGCCACCCAGAAAACCGTCGACGGTCCTTCGAAGAAAGACTGGAGAGGCGGACGCGGTGCCGGGCAGAACATCATCCCCTCCTCTACCGGAGCAGCCAAAGCCGTCACCAAGGTCATCCCCACGCTGAAGGGTAAACTGACCGGTATGGCCTTCCGCGTGCCGACCCCCAACGTGTCGGTCGTCGACCTCACCTGCCGCATCGAAAAACCGGCTTCCTATGCTGAAGTCTGCGCCGCCATGAAAAAAGCTTCCGAAGGAGAACTCAAAGGCATCCTCGGCTATACTGAAGATGCCGTGGTATCGACCGACTTCCTGGGCGATTCCCGCACCTCTATCTTCGACGCCGGCGCCGGTATCGGACTCAACGACAACTTCGTGAAAGTCGTCGCCTGGTATGACAACGAGTGGGGCTACTCCACCAAACTCGTGGAACTCATTGAATACATGAATTCAGTCAAGTAAACAATAATAAACTGAACATAATTAAAGGGGCGAGAATCGCCCCTTTTTTTATTCGTAACGCAAGGCCTCGATCGGGTCCAGTCTCGCGGCCTTCGTGGCGGGGTAATACCCCGAGAAAATACCCACCAGAAAGCAGAGCACCACTCCCAGAAAAATCCAGAGCCAGGGAATGATGAAAGTGCTTCCGATCATCAGGGAGACCCCATTGCCCATGAGGATCCCCATCACGATACCCAGGGCTCCCCCCAGTTGGCCGATGATGATGGCCTCCAGCAGGAATTGTTGTCTGATGGTCGACGCCTGGGCCCCGATAGCTTTTCGGATGCCTATTTCGCGTGTACGCTCCGTGACCGACACCAGCATGATGTTCATCAGTCCCACGGCAGCCCCCAACAAGGTGATGATCCCGATCAGGGTCGCCACCAGGGTGATGTTCTTGATATTTTCGAGCAGAATGCGTACAATATTGTCACTTTTGTCGATGTTGAAGTCGGTTTCGTCCTGCGGCGTCAGTCCCCTGACCATGCGGAAGCAGGCCTCGGCCTCGGGAATGGCGGCCTCCAGCAATCCCACCGTGGCAGGCTTCACCTGAATATCGTAATTCATCGAAGGACGTGAAAAGTAGACCCGCACATGGGTAAAGGGCAACAAGGTGACCAGGTCTCCGCCGATTCCCATTCCCCCGCTCCGCGACTTCAGGACACCGATCACCCGGTACCTGCCACTGCCGATGCTGATCACCTTACCCAAGGGCGATTCTCCTCCCGGAAACAGAAGTGTCTCCACCCGACCCCCTATCAGGGCTACATTCTCAGCCCCCGTTATCTCTCCGGAAGTGAAATTCCGCCCTCTCTCCACCTCGAACCCCGCAGTAGACAGATAATTCTCATCGACCCCCCTGACTTCCACATTCGGATTGGTCCTGACCGACCCATACCGCAGGGTTCCCATCCCCGTGGCCAGCACCGATATGGAGACTTCTGCCGGAAAGGTGTAACTCTCCCTGAATTCGCGAGCCTGATAATAAGAAATATGGCTGTGATTCAGGGTTCGGTACTGTCGGTTTCCCACCTGGGCCCGCATTCCCCGGCTGGTGATGGTGAAAGTATTGGCCCCCATAAAGGTAAACTCCCGTGTTATGGCATTTTCTATGGAATCAATGGCCGTCAGAATGCCGACCAGGGCAGTGATCCCCACGGCGATGATCAATACAGTCAGGACCGTCCTCAACAAGTTCGAACGTACCGAACCAACCGCAACACGTATATTCTCCCTAAAAAACGTGGTTCTCTTCATCACTCTTTTCCTTTCAGGGGATTCCCCCTTTTGCAAAGTTAAGGTTACTTTCCCAATAAGATGCACAGGATCAGGGATTAAAAAATAGTGCACATCCCCTCTACCGGCACTCCTGAAGTTTTAACATTTTTTACCATTCCCGTGATTTTTTCCATCCGTTCATTTCCGGCCTCCCACAACTCCCCTTCTATCTGTTCATATTTAACCTATTATATCCATTGTTCAGATGATATCCCGTGCTAATTAGTCTACCGATACCCTTCTTCCATCAGCTGGCGCGCTTTTCATTTGTTGTCAATTCCCGAAAAAGCTTTATAAATTTGATGCCGGATAAAACATCTTGTTATGATTTATCAATTCAGGGGATGTTTCTATTTGATCAGTGACCAATACTAGCTTATAGAATTAACCGGAACTATTATGGAAAAGAATCTGAGGGAGCCTTTGATCGGCCTCCTCCTGGGAGAGTCTCCCGTGGAGGTGTTGGATGAGGTGATGACCGAGAAAATGCCCGAGGTGAAAAACGCACCGGAGACAGAAGGCGGTTACGGCATCCTGGCTGACTATTATGAGATTTACGGAGAAATGGAGGATTTGGTGCGCTGACACATCTTCCCCTGCGGCCTCCGGAAAAATTATCTCTCTGTCCAGGGCGATCAAGCCCCGGACAGTTTTTTTTCCCCCCGACCACGCTTATCTTTGCTCCCATAATAATGACCCGACAATGGATCCTACCCTGCTTGTGATCACTGGTCCGACCGGAATCGGTAAAACCGGGCTGAGCATTGAAACGGCCCTTCACTTCGGGAGCGTGGTCCTCTCTGCCGATTCACGCCAGATGTACAGGGAAATGGAGATCGGCACCGCCCGGCCATCGGCGGAACAATTGGCCGCAGTCCCCCACTATTTCATCGGCCACCTCTCAATTCATGACTATTATAATGCCAGCCGTTTCGAAGAAGAAGCCCTGGCGCTGCTCGGCAGGCTGTTCCTCCACCACCGGGTGGTGGTAATGACCGGGGGTTCCATGATGTACATCGATGCCGTACGCCGCGGCATCGACGACCTTCCCACGGTCGACCCCGTAGTCAGAGAAAAACTTTTAAAACAGTATGAGACGGAAGGTATCGAAAGTCTCCGTTTCGACCTCAGGCGCCTTGACCCCGGGTACTACCACCAGGTAGACCTCCACAACCACATGCGCCTTCTTCATGCTTTGGAAATATGCCTGATGACCGGAAAACCCTATTCGTCACAACTTACCCGCACCCCGAAAGAAAGAGAGTTCCGCATCGTCACCTGGTGCCTTGACATGGAGAGGGAGGCGCTCTACGCCAGAATCAACCAAAGGGTGGATGACATGGTGGACCGGGGAATGGAGGAGGAGGCCCGGCGGCTCTATCCGCTGCGTTCCCTCAATGCCCTCAACACCGTGGGATACAGGGAGTGGTTCTCCCATTTCGACGGTAAAACTTCCCGGGAAACCGCCATCGAAGAGATCAAATCTAACACCCGCCGATATGCCCGCAAACAACTCACCTGGTTCCGCAGGGATCCCTCGGTACGGTGGTTCGACATGCAACGGGCCGGAGAATTCGTCCCCCTGGTGGAAAAAGAATTGGCCTTCACCGCCGAAGATATTGGCCGGAACCTCCCCTGATTGGGAATCATTTGGTACATTAGTCCCCAAATTGTGAATACCCGGAAATGAGGATTGTCATCACAGGACCCGCACATCCCTACAGGGGAGGAATTGCTGCATTGAATGAGCGGCTGGCTCTGGAATTACAGAGGGAAGGACATGAGGTGACCCTGGTGACTTTCACCCTCCAGTACCCCGGTTTTCTCTTTCCCGGGAAAACCCAATACACCGACGACCCTCCCCCTGAAGGGCTGACCATTAAAAGGTTGATCAACTCGGTCAACCCCCTTTCGTGGGTCAGGAGCGGCAGGGTTATCAAAAAAATGAAACCCGACCTGGTGATTTCCCGGTTCTGGATTCCCTTTATGGGGCCTGCGCTGGCCACGATGGCATGGATCATCCGCCGGAACCGGCACACCACAGTGATCGGCCTGGCCGACAACATCATCCCTCACGAACGAAAACCCGGCGACAGGCTGCTTACTTCCCTGTTCATCAATTCCTGCCAGGGTATGGTGGTCATGTCGCAAAACGTCCTGGCCGACCTCGACGGTTTCGACAGGAACATCCCCCGAAGGTATGGGCCTCATCCCATCTATGACCACTATGGAAAAATCTTTCCCCGCGAGGAAGCTCTTGCACGCCTCCACCTCAGCAGCGATTCCCGCTACATGCTATTCTTCGGACTGGTGCGTGAATACAAGGGTTTGGACCTGGTCATCGATGCCATGGCGTATCCCGAAATGAGGGAACTCCCCGTGAATCTCATCGTTGCCGGTGAATTCTACTCCAACGAAGAGGCCTTTTTCAAACAGGTGACCGCGGCGGGACTGGAAACCAGGGTGATCTTCCACAACCGTTACATCCCTCACCAGCAAGTGGAAAACTTTTTCAATGCGGCCGATATTGTCGTGCAACCCTATAAAACCGCCACCCAAAGCGGAGTCACCCAGGTCGCCTATCACTTTGGCAAACCCATGTTGGTCACCGATGTCGGCGGACTGGCGGAAATAGTCCCCCATGGCCGCTGCGGGTACGTTTGTTCGCCCGATCCTAAGGAGATAGCCTCGGCTCTGTCCGGTTTTTTCACCCAAAACCGAAAGGAGGAATTTGAAAAAAACGTGGCGGCCGACAGGGAGCGTTTTTCATGGAACCGCTTTACCCGCCTTTTCTATGAACTCATGAACGAAATTGACCATGCAAAATAAAACCACAGAAACCATCAGGGAATCCATTGCCCTGAAGAGTAAAATGGCCGGGGATGCCCACCTTATGGAACAGGTTGACCAGGCGGCTGACCTGATGATCAGGACCCTCAGTGAAGGGAAAAGGGTGCTCTTCTGCGGAAACGGAGGAAGTGCCGCCGATGCCCAGCACCTGGCCGCTGAACTGTCGGGTAAGTTTTACCTGAATCGCAGAGCCCTGAACGCCGAAGCCATCAATATCAACATCCCCTTCCTTACGGCAGTCTCCAACGATTACGACTATAGCTATTCCTACGCCCG
Source organism: uncultured Prolixibacteraceae bacterium (assembly GCA_964567485.1). GTDB lineage: Bacteria > Bacteroidota > Bacteroidia > Bacteroidales > Prolixibacteraceae > UBA1413. The sequence goes on along the minus strand of CAZMMX010000017.1, from coordinate 28,838 downwards.
TTATCTGGAAGGGGCCGCCCACCCCGGCGACGTGCTGGTGCTCCTCTCCACTTCGGGCACTTCCGCCAATATCGTCAGAGCTGCCGAATATGCCAGAAAGGAGGGAATCCACACCATCGCCTTCACCGGCGAAAGTGGCGGACTTCTCCTTCCCCTGGCCGATATTATCCTGCGCATTCCCTCGGCCGACACCCCACGGATCCAGGAAGCCCATATGCTGCTGGGACACATCATTTGCGAAGAGGTGGAATCCCGGATCTTCCCCGTCACCCCGGCACCATAACCCAACCATGCAAAAAAAAGCCCTATTCCTGGACCGCGACGGCACCATCAATGTCGAAAAACACTATCTCTACAGGATTGAGGATTTTGAATTCAGAGAGGGTATTTTTCAACTGGTCGGTGAATTTTACTCCAAAGGATATCTTATTTTTGTAGTGTCCAACCAGGCAGGAATTGCCAGGGGATACTACCGCGAAGAGGACGTTGTGATGCTTCACCACTGGATGACGGCACAGTTCAGAAAAAAGGGAATTATCATCACAGAAGTGGTCTGGTGCCCGCACTACCCCGCCATCTCAGGGGAGTGCCCGTGCCGGAAGCCCCGGCCGGGAATGATCCTGGGACTGTCGGAGAAATACAATGTCGACCGCGCAGCGTCGGTTCTTATCGGCGACAAAATGAGCGACATAGAAGCCGGTTTGAACGCCGGTATTGGCACCAACTGGCTGGTCAGGGAAACAGGTAAGGTTACTTTCGAAAATGTCATTGTTTACAAAAGCGGAAATACGCCAGATCAACGACTGCTATGACGACCTGAAAAGAGAAATCGTCAAGCGGTTCGATAATGAGCGGATGGAAAAGGTCGACAAAGCCTTTTTTTTCGCCAATACCGCCCATGACGGGATCAGGCGGAAATCGGGGGAACCCTACATCATCCATCCCATTGCCGTAGCCACCACGGTAGCCCGTGACCTGGGACTGGGAGCCACCTCGGTGATTGCGGCAATTCTTCACGACGTCGTGGAAGATACCGACTATACCGTGGAGGATATCCGCAACCTCTTCGGCGAGAACGTTTCGCGCATCGTCGATGGGCTCACCAAACTATCGGGGGAGATGGACACGCGTCAGGCGCTGACCCTGAAGAAAATGATCATGACCCTGAGTGATGATGTCAGGGTCATCCTGATCAAACTGGCCGACAGGCTCCACAACATGCGCACCCTGGAATCGCTCCAGCCCCTCAAGCAACTCAAGGTAGCGGGGGAAACCCTCTATCTCTACGCTCCCCTGGCCCACCGCCTGGGACTGTATGCCATCAAAAACGAACTCGAAGAACTCAGTTTTAAGTTCAAACACCCCGAAGATTACAACCACCTGCTCTATCAGCTACATGACCAGGAGGAGAAGAGGAACTACCTGGTCAATGAGTTCATTACCCCCATCAGGCAGCGGCTTGCCGGAGAAGGTATCGAATGCACGGTGACCCACCGGCTGAAATCGATGTTCTCGATCTGGACCAAAATGCACACCAAGGGGGTGACCTTCGACGAGGTCTATGACCTGCTGGCCATCAGAATTATCCTTAAGGCCAAATCCGGGATTTCCGAAAAGAGGCAGTGTTTTGAAGTGCTCTCGCTGGTCACCGACATCTATCCGCCGAAACCCGACAGAATACGTGACTGGATTACCATGCCCCGGGCCAATGGGTACGAGTCGTTGCATGTGACCGTGATGGGGCCCCAGGGGAAATGGGTGGAAGTGCAGATCCGCACCGAAAGAATGGATCAGATTGCCGAGTACGGCTTTGCCGCCCATTACAGGTACAAGGATTCCGCAACCACCGAGAATGAACTCGACCGTTGGATAGAACGTATCCGCGACCACCTTGCCAATTCGGAATATGATGCTTTTGAGTTCCTCGACGAATTCAAACTCGACCTCTTTGCCTCGGAAATCGTGGTCTTCACCCCCAAGGGAAAAACCATCCAACTCCCCAAGAATTCCACAGTTATCGACGTGGCCTACGAGATCCATACCAACCTCGGAAACAAGTGCATCGGGGCCAAGATCAACCAGAAACTGGTCCACCCGGGGCATGTCCTCCAAAACGGCGATCAGGTGGAAATCCTCACCTCCGAAAACCAGGTCCCCCAACAGCTGTGGCTTTCCTATGCCACCACGGCCAAAGCCCGCAGCAAAATCAAGGATGCCCTTCGCGATGAAAACCACAGCCACCTTGAAAGAGGACGCGAAATGGTCGAAGAAGCCATCCGCAACCACAATGCTCCTCTGGTGGCCAATACGATCAAAAAAATAGTCGACCACTACAACATGAACAATAAGGAGCAACTCTACTCCGAAGTTGGAATGGGCATTGTCAAGCTCGACGACATCGGCAAAGTGCTCTCCCTGAAGTCCAAGAATAAATTCGTAAAATACTGGAACATCACTTTCCGGGGCAAAGGAAAGGGTGCCGAGACCATCCTCGAGGAGGAACCCGACGGGGAACCAGCAGCGAAAATCGACAAGCAGAAACCTTTCCTGCTTAAAGAGACTCCCGACAAAATCGCCTACAGCCTGGCCAAATGCTGCAATCCCATCCCCGGTGACGACGTGATCGGTTACATCAGCTCGGGAGACCATGTGATCATTCATAAAAGAAGCTGTCCCAAGGTGGAAAGACTGGCAGCCAGCCAGGCCCATATGATCATCGCCGCAGAATGGATGAAATTCAAAAAACTCTCCTACCTCTGCCGCCTCCACCTTTCAGGATTCGACCGTATCGGCCTGGTCAATGATATCACTACCATCATCTCCAAACTTCACAGCATCAATATGCGGTCGGTCAAATTCGACACCCGCGACGGCCTCTTCGAAGGTGACCTTTTCCTCTATATCCATAATACCGAAGACCTCTCTACCCTGATCAGGGAACTGCGAAAAATAAAGGGCATCGACAAAGTCACCCGCGTCGAAAACCTGAACGACTGACCATACCCACATATCGAAAAATATTCTATTTTTGAAAGCTATTTAAAATTGGTTTAAGTATGAATAGCCAGAAAACCAGGGAAGCCGTCAGGACCATGTTTACGGAGTATCTCGAATCGAAAGGGCACCGGAAGACTCCCGAGAGGTTTGCCATTGTGGATGAGATCTATTCGCGCGAAGGCCATTTCGATGTGGAGTCGCTCTACATTTCGATGAAGAACAAGAACTACAGGGTCAGCAGGGCCACCCTTTACAACACCATTGACCTGCTGCTCGACTGCAAGCTGCTGGTGAAGCACCAGTTCGGCAAGAATATCGCACAGTTTGAAAAGGCCATTGCCAATCTCCAGCATGATCACATGATCGACATGAACACAGGCCAGGTTTTTGAGTTCCATGACTCCCGAATCAGGGAAATCATTGAAGATGCCTGTCAGAAGAACAATTTTCAGCTGTCGCACCATTCACTTTACATTTACGGCCATCAGGGCAAAAAACGGTAAATCGGCCGTGAAAATTTACTACTTTTAACCGCCAGGAGTAAAGGACGCTCCCGGAGGGTTCACCATGGAACAACAAAACATTTTATGACAGAAATGAAAATGAAAGCAGATGTACTGCTCGGCCTGCAATGGGGTGACGAGGGCAAAGGGAAAGTAGTGGACGTACTGACTCCCGGGTACGACATCATAGCCCGGTTCCAGGGAGGGCCCAACGCCGGCCACACCCTGGAATTCAACAACATCAAACAAGTATTGCACACCATTCCCAGTGGCGTGTTCAGGGAGAACAAAATCAACATCATTGGCAACGGCGTGGTCATCGACCCTATCGTCTTCAAAAAAGAGATCGAATCACTAACGGCCAAAGGGTTCCCCTTTACCAACAACCTGCTGATTTCCAGGAAGGCCCATCTGATTCTCCCCACTCACCGGCTGCTCGACATGGCGTCGGAACAATCAAAGGGAGAAACCAAAATCGGCTCTACCCTGAAGGGAATAGGCCCCACCTACCGTGACAAGATCGGCAGGGAAGGCCTTCGTGTGGGCGATATGCTTTTCGATTTCGAAGAGAAGTACACCTCCCGAATCGAAAACCACAAGAATCTGCTCCGCGATTTCTACCATTACGACTTTGAGGAGGCCTTTGAAGCCTGTGAGAAAGAGTGGTTTGAAGGGCTGGAAATACTTAAGTCCTTTCCCCTGATCGATAGTGAGAACTACATCAACGAAATGTTGGATGCCGGGAAATCGGTACTGGCGGAAGGAGCCCAGGGCACCCTGCTTGACATCGACTTCGGATCCTATCCCTATGTCACCTCATCGAATACGATATGTGCCGGTGCCTGCACCGGACTGGGCATCGCTCCATCCCGCATAGGCAGGGTGTTGGGGATATTCAAGGCCTATTGCACCCGCGTGGGAAGCGGTCCCTTTCCCACTGAGCTGAAAGATGAAACCGGCAACAGTATCAGGATAGCCGGTAACGAATTCGGATCCACAACAGGCAGACCCCGCCGTTGCGGATGGCTTGACCTGGTCGCCCTCAAATACTCCATCATGCTCAACGGAGTCACAGAAATGATCATGATGAAAGCCGATGTCCTCGACCATTTCGAAATTCTAAAAGTGTGCGTCGGGTACGAAATTGACGGCGAAGTGACAGAATCCTTTCCTTTCGAGCTGAATGACCGCGTAAAACCGGTATATGTGGAACTCCCCGGATGGAACACTTCTCTGACCGACATCAAAAAAGCCACTGATTTTCCACAGGAGCTGACCCACTACATCCGCTTTATTGAAGACGAAACCGGCGTGCCGGTCACTATCGCATCGGTGGGCCCCAACCGGGACCAAACCATCCGCACACGACAGATATAAGAACACCGGCCATGGCACCCGACAGGTTTCCTTCCAAGCTGCTGGAGAATGCAGTCAACGAGTTTGCCCGGCTTCCCGGAATCGGGAAAAAGAGCGCACTCAGGCTGGTGCTCCACCTGTTGCGGCAGGAAAAAGAGGAGGTGGTTCAGTTCGGCAACGCCCTCATCAGGTTGCGTAACGAGATCATGCACTGCCGCATCTGCCATAATATTTCCGACACTGACATCTGCGACATCTGCAACAATACTTCACGCGACGAAACCGTCGTCTGCGTAGTGGAAAACATCCGCGATGTCATGGCCATCGAGAATACCCATCAGTTCAGCGGGCTTTACCATGTTCTGGGGGGCATCATCTCCCCCATGGATGGTATTTCCCCTTCTGATCTGGAAATCGGGTCGCTGCTCCACAGGGTCGAGACGGGTTCTGTTGCCGAGGTCATCCTAGCCCTTCCCACCACGATGGAAGGCGATACCACGAACTTTTACATTTTCAGGAAACTGAAACCCCTGGGCGTTGCCGTCACCACCCTGGCACGCGGCATTTCCATCGGTGACGACCTGGAATATACCGATGAAATCACCCTGGGCCGATCGATCCTGCACCGGACAGAATTTGAGAAAAGCCTTAAATAAAAAGGCATGAAGCTGTCAGTGATCATTGTCAATTACAATGTCAGGCCTTTCCTCGAGCAGTGCCTCCATGCAGCGATGAAAGCCTCTGAAGGCATGGAATGCGAACTCTTTGTGGTCGACAACGCTTCGGTCGACGGCTCATGTCCCATGGTCAGGGAGAAATTTCCGGAAGTCACCCTGATCGAAAACAACCGTAATGTGGGCTACTCCGCCGCCAACAACCAGGCCGTGAGACTCTCAACGGGAGAATTCATCCTTCTCCTCAATCCCGACACCGTGGTCGAGGAAGATACCTTTTCCAGGGTGGTGGCCTTCATGGAAGAACATCCCGACGCAGGGGGACTGGGGGTGAAGATGATCGACGGCAAGGGAAGATTCCTCCCCGAATCAAAGAGGGGGCTTCCCACACCCTGGGTCGCTTTTTATAGGATCTTCGGCCTGTCAAAACTCTTTCCCCGTTCCCGGAAGTTCGGGAAATACCACCTCTCCTATCTCGATGAAAATTCCACCAGTCCTGTAGATGTCCTCTGTGGCGCCTTCATGCTCCTGCGCAGGGAAACCCTCGAAAAAACAGGACTCCTCGATGAGGCCTTCTTTATGTACGGCGAGGATATCGATTTAAGTTACAGAATTCTGCAACAGGGATATAAAAACTACTATTTCCCCGGCACCACCATCATCCACTACAAGGGAGAGAGCACCAAAAAGGACTCGATCCACTATGTCAGAGTTTTTTACTCGGCCATGGTGATTTTTGCGCGTAAGCATTTCTCTTCGGGAAATGCCCGGGTCTTCTCCCTGCTCATTCACCTGGCGGTATGGGTCAGGGCATCTGTTGCCGTGGCCCAGCGCCTTTTTCACAAGGTTTACCTGCTCCTGCTCGATGCCCTGGTACTGTTCGGCGGCTTTGCGCTGTTACTTCCCTTATGGGAAAGGGCCATGTTTGAACCAGGTTATTACCCCGCAGTATACCTGAAATGGGTAGTCCCGGCCTACATTCTATTCTGGCTGGCAGGAATCCGCTTTTCGGGAGGCTACCGGAAACCCGTCAGCCTCTTCAGGATCATCAGGGGAATTTTCTGGGGTACCGTGGCCTTGCTGATCGTCTACTCCCTGATCAGCGAAGAACTCCGTTTTTCACGGGTGATGATTCTGATCGGGGCCACCTGGGCCATGCTGCTGTTGCCTTTGTTGCGACTGCTCTTCAGCAGATGGCGTATTCCAGGGTTTGAACTCGACATCGACAGGCCCAAACGCATTGCCATCGCCGGGGACCCCGGGGAGGTGGCCCGCGTCAGGGAACTCCTCATGCAGCTCCCCGTCAAGCCGGTTTATACCGGTTACATCGCCCTGGATTCCGGCGAAAACCACCCCGATGTCCTGGGCACCGTGGACCAAATGAAGGAAATCATCAGGATCAACCGCATCGAGGAGATCATCTTCTGTGCCGAAAACCTGGGTTCGGGAAACATCATCCGTGCCATGCTCGACCTTTCAGGACTCGACGTGGACTATAAGATTGCGCCTCCTGAGAGCATGAGCATCATCGGGAGCAATTCGATTCACACTGCCGGAGACCTTTATCTGGTCAACATCAACGCCATCACCCGAAGGAACAACCGCCAGGCCAAGAGAAGCCTCGACCTGGCAGCGGCTGCCCTGCTGCTGCTGATCTCTCCCCTGCTGATCTGGTTCACCCTCCGCAAGAAAAAAATGGTCACCAACCTGGTCAGGGTCATCACCGGGAGATACTCCCTGGTAGGCTATATCCCCGGGAACATCGAAAATTCGGGACTGCCACCTCTCAAAAAGGGAATCCTTCACCCTGGTATGCTCTTCAGCAATGAAGCCCTTGCCCCAGAACGTATCCACCAACTGAATATCCTTTATGCCAAGGATTACAAGATTGGGAACGACCTGGGAATCATCACTTCCAACCTGAAACAACTGGACAGGAATGCCGAAGAATAACCTCTTAGCCTTTGGAAAGGTGATTCTGCGCGCCCCAGAACCATCGGACCTCGATCTTTTCTACTTGTGGGAAAACGATACTTCCCTTTGGGAATACAGCGATACCCGGGCTCCCTTTTCACGGGAGGTTCTGGCCGCTTATCTTGAAAACGCCGGACGCGATATCTACGAACAGAGACAGGTGAGACTCATCATCATGAACAGAGAGGCCAGAGCCGTGGGGGCCGCCGACCTTTTCGACATCGACCTCTTCCACCAAAGGGCCGGAATCGGCATCATGATTCACCTCGAAGATGACCGACATCTCGGTTACGCTTCCGACGCCCTGAAAGTACTGGAAAACTATGCCCTCGAAGTGGTCGGCCTCCGTCAGCTCTACGCTGCCGTATCAGAAGATAACAGTAACAGTATCGGACTCTTCCAGAAAGCCGGATACGACCTTACCGGAATTCGGAAAAAATGGCTCAACACCAGGAGCGGATGGAAAGATGAATGGTTTTTTCAGAAGATTCTTAGCTCCCTCCCTACAGGTTATTGAAAAAGATGTATATTTGCAGTCGCAAAAAAACCACATGGTGGATGTAGCTCAGCTGGTTAGAGCGTCGGATTGTGGTTCCGAAGGTCGTCGGTTCGAGCCCGATCTTCCACCCTCAAAAAAAAACCGTTTCATTTCTGAAACGGTTTTTTTTATTTCCTGTTCATCATCAGAGTTTCCGTTTTTCCAGTACCGTACCATCTTCCTCCAGGAGAAGAAAATAGCGGTCAAGGTATTTATCGCGGGCAATGATCTCGTAATGGATGGTTCCCTGTTGGCTGATTTCTATCAGGTTCATGAGCTCCCCCACGGCATGGGCCTGACGGGCCACGGCAGGCCGAACCACATGCAGGGGAAGGTTTCGCTTGCTCACCAGCAACTCTCCCTCACCATTGAAACGGGCAATACACTCCATTTCCTGGTGGTAAAATACAGCCTCATAAAACCCATCCTCTTCAAACCACTCCACGTTTAAAAGATCACCATATAACAATTGAAGGGCTTCTTCCACTTTGAGAGGCGGATAAAACGAATTGGGAGGTATGAAGTGATGGAAAATGGAATTCATGAAATCTTTTAGCTATTGACGGATGATTTGATAAAAAGTAACATGATTTAGAAGGGAAATTTCAGGAATATCTCTCCTTATACAGGTAAAAGACACGTGTGCGGGCTCTTTTTAGCCGCATTTTCACGGCATCCTCGCTGATACGGAGGGTGGCGCCGATCTCCCTGAGTGACAACTCATCCTGGTACTTCATCAGCAACAAGGCCTTTTCTTCCGGATGGACCAGGTCGAGGATGGTCAGCACATTCTCAAAGGTAGCTCCCGAAAGATCCTCTTCCGACTCATCGGGAATCTCAGGAATCGTATTGGTTTTGTTCCAATCGGGATAGTGAAGTTTTTTCCTGACGCGGAGATAGTCGATACAATAATTATAGGTGATGGAATATACCCACGAGGAAAAGGAGCTGTTCCCCCTGAATCCCGGGAGTTTTTCATACACTCTGGTCAGGATGTCATTGGAGAACTCCTGCGCCGATTTCCTGTTTTTGAGAAAGCTGAACACCTTGTCCACCACTTTCTGATGGTACCGGCGATAAAGTAGCTCAAACAATTCGGGCTTCTTCTCGTCCAGAATCTTCCGGACGATCTCCTCATCTTTCAACCCCGTAAACCTATCTTCGACCATGGCAGACCATCAAATAGCTGTATCGCAACCGCATGAGAAATATCAACTTTTTTTTTCTAAATTTTGTTACTTCCCGAAAAACTTCCGTCTAAATGAAGAATTCAACCTGAATTGGCTCAATAAACAAGGATATTCAATTCAGTTAGAAATAATAAAATTACAACAAAATTAATTTTTAAGTGTTATGAAAAACAAATTTGTACTTGGTTTTGTGATGATCAGCTTTGTCGTATTGCTGAGTAGTTGTGCTAAAGTCCCACAGGCTGAACTGGATGCCCTGACGGCTGCCATTGAAGATGCACGTTCCACTGGCGCTGATGTTTTCTTACCCACGGAATTCGCCGCAATGCAAGATTCCATGAATGCCATCAACACGATGGTGGAAGAGCAGAAAGGCAAGCTTTTCGGCAATTTCAAGGCTGTCAGCGAGAAAGTTGCTGAACTGACCGCTACCGCTGCCACCGTGAAGGGTAATGTCGAAACCCGCAAGGCTGAAGTGAAGAGCGAAATTGACAACCTGATGGTTGAAGTGAGCACCCTTGTTGGCGAAGCCAAAGGTCTTGTGGCCAAAGCTCCCCGTGGTAAGGAAGGTGCTGCTGCCGTGGAAGCCATCAAAACAGAAATTGGTGTTGTGGAAACCGCCATTTCAGAAGCTGCCGGCAAACTGGAAACCGGTGATCTGATGGGCACCCTCGACCAGCTGAAAGCTGCAAAGGAAAAAGTGACCGCCATCACCACTGAATTGAACAACGTCATTGCCAAAGTGAAGTAATTCATTTCAAGATAGTTTATTGTTTTGTTTCATTGGATATCCCCGGGGTCCTTTCTCCGGGGATTTTCTTTAAATTCATGGTATGAAACGTACCGGAAAAGGGAAGCACACCAGGCGTTTTCTCCTGTTGACAGGAGCCCTGCTGATACTGCTGACAGGAGTCTGGGTCTATTCCCGGTGGCCGGCCCCCCCGGTCAGGGAGCTCCGCAGGGCTGCTGAAGCCCTTTCAGGAGCCCGCGATGCCGAGGCCGCCAAGTATGCCCCCCAGCTTCTCGGCGAGACCATCGCCCTGTTCGATTCAGCCATGGCCCACCTGAAAAGCGAAAATGACCGTTTTTTTCTCAGCCGGGACTACTCACAGGTAGTGGAACTCTCAGCCAGAGCAGAGGAAAAAGGAACCCGGGCCTATGAAAAAGCCACGGAGAAGGCCCGCAATGTGCACCATACCACCGCCAACACCCTTGAGGAACTGGAAAAAAAAGCCACCCAATTCAAAAGGATATACTCCCCCCTGCCCCTGAAAAAAACGGTCAGGGAAAACTATAACCATGCCGTGATGATCCTCTCCGAAGCCCGCATGGCCAGGGAAAAGTCCGATTTCCACATTGCCGAAGTAAAACTTGAAAAGGCGGGAAAACTGCTGCACGATGCAGGTTCTAAAGCATCATCAATGCTGGAAGAGTATTTTTCCTCCTGGCCGCACTGGAATAAGATGGTGGAAGAGGCCATTTCTGCATCGGCACGCCAGGGGAGTACAGTCATTATCATCGATAAGATGGCCCACCAACTCAGGGTCTACAAAAACGGGAAAGTGTCGGCGGAATTCCCGGTGGAATTCGGTCCCAACTGGATGGGCCAGAAATTACACAAGGGAGACCAGGCTACTCCGGAAGGGGAGTACCAGGTGACCCAGAAAAAGGACCGCCGCGGCACCATCTACCACAAAGCCCTGCTGATCAACTATCCCAACCATGAAGACAGGGTAAGATACCGGAAAAATATCGACGCCAAGAGGTTTTCACACAAGCTGGAAATAGGGGGTTCCATTGAGATCCACGGCCATGGCGGCCAGGGTGTGGACTGGACCAACGGATGCGTGGCCCTGGCCAACAAAGATATGGACGCTGTTTTCAGCAAGGTGGGGGAGAAGACCCCCGTTGTTATCGTAGGATCTGTTGAACCACTCGAAAAATATATCAGCCATGCCCCATCAGAATAATGACCCCTCAGGCAGTGTGTACGTCCCCGGCAACAACGGGGATATGCTGGGATTGGTAGAAACCTCGGCCGGTCAGGAACAGAATTTCCGGAAGAAGAGGTGGAAGAGCCTGGCATCCCTGGTGGTCTACCTGGCCTTTATCCCTTTTTTGCTGGTTGTAGCCCCATTTATCTCTGAGCTTTTCATTCCCGCAGGTGTGCCCGACAATAGCCGCGCCACAGAACCCGATGCCGTCAGGGTGAAGAAATTAAACAACGAAATTACGGCGCTGGAAAAAAAGATCGACCGTTTTACCCCTGGGAATGCCTACCTGGTGGTCAACACCACTGAAAACAAGTTTGCCCTATACCGCAACCGGAAGCTGGTCAGGGAAGGCCTCTGCTCCACGGGCAGTTATATCAGTTTGGAAGGTGAAGGAGACAAGAAATGGGTCTTCAAGACCCCCCGGGGGGACTTCAAAGTGCGCGGAAAAATCACCGACCCGGTATGGAGAAAACCCGACTGGGCATTTGTGGAAGAGGGATTGCCCATACCATCGGCCAACCATCCCTCGCGCTACGAAAGGGGCGTGTTGGGAGATTTTGCCCTGGCCCTGGGCGACGGATACCTCATCCACGGAACCCTCTATCAACGATTTCTCGGACTTCCGGTAACCCATGGGTGTATCAGGATGAACGATGCCGACCTGAAAGAGGTCTACGAAACCCTCCCCATAGGAGCTAAAGTTTTCATTTACTAAGGATTATGGACAACGCGCATCAGACAAAACCTAAAACAGGGATCGCGGGGATCCTTTTCTTGAAGATCATTCCTGCAATTCTGGTGACCTGGATGGTCATTACCACCCTGGCCATGGTCGTTTCGGTCAGGAAACAAGTGAACCATTTCCGCACCCGGGGAGAGGCGACGGCCGACTCCCTGATCATGACAGCGGAGGAATGGCGGTTGCTCAGGGACAAGAGCTTTCTGGAAGCCAGAATCGCCTTGGCCGGCAACGACTCGATAGGATTGACCATTGACTTTCCCGACAGCCTGGTCAGGCTGGAAAACAAAGGCGTTATCCTTCGGGAAATCCGCTTCAGCGAGGCTGAAATCTCCCGCTTTTTCCGATCCTTCAGGCCCCAGCCATATGCGGCATTTTTCTCCCGGCCTTTCACCATCTCCGAGATCGAAGGTTCGATCGTCAAAGAGCCTATCCAGGTGAAAAAGGCCCCCCGTGATTCCACGGAAGCCGCCCAAAATGTCGCAAAAGTAGACACTTCCGCAGTGGAATTTGTGGAATGGCACCTTCAGCTCGACTCTTCCATCGTCGTGAGTTTTGTACAGGCGGAAGGAGAACTGGGCAGTGTCGACTGGCCGACCATAAAATATCGCATCCGCAGGCATTATAAAACCCTGCTGGAAACCAACCGGGCACTTTTAAGCTTCCGCCTTCCCGAATACAAACCCGAAATCACCCTCTTCATCCCCGCCGGCGAAGCCAAATCCTTCTATCGTGCCCTTCCCCCCAACGGAGAGGTCGCCCTGAAATTCTGAACCCGCAAAAAACGGGATCCTTATCGGGCACACCACGGTGTTCCTTGACAGCTTCCCACCTGGGTAACCGCGGCAAACAGAAGGGACTATTCACCACCAGAGAACGATTGCAGGTTGCGTTTCTGCCTCTTTTTTGATTTCTTTGTGCTCAGGTAACGGATCACCATCAAATAAAAGCCAATATGTCACGCATCCTGGTCATTGACGACGAAAGAAGCATCAGGAATACCCTGAAAGATATCCTTGAATACGAGAAGTACGAAGTCGACCTCGCCGAAGACGGTCCCCGTGGACTGGAAAAGATTAAAAGCGGGGAGTACGATGTGGTGCTGTGTGATATCAAGATGCCCGGGATGGATGGTATTGAGGTGCTGGGCAAACTCGGGGAGATGTTGGCCGACCTTCCCGTTGTCATGATTTCGGGTCACGGAAATATTGACACCGCCGTGGAGGCGATTAAGAAGGGGGCCTTTGACTTCATTGAGAAACCGTTAGACCTTAACCGGCTGCTGATCACCATCCGCAATGCGATGGACAAATCGGTGCTGGTGACCGAGACCAAGATTCTGAAGAAAAAAGTAAGCCGCAAATTCGAGATTGTGGGAGAGTCGGAGGCGATCCGTAAAGTTGTGGAGATGGCCGACCGTGTATCGCGTACCGACGCCAGGGTGCTGATTACAGGGTCGAATGGTACCGGCAAGGAACTGGTAGCCAGGCGCATTCACGAAATGAGCCTCCGTGCTTCGGGTCCCTTCGTGGAAGTCAACTGTGCCGCCATTCCCTCAGAACTGATAGAGAGCGAACTCTTCGGCCATGAAAAGGGGGCATTTACTTCGGCGATCAAACAGCGGAAGGGAAAATTCGAACAGGCCAATGGAGGAACGCTTTTTCTTGACGAAATCGGCGACATGAGCCTTTCGGCGCAGGCCAAGGTTCTGCGTGCCCTTCAGGAGAGCGTCATCAGCCGGGTGGGTAGCGATAACGCCATCAAGGTCGACGTCAGGGTGGTGGCCGCCACCAACAAAAACCTGTCGGAAGAGATCGGAAAGGGCAACTTCCGTGAGGACCTCTACCACCGGCTCAGCGTTATCCTGATCAGGGTTCCCGCCCTGAGTGAACGCCTCGACGATATTCCCCTGCTGGCCAGCTACTTCATCCAGCAAATCTGCACGGACTATGGCATGCCCGAAAAAAGCATCACCGATGACGCCATCAGGGAACTGCAGAAAATCGAATGGAGGGGTAATATCCGGGAATTCCGGAATGTGATCGAGCGACTGATCATCCTTTGCGACAAGAAGATCACCGGCAGCGACGTCCTTACCTTCGCCGCCCCCCTGAAGTAATATCCTGCTGCCCCGGGAATATACCAGCCAAAGCTAAAACTAACAATATGATCGGAAACAAAAAAGTGGTAGTCGTGCTGCCAGCCTACAATGCAGCGAAGACACTCAGTAAGACCTATGCAGAGATCGATTTTTCGATTGTTGACGAGGTGATCCTGGTCGACGACAAGAGCCGTGATGATACGATCATGGTAGCCCGCGATCTGGGGATTACCCATATTGTCGAGCACCATATGAACAAGGGGTATGGAGGCAATCAGAAGAGCTGCTACCGGAAAGCACGGGAACTGGAAGCCGACATTGTGATCATGCTTCACCCCGATTACCAGTATACCCCCTTACTGATCCCCTCCCTGGCCCATCTTCTGGCCAGCGGTCTCTACGAAGTGGCCCTGGGATCCAGGATCCTGGGCAAGGGAGCCCTTAAAGGCGGCATGCCGGTATACAAATACATTTCCAATCGTTTTCTCACCCTTTTCCAGAATCTGATGATAGGGGCCAAACTGTCGGAATACCACACCGGATACCGGGCCTTCACCCGTAAAGTGCTCGAAAATGTCCCTTATGAGGAAAATTCTGACAATTTTGTCTTCGACAACCAGATGCTGGCCCAGATCTGGTATGCAGGTTTTGAGATTGCCGAAGTGACCTGCCCCACCAAGTATTTCAGGGAGGCCTCCAGCATCAATATCCGCAACAGTATCACCTACGGTTTCGGAGTGCTGAAGACTTCCGTTCTTTACCGCCTGAACAAATGGAAAATCCTCAAATCCCCTATTTTCCAACTGGTTACCAGTCACTGATCACCGGCAGTGCACTGGTTTTGAAGACCGGTCAATGGCGAAGCACCGTTTGCTGATTACCGATTACCGTCCGCAGTCCCCGGTCACTTCAGATATTCATCCCCGAAGGAGATTCCCATTCTGCGGGCTATGATAACCAGGGGGTCATCGGGTTGCACCAGGCGGGTTTTGCCTCCCACTTCGCTCAGGGGAACGGCCACTGTTTTGTTATCGATTACGGCGGTCATGGTTCCGAAGTTGCCCTCGGCGATGCACTGGGCGGCGAAGGCGCCGTACTGTGTGGCCAGGATACGGTCGAAGGGGGACGGGCTTCCTCCCCTCTGGATGTAGCCCAGCACGGTTTCACGGGTTTCCCGTCCGGTATAAGTCCCAATGGCTTCCGCAATATAGCTGGCAGCCATTCGTTTTTCAGGCCGTTCAATACCTTCAGCCACGACCACAATAGAGTAAGGTTTGTTATCCTCAAAGCGGCTTTCCACCTTTTTGCACACCGAGCGGATGTTATAGGGCAACTCGGGAAGAAGAATAATGTCACCACCCCCGGCGGTCCCGGCAAACAACGCCAGCCACCCGGCATTGTGGCCCATCACCTCGATAATCATTACCCTCTGGTGGGAGTTGGCCGTGGTATGTAACCGGTCGATGGCTTCTGTGGCGATTTCCACCGCCGACTCAAAACCGAAGGTGATATCGGTGCCCCAAACATCATTGTCGATGGTTTTGGGAATTCCCACAACATTAAGTCCCTGTTTTGACAGCATGTTGGCCGTCTTCATCGTGCCATTCCCGCCAATGCAGACCAGGGCATCCAATTCCAGACTATCGTAATTTTGCCTGATGGTATCGGGTTTGTCATGGGCATCAGCCCCTCCCGGTTTGAAAGGTTTCTCCCGGGAAGTGCCCAGAATGGTCCCTCCCAGGGTGAGAATCCCCGATAACTGCGACTCCTTTAACTCGACATAATCATTGTGGATAAGTCCGGAATACCCCGATCTGAAACCAACAACCTCCATCCCATATTCTACGATGGCTGTCTTACCAACGCCCCTGATGGCGGCATTCAAACCGGGACAATCGCCACCGGCCGTCAGAATCCCGATTCTCTTTTTCTTCTTCGACATTTTGTATATTTTGATTTTTTGTTAAATGCAGCGCTTAAGTAACCCCTCTAAAGTACAAAAATCATGAACTGTTTGATTGGCGGTTCTGGATTAATTTCATAATTTCGTAGTTTGGAAAGCTATAATTCTAACCATTAATAAAATAAGCACAAATGAAAAAATTATCTGTAATTCTGGTATCCTTAATTTTTGTAGTCTCCTTTGGTTGCAAGGAGAAGGAAGTCGCCCCCAATACCCTCTCCGAACAGGAAAAGGCGGAAGGCTGGGTGCTCCTTTTTGACGGACAAACCAGCGATGGCTGGAGAGGGGTGAACAAGGACCACTTCCCCGGCAACTGGGAAATTGTGGAGGGCACCCTGCATTGCAAGGAGTCGGGACAGGGTGAGGCCGGTGCCGTCGATGGCGGGGACATCCTTTATGAAAAACCGTTCAGCAACTTCAAGCTTCGCATGGAATGGAAGATCTCGGAAGGTGGGAATTCCGGTATTTTCTACCTGGGACAGGAACTTGACAGTGTGCCCATTTATTATTCGGCACCTGAGATGCAGGTTCTTGACAACCTGAAACACCCCGATGCCGAATTGGGTGTCGACGGTAACCGTCAGGCGGGCTCCCTTTATGACCTGATTCCTGCCAAGCCCCAGAATGCCAAGCCTGTTGGGGAATGGAACACCGTGGAAATCACCGTTTATGACGGCACCGTCGTCCATAACCAGAACGGCGTGAACGTCCTGGAATACCATCTGTGGACCGATGCCTGGAACACCATGGTTGCCGGTTCCAAATTCCCGGGCATCAATCCCGACTGGGCCAACGTGGCCCGTTCCGGGGTCATCGCCCTCCAGGACCATGGCGACGATGTCTGGTTCCGTAACATCAAGATCAAAGAACTCTGATCACAGGCGAATCGCTAACCTCGCGGCAGAGCCTGCGGGGAATCCGATTCCGTCAAGGCATTCTTAAGTGTCTTGTTCGCTAACCCCGCGGCAGAGCCTTCGGGGAATGCGCTCACCGGAATTCATCCACAAAAGAGGCTGTTCCTTCTCATCGGAACAGCCTCTTTTTTTCTGATAAAGTCGGTCTACTCCCGGCCCTGGTTTTGCGCAGGTTACTGGGGGGCGTAGGCCGAATGGTTCAGGATTCCCCGGTGGTCTTTGTGGTCCATCAGCTGGGAAAGGGTGACTTCAGGGTTCTTTTTCATGTAAGCCCTGATGATCTGCCGGCCAAGCCAGGCACCTGTGCGGGCGGGGGATTCCGCGGGGAAACCGTTGGTGGTCGGACCGTCTTTAATATAGCGTACGATGTCCATCTGCCGGGTCGAGAAGAGCAGCTGATGCTCCACCAGGTAATTCCACATCGTCGCTTCGTTATTACGGCACCACTCCAGCTGTTTCTTTGAAAAACCCGTTCTCAGGGAATCGGCAGTACGCGGAAGCATGGCCTCGGTGAAATAAAGCAGTTTACCCTCGTAGATCATGTGGTCAAGCAACGTGGCAGCCTCCTCAGGAAGGGGAAACTCGGTCATCCCCCAGGTATACATCATATCAGCAGGGATCATTTCCGGGATCATCTTTCGCTGCCGGAATTGCGGAAGTTCGAGTAAATCATAGTAATAACAATCCGCCCCCAGGTACTTATCAAGGCTGATACCGACGATGCTGTCGGCGGTGAATACCGACTCGTTGAACCCCGACAGACAGAAATAGACGACGGGCAGGGGTTTTTCCGGAAAATAGTAGTGGTAATGCTTGAAGGCCGTTACAATATCCTTCTCCGGCAACTTCTGACGGGGAAACACTCTTTGGGTCATCTTTCTCACATTCAAAGTAGTGGTATCGCCCAGAAACTCCCTGATCAACGCCTGTCCCGCCGAATCGGTTACCGATCCTACCCTGAGCACCAGGTGGGTGTAAAGATCGGTAAAGGCAGGATAGTTAGATCTGAGCAGGAGCAGTTCCTCAAGGGAGGGATCGGGAGCCAGTGAGAATAACTCCTCATCATATCTGACAAAGGGAACCTCATCCCTGATCCCTGAAATATCCACTTTCAGGCGGTCGTTGCCGCAGGAAGCCAGCACTGCTGCCATGGCGAGGAGCATCCCCACCGTCAGGCTCTGCAGGGAAGCCAAACAGCGACCTCCCCGCCCTTGCGGGGGGTAGCTCCGTGACCGCTGCCTGATCACCCCGGGTTTCGCCGGGGCGACCATTTCCCGGCCCGGTTTTCCTGATTCCCGCGCCTCATGCACTTGTTCCGGCCGGAAACGCTTCCTGAAAACCCAATGCTCATGCCCCGTGATGGCCGGGATCAGGGGTGCCAGAGCGTGCTTCCCCGGCATCTGCTGGTCAGGACCACGAGTATCTCTCTTCATATATTCCTCCATACTTTTCAAATTCCACTGCAAGCTGCGGTTCAGAACGGCTTTTTACACAACACCATTTGCCGGAACCACCGGCCAGGTGGACTGCTCCGTCACTCAGGGTATCCTCCGGTATATTTAAACTGAACACCATTCAGTAATATTGCGAAATTGATTGAAAAAGCGGAGATTTGCAAGGATTAAATTTATTGGAGATGAAGATAGCGCTGGCACAACTGAATTACCGGATCGGGGATTTTGAAGGCAACAGCCGAAAGATCATTGAAGCCCTCGAAAGAGCAAAGAGCGAGGGGGCCGATTTGGCCGTCTTCTCCGAACTTTCAGTCACGGGGTATTATCCCCAGGATCTTCTTGAAAAAAAGGAATTCATCGCCGCAGCCAGGGAAGCGGTCGAGGAGATAGCACGGCATTGTACGGGGATTACTGCCCTGGTGGGAGCCCCGGTGATAAACGAGGGAGAACGCGGTAAAAAGTTGTTCAACGGGGCCTGGACCCTGGCCGATGGAAAAATCGGGGATATCTTCTGCAAAACCCTGCTCCCCACCTATGATGTTTTTGATGAATACCGCCATTTCGAGCCCAACCGGAAGTTCACACTTTTAGAAACCGGAGGTGAAAAGATTGCGGTGACCATCTGTGAGGATTTGTGGGACGAGCAGCCTGTTCAGAATGAGTTTGGAAGGGATAAGCTCTACCAGGCTTCTCCCATGGAAGAGCTGGCCCGGCTGAACCCCGGGCTGATCATCAATTTGTCGGCCTCTCCGTTTTCGGTAGGACAGGAGAGCTGGCGCAAGGAGATACTCACCCGCAAGGCCCGTCAATACGGAGTGCCGCTGGTGTATGTGAACCAAACAGGAGCCCAGGCAGAACTGATTTTTGACGGAGGATCCATGGTTATTGGCCCCGATGGGACGATCTTACGCGAGTTAAAATATTTCTGTGAGGACTTCCTGGTGGTAGACACGCAGGAGCTGGATGAGGCACATTTACAGCCTGCTGCCGGGAAGATCGAAAAGATATCACAGGGCCTGGTTCTGGGCATCCGGGATTACTTTGCCAAGACGGGATTCACGCGGGCAACGCTGGGTCTCTCAGGAGGTATCGACTCGGCAGTAGTGGCCGTACTGGCCACGCAGGCCCTGGGTGCCGAAAACATCAGAGTGCTGCTGATGCCCTCCCGTTACAGTTCTGGTCACTCCATCGACGATGCCGCCGCCCTGGCGAAAAACCTGGGCATCACCTTCGATATCATCCCCATCCAGGAATCGGTCGACAGCATCAACCGCGACCTGGCCCCCGTTTTTGGTACCCTGCCCCCCGACATCACCGAAGAAAATATCCAGGCACGTATCAGGGGAGTCCTCATTATGGCTCTTTCCAATAAACTGGGGCACCTGGTGCTGAACACCTCCAATAAAAGCGAATGTGCCGTGGGATACGGCACCTTGTACGGTGATATGAACGGCGGACTGGCGGTGCTCGGTGACCTCTACAAGACAGAAGTATATGAACTGGCACGCTTTATCAACCGCGACCGCGAGATCATCCCCTTCAATACCATCGTTAAGCCCCCTTCCGCGGAACTGAGACCCGGACAAAAAGACTCCGACTCCCTTCCCGATTATTCCCTTCTCGACAAAATTCTCTATGACTTTATCGAGCTGAACCGCTCGCCTGAGGAGATGGCTGAGGATGGTACCGACCCCGCGCTGGTCAGGAAAATCATCAGAATGGTCAACATGAACGAGTACAAACGATTCCAGGCGGCCCCTATCCTGAGGATAAGCCATAAATCCTTTGGCTTCGGCCGGAGGATGCCCCTGGTGGCCCGCTTCTGATTTTACGCACTCCTGACCCCGGAAGAGTGCCGAAAACCCGGCCAACAGAGCTTCCAAATATGGCTAAAAATTAGTCGATTATCCAAAAATAATTAACTTTGTGATGTTATAAAACATAACTAACGGTCCGCTCCATGGTGCATTTCGACTCAGGGATAAAAGAAATACTTGAAAATCAGAAATCTCCTTTCTACCTGTTGACTCCGGAAGAAAAAGAGGAGTTACAAGACCATATATCGCTGACCAGCTACCGGCGAAATGAGTATATCTTCAGGGAGGGGGACAAGCCTTCGGGATTTATGATGCTGGTCACCGGGAAGGTTAAGATCTTCAAGGAGGGTGTGGGCGGCCGGGAGCAAATCATCAGGATGTCCAAACCGATGGGGGTCATCGGGTATCGCGCTTTTTTTGCCGATGAGAACCATATCGCCACTGCCGTGAGCCTCGAAGATTCGGTCATCGCCAGTATCTCCATGGAATTCATCATGAACAGGGCTATTAGGAACAGCGACTTTTCACTGCGACTGATCAGAAAGCTGGCCCGGGAACTGGGATTCGCCAACATGCGCACCGTCACCCTGACCCAGAAGCACATCAGGGGCAGGCTTGCGGAATCCCTCATCTTACTGGCCGATAAATATGGCTTCGAACACGACAACACCACCCTTAAAGTCTATATGTCGCGCGAGGATATTGCCAACCTCTCGAACATGACCACCTCCAACGCCATACGTACCCTCTCCACTTTCGCCAATGAAAAACTGATTACCATCGACGGCCGGAAGATCAAAATCCTGGATCTCCACCGGCTTGACAGGATCAGCAAACTGGGGTGATTCCCCCGGTTAGGGGGTTTCTCCGCTGCACATCTATCATTATCCTGCTCTTATTATAAGGCCCCCCGGCATCCCCGCTGCATGGTGCCCCGGAAATGCAGAATGACCACTCCTGCCCAAATGGGCTATTCCTGGATATAGACTCTTTTCACCCTCTGGGAGATTCCTGTGAGGATCTCATAGGGGATGGTACCTGCGGCGGCGGCCACTTCGCTGATGGAGAGGTGATTTCCGAAGAATTCCACCTCATTGCCGGGGCGGCAGGGGATTTCCGTCACGTCGGCCATGCACATGTCCATGCAAATATTTCCGGTGATGGGGGCGAATTTCCCGTTGATGAAGACCCTGCCCCTGCCGTTGCCCAACCTTCTGTCGAGGCCATCGGCATATCCCATGGGAATGACAGCTATCAGGGAAGGCCTTTCCACCTTGCCGGCACGGTTGTATCCCACGGTTTCGCCGGGAGTGACCTCCTTCACCTGACTGATGGTGCTCTTTAGCCTTCCTACAGGCTTTAGGGGAAGCCGGGTCGTGGTAACCCCATACAGGCCGATCCCCAGCCTCACCATTTCAAACTGGTAGGCCCTGAATCGTTCTATCCCGGCCGAATTGAGGATATGACGGTCAACGGGGTAATCAAGGGAGGTAACGATTCTCTCTGACACCTCCCTGAACCTGCTGATCTGTCCCAGGGTAAAGGCATCCATCGAAGAATCTTCGCTGGCAGCCAGATGGGAAAAGACCGACTGCAGGCGTAGCTGTCCATTTTCCCGGAAGAAGCGGATCATCTCGGTCACCTCCTCGTCCCTTTTCAGTCCGAGGCGGTTCATTCCCGTGTCGATTTTGAGGTGGACGGGGAAATGGTGAAGGGCGTTGAGGTCGGCGACGGTGCCGAACTGGCGTACCAGTTCCGTAGAGTAGAGGTTAGGTTCCAGCCGGTAGTCGATGATTTGCTGGAAACTGTGGTATTCGGGATTCATCACGATAATGGGCATGGTGATCCCCGCATTGCGGAGTTCCCGGCCTTCGTCGGTGACGGCCACGGCCAGATAATCTACGCGGGCATACTGGAGGAGTTTGGCGATCTCCACATCGCCACTCCCATAGCTGAAAGCCTTGACCATCGCCATGATTCTGGTTTCCGGCTTCAGGAGACTGCGGTAGAGGTTCAGGTTTTCGCGCAGGGCATCCAGGTCGATCTCCAGAATGGACTGGTGGGCTTTCTGCTGCAAAACCGCAGAAATATCCTCGAATCTGAAATCACGGGCTCCCTTGATCAGGATGGCTGCCCGCGACCAGGCGGCAGGCTTGAAGGCGGCGATGAACTCAGCGGTGGAACCATAAAACTGCTTCCGCATGGAAAAAAGCGCTTCTGCGCGCTTCAGGCACCTCCCTATTCCGATGATCGTCTTCACCCCTGCATCGGCCAGAAAACGGTTTACCTGACTGTAGAGCTCCCTTTCAGGAAACCCCGACTGCCTGATGTCGGAAAGAATGACCACCTTTTCGAGGTGGTTTTTCTCGGCCTGCCGGTTAAGCACCGACAGGGCAATTTCCAGGGAATTGATGTCGGAATTATAGTAATCGTTAAGCAACAGGCAGTTGTTGATTCCTCGTTTCAATTCCAGGCGCATGGTCAGGGATTCCAGGCGGCTGAAGCCGGCGGAGTATTGTGAGGCATCTTCCCCCAGGGCGACAATGGCGGCAAAGCAGTGGCAGCAATTTTCGAGCGATGAAGCGTCGGTAAAAGGGATGGTCAGGGAGGTGGTCCTTCCCCGCCATGAGGCCTCCATAAGGGTACTCCCCTCCCCCGGGCTGACCGTGAAGTGCAAGTCAGCAGGCCGTCCGGCAGAGGACCAGGCCACAGGCTCAATGCCGTGGCTATCACAGAACCCCCGGGCCAGCAGGGCTGTCGCCTCCTGATCGGCACAAAACACCAGCTGGCGCGCCTTCCTGAAAAGGGTCAGCTTTTCCAGGGTTTTTTGTTCCAGGGATTTGAAATTCTCCTGGTGGGCATCCCCGATATTGGTCAGAATGCCGATTTCAGGTCTGATGATTCCTTCCAGTTTCTCCATTTCTCCTGGAAGGGAGATGCCGGCCTCAAAAATCGCCAGGGTGTTGAGCTGCTGCATATGCAACACAGAGAGGGGGACGCCGGTCTGGGAGTTATAACTCTTGGGACTGCGTACAATCGAAAAGCGGTGAGCGAGCAAGTCATGAAGCCACTCCTTGACCACTGTTTTCCCGTTACTGCCGGTAATTCCCACCACAGGAAATGCAAATTGCTGCCTGTGATAGGCGGCGAGGGTCTGCAGGGCTCCCAGGGAATCGGCGGTTTCTATCCATGCCCCGTAATCAGGAGGAGTGAAGGGCAACCCTTCGGTGACCACAAAAACCCTGACTCCTCTTTCGGCCAGGGCGGGGATGTACTGGTGCCCGTCGTTTCTAACTCCCCTGAGGGCAAAGAAAATGACATTCCCTGCATTGTAAAGGGTGCGGCTGTCGACCGCCACCTGGGTGACCGGATAACCCGGAGAGAGACCCTTATAGTGGAGTTTCCCCCCGAGGATCCCGGCAATTTCAGCAACTGTATAAGAAATCATGAATGGGCGTTGGCATGAAGGTAACAACGGCGGCACAGAGGCTCATAAATATCCTTTTCTCCCAGAAGGACCACCTGTTCCTTTTCCGACAACCGGTGGGAGAATTGGGCATTGGAGCCACAGCGTACGCATACGGCATGAACCTTAGTGACAAAATCGGCCACCGCCATCAGTCCGGGTATCGGCCCAAAGGGATTCCCCTTGAAATCCATGTCGAGGCCGGCCACAATCACCCGTATCCCCTGGTTGGCCAGTTGGACAACCACCTCAATCAGGTGCTTGTCGAAAAACTGCGCTTCATCGATGCCGACCACGTCGACATCGGCCGAGAGCAGCAAGATATTGGAGGAGTTCTCCACCGGAGTTGACCTGATCGAATGTTCGTCGTGCGAGACCACATCCGACTCAGAATAACGGACATCAATGGCCGGCTTGAAAATTTCCACCTTCTGCCGGGCAAACCCCGCCCGCTTTAAACGCCTGATCAGTTCCTCGGTTTTCCCCGAGAACATGGAACCGGTGATCACCTCGATCACTCCTGACCTTTTCTCTGCGTTGATATCCCTTTCAATAAACATTTGCGGTAATCCAATCAGAAATTAATACTTTTACAAAACCTTTGAGCAAAGATATAAAGTAAACCCAATGGATAATCTTAAACTAATGCATATCCTTCTCCGGGATGTGCGCGAATTGGAGGAATTAACGGCAGAGATCAGGGAATCAGGGACTTTTGACCAACTGGACATGGAGCTTCTCCACACCAGGATATCGGGGGTGCGCCACCTCCTGGAAATAGCCGGAGAACCCGCCCAAAAGAGTACTTCCCAGGCGGGAAGGATAACCTCCAAAGAGCCACCGGAAGGAAGGATGACTGCCGAACCGGTCGCCTCACCGGCACGGGAAATGGCCTCCCTTTTCCCTGCTGAAGAAAACAAAGAGGCACTCCTCCCTTCCGCAGCAGAAAAAGAAGAGACCCCCGTCATCGCCGATGGCGGCGGGCACACCGGCACCGCAGCCACCAAGGAGGAGCCCCTGCCGCTGTCAACTCCGGGGAACCCTTCGTTTGGGAACACCCCCCCGGAGACCCCTCCCGCCGAAACCGTTCCTACAGTGTTGGGGTCTCCTGAACCCTCAAAACCGAATGTTACCCGGGGAGTTCCCGGAAGTAAGACTTCCGAAGATCTGCTCTTTTCCGGAGGAGCCGACCACAGGGAAGAGGAGCTCACGCATGGCGACAAACAGATACTGGGAGAGAGATTCACCGCCGGACAGTCAGTCCACGACCGTTTGATGACCGGGAAAAACAGGGTAGAGACGAAGTTCTCGAATATCCCCATTACCCATCTGGCCTCTTCTATTGGGACCAATGACCGGTTTCTCTTTTCGCGGGAGCTTTTCGACGGAAATATGGAACTTTTCTACGAGACGATCCGGAAGATTGACCATATGCAAACCACCAGGGAAGCGTTTGACTTTTTGAAGGAGTTTAACTGGAAAAGGAATGAGACCAGCCTGAAATTCGTGGAACTGGTAAAGCGGAGGTTTTTACAGAATGGGTAATCAGGGCAAACTCTATATTGTCCCCACACCTGTGGGGAACCTCGAGGACATGACCTTCAGGGGGGTGCGCATTCTGAAGGAGGCCGAGCTGATCCTTGCCGAAGATACCCGGGTGTCGGCACGTTTACTCGACCATTACGGCATCATTAATAAGCTTAGTTCTCACCACAAGTTCAATGAACATGGTACCGTGAAGAACATAGCCGCAAAAATTGAGGCAGGCATCAATGTCGCCCTGATCTCCGATGCCGGAACTCCCGGGATCTCAGATCCCGGCTTTTTGCTGGTACGCACCTGCCTTGAATGCGGGATCGATGTGGAATGCCTCCCCGGAGCCACCGCTTTCGTCCCCGCCCTGGTCAACTCGGGATTCCCCACCGACCGGTTTGTCTTCGAAGGATTCCTGCCCCAGAAAAAGGGAAGGATGAAAAGACTGACCGAACTGCAGGAAGAACCCCGCACCATCGTCTTTTATGAATCCCCCTTCAGAGTGGTCAAACTGCTGCAACAAATGGCAGAGACCTTTGGAGCCTCACGCCGCTGCTCTGTCAGCCGCGAGCTGACAAAAATGTTTGAGGAGACCATCAGGGGAACCCTGGCAGAGGTAATCCTCCACTTTGAGGAGAAGAGTCCCCGGGGTGAATTCGTGGTGGTGGTCGAAGGAAAACCCAAAGAGGAAAAGATGGAAGAGCCTGATCAGATGGGGTAGCAAAAACACCAACAGGAGAAATAGTTATTTTGGCGGGGAGGCACGGGTGATTTCCCTTTTCCCCAATTCATAGCGCATGCCGACAGAAAACTGAAAGTCGATTTTGGAGTCGGCCTCAGAGGTGGAAAAAAGAAGGAGGGGTTCCACCATCCATCGGTTTTTCAGCGGGATATTTCCTGTCACGTATACGCCTGCCAATTGTGTTTCCATAAAATCCCAATCGTCGGAGTTATACTTATCCCCGATGACTGTTCCCAGCCGGAGGAGGGTACCGTCGTTTTTCCCGAGACCGGTTCCGAGCCCCACCATTTGGCGGTATCCCGGAAAGGCGGAGGGGAAATGGGAGGCCAGGTGGTAATCGGCAAAGGCGATGTCGCGGGGCCCGAACCGCAAATAGAGTCGCGGGTAAACATGGACCATCTTGCGGCCACTGGCCGGTATGCCATATCCCTCCACCTCCTTATTGTACACGGTGTAACTCAGCTGTCCGGCATGGAAGCCCCCCCCAATCCCATACCACCTTTCGTCATACGAGAAATAGGGAGTGATGCTGAAGAGGATTTTTCTTTCCGGACCAGGAAGAATGGAGGAGCCGGGAAGAGTGTCGGGAGGGAATTTTTCGGTCTTGGTCAACGCTTCCGTATGTTGTCCCAGAATCAGGTCAAGACCATAATTAAGGGTATGGCCTTTGGTAAGGTTTTCCTCCTTAAAATCGAGGGAAGCAGCGCCAATCAGGTATGTCTGGTTAAAATAGGCGGTATTGCTGATTCTGTCGCACCCTTCACCGGAATATCTTTCTATGGAGTTATGGTAGTTGCCGGTTGCCAATCCCACGCCTACCGATTTAGACTTCCTGATCACCACGGAATCGCTGAGTTGCTGCGGAAGTGTTTGCCCCATCAGGAGCAAGGGGAGCAGGAGTAAAACCGCATAGGCCAGGCGGGGTCGGAAAGAGTGAAAGGTTTGGAACAGGAAAAAAAGGGATTCCACGGCCGCCACGATAAAAAACAGGAGGATCACCCCCAGTTCCACAGGGTGAAACCAGCTCCGCAACGCCACTATCAGCCCGCCCGTAAGGGCAAAGAAGGAGACCACGGAAGGGAGTGAGGGGGGAGAATCATTCCCGCGGAGGGATATAACCGGGGCGTTGCGGATTTCCCGCCGTACCAGAAGAACCAGGAAAACCGGAAGGAGAAACAGGATGGACCATTGTGTCTGGTTGAAGATCCCCATCATCGCTCCCCCGATGGTATGCGCACCAGGATCCTTGAAGAATTCCACCCCAAAACGCACTGCCAGGTAAAGCGACAGGGAAAAAAGCACGGAACTCCCCGGCTGCTTCCACCTCTTCAGAAAGGCGATCACCAGCACCACCACAAGCAGAGTCCCCAGAAGTTCATACAACTGTACCGGATGGACAGGCAGTGAGAAGAGTTCCGACGGACCAATCATTGCCTGTTGGTGATGAAAGAAATGAGGAAGGGTATATACCGGGTATTGAACCGCCCAGGGCAATCTGCAAGGGGTACCGAAACAACAGCCGGCAAAAAAACATCCGGTTTTCTGAAACACCAGTGCCAACGGAATGGCCAGGGCAAAGGCATCAGCAAACGAAGTTCTGAATTTCATCCATCGTTTCCCAATCACCAATCCTGTAAACAGTAACAAAACTCCCCCGAAAAGCTCCTTCTTCGGGGCGGGCGCAAGGCTAAAAGTGGTGATCATGGAACGCCACTCCTCCCCCGACAAGGTAAAAAGCTTGGTGCCCGCGATGAAAAGAATCTGGGAAAAAAGAATCATCAGAATCCAGGGAAGCATCGGAAATCTTCGCCGTTTTCCCTCAACCAGAAGCACCGCCAGGGCTATCACAAAGGCAGCCAGGTAAAACAGGGTAAAATAACAGCCCGGGGAAGGAAGATGAAAAAAATCATGTCCCATGGCTTTTATGGTTAAAACCTTAATTCTTACAGAAATATACGAAAAAAATCAATACAAAAAAACACTGATAATGAAGTTTTTAAAAAACATTACTACACTTATAGTAATTTTACTGGAAAATTAGTTGCAAAACCGGAAATCGTTACTATATTTGTAGTAGTAAATAATAATACCATGAAGCAGCTGACCAAAGCCGAGGAGCAGGTGATGCACATCCTGTGGGGCCTGAAAGAAGGGGTAGTGAAGGAGGTAGTAGAGCAGTTTGAGGAGCCCCGGCCGGCCTATACCACGGTGGCTACCGTGTTGAGAGTGCTGGAGAAAAAGGGTTTTATCGACCATAAGAGCATCGGGAATGTTCATCTCTTTTTCCCTTTGGTCGCCAAGAGCGAATATACGCGGGTGCAGTTCAGCACTCTGCTGAAAGATTATTTCAGCGGTTCCTTTCCGAAGATGGCCACATTTTTTGCGCGGGAGAACAACCTGGGCATGGCTGAATTGGAAGAGATGATGAAAATGGCAGCAAAAGAACTGGAAAAAGAAAATCAAAAGAGGCCGTTATGAAAGCTTTTTGGGTTTTGATGGCTGAGGCATCGGCGGGAATGGCCCTTTTTTACGCCGTTTACTTTTGTTTCCTGCGACGCGAGAATTTTTTCCGGGCCAACAGGGTTTATCTTCTCGGGGCGTTGTTGCTTTCCCTGTTTCTGCCCCTGTTTCCTGTCCACTATTCTGCCGGGGTCCTGGAGACCGCGGGGGCATCCCTGACACGGCTGCATCTCCCCGACCAGGGAGAAGGAGAGGTCGTGGCCTCCCATCTGGCGGGAAGGGAAGGATCCCTTCTCCTGTGGGTCTATCTGGGAGGTGTGGTGGTGGTTCTGTCGAGGCTTATTGTGCAGACTGCCGCGGTCATTCAGGTCATTTATCAATCGGGAGTAAGCCGTTACGGCGCATTCAGAATAATCCGCAACA
>CAZMMX010000016.1:0-71375 GCA_964567485.1 uncultured Prolixibacteraceae bacterium | reverse complement strand
GTCCGGGCCTCAAGGCTCAAAAACCGGTGCCGGTGGAACTGCGGGAAGTGCCGGGCAACAACAGGGTGGAAGTCTATGCCGGTGGAGAATTCTTCACCGCTTATTTTCAACCCGAAAAGGTGAAAAAGCCCGTGTTGTGGCCGGTGGTCTCCCCCGGAGGCCATGAAATTACCCGCTCCTTTCCTTTGGCACACCAGGAAGGGGAACGTATCGACCATCCCCATCAGGTGGGGGTATGGTTTAATTTCGGCGATGTCAACGGCCTCGATTTCTGGAATAACTCAGAGGCCATAGCTCCTGAAAACAGAACCCGTTATGGCACGGTGCACCACCGTTCGGTCGACCGGATAAAGAACGGAAAGCGTGATGCCGAACTCACGGTAAGCAGCGACTGGACCGATATGGAGGGAAATCTCCTGCTTCATGAAAAGAGCACCTTCCGGTTTCTGGCCAGTGACCAGCTCAGGATCATCGACCGCACCACTACCTTAACGGCCGCCCGGAACGAGGTGACCTTTACCGATAATAAGGAAGGGTTGTTTGCCATCAGGGTAGCCACGGAACTGGAAATGGGGGCCCGGGGGAACCTGGAGGTGACCGCGCAAGAGGGAAAAGTCAGGTCTGTCTCTGCGGAAAGCCGTCTGGGCATTTCAGGCGATTACCTGAGCAGCGAGGGCATCAGCGGCGAAGAAGCCTGGGGGTCGCGGGCCCGCTGGATGGCGCTCTCGGGAAGGATCGGCGGGGAAGAGGTGGCCGTGGTCATCATCGACCATCCCTCCAATCCGGGATACCCCGCACACTGGCATGCCCGGGGTTATGGCCTTTTCTCGGCCAACAACATGGGACAGAAGGCCTTTTCGGCAGAGGAAGAACCCTTTAGCCTCACCCTGCCACCGGGCCGGCAGGTCACCTTCCGCCATCGCCTGGTGGTGGGATCGGGCGGACTGACCCCCAGCCAAATCAGCAGGTTGGTGACCAGCTTTGTCTGCTGCCGGAAGAGTAAATTGATATCAAAAGAGTGGAAATGAAATATATAGGAGCACATGTGAGTGCACAGGGAGGGGTGGAGAATGCCCCACTGAATGCACACGCGATCGGGGCTACGGCTTTTGCCCTGTTTACCAAGAATCAGCGACAGTGGGTCGCCAAACCCCTGACCCCTGAGAGTATCAACGCCTTCCGGGAAAACTGTGAAAATGGGGGATTTCAGGCTTTCCAGATCCTTCCCCACGACAGTTACCTGATCAACCTGGGACACCCCGAAAAGGAGGCATTGCAGAAATCGCGCGATGCCTTTCTCGATGAGATGCAACGCTGTGAACAGCTGGGCCTTGACCGGCTCAATTTCCACCCGGGATCCCACCTTAACCAGATCTCCATCACACAATCGCTGGCCCTGGTGGCGGAATCGATCAACCAGGCCCTGGAGAAAACCTCAGGAGTCATCGCCGTCATCGAAAATACAGCAGGCCAGGGGAGTAACCTGGGCAACACCTTCGAACAGATCAGGGAGATCATCGACCAGGTGGAGGACAAAAGCCGGGTGGGGGTGTGCATCGATACCTGCCACAGCTATTCCGCCGGATATGACCTGAAAACCACGGAAGGAGCGGCTACGGTCTTCGCCGACTTCGACCGCATTATCGGCTTTCCTTACCTCAAGGGGATGCACCTGAACGAGACCAAAAAGGAGCTGGGGTCACGGGTCGACAGGCATGACGTGCTGGAAAAAGGGCTCCTGGGAATGGATGTTTTTCGTTTTATCATGAACGACCCCCGCTTCGACGGCATTCCCCTGATTCTGGAAACCCCCGATGAAACCCGCTGGGCCTCCGAAATTCAGCTGCTGCGCTCCCTGATCAGAGAAAATTAGAACGGTAGGATGAATGATGGTTCGACAAACAGATAACCTTTATCTTCACAGAAAATTTCAAACTTATGGTTGACAGACTTTCAGATCCGATTGGCCGGCTGATGGGGTTGCGCTACAAATCGCATCCATGGCATGGAGTCTTTATTGGCAAGGAAGCTCCGGAAGTGGTGACGGCTTTTATCGAGGTGGTGCCTACCGACACGGTGAAGTACGAGATCGACAAGGAGAGCGGGTACCTGCGCCTTGACAGGCCACAGAAATATTCCAATGTGATCCCTGCCTTATACGGTTTTATCCCCCAAACCTTCTGCGGAGATGGTGTAGGGGCATTTTGCAGTGAGCGAA
This sequence comes from uncultured Prolixibacteraceae bacterium, assembly GCA_964567485.1. Classification (GTDB taxonomy): domain Bacteria; phylum Bacteroidota; class Bacteroidia; order Bacteroidales; family Prolixibacteraceae; genus UBA1413. The sequence goes on along the minus strand of CAZMMX010000016.1, from coordinate 69,157 downwards.
CAGGCCGCCCGGGAATCATCGGTGACGGCGACCCCTGTGACATCTGCGTCCTCACTGAAAAGGACCTGACCCATGGAGACCTCCTGGTCAGTGCCCGTCCCATCGGCGGATTCCGCATGATCGACGGCAACCAAGCCGATGATAAAATTATCGCCATCCTCAGTAATGACACCGTTTACGGCCATTACCAGGATATCTCCGAAGTACCGGAAATCGTCATTCGAAGGTTGGAACACTATTTCCTCACCTACAAGGATATGCCCGGACAGGAGAAGAATACCGAGATTACCCATGTTTACAACAAAGAGGAGGCCCTGAAGGTGATCGGCCACTCCATGAGCGATTATGCCAACCGATTCGAAAACCTGGGAAAACTGATGTACTGAGGCTGGAGAGATGGGTACCCCTATGGATCTTTGCTCACCAAAGCGGAGGTTGACCATGGGGGATCCTGATGAATTCCGGGGAGCGCATTGACTACATCCTTTATCCGTGTCAGTTAAGCATGATAGCCAGTTCTCTGTTTTTGGCTGCTCCCATCTCCGGTCCTGGCTCTGATTTTATCCTCACCTTAGTTATCATTGCCCATTGAGTTTCACTTCGGCAGGGTCGGCTCCTGTTCCGATGATTACCGACTCCCGGGGTACGGAATTCCCCAGCACGATATTTCTGGTGCGGTTGCCACTTATTTCCACCCTGTTATTTCCCACTCCGGAAAGGTTGAGGTTCCGGGTGGTCACATCGCTGCTGTTGATGAATTCCACTGCCGGGGAGTGGCGGGTGATGAGTTTCATGCCGTCGATGGTGACTCCCCTGACATCGGTGCAGGTCAGCCCCTTTTCGGCTTCCATTACAAAATTCTCGAGGTGGATGTTCTGGAGGTTCATTTCGGGAAGTCCCTGGAGGAAGATGGCCTGTAAGGCGCCCCGGCAGGTGACGTTCCTAATGAAGATGTCGCGGAACTGCGGGGTTTCCTCGCTGACAGGCATCAGTTCGTTATTGACCTGGGGTTCGCCCTCCTCCAGCATTTCGGCCACTGACCTTCCTCCGTAGTAGAGGTCAAAGGAGATGGCCTGGGTGGGGATGTCGGCCATTTGAATGCCCGAGATGTAAATCTTCTCGACCACTCCACCGCGTCCCCGGTTGCTCTTGAAGCGCAGGCCCACGTCGGTGCCGATGAAGGTGCAGTTGGAAACGTGCATGTTTCTGACGCCTCCCGACATTTCACTGCCTACGGTGACCCCACCATGGCCATGGTAAACCACACAATCCTTGATGACCAAATTTTCGCAGGCGATTCCCCTGTCGCGACCATCCTTGTCCTTTCCCGATTTGATGCAGATGGCGTCATCGCCCACATCGAAGGTGGAGTGGGTCAAGACGACATTTTTACACGACTCGATATCGATGCCGTCGCCGTTCTGGGAATACCAGGGATTGCGTACGGTGATGTTGCGTACGGTAAGATCCTCGACCATCAGGGGGTGAATGCACCAGGCCGGGGAGTTCTGAAAGGTAGGTCCGTCAAAGAGAACCTTTTTGCTGTTGATGATGCTGACCATCACAGGCCTGAGGAAATCCCTGATAGCTTCGAATTGTTCGCGGGTGCGCAGGTGGGTGGGGACGTTCATGTTGGCAATCATGGCCGCCTGCCGGAATTGCTCCGAAGGGTACCACTCGTTCTTTTTGTCGTTGAGGACGCCTCCCGAGGCCACCAGTTTCTTCCATTGGCTGTCGTTGAGTTTGCTCTTTTTGACGAAGCGCCAGGCATCGCCGGAACCATCCCATACCCCTTTCCCTGTGAAGGCGATATTTTCGATATCCTTTCCGTAGATGGGGGAGATGCACCGCCAGGTGTTCAGTCCCTCGAAACTGGTTTCCACCAGGGGATAGAGTTCTTTGTCGGTGCTGAAGATGATCAGGGCTCCCTGTTGGGCGTCCAGTTCCAGGTTGCTCTTCAGGAGGATAGGGCCGGTCAGCCATACTCCCGGAGGGATGGTCACCCTGCCTCCGCCATGGGAGGAAACGGCGTCGATGGCAGCGGCGAAGGCCCCGCTGTTCAGCACATGTCCTCCGCTAACCGCCCCGAAATCGGTGATCGACACCGTGAAGGAGGGGATCTGGGGCTCCCTGACCCGGGGCATGTCAAATTCCACTCCCCCGTACAATCCGGGGGAAGCCCCGACTGTTTCTCCCCTGCGGGAAGCTGTGCATCCTGGCAGCAGAAAACCTGCGAGTAAGGCCATCATTGCAGCCTTGATGGCAAAAGATCTTATCGAACTCATAGTGTCAGATATTTGTTTTTTATGTTTCATTCGATTCGGAACCAGTCGATGTCGACCGTGCCGGCATCATTAGTGGTGCCTTCACGGAGAGCAAAAAGGCCTGTTTTGGCGCCGATCCATTTCCCCGGTTTGGCGGTGAACGCCGGTCCGGCAGGGGTAAACTCCACTCCATCGGGGCTGTAACTAAAGCGGCAGAGGCCCACTTCGGTGACAGAAACCCGCAGGAAGATCTCAGGCTGAGGGAAAGCCGCGGAATAGAGGATTACCTCGGGGTTTTCCTTTTCGGCGTCGAGGCAGCGGAAGACCGACACGCTAAGCTGACCGTCGTTGTTCTGCAGGGCGATGTACTGGTAGTCGGCGCCCATGACCAGAAGTCCCGTTTTCTCCTCTCCTTTGCGGGCATGGAAGGTCATTTTCACCGTGGCGGTAAAGGCCGCTGCCGGGAATTTCTGGAGCAGCAAGTTGGGAACGTCCCAGAGGTTTTTTGCCTGTGGGGGCCGGGGGATGCAGTTCAGCCGGTAAAAGCCCAGGTGGCCGGTCGGAAATCCCCAGCTCACCTGCGGGTTGGCATGCCATTGCCATTGCCATCCCAGGGCAGGGGCATTAAATTCGTCGTTTTCCGGGGGGGTGGCCAGGGGATACTCCCTTCCCACGTTGGGTTTGGCATGGGTGGTCACCGGTTCCCCGCATCCATCACCATCGGGGTCACTGCCGATGACGGGCCATTCATCGACCCATTGCATGGGATTCAAGTGGACGACTCTTCCATAAGCTCCCTTGTCCTGAAAATGTAGGAACCAGTATTCGCCAGCCGGCGTGTTTACCCATCCTCCCTGGTGGGGACCGTTAATGGTACTGTTTCCCTGCGCCATAACGGTTTTGGCCTCGTAGGGGCCGAAAACATGGCGGGAGCGGAGCACCAGTTGCCAGCCGTGGGTGACTCCCCCTGCCGGGGCGAAGAGGTAGTACCAGCCATTCCGTTTATAGAATTTGGGACCTTCGATGGTCGGATGATCCTGGCTTCCGTCGAATACCATCACGGGCTGGCCGTAGAGGCGGGTGCCATCGGGGGTCATCTGGTCGACCATCAGCACGCTCTTGATTCCCGCCCTGCTTCCGGCAAAGGCATAGACCAGATAGGCCTGACCATCGTCATCCCACAGGGGGGAGGGGTCGATGAGCCCCTTACCTGCGGCCACCAACCAGGGCTCGCTCCAGGGACCCGCAGGATGCGCCGCCCTGGTCATGAAAATGCCATGGTCGGGATCGGGAAAGAAGATGGTGAATTCGTTGTTGTGAAACCTGATGCTGGGCGCCCAAATCCCCTTGCCGTGTTGCGGTAGCCGGTATTCCTCTTCGGGAACCAGCCGGTGGAGAGCATGGCCGATCAGCTTCCAGTTGACCAAATCGCGGGAATGAAGGATGGGCAACCCGGGGATGCAGTTGAAGGAGGAGGCGGTCATGTAATAGTCGTCGCCCACCCTCACCACATCGGGGTCGGAATAATCGGCATGGAGCACCGGGTTTCTGAAGGTGCCATCCCCCTGGTCGGAGACCCATACCCCGGAATGCGGCGCCCCTGACTGGCCCCTGACCGTCGTGATCGCCGAGACCACCAGGATAAGTGTGATCATGTATTTTTGCATCTTCAGTTCTTTATGAATTTTCCGGAATGGACATTTCTCTCTGTGTCGCTGATGCGGATGATGTATACGCCGGCGCGGAGCCCCGACACGTTCATGGTCACCTCTTCGTTGCGTACCGTGGCGCTCTGTATGCGGGTACCGGTCACGGCAATGAGGTCGACTTTGGTGATCCCCGGGGAGTGGATGATTTTCAGGGTGGCCGAGCGGGGATCGAAGCGGATATCCAGGGGGTTCCTGCGGTGAGGGGTGATAACGGCCGCGGTGGTGGTGCCTTCTTTGACCTGGTTTTCGGTAATGATAGCCACCAGACTGTTGATGTAGACCTCAATATTGGGATATTTCCCATCCACGCTGGTGCTCTGTGCGTCGATGGGGGAATTCCTGTCGAGGCCGTGGTCATCCTCCCAGCTGTCGGGCATGCCGTCGTTGTCGCTGTCGGCGGGTGCTGGCAGCGAATTGAGTATAGGCCATCCCCCCACATGCTCCTGGGTGTCGATGATCCCCTTGTCACTGCCGTTGCCCCCGGTCATGAAGGTGGCCGTGCCTGTGCTCACATCGTGGATGATCCGCCGGTCGACCGTATCTCTGACCAGGGAGGCTCCGGCATATTCGAGGACCCTCACGTAGGCCTTATCGGCGCTGTGGGTGGTGATTTCTCCGAAATCGAGGGGAGCCGCCAGCCGCATGGCTTCCTTGTCGGCCTGGGGGACAATTCCGTATTTGTCGTTGAACTGGTTGTAGACGCCGTAAGTCCAGTTATCATTGGTCGCCCGCGTCGAAGCAGTAAGGGCGTTTCCGTCGATGAAGAATTTTCCCCATACCCCTGTTGTTGGGTATCCCTGTTCCGTTTCCTTGTCGATGGCGATGATCCTTTCTTTTTTAGTGGTCGCAGGGCCGGGTTTATAGGTGCATCCGACAATGTTGGCGTTCATCGCCTCTCCACCGTAGGCGCTGTTTCCTACCCAGTTGTAGATGACGTTGTTGCGCAGGTCTACCAGGTCGGTGAGGGCGAAGTCACTGCCGTTGATTTCTCCCAGGCGGGGATTGCGGCTGTCGTGGTGGGCCAGCAGGTTATGGTGGAAGGAGGCTCTGCGCCCTCCCCAGATGCCGCCATAACCGTGGGCCCCCTTGCCGTGTACGGAATTCTTCAGGCTTTCGGATATGAGGCACCACTGCAGGGTGAAATCCTCATTCTGGTAAAAGGAGACGCACTCATCGGTCGACCAGCTCATGGAGCAGTGGTCGATGATGACTTTGCTGATCTCCCTGCCTCCGAGGGCATCGCCTTCCTGTTGCGCGGCATCCCCCATGCGGAAGCGGAGATACCTGATGATCACATTGTTGGCGTCGACGGTGACTGGGTAGTCGCGCAGGGCGATGCCGTCGCCCGGCGCCGTCTGTCCGGCAATGGTCAGGTCACCGTTTTTAATCCGGAGTTCTGATTTCAGCGTTATGGTGCCTGACACTCTGAAGAGGATCATGCGGGCCCCCGTTTGGTTGATGGCATGGCGCAGCGACCCGGGGTTGTTGTCGTCATTCAGGTTGGTGACATAAAGCACTCTGCCCCCGCGCCCTCCGGTGGTGTATTTCCCGAAACCCTGGGCCCCGGGGAAGGCAGCCAGCAACGGCGGCGGAGGGGTATCCCCCCCCACGGTGAGACTCCCGGGACCTTCGTAATACTGGGGATGGCTCTGTGCCGAGTAGACCCCGGAAGGGATACTGGTGCCGTTGAGAAGGTAATGGCTGACGGTCACCGTGGTTTGCAGGCGTGCCCTGGCCTCTCCCGCAAGGGTGAGGTCGAGGCCGCCACTGACGGCACCCCCATGGCTGAAGACTACCCTATTGTTAAAGGCGGCCCTTAGCTTACCATGGCCGAAGCTGTGGGCCCCATTTCCCTCGATCAGGGTGACATAGGCATCATCACCAGGGTATCTGGTTCCCAGGTGCTCAACGCTCCATATTCCTGAGAATCCTGAATTATCACCGGTCAGGAGCACCCTGCCGGTGTTGTGCATGTTGTTTTTTCCGTTGTTGACGGCGTTCACCATGCCGTTGCCTGTCACGGGCCCTGAGAGGGTCATGGTGCTTCCGGCAGCATTATCGCTCTCCATGATCAGGGTCACGTTTCCTCCCACTGAAAGGGGGGCGTTCAGGGCCATTCCCGTTCCCCCGGTATTGTACTTAATGACCGATCCTTCTTCGAGGTGAAGGGTTCCCGTGGCTTGGTGGTTCCCGCGGAGCCTCAGGGTACCGCCATTACGGAAGATGATGCCGGCAGTCATCATGGTGCCCGTGGTCTGCATCTCCTTTTCGCAGATGATGGTTTCTCCGGCTTGCGGAATCAGGGCGGGGGAGTAATTCCCCGGGTTGTCCCAGTCGGTGTTGACGGCGGCGGTAAAAAGGAACTGTTCTGGGCGGCCGACGATGACCTTTCCGCTTCCTGAAAGGATGGCGGGATGGGTGGTGGCGTTATACTCCCCCGGGGAGAGCTGGATTCCGGCAACATAAAACTCACTGGTGGTGACATCGGCCTTCAGCACCAGGAAGCTTCCCGTTTCCAGGGTGAGACGGGCCTTGGCAAAGAATGCCGAAGGGTCTCCGACCTCCAGGGTGGCGCCTGAGGATACCCTCACGGGGCCTTTCCCCAGTGATGCGGCAGCCGGGGCTATCACTTTTCCCCCGTTGACCAGGATGGGCCCCGAGAAGTCGTTATTAGCGGCGGTGAGCCTCAAGGTTCCGGCGCCTGTTTTCAGGAGGGGTTTTATTCCCGACAGGGGTGCGTTCATGGTGAGCTCTCCTGTTATATGACCGGTCAGGGTATCTTTCAGGGCCACTTTTCCCGATAGGGTGTCAGAGGCTTCAGCCAGAAAGATGGCCCTGCCGGCAGAGATGTAGGGAGCCCAGGCCTTTCCGGAGAGCGATAGTCGGGCCTTTTCCCTGAGGTGGAGGTCGGCCGTGAAATTTCCGGAGGCCAGCAGGGTGTAGTCACCCGTGACGGTGGCGCTTTCCCCGGTGGCCGGAACCCCTTCGGGATTCCAGTTGGCAGGCAGCAGCCAGTCGGCGGTGGCTCCCAGGCCCGTCCATGTGTATTGCCTGACCATGGGGGCACTGGCGGTAGGATCCCAGTTGTCGGTTCCCCCGAGGACCTTCTGTACCGTATAATCCGGGGATTCAGCGGCGGTGAGGGCCCGCAGTCCTGCCCAGTCCGTCCGTCCGCTCATGTTGGCTCCCAAACCGCTGTTTTCGTATTCATAGAGATGGATGTCGGGAGTGGTCGCGATATAGGACCCCATCTCCTCTTCATTCATGACCTTGTCCCAGCCCCGGGGATTTACTTTCTCAGAGAGGTCGCAAAAGAGCCAGGCCACCTTAGGGTAGGCGTGCCAGGGACGTCCCAGAAAGAAGCTGTTTCCGTCGTCTCCCGCACGGGGGCTCTCCAGGCTGTAGGTAATGGAACAATGGCTGAAGACAAATCCGTAGGGCTGGTTTTGAGGGGTCGAGGGGGCGGTGATCCATCCGCCTCCCCAGCTGCATATTTCGCACTGGTCGAAGAAGGCGATGCCGTCGCCATAGATGTAATCGGTGCGCCCGGAAATCAGACAATGCCCGAAATAGCTGCGTGTTCCCGCCCTCCAGAAGTAAAGGGTATCCTGGTATCCCAGGATGGTGCAATTGAGGAATACGCATTTGTCGGCTCTGATGGTCAGCGCCTGTGCCTGCCCTGTGGGTCCTGCGGTATTCCTGATAGTGAGGTTCTCGGCCCTGAAGCCGGGGGCCGTGATGGTCAGCGTCGCCGAAGTGAGGATATTCTCACCGCTCCACAGGGCCGCATCTTCTGCGGGACATTTGCCCTCCCCGCAGTTGTAGAGATGATAGCTGATGATGGTCTCATCGCGGCTTTCTCCCAGCAGGGTGACATTTTTCTTGTCGGAGGGAACGATGAGCTTTTCGCGGTCATAGATCCCCCTTTTGATGTAAATGATGGTGGCGCGGTCGCTGTTGGAGGGGACGGCATTGATGGCGGCTTGCAGGGAGGTGAAGTCCCCGCTGCCATCGGCGGCCACGACGATGTCGGCTTCCGTGGTGTAAGTACCGGCCGCCATGGCCGACGGGGCCACTAGCAGGGGAATGAGCACCAGCAGGGCTGCTGCCGTCAGAAAAAGCGAGGTCAGTTTATGATGGCGACTGTCGTGAGGTGTCATACGGAACTTTTTTTGGGTTCATCAATAGGGGATGTGGGGGGTTACCGGCGTTTTTTCGGGAGGGTCAGAGAGTTGAGGTAGACTTCCAGGTTGGTGAATTCCCTGGAAAGCGTGTGGATCTTATGGTCATGGGGATCGGCGGGGTTAAGTTTCTGTGAGACCTCCCAGTCGTCGGCCATGCCGTCGTTATCGTTGTCGGTGGGCGGCGATAAGGAAGCCAGCCGGGGCCATCCGCCCACTGCTGCCGGGGAGTCGATAATTCCCTTGCCCCCCCCGCGGAAGCTCTCTCCATATTTCTCCACGCCGGTCCAGGTCTCCTCGATGATCCTCAGGTCGACGGAATCGCGCCTGAGGGAAGCCCCTGCTTCATGGAGGACATCGCGGCAGGCTGCGAATGCCGACTGTTTCTTAATTCTGGTCACCTGTACCGGGAGTTTCAGGCGGGATTTGTTTTTGATGGTTTGGGTCACCCCGCTGCCCTGGACCCCGAATTTCCAGTTGTCACGCGACACATCGGGATGCCCCTCCAGCATGTTCCCCTTAATGTGAAATTTTCCGGGTCCCAGAGGAGCCTTGTTAAAACGTTCGTCGAAGAAGCTCAGGGTGAGTTCCAGGAGCCTCCGGTAGGAACTTCTGGAAGTGGCGGGTCCCGGTTTATAGTAATTACCGACGATGTTGTAGTGTCCCTCTTCTCCTCCGTACACCGAGTTATTGCCCCAGTTATAGATGACATTGTTGCGGAAGTCGGTCATTTCCTTTTCCGGGTCGTTGGTGTAACGCGACCCGCAGAACCGTGGATTCCGGCTGGTATGGTCGCAGATCAGGTTATGGTGGAAGCTGGCGTTGTTGCCGCCCCAAATGCCGCCGTAGCCATGTTCCCCCTTATGGTGGGCCGACTTGTTGAGGCTTTCGCTGATGATGCACCATTGCATGGTGAAGTCGGTGTTGTCATAAAAGGAGGCGGTCTCATCGTTCGACCAGCTAAAGCTGCAGTGGTCGACGATGATATTTCGCTGGCGGATTCCGGAAATGGCATCCTGTTCACCGCCGGAATCGTCGCCGGGTCTGACCCGCAGATAGCGGAGGATGACCTGACTGGCTTCCACCTCGATGCCATAATTCTTCAGACAGATGCCATCACCGGGAGCCGACTCTCCGGCGATGGTGATGCTGTCGTTTTTGATGTAGATAGGTTTTTCGAGTTCTATGGTTCCCGAGACCCTGAAGAGAATGGTGCGGGCACCGCGGGCCTCCACGGCTTTACGCAGGCTGCCCTGCCCTTTGTCGTTGAGGTTGTCGACGAAGAGAACTGCTCCGCCCCGCCCTCCGGCGGTGTATTTTCCACCCCCCGCGGCCCCGGGAAAGGCCAGCGGCTGGGCATTCGCACCAGCCATCAGGCAGGTGCCCAGCATGATAAGGTTCAGGATCCTCATGTTATTTTTTTCCTGGGTTCGTAAAGAGAGGGGCGGTAATGATCATCACCCCAAGAGAGGGAGGGCAGGGCAGGAGATCTCTTTCCTGCCCTCCTTGTTGTATATCCCCGTAAGGGGTTTAGTAGTCAGGTAGTTATGGTCTCCACCGCGGGTCGCCGGTATCGTTCTTTCCGGGGAATGCCGTGTCTTTAAAGTGAAAGTCCATACCGCCGTAAGGGTTCACCCACAGGTCAGCGCCGGTGCCGGCATAGTTGCCCACAGGAAGGCCGGGCAGTTCGTTCCCCGCGACAAAGAGAAACTGTGAAGTGGTGTATACATTGACGAAGTTCAGCGTAGTGGCCGCCAGGCTGATGCCCCCATTATGGGCTTTGAAATCATAGCTTCCCGAGGTGGCTTCATCCCAGGCATGACCCCAAATGGTGTTTCTGATGGTCAACCCGTTGGTAATGTCGGCATTTCCTTCTCCACCTCTCCAACGGAACATGATCTGTCCCTTGGCCGGCACCTCACTCAGGGTGCAGTTGTCGATCACCACCGCGTTGGATTGCATACGGGAAATCAGAAAATAACGGCAACGTGAGAAGGTGGAGTTGGTCAGGAGAATGTCGCCCACGGCCACCCCGTTATCGGTGTCGGTGCATACCACGGCATAATCCCTGATACTGTCGACCTGGCAGTTGTTCATGGTGAATTTGTGGATCATGCCGGGGGCAGGACCACGGAAACGGGCCACGCCCCTGAGGTGAGTCACCCGACACCCTTCGAAGCGGATTTCCCCCACATTGAGCGGTGTTGATTCGTTGGGATTGAAGACATACCTGGAATCGTAGGCCCCCGAAAAATGAATGTTTCTGAATACTATGGAATCGACAGTCACATCTCCGGCGATATTGAAGTTCGAGGTACAATCGATATGCGGAAGGGCGGGAGTAAAGCTGTAGCCGCTCATCAGGGTTACTGATTTATCGAATTTATAACCGCCAGTTTGGTAGGATCTTCCTCCTTCCAGAAGGATGATGGAGCCTCCGGGAACATCGGGCAGGGTGTCGGCCAGAATGGTGGTGCTTTCAATACCGCTCAGGTTAATCACGTTATCTCCTGCCACCAGGGGAGGTTTTGTGGAATAGATTTCCCAGCCCCTGAGGGTCTCATTGCTGTAGACCGCAATGTTGTATGAGGTGGAGGCACTAAGGCCGTTGATGTAGGTTTCTCCTGCCAATTGCTCCTCGGCGGTGACCTCGAAGGTGAGCAGGGGGGTGGTTAGCCTTACATCAGTAATTGCGAAAACCTTCACCTGGGTGATGGCCGCGCCCGCGGGGGTCCAGAAAATCCTGGCCTGGTTGTCGAGGACGTCAAAAGTTGTCGGAGCTCCCATATTGGAGGGGAACTTCTGGGTCCTCACGTTCCCCAGGTCGGAGGTTTTGCTGTTGTAGGCAGGATCATCGGCGAAAGCCGTGGCCCTGACCTGGTAATAGGTGAACCATAGCAGCTCTTCTCCCACCAGTTCCTTGTTGATGACCACAAAATTGGTATCGACCGTCACCGTATAATCGATGGTCCTGAAGGTATCGCGGCTGATCTCCAGCTTATAGGTGACGGCATCTTTCATCCTGGCCATGTTGACGATAATGTTGTTCTGTTCAGCAGTCAGCTCCTCATTGAGGACCGGCATAAAAAGCCTGGTACGGGGATAAACTTCTTCTTCCTCGCAGGCCACCAGGCAGATCAGCGCGCTAAAGAGCAGCAGTGCAGCGGTGATGAGGGGAAATATTCTCTTCTTCATAATCTTGTCATTTAACATGTTAAAAGCTTCAGAAACCATAGCCGTCGTTTTTCAGGACCCCTTTGCTGTTGTCGATGCCGATCGTGGGAATGGGGAAGATATATCTGACCACACCGTCGGGAACGTTGATTTTGGAACCGGTGATGTAGTTCTCCCAATCCCTGGTGATCCACTCCCGGTATGTTCCCAGATTGGTGTCCCACATAGATATCAGCCAGTTGGCCTGTTCCCAGCTCTCATCGGGGGCGGCCAGGACTTTCCTGTCGAGGTTGTAAATGAGCAGGTCTCCGTTTTCGTCATTTTTGACATAGAGGTAATCGGGGAGAGTGCCCGTGCCGTTGTTGGCATCGTCGGCCATTTTTTTCAGTTCTGTCACCATTTCGGAGACTTTCTGGTGGTAGTTACCCCAGCGGATCAGTTCGTATTTGCGGATCATTTCGCCCCCGAATTCCCAGGCGCGTTCATCGACGATGGCTTCGAAGAATTTCTCCTTGCTGGCAGAGGCCTCAGCGACATATTGGTCGACCTTGGTGGCCCAGGCCGATTCGGGGAAGGCTCTTCTTCTCACCCTTTTCAGGGCTTCCTGTGCCAGGCCCGAGGGGCCGTTCAGTTCATTTTCGGCTTCTGCGTGCATCAGCAGCACATCGGAATAGCGCAGCATGGGCCAGTTGATGCCGGTACCCTTATCGGTCGATTTTCCGGGAGGGGTGGGGAGCAGATGACGGCTCCATTTTCCCTGGGATATGTTCATGTTTCCGGTAGAGACCAATACCTTTTCATTATCGGTATTGATGGTGTAGAGACCGCAGGTCACGTCGCGCCTGATGTCGAGGGTGTCGAAGGAGTAAAGGTAAGTGGGCGGCATGGCCATGTAGTTAGTGCCCGAGCCATAGTCGTGTTTGGCTGAGGAGCCGCCGTCGACCCTGATGCCGATGTTCCAGCCCACGTCGCCTTCCCCGATGGCAAAGGGCACTTCAAAGAGGATATCGCTGTTGACGGGGGAGATAAACTTGCACTGGTTGACGAAGATTTGGCGGAAATCGCGGGGAAGCTCCCGGTCTTTGAGCTGGATCAGCTTCGAGGCATACTGGTTGGCGATCTGGTAGTATTGCTGGTAGTCGTCTTCGCGGGCCATGGTCAGGTCGGGTTTCAGGGTCCAACCACCACGCTGAAGGGCCAGGCGGGCAATCATCCCCAGGGTGTATTCCCGGTTGATCTGCTCGATGCCGTTGGGCAGCTGGTCGGCCCACATCATGTTCTCTTCGGCGGAGATCAGGTCTTCGATAACCTGGGAGAGGATGACATTGCGGTTTTCCTTGGGAAGGTTGAATTCTACCCCGGGTTTGGGGGCTTCCTTAGAGAAGGGGACATCGCCGAAATAGGTGATGAGGATACTGTACCAGTAGGCACGCATGGTAAAGGCTTCGCCCAGGAGATGTTTCATCTTGCGGGCCAGTTCGGCGTCGGTCGAGGCATAGGCCTCACTGCCCATGATGCCTTCAATAGCGATATTGGCATCGCGGATCGCCTTGTATCCCAAGTCCCACACGTAAGCCAGGTCGCCATTATTAGGTTGGGCATTCAGGTTCCAGATCTGGTAGCGGGCACCATCACTGGTCCAGCCACTGCTGTGTTCTATGTCGGTGTTCCCGGTCATGTTGTTGGAAAGCCTCGAGCGGAAGCCGTCGTGGCTGAAGTGGACATACATGGCATTGACGGCCTTGCGGGCATCTTCGGCATTGGAGAAGATGTATTGGCTGTCGAAGGTGGAGAGGGATTCCGGATCCAGGAATTCCTGGCAGGAAGAAAACACCATGGCTGCCAGCAGGGATATTATTAATTTCTTTTTCATACCATTCTGTTATAAGTCATGATCATTAAAAGGTTACATTGACACCCACGGTGAAGGAGCGGCTTCTTGGATAGGCGGAGTAGTCGATGCCTGGGGTGAGGGCGGCATAACCGCTGTTCCGGGTGGTACTCACTTCCGGGTCGTAGCCTGAATAGTTGGTCCACAGGGCCAGGTTGTAACCGGTGGTGTAAATCCTGAGGTTGCTCAGGCCGACTGTCGTGACGATCCTTTTGGGCAGGGTATATCCCAGGGTCAGGGTATTCAGCCTGATGAAAGAGGCATCCTCGACAGCCCAGGAGTGGATCACTGCCGTGGCCGTACCAAAGGAGTTATTACCGCTCCAGAGGGTTTTCCCCTGGTTCATGGTACCCAGTTGTGCCAGGTCGGTGACCTTGCCTCCTGCCATCCCGGTAATGGAACCGTCGGTATCGATATAGGTGAAGCGGTTCTCCATATTCATTGTGTTGAGCATATTGCCATACGTGGTACGGTAGTATTGGTTGAATTCGATCTTTCCGGTGTTGTACATGTCATTTCCGTATGACCAGTTGAAGAGCACCGACAGGTCGAATCCCCTGAAGGTGGCGTCGAAGCCGAACCCTCCGATAGCGTCGGGGAGGGTGCTGCCAATGACGGTACGGTCGAGGCTGTTGATGACACCGTCGGGCTGATCCTTGTCGGCTCCTCCTCCGGCGATATCCTTCAGCTTGAGGAATCCCGGTCTGAGGGCGCTGACTCCCAATACGCTCTTGTTATCGGGCACCCCTTCTTTCAGCGTGTAGCGGTCCGTGGTGGCATTATACCCCGAAAAGTCATCAACGGTGTAATAACTGTCGGTGGTGTACCCGTATATAAGTCCGATGGTACGCCCAACAGCCAGGTAGTAGTCGTCGCGGTCTTTGAGGTCGGTGCTGGCCCAGTTAGACTGGAAGAAGCGCTCGTCGGTTTCGTCGAGTTCGTCGATGCGTGACTTATTGATCCCAAAATTGACCTGTGCCGAAAGGGTGAACTCTTTTTTGTCGATGATCAGGGCTGAGAGGGCCAGTTCCACGCCTTTGTTGCTGGTGCTTCCCACGTTATTCCACTGGGTGGTGAACCCCGATATCGGTGAAATGGCAGAGGCCAGCAGGAGGTCTTTGGTGGAGTTCCAGTAAAGATCGAAGTTACCACGGAGGCCTCCCTTAAAAAGGATAAAATCGAGTCCGGCATTGCGGTTGATGGTGGTTTCCCAGATGATGTCGGGGTTGAAGAGGGTGGAACCGCTGGGGGAGTAGTAGGCGTTGTAATCGTTGGTGCCCATGCCGGGGCCGTCGCTGGTGCGGGCCGTAAAGAGGAATTTGGTGGCATTGGCGGGGATGCGGTCGTTGCCTGTTTCCCCGTAACTGGCCCTGAGCTTCAGCTCATCGATAAAGTGGGTGCCTTTCAGAAAGGGCTCCTCTGAAATTTTCCATCCCAGCGCCACAGCCGGGAATATGCCCACGCGATTCTCCTTTTTGAATTTGCTGGAGGCGTCGGAACGAAGGGTGGCCGTCAGCAGATATTTGTCGAGCAACTGGTAGTTGGCACGCCCGAAGAAAGAGAGCCTGTTCGATTCGGTAGATTCATAGCTGGAGTATTCCACGGTTTTTCCGAGGGCCATGTTGGCGAAGAGTTCTTCGGGACGCATAGACTCGCGGAATTCTTCCGTTCTGACGAAGCTTCCCTTTCCGCCGCTGGAATAAATCTCATGGCCCAGCAGGAAGTCCAGCTGGTGGATGCCCAAATTGGCGAAGGCGTAATTTAACGTGTTGAGCCACCTGTAGGAGAAGTTCTGGCTTTGGTTGACGGTACCCAGGGGGAGGCTGCTCCCTTCCTGACGTGACTGGCTGGTCAGGGGGCCATAATAACGCAGGCTTTCATCAGAACCACTTTCGGTGGTGAAGGTGGTTTTGGCGGTCAACCGCTCAATAATGTCCCATGATAACCCCGCATTGAGGACGTAAGAACGGGTATTGCGCTGGCGCCAGTCGTCTTCAGCCAGTCTCAGGGGGTTGACCAGGGAGGTGAGGAAGGACTGATAGTCGTCACTGGAGTCGATCGAGGAAAGGTCGATGTCGAGTTCATCGGCGATACCGTTGACCGGCCGCGTGGTGATGGCATCCTTCACCCTGAGTTGTGATCCCCCGGCCGTTCCGGCGCCATCGACCCGGGTGTCAGTGATGCGCGCCGAAGCCTCGAATTCCACGGAAGAGAGGATTTCCTGACCGAGTTTGAAGTTGATCACATTTCTGCGGTATCCTGAGCCCACCAGCAGGCCTTCATCGTTATTGTTGGTGATGCTCAGACTGATGCGTGTTTTCTCATTTCCTGCGTTGACGCTGACGTTGTGCAACTGGGAGATGGTCGTGCGGCCGAAGAGTTCATCCTGCCAGTCGGTAGGCTTCTTCTCCTTGTAGAGCTCCAGGTCGTCGTATTTCCCGAAGTATTTTTCGAAGTTGCGCACGTCGGCATCTGACCTGAGTCTTGCGAATTCATACTGAGCCATCACGAATTCATAAGGAGAAAGAACGTCATATTTTCTTTCCTGGGGGAGAGTCTTGAGCTGTGCATAGCCGTTATACGTCACGGAGACCTTGCCGGCGACCGGCTTTCGGGTGGTGATCAGAACGACGCCGTTGGCGGCCTGGGCTCCGTAGATGGCGGTGGCCGCGGCATCTTTCAGCACGTTGATGCTGGTGATGTCAGTGGGGGGGATATCCCTGATGGAGTTGACGATAAAACCGTCGACCACATAAAGAGGGGAGTTGTCCTGGGTCACGGATCCGCCCCCGCGGATGCGTATGACGATTTCGGCATCGGGGGATCCGTCGGTGGTAAGGACGTTGACTCCGGGCATTCTTCCCTTGAGGGCATCGGCGGCACTGGCTACGGGGATTTTCTGCAGTTCATTGCCCGAGATGGTGGCTATAGATCCCGTATAATCGGCACGACGCGCCTGGCCATATCCTACGGCTATGATTTCGTCGAGCTGGGTGGTCTCGGGTGTGAGGTTGACGGTTACTGCGCTCTTTCCAGCCAGGGGGATTTCCTGGGGGGCATACCCGATGAAGGTCACCAACAGAGTGGCGCTGGCTGAGGGTACGTTGAGGGTGAAGTCGCCGTCAACGTTGGTGATCGTTCCTGTGGTGGTCCCTTTGACCACCACATTGGCTCCGGGGATCCCCTCCCCGTTGGAGGCATCGGTCACTTTTCCCCTGACAGTGACGGGTTGCGCAAAGGCCACCGCGGAGATCAGCAGGAAACCGGCTGCCATCAGAATTGCTGAAACACCTCGCGTGTTCGGCAGACTCTTTTGAAGGAATTCAAAAAGCTTTTGCATCATATTTATCGATTAGGTTATGGTCTCTCCTTAGGAAAAAGAAAAGGGCCAGGACCACTCAATCTTTGGAGAGAGTTGATCCTGCCCTTTTCAAAAATAACAATTATTTACAGCTCTTCAAATCTTGAGTAGACTGCATACGTTCATTTAAGCAGGATTCAGGATGTCAATAGCCATTATTTTGGATGAATTCTCCGGGATTGGTGATGGCGTCGAGCTGGGACTGGGGTATAGGACGGTAATAGTGGAAATCCTTGATGCTGGCGGCTCCCTGGGCGTTGTATTTTTTAACCCTGTCGACCAGTGTTTTTGTTCTTTTCAGGTCGAACCACCGTTGCTGTTCGCCGCAGAGTTCAATGGCCCTTTCGTCCAGAATCGTGTTGATGTCGACAGTTCCCTTCAGGGCGTTGTCTTTGCCATCCTTTGCCCTTACCGTCCTGAGCTGGTTGAGGGTCGCCAGGGCT
Source organism: uncultured Prolixibacteraceae bacterium (assembly GCA_964567485.1). GTDB lineage: Bacteria > Bacteroidota > Bacteroidia > Bacteroidales > Prolixibacteraceae > UBA1413. Next base: position 52,134 of record CAZMMX010000016.1, on the reverse strand, counting down.
GCTGTGGCACTCCCTCCACCCAGTTCAGCTTCGGCCTTGATCAGGTACATCTCGGCCAGGCGCAGTACGATGTGGTCGCGGCTTGAGATATCATGAGTGGGGTAGGTGGGATCGTAGACATTGTCGAGGAACTTCTTAATGCCCGGGTAGGAACACCAGCCCCCGATTTTGTAGGAGTTGTAGCGGCCGTCACCATAAACGTCTGATTTGGCTTTGGCGGCTTCCGTGGGCTTGGCCGTGGCCGGATCGGAAGTGGTATACACAGGGATGTCGCCGCCACTCATAAACTGGATCCGGTAGCGTCCCTTGGCCCAGGCCTGCATAGCCTGTCCTTCGGGAGAATTTCCATCGAGGGCGCAATAGTATATGGCCGTATCCTGAATGGCCGGATAGTTCTTGGAACTCCCTGCCAGTCCGGGGGCGATGGTGTAAGCGTCGAGAAGGGTAGCCTCACAACGCTGGTCGGTAGCCCTGTTGTTATCGAGCAGCCTCCACAGGTACAATGAGGGCAGATAACGGGTGAATCCCCTGCCATAAGGCGAATAATAGGGGGCCACATAGATCTTTTCCCCGGTGACGAAGTGGGTGATGGTAGAGGTGGATTCCCCCAGCACACGCACAAAGGTCTCCTTGCCGTTATTCCCCAGGTCTGAGGCGCCATTGTTCCACATTCCCACAAACTGAAGGAGCATGGCACTCCCGCCACGGCTGTAGCCTGTACGGGTGATCAGTGAGTTGTAATCGAGCGGATCACCGCTGGCGTTGGTCTTATACCTTTTGGGGATACAGTTGACGTTGGTCTTGATGTCGGAAGAGTAGGCGACACCCCAGATGGCCTCTTTGTTTTTGGAGATATCCTCATTAGCCATCGACCAGGTGTCGGCATAATTGGGGTAGAAGGAGGCAATGCCACTGTTGATGACGGCTTCTGCTTCGGTTTTCGCCTGGCCATAGAGGTCAGATTTTCCCAGCCAGGAGGCGGCATAGAGGAGAGCTCTGGCTTTCAGGGCACGGGCAGCCCAGTAGTTGGCGCGTCCGTCGCTTTTAACCATATACCCGGCCGACTGGAAGGCAGCAATCGATTTGTCGAGGTCGGAAAGGATATTGTTATAGATCTCCTCTTCTGACACCCTGGTGGGATTAGTGAGGATTTCGGTCTGGGGTTCGCTGTTGTAGGGAATGGGACCCCAGATGTTCACCATGTGAAGATAGTAGAAAGCTCTCAGAAAGTAAGCTTCCCCCATGTACTGGTCGCGGAGCTGTTCCGAGATGAGGGTGTTCAGGGGGACATATTTCAGTGCCGCATTACAGACATCCACGGCGCAGTAAAACATTTCCCAGTAGTGGTCGAGGCTGGCATTATCGCTGGTGTTGCCGTCAAGACTTACCGCGGTGATGTTGTAGGAGTTCAGGGATTTCTGTTTGTTGTCATAGCCATAGTAAAAGAGGTCGGTGCCGGTTTCGGAGAGGCCAAGGCCCGCCTCCTTGCCGTACCATCCGCGCGTAAAACTGTAGGCCGATGAAACCAGTCCCTGGATTCCGGAAGCCGTGCTGTAGGTGAGATCCGCAGTCATACCTGCCTTGTTGTCTTCCTCGAGGAAGTCGGAGCAGGAGGGAGTGCTCAGTACGAGCGCCACCGCAGCGAGTATGGATATAATTGTTTTTTTCATATTGATAGGGAGATTATGGATTAAAATTCAAGATTGATGCCCACCACAGCTTGTTTGGCCAGGGGGAAGGAAACGGCGCCGCCGCGCTCGGGGTCGTAATTGTCGATCTTGGCAAAGGTGAAGTAGTTCTTCAGGGAGCCATATAGTCTGACCCTGTCAATGCCGGCTTTGTTGAGGATATTCTGAGGCAGGTTGTACGCCAGGGTGATATCCTTGATCTTGATATAATCGGCTTTTTCATACCGCAGGGAAGAGCCATAGCTGCCGTAAGTGGTACTTGCAGCTCCCGGACTCGGGAATTTGGCCCCGGTGTTGGTAAAACTCCAGTAGTCGAGGTCTCCCCAGTTGGCGGTTTCGTAGTTGAGCTGGGTGTTCATGTCATAGGCGATATATCCCCCCAGACGGGCGAAGAGGAGTACCGAAAGAGAGAAGTCCCCGTAGGAGAAGCTGTTATTCATGCCGAAGATATGTTTGGGAGAGCGCCCAATGACGATTTTGTCCTCATCGTCGAGTTGGCCATCATCGTTGCGGTCGATGATTTTGATGGTTCCGGGGGCACCATAGGCAGCCACAAATCCAATTGCTTCTTCTGGATGGCGTGCTTCCCATGCGGCTTTGTAGGTGTCGAATTCACCCACATTCCAGTTCCCGTCGGCCTCATAGTCGTAAAAGATGGAAACCGGTTTTCCCACGATCTGGCCGGAAGTGCCGCTGATGTTTCTTTCGACACCTTCTGAAAGGTTCGTGATTTTGTCTTTCGAGGTCGAGTAGCTCCAGTTGATGTCCCAGTTGAATTTCCGGGATTTCACGGCCAGGGTGTTCAGGGCTACTTCGAGGCCTTGTCCTTCGGTGGAGCCGATGTTAGCCAGTACACTGGGGAATACCGAGGAGGGAGGAGCACTCTTCAGGTAGAGGAGGTCATCGGTTTTGCTCATGTAGTAATCGATGCTCCCTGAAATGCGGTTGTCCAGAATGCCGAAGTCGATTCCGAAATCGAGCACGCTGGTGGTTTCCCACTTCAGCTCCTTGTTTCCCATGGTGCTGGGGATATTTCCCGGGATGTCCTTGCCGTCGAGGTAGTAGTAGATAAGGTTGGTACTCAGTGAGGTGAGGGTGCTGTAGGGATCCACGGCCGCATTTCCTGACCGGCCCCATGATGCTCTGAATTTCAGGTTGGTGAGCCAGTCGCGTGCTGGGGCCAGAAACGGCTCCTCATTGATGCGCCAGGCCGCCGCCAGCGAGGGGAAATAGCCCCATTTGTGATTTTCTGCCAATGTCGAGGATCCATCGGCACGCAGGGAAGCGGTCAGAAGGTATCTCTCGTGGAATTTGTAGTTGACGCGGCTGAAATAGGAGAGAAGGGACGACTTGGTATAGGTGCTGGTGCTGGTTTCGGTGCTGATCTTGGACAGGTCGTAAAAGAGGCTGGTGTAGTAATGTTCCCTGCCGGCATCTCCCTGGGTATTCGTCTGTTCAAAAACACTCTGGGCCATGCTATGCCCCAGCAGGAAGTTGATATCGTGTTTCGATCCTCCGAAGTTGGTCGTGTAATTGAGGGTATTCTCCCAGGTGTACCCGGTGTTGTTGTTGTAGGTGGAGTTGATGTAGCTGGTTCCCGGTGATTGGTACCTTCCCACGCTCTGGTAGTCCTGGTATTGTCCGTCACGCACGTTGCGCCGGTCGAGGGCATAAGTGGATTTCAGGAGAAGGTTTTTCAGAGGGGTCACTTCGGCGTATACATTTCCGAAGAATCGGGTGGTTTCGACGTTGTGTTCGAAGGCTCCCTCGGTTTCGTCGAGCAGGGGGTTGGCATGGGCGGCATACCTCGGGTTGGGCGTGAAAATGAGGTTCCCCTCCTGGGTATAGGCATGGGTGATGGTGGTCATTTTCAGGGATTGTCCGAAAACACTGGAGTTGCGGGCATCGTGGTCCTTATAGGTGTAGAGCATGCTGGTTCCTGCCTTGAAGATATCGCTGATTTTGTGGTCGAGGGTGATCTTGGCATTGTAGCGGTCCATCATATCCTTATTCATCAGACCTTCGTCGAACATAGTCCCCAGGGAGAGGTTGAAGTTGGTATTGGCACTTCCTCCCGAAACGGAGAGTTCGTAATTCTGGGTCAGTCCGTTTTGGAGGATCAGGTCGAGCCAGTCGGTATAGGAGCCATCCTGGTAAATTTCCATTTCGGTGAAGTCCTCGAGGTTTTCGGTCAGCACCTGTTCCACGGGGAGGTTGCTGGTACCCCAGTTCCCTGTCTTGGCGTCGGCCTGGTAGTTGGCTTTGTCAATAAGGCGTTGGACCTCTTTTTCGCCATACATCATCTGGGGAACATGAGTGGGGATATTGGAGGAGAGGTAGCTGTTGAGGCTTACTTTGGTGCGGCCTTCCTTTCCCCGTTTTGTGGTGATCAGGATGACCCCGTTGGCACCGCGGGTTCCGTAGATGGCTGTTGAGGAGGCGTCTTTAAGCACTTCCATGGATTCGATGTCGGAGGGGTTGATGTCAAGGGTGGAGCCATAGGCGATACCGTCGACGAGGATCAGGGGTGAGTTGGAAGCCGAGATAGAGCGGTTACCCCGCAGGGTCAGGGAGACCCCGGCACCTGCCTGTCCGTTCGATTGCTGGATATCAAGGCCGGGAACCCGGGCCTGCATGGCCTGCATGGCATTGCTGGTGGTCGTGCGGGCAATGTCGTCGGCTTTTACCGAGGAGACAGCCCCCGTGAGGTCCCTTTTCCTGACGACTCCATAGCCGATGGCCACCACCTCGTCGAGACCAAAGGATTCTTCATTCATCGTCACATTAATGACGCTTCTGCCGGCCACGGCCACTTCCTCGGTGTAGAAACCGACGAAGGAAACGACAAGGGTGCCGTTAGTGGGTACCGATAAAGCATAATTGCCATCACTATCGGTGATGGTCCCCATGGTGGTTCCTTTCACCACGACGTTGGCTCCGGGGATTCCCTCCCCGTTGGTGGCACTGGTAACTTTTCCCGTGACGTTCACGTTCTGGGCCACCACGACGGTTGTCAGAAAAAGAAGCATACCTCCCAGCAGCATTCGGAAGGCTGCCGGCTGTAAACTCTTCTTAGTCAGCATTGCGATTAAGTTAGTCATAGATTAGATTATTAGTAAATTACTGGATGTTGTGAATTTCAAGGCTGGCGAGGATAAAGGGGCCTACTCCTTTGGGGTCGTTGTCGCGAACCGGTTCACCGATATAATAGGCATAGGAGCCGTCGCGGTAGGGTTTGCCCCCCAATCCGGCCACTGAGCAGCACCGGGTAAGGCTGATGGTGCCGTCACCATTGTCTTGGATCAGATGGCTGATGATCCCGTTATATCCCCTGATGGCGGTGTTTCTGTATTTTTTGGGGAGGTATCCCCTGCGGACGCCCTTGAGCAGGGCATAAGTGAACATGGAGGAGGCGGTCGCTTCGAGGTAGTTACCCTGGCGACCTCCCAGGTCCATCACCTGGTACCAGAGTCCGCTTTTTTTATCCTGGTGGCGTGCAACACCAGCGGCCACCTGTTTCAGGATGGCGAGGATTTCGCCGCGCCGCGGATGATCGGCAGGGATGTAGTCGAGTACGTCGACCAGGGCCATGGCATACCAGCCCATTGCCCTTCCCCAGAAGTGAGGGGAGCATCCGGTTTCGGGGTCGGCCCATTTCTGCTCCCGGCTCTCATCCCATCCGTGGTAGTTGAGGCCGGAAGCGCCATTATAGGTATGCCTGTGGACGATGGAGAACTGGTTGATGATGTCGTTGAAGGCTTCCGGTTCCCCGAAGTCACGGGCAAAACGGGCATAAAAGGGGGCTCCCATGTATAGGCCGTCGAGCCACATCTGGTGGGTATAGACCTGTTTGTGCCAGAACCCCCCTTCCGATGTGCGGGGATGAGTTTTCAACTGCTCCCTCAGATGGAATAGGGCCTTTTTATAACGATCATCGCGGGTTTCCTCATAGAGGCCAAAGAGAAACTTCCCGGAATTCAGGCGGTCGATATTGTACTCCTGGGGTTTGTACCCCTGGATATTTCCCCCCTCATCGATCATTTTGTCGGCATAGCTGCGCCCGTAATCGTAAAAGGCTTTGTTCCCGGTAGCTGCAAAAACCTCCATCATCGATTGGGCAATGAGACCCTGGGTGTAGTTCCAGACGGGACGGTTATTGTAGTCGACACCGAGGATATCGGGGAAGTGGCGCATCTCCGAAGAGGCCATTTTTACGGCCATGTCAAGACCTTGCACTTTAGGCCTGCAGGCATATACGGGAAGCGCCGACATGGCCATGGCCAACAGGATCAGTAACGTTGGTAGATGATTTTTCCTGGTTTCAATGGTCATATTTTTCTGGTTTAGTTATTTCTGTCGTTCTGTTTTAGCGCTGTTTCGATTTCATGATGGTCAAAGGGTAATCAAGATGAGGGCCACCAGGACGGCAATGAGGCTTACGGTGATGAGCATAATAAGAGCGGAAAGCCTTCTTATCTCCTTGCTTTTATCCTCCATCAGGTGAGTATTTGATTATAGTCAAAGTTAGACCATAATTCCCAAAGAGGGGGCTTGCCGTTTCCCAATGACAGGGGTAAAACCTCCCTATGGGGGTCCATCTTCCCAAAAAGCGGGGATACTTTTCCCAGATAGGAAAAATCTTACCTCTTAAGTCTTGAATTCCGGTGAGTGCATTGACTACATCCTTTATCCGTGCCAGTTAAGCATGATGGCCTGTTCTCTGTTTAAGGCTGCTCCCGTGCTGAATCCCGTCGAACTCATCCCGGTTCACCGGGATTCGTTTCCCCGCCAGCTCTGTCGCGGGGTTAGCGAAACTAAAGAATGCCTTGGCGGAATCGGATTCCCCGCCAGCTCTGCCGCGGGAGTTTCAATCGGGAATGGGGGCGTCGGGAAGGCGGAAGATCAGAATATCAGAAGATCCTCACTCTTCGCCTGCAGGTAATTCGGCATATTCGGTAGCGCTCATGCCGAATTTCTGGCGGAAGCATTTGCGGAAGTGGGAAGGGTCGCGGAAGCCGGTGGCCCAGGCGATTTCCGAGACGTTCATATTTTTCTGCTGTAGCAGCTGGGCGGCTCTTTTAAGGCGTATGTCCCTGGTAAATTCCCTGACCGTCATGTCGGTGATGGCCCCCAGTTTGCGGTATAGCTGCATGCGGCTCACCCCGGCTTCTGCCGAGAACCTTTCGATGTCGAGGTCAGGGTCAGCGATGTTTCTTTCGACGATTTCTATGGCCTTTTTCAGGAACCGCTCATCGTGGGTGGTGATCAAAACATTGCGGGGTTGCAGGATGACTTCTCCCGAATAGCGGTCTTTGAGCGACTGCCTGATGGAGAGGATATTCTCGATTTTTGTTTGCAGCAGGGCGAGGTCGAAGGGTTTGACGATGTAGTCGTCGGCACCCCCCGAGAGGCCTTCCATCTCATTTTCGCGGGAATTGAGGGCCGTGAGCAGGATGACCGGAATATGGGAGGTCCTCTCGTCGTTTTTGATTCTGCGCAGCAGTTCATAACCGTCGACCCGGGGCATCATAATATCACAGAGGATGATATCGGGGATGTTTTTCAGGGCTTCCTCCCATCCCTGCTGGCCATCGGAGGCTTCCACCACCGTGTAGATATTTTCGAAGTGGCTGCGGATGAAGAGCCTCACATCGGCATTGTCTTCGATGATCAGCATGATTTTTTCCCGGAATCTTCTCTCTTCTTCATTTTGGGAGGGCGTTCCGGTTCTTGCGATTTCCGGTTCGTCGCTGCAGAGTTCTGTTGCGGGTGGGTTTTCTGCTTCCAGATAGGGAAGCCTGACCGTGAATCGGGAGCCCTGTTCCGGCTTGCTCTTTACAAAAATCTCCCCGCCGAGCAGTTTGACCAGTTCATTGACCAGGGCCAGGCCTATTCCTGTTCCGGGGATATTGTTTTTTTCACCCGACTGGAAAAACCGTATGAAGATCTTATCGAGCTGGCTGGCTGGGATTCCGCGGCCGCTGTCCCTGACGCTGAGCTCAATGAAATGGCTGCCGTCGTCGCCCTTCTCTGTGTTGCCGGAAGTGCTGTCGACCACCAGGGCCAGGGTCACGGTGACCTTACCTTCCTTTTCCGTAAACTTGAAAGCATTCGAGAGGAGGTTGCTCACAATTTTCTCGGTCTTGTCGGCGTCGAAGCGGCAGTAGATTTTGTCGACCAGGGAGTTGAAGGAATATCTGATCTCTTTTTCCCGGGCCAGATGGTCGAATTGGGCGACGATGCCCTGCATGAAAGTCACGAGCTCACCGTCGGCCAACTCGGGTTTGAGGCTCCCCGATTCCAGTTTTCTGAAGTCCAGGATCTGGTTGATCAGTTGGTTGAGCTGACGTGCATTACGGTGCATGATTTCTAGCAGGGGCTCCATTTGGCCGGGGGAGACCTGCCGGTTACGGATCTTCTCGAGGGGTCCGAGAATGAGGGTCAGAGGCGTCCTGATTTCGTGTGAAATATTGGTGAAGAACCTCAGCTTCAGCATGTCGAGTTCGTGGAGTTTCCGGGCCTTGATCTTTTCGAAGGCCAGTTCGTTTTCGAGTTTTTCCCGGTTGATCATGAAGCGGAGAAGGGCATAAATGAGCAGGGCGACCACCAGGAGGGTGAGCAGTTTGAAGATTCCTGTTTTCCGAAAGGGCGGGAGGATGCTGATTTTCAGGGTGATGTCATTTCCGGCATCGGGCACTCCGGGGATGACGCTTTTCACATGAAAGGTGTAGTCTCCCGGGTTCAGGTTGGTATAGGTTGCCGACCTGAGGGGCGAGGGGTCGGTCCAGTTTTTGTCGAAGCCCTCGAGAAAGTAAGAGTAGAGATTATTTGGGGAGTTGACGTAATTGAGGGCGGCGTATTCGATGGTGATGACTTTCTGGTTAAAGGGGAGGGTGATGGCGCGCGTTTCCGTAATGCTTCTGGGGAGCACAGGTTTGCGGTCCTGGCCGATTTCCACTTTTTTGTTGAAGAGGCGCAATTCCGTCAGCACCATGGGAGCTCCGGCCTCATGGACGATGACCTCTTGGGGGTCAAAGATGTTGAAGCCTGAAATGCCCCCGAAAAGGAGTTTTCCTTCGCTGGTTTTCAGGGCCGCCCCGTAATTGAACTGGCTGTTCTGGAGACCGTCTTTTCCGGAGAAGGTCTGGAAATAGCCGGTTTCGGGATTGAAGCGGGAGAGGCCGTTGGAGGTGCCGATCCAGAGGAAGTGGTGGTCATCTTCGAGGATGCTGATGGCTTGGTTGTTGGCCAGACCGTCGTCTTCCGTGAAGCAGCGGAGGGCTCCTTCTTCCGCGGAATAAAGGGCCAGCCCCCGGGTGAGGGTGGCGATCCATATCCGGTTTGAGGAGTCCTGGAGGAAATCACGGGTATTCTCGGGATGCCGGAAGCAACGGCGGGAGTCGGGGTGGTAGATGATGAGTTCGTCACGGGCGCCAATCCAGAGGTTGCCGTCGTGGTCTTCGTTGATCCAGTTGACCTGGATGTTTCTTCCCAGTTCCCTGAAGGGGGTGAACTTCCGGGTAACGGGGTCATAAAGGTCCATGCCCGAGGTGGTCCCTGTCCATATCTGCCCCCGGCTGTCGCGAAAGAGACACCAGGCGCGGTCGTCGGAGAGAGAGCTTTCGTCTCCCGGAATATTCCGGAGGTGGGTGATCTTTCCTGTTCGCTGGTCCAGGAGGTTGATCCCTCCCCTGAAGGTGGCGATCATCAGGTGTCCTTGGCCATCTTCGAGGAAGTCCTTGATGCAGTTGGAAGAGAGGGTGGCGGGATTTCCGGGGGTGTTAACAAGGTAGTCGAAAGTTTGGGTGATGGGGTCATAAATGTTAACGCCTCCATCTTCGGTGCCAATCCATATTTTCCCGTCGGGGCCGATGTGGAAAGCCCATATTTGGTTGCTGTTGAGATAGCGCCGGTCATGGGGCATGGCTCTGAAATTCCGGAATTGTTGCTTACTGTGAATCAGGAAGTTGATGCCTGTTCGGGTGCCGATCCAGGTATCTCCATGGCGGTCGTGGAAGATGTCGAGGACCGAGTTACCCGAGAGGCTGCGGGCTTCCCTTTCATCATGGGCATAGGTGCCGGTGATCCCTTTTCCGGGGGTGTAGATATAGAGGCCTCCGCGGGTTCCCAGCCAGTAGTTTCCCTTCCTGTCACGGGCGATGGCCCTCACCGTGCGACTCCTGTTATTGGCGGGATCAGGAAAGAAATGGCTCTCCAGTTGGCCCTCCTTGTTAATGATGAAGACTCCGTTGTCATAGGTGCCGGCCCATATCTTACCATCGTTATCGGTGAAGAGGCTCCATACCTCTTCGTTGTGGGAGGGAGGCACCGGGAGGGGATAGGCGTTGATTTCCAGGGTGGCGGTGTCGAGGAGAAAAACGCCGCTATTGGTGCCCAGCCATAGTTTTCCATGCTCTCCGAAGGTCATCACCCTGACAAAGGCATGGTCAAAGGGGAGGTTTTCCGGTGTCTGACGGGGATGGATATGGATGAGTTCCTTCCCGGGGATATAGCGCCACACGCCGTTGTCAGTGCCGATCCATAGCCGTTGCTGTTCGTCCTCCCTGATTTCGTTGACGGAAACATTGTCGGGGACTTCCTCACCGAAAGAGTTGAAAACCGGGATAAAGGTCTCCTTTTCACGGTCGAAAAGGTTGAGCCCTCCGTTTTCTGTTCCGGCGTAGAGCATTCCCCGCGAGTCTTCGCAAATAGTCCTGACCAGGTTACCCCGCAACGAGGTGGTATCCCCGGGTTTGCTGACAAACCTGGTGAAGCGGTAGCCATCAAAACGGTTGATTCCCTGGCTGGTGCCGAACCACATAAACCCTCTCTTGTCCTGGAAAATGCACTGCACCTGATTGTTACTCAGCCCATCCTCCTGCGAGAAATATTCGAAACTGAAGGTGTTCCCCTGGGCAGAGGAAACCACGGGAGCTACCCATCCTGTGATCAGAAAGGCCAGAAAGAGCCGTAAGACAGTTTTACTTTTCAAGGGTGTTCGTTTTATGGTCTGCCGTATCGGGCAACAGGAGCGATAACCCCCGGGTTGCCAAGGGGTGAAATTACGAAAAAAATAGGGTATTTACCCTGATCAGAGGATCAAACTGGTTGTTCCTCAGTTTCTGTTGTTCTTCTACCACCAGGGGCCATTTTCATGTTCTCTGCCGGTGAATTTCTCTTTGCTGAAACGCCAGAGGGTGTTTCAGTACCTTTATTCTGATGTGGCGATTTTTTCTTGTCCCGGGGGCAATTCCTGAAATAATGGCTAAATTCGTTTATCTTAAATTAACCAGAGGAGAATGCTGAAGCATAGCTATTATATTGAGGATTTGGCGGTCAGGGAGGTGACGGCGTATATGCCACCCGCGGGGGTGGAGATTTACGAGGTGGTGAGGGTGATGGAAGGGGTTCCGTTGTTTCTGGAGGATCATCTCGACCGTTTTTTTCACTCGGCGTGGCTTTGTCACCTCGAGATTCTCCTGGACAAGGCGACCATCGTGAGGTTGCTGCGTGAGTTGACGACGGTCAACGGCGTGCAGGAGGGGAACATCCGTTTTTCGTGGAGCTGGCGGCCTGCGGGTAAGTTCCTGGCTTACTTCATTCCCCACCACTACCCTGGGGAAGAGGAGTACCGCCGGGGCGTCGCCTGTGGTTTGCTGGCTGCCGAGCGTCATGATCCCAATGCCAAGGTGGTCCAGGCTGGATTGCGGCAAGAGGCCGACCGGATGATCAGGGAGCTCGGGGTATATGAGGTGTTGCTGGTGAACCGCGATGGAAATATCACCGAGGGAAGCCGATCCAATCTCTTCTTTGTGAAGGAAGGGATTCTCCTGACAGCGCCGGCCGATGAGATCCTCCCCGGCATTACCCGACAAAAGGTGCTGGCGCTGATCCACAGGGAGGGATTACGGGTGGAAACCCGTAGTCTGGCCTTGGAAGAACTGCCGCACGCAGAAGCTGCCTTTCTGACGGGAACTTCTCCGAAGGTGCTTCCTCTCTGCCGGGCCGGGGAATTCTGCTACTCCCCGGCACACCCGCTGGTGAACCGGCTGGCCGAAGCCTATGACTCCATGATCAGAGATTACCTGGAAAAGAACCGGTAGCTTTCAAGACTACCGGTTCTCTGTGTGGATTACTGAGAAATCGCGGTCTTTTACTTCACCTTGACCAACGGAAGGGTTTTCCCTCCGGCCGGAGTGATGGTCCGAAAATAATAGAGGCCTTGTGGCAGCTGTTCCAGGTGGAGCGTCTCTCCGTCCCGCATTTCCGGAAGGTCCATCAATAGCTGTCCGCCGGAACCGAAGAGCTGCCCATGGAAGGATGAAGTTCCCGCATATCCGATACGGACTTCCCCGGTAAAAGGATTGGGATACGCCTTCACTTCTGCGGTCAGTGGCCGGGAAACAGCGGTGGTGCCCTGATAATTGAGGGTGACCCGGGAAACATTCTCCCATCCCGGAAGAGCAGGGTTCCACTCCTGACTGACCACCTGCCAGAGTCGACCCTCTTTGTAAGCGTACATCTCCTTGGCACTGTTTGTCCATACTTCCTGGTCATACTCCTGGTCGATCACCTCATTCACCGTGGCATCGCTGTTGTAAGCGTGAAGGGACCTGCTGTCGTTAACCCAATTTTCGCCGTCAAAAATCTCAAAAACCACCGTGGCGACCACTTTGTGTCCGTTTTCTGTTTTGTAGCCGTAACTGTTTCGGCTTGCATCCAGAAAGGTGGTGCCTCCGTCGGGTTTGGTCCGGTAAGTGCTTCTGCTTTCGGTTCCGTCGCTATTGTATTCGTAAATCTCCTCGCTGTAATCCTCCATCATTCCTGTAAAGAAGCTGAGGCTTCTCACCAGCTCCCGGGTCAGCTGTCCTGAGCTGTTGTAGGTGTATGCAATGGAGGAGTATTCCATCCAGTCGGGATCTGCATACATAAAAATGGTCTGGGTCAGAACCTCTTTGGAGGAGTTGTATGTAAAGGTGGTTTTCATGCCATTCTCCCAGATCTCATCATCCTCATTCCAGATTTTTGTCAGGGTTTCCTTAACGGTATTGTCCTCGTTCAGGGTATAGGTCATGATGGTATAGTCGACCCATTTTGAGGCAAGGGTATCCCATTCTGACAAGGTTGTTTTTTTTATCCTTCCACCGGTATCGAATTCATTGGTGGTCATGACCTGATTTCGCCAGGTATTGCTGGTCCACTCTTCCCCAAGCATGTTCAGGTAATCAGTAACCTGGGCCTGCGAAACAAGCGGAAAGAGAAAGAACAAAAAGAGTGTAAAGTAAAGTGTAGATTTCATGATGGTTGTAATTTTGAGGTTTTGGAAAATTAATATTGATGCCTCTTTTATATTTTATGCAAGTTAAGGAAAATGAAAATAGAAAGCCGCAGAAAAATCATCTTTCTGCGGCTTCATAAATAAAATCGATTATCCCCTGATAACCCATGGGAAGGGGGAAGATGTGGTCTTACGGGTATGCAGGCATGGTCATTTCCTCATCCCCTGAATGGTTTATGGTTCTCAGAGCCTGTCGGTAAGGATGGCGCGGGTCACCTTGCTGTCGATATCTCTTTTCTCTCCCAGAAGGGTATTCCTGGCAGCGAATCTTTTTTCGATTTTTTCGATGGTGGAATCGGTCACTCCGTAGTAAGAGAGGGTGGTGGGCGTTCCCATCTTTTCAAAGAACCCGACCGTACTGGTTATGGTCCTGTCGATTCGCTCATCTATGGTTCCTTCTGTGATTCCCCAGATGCGTTCTCCGTACTGGAGGATTTTCTCTGCTTTCACTTTTCTGCGGATATTCATGACGCCGGGGAGCACGATGGCCAGGGTACGTGCGTGGTCAATGCCGTGGAAGGCAGTGAGTTCATGGCCGATACCATGGGTGGCCCAATCCTGGGGCACTCCCTGACCGATGAGTCCGTTCAGGGCCATGGTGGCGCTCCACATGAAATTGGCGGCAGCATCATAGTCGGTTCTGTTTTCGAGCACTTTCGGTCCCTCTTCGATCAGGGTAAGGAGAATGCCTTCGGCCATGCGGTCCTGGAGCGGGGCGTTCACCGGGAAGGTCAGGTATTGTTCCATCACATGCACAAAGGCATCGACCACGCCGTTGGCCACCTGACGGTCGGGAAGGGAAAAGATGGTCTCGGGGTCGAGAATGGAGAAGCGGGGCATAACCGCCGCAGATCCAAAAGACATCTTCTCCTGGGTGCTGACCCGGGAAATGACGGAGTTGCCGTTCATTTCAGAACCGGTGGCCGGAAGGGTAAGAACGGTGCCCAGAGGCATGGCCCGGGTCACCGGGTCTGTATCCTTTCCTGAGAGGAAATCCCAGGGATCCCCCTTTTCATAATAGGCGGCAGCAGCGATAAACTTGGTGCCGTCAATCACGGAACCTCCCCCAACAGCCAGCAGGAATCCGATGTTCTCCTTTTTCGCCACTTCCAGGGCTTTCATACAGGTTTCATAAGTGGGATTGGCTTCAATTCCTCCGAATTCCACCACGTCAAATCCTGCCAGAGCTTTCTTCACCTGGTCGTACACCCCGTTTTTAAAGATGCTCCCTCCCCCGTAAGTGAGAAGGATTCTTTGATTTGCAGGGATTTCCTCTGTTAGTTTGGCGATGGTTCCTTTCCCGAAAATGATCTTTACCGGATTTTTATACTCAAAATTGTACATAGCTATAAGTTTTTATACGCTTCATTCAACAATCAAAAATAGAAAATGTTCTTAAATTCGGCCCTGACAAAATAAAATGGCAATGGAAGAGAAGGATCGGGAGGGTTCTCCGGGGACCATGGTTTCTAAAATCAGGGCTTTGTCGCATGGCGAACTGGTAAAGGCGTTGAAAATGCGGAAGCATTACCAACCCGAAGCTGCTGAAGAGGCGGTGCGGGAAGCTCTTCGCCGGGGAATCATCAGAAGCGAGGAGGATCTGGCCTCCCCTGAATTTGAAGAACCTGTCAGAAAGTTCTCCCTTTTCCCCTGTCCGGAAGATGCTTATGGCAAGTCGCGGCTTTTCCGCAGCCTGTTACGCGGACTGATGGGTGCCGGCCTCATTCCTCTCATTTACGGGATTATCAAATTCCTGATTCCCAAATATGCTGAAGGCGCCGCTCTTATCAGTCTGGGAGTCATTTGGATCGCCATGGCCTGGTTTATCATGGAACGCCGGGAAAAACGGCTGGTTCTGCCCATGTTTATACTGACCCTGATGTCGATGGCTTACGTCGTCCGCATCCTTTTTTTCTTCCAATTTCTGAAGTGGATCGATGTGTTGGTTCCTGCCGTGCTTTTTGCCCTGATCATCTATTTCCTGTTTTATGTCCATTCCCTGCTCCGGAGACCCGGTGGCATGGAGCAGATGAGCTGACATGCTGCCCCGTCTGACCTGCCGGGGAAAATCTTATTCCGTTGACCACATCGGCACTTTTATCGCCGATTATCCCCTGTTCACCGGTAATCCATTGCTTGCGGAGGGCAGGTCACTATCTTTGTTTTATTGAATAAAAGCCAGTTACAATGAGACAATTTCTGATCTTCCTGCTCCTGTTGCCGGTGTTGGCTCAGGCAAAGCCTCTTGCAGAAGGTCGTGATGACGGAAAATCACGGAATTACGAGGTGAGCCGTTTCGATAAAGTTTTTGTCGAAGGGAATTTCAAAGTATTTCTCTATCAGACAGAGAGACCTTACCTGAAGGTGAACGCCCCTTCTGATGACCTGTACGATGCCCTGGAGGTCGAGATTAATGGCTCCACCCTGGAAATATCGGTGAGTAAACCCAGTTTTAACCTGACCCGTATGGAACTCCACATCGGGTACAGTGATCTCACTGCCCTTCATGCCCGGGGAGGGATGAAACTGGTCACCGATGGTTTCGTGGAAGTGGGGGATTTCAGTGTCCTTGTTGACGGGGGAGCCCATGTGAACATGAAGATGAAGGCCCGCTCTGTCGAAGTAATCACCAATGGAGGGGCCATTTTTGACTTGTCGGGAATCACCGGGAGTCTCTCGGTAAGGGTAGCCGGCGCCGCCCATGTCAACGCCCGGGAGATGACTGCCAAAGAGGTGAATTTCAGGGTGGAAGGGGTCGGCTTCGGCAGCGTTCACGCCACTGACCTCCTCGATGTGAAGATCGAAGGCGTGGGCAAGGTGACCTATAAGGGATCCCCCAAGATCTCCAGAATTATCGAAGGGCTGGGCAAGGTGGAGGAGTACTGAACAAAATACTGGAGACCGGCGACCGGTGATCAGTGTGTCAATGCCTGAATAGCGTTGAACGGACCGCAGGCCACCGGCGAAGCGCCGGTTACCGGTTACCGGACCGCAGGACACCGGTTACTTTTTCAGGCCAGTGTGGCGACCATGACCGCCTTGATGGTGTGCATCCGGTTTTCGGCCTCATCCCACACGATGGAGGCTTCGCTTTCGAACACCTCATCGGTGACTTCCATGGCATCAATGCCAAATTTCCGGAAGATCTGTTCTCCTGTTTTGGTGTCCCGGTTATGGTATGCAGGCAGACAGTGGAGGAATTTGCAACGGGGATTTCCGGTAAGTTCCATGGTTTTCCGGTTTACCTGGTAAGGCTGGAGCAGGGCGATTCTTTCGGCCCACACATGGTCGGGTTCTCCCATGGAGACCCACACATCGGTATAAAGGAAGTCACAATCCCTGACGGCTTCCGCGACATCGGCGGTAATCAGGATTTTTCCCCCGGTGTGGGCGGTGATCTCCCGGCTGGTCTGCTGTAATTCATCCGATGGCTGGCACTCCGCAGGAGCGGCCGCCCTGAAGTCCATGCCCATTTTGGCAGCCCCCACCATCAGGGAATTTCCCATATTGTTACGGGCATCGCCCAAATAGCAGAATTTGAGTTGCGACAGCGGCTTGTCAGAATGTTCCTGCATGGTGAGAAAGTCGGCCAGGATCTGCGTGGGGTGAAACTCATCGGTCAGCCCATTCCATACCGGCACCCCGGCATAAGCCGCCAGCTCCTCCACGATCTTCTGACCGAATCCGCGGTATTCGATGGCATCGTACATTCTTCCCAGTACCCGGGCTGTATCCTTCATCGACTCCTTCTGGCCGATCTGTGTTCCCGAAGGCCCCAGGTATGTGACATGGGCCCCCTGGTCGCAGGCCGCCACCTCAAAGGCACAGCGCGTGCGCGTGGAGGTCTTTTCAAAGATCAGGGCGATATTCCTGCCCCTGAGCATCTGTTGCTCCGTTCCTGAATACTTGGCTTTTTTGAGGTCTGCAGCCAGTTCCAGCAAAAAAGAGATCTCACGCGGGGTGAAATCCAAAAGCTTCAAGAAATTGCGGTTTTTAAGATTGTAGGCCATATCATTTTTTTTTAGCGTTTCCAACAAAGTTAATATTCCTCTCCTTACAACTAAGACCTCAGAGGTAAGACTTAAGATTTACGATTTATGATGAATTGTATCAGTCGTAATGCATGGTGATTTTGGAGCCGTAACGTTTGTCCTCCAGTTTTTTGGCTTCGGTGATCACGCTTTTTTGTCCCCCGTTGGCGATGAAATTCAGACAGGCCCTGATTTTGGGAGCCATGGACCCTTCGCCGAAGGTGCCAGATTCGAGGTACTTCAGGGTATCGGCATAATCGAGGAATTCCAGCTTTTCCTGGGTTGGTTTTCCGAAGTCTTTAAAGATAAAGGGCACATCGGTGAGGATGTAGAGCTCGTCGGCGCCGATCTGGGAGGCCAGGAGTGAGGAGGCCAGGTCCTTGTCGATGACCGCGTCAACGGTTCTCACGTTGTGGTGAGCGTCGAAGTATACGGGAATTCCTCCACCCCCGGCAGCGATAACGATATTTCCGGCCCGGGCCAGGGCTTCAATCACCTCCTTATTCATGATATCTTTGGGCTGTGGTGAGGCGACCACCCTGCGGAAGCCTCCTATGCTTTTCCCCGAGGGCTTGAAGATCCATTTCTTTTCCTGTTCCAGTTTACGGGCCTCCTCTAAGGGATAGATCTTGCCGATGCCCTTCAGCGGGTTGCTGAAGGCAGGATCCTCAGGGTCTACCAACACCATGTTGACCAGGGTGACCACATTTTTACGGATGCCCTGTTTATTGAGCACATTTCTCAGCATCCGCTCGATCATATATCCGATCCCTCCCTGCGAATCGGCCACGCAGATGTCGAGAGGCATGGGGGCGATATTGTACATCAGTTCGCCGGCGTCATTCCTCATCAGGATATTCCCCACCTGAGGACCATTGCCATGGGTGATGACCAGGTCGTACCCCTCCCTGATGAGAAAAATGAGGTTCTCAATGGTCTCGGCGGCATTCTCCTCCTGCTCCTCAATGGTTCCCTTTTCATTTTCCCGGAGAAGAGCATTGCCTCCCAAGGCGGTGACGGCTAATTTACTCATCAGTTTGTATATGACAGTTCAAAGGTTTCAGCGGAGATTCCTCCGGCACGGCAACACTTGCCGGCAATTGCTCAAATAAAAGAAATTTAACCGATTCAAACAATCGCTTTACTCATCATCGTGAAAAGAAAAAGTGTATTTTGGTTGATTGTTACAACACCGTTCTATGCTCCGTTTGACACCCTGAAAAGAATTGCTTCATGTCACATCATGCTTCTTCTGTAAAATCGATTTTATTTGCCTTGCTGGCCAATTTGGGTATTGCCATCACCAAGACGGCAGCAGCCATCATCACCGGTTCCGGAGCCATGCTGGCCGAGGCCATCCACTCCTATGCCGATTGCGGAAATCAGGGGCTCCTGTTTTTCGGACTGAAGGCTGCGAAAAAAGGTCCCGATACCGAGCATCCCCTGGGGTACGGAAAGGAAATCTACTTCTGGTCGTTCATCGTAGCCCTGATCCTGTTCAGTATGGGCGGCTTGTTTTCCGTTTACGAGGGCATCCATAAGATTGGCGCACATGAGGGACTGCGAAGTCCGATGATCGCGGTGGCTGTCCTCTCGGTAAGCCTTCTGCTCGAAGCCGCTTCCCTGTGGGGCTGTCTCACCCAAATCAAAAAGGTAAAACATAACATCTCCTTGTGGAAATGGGTGAAGAGCAGCCGTCAGAGTGAGCTTATCGTGGTCTTGGGAGAGGATACGGCCGCCTTGCTGGGTTTGAGTTTTGCCCTTTTGGCCGTGGTGCTCTCCGTCATCACCGGCAACCCTGTGTTCGATGCCATTGGGAGCATCGGCATCGGCGTACTTTTGATTATCATCTCTTTCTTCCTGGCTTATAAGGTAAAAAGTTTGCTGATCGGCCAGAGTTCCGATGATGAAACGCGGGAACATATTCGCCAGATCCTGGAAGAGAGGCCTGAAATCGACCATGTGCTTCACCTGATTACCCTTCAGTTGGGCCCCCGCATCATGGTGGCGGTGAAAGCCAGGATGAAGGCCGCGGGTTCGGTCGATGCGCTGATTAGGGCCATTAACCTCTGCGAAGCCGCCTTGAAGGAAGCCAATCCCGATATCCAGTGGGTTTTCTTTGAACCCGACGTGACCGATGAATAGTCCATAGGGAATTACAGTACGGATCAGCTATTGCCAGTGACATGAACCCTGATAAAGAAAAATCGCCGGGACTCACCAGGAGTCAGGGGTTATGGGTATTCAAACGGTGTGGCGCGAAATCCGGTTTTATTCAGGCGTCAGCAAAACCAAAGGAGCTGCCAATTTGTCTTTGTTGAGGTACGCCATGCCGCTGGGTTTTGTCATTTCGGGGTGCTTCGTTTCCCTACTGTTCTTTGGCATTTTATTTGAGAGAATCACCTTAATGTATTAGTTGAATCAGAAAAAAACAGGGTTATGTTACTTTGGATCATATTTGGTTTCTTTTTTATTTTGAGCCTGATTGCCGGGAACCGGCTTAAGGCGAAATTCAGGGAGTATTCCACCATTCCCATAGCCGGGAATCTGAGCGGCAGTGAACTGGCCCGGAAGATGCTCAATGAAAACGGTTGTTACGATGTGAAGGTGACTTCGGTGCCCGGACAGTTGACAGATCATTATAATCCGTTGACGAAGACCGTTAATCTGAGTCCCGATGTTTTTAACGGCCGCAGTGTGGCGGCCGCCGCCGTGGCCGCCCATGAGACGGGCCATGCCCTGCAGCATGCCCGGGGATATGCCTGGCTGGAACTGCGCAGTACCCTGGTGCCGGTGCAGAATGTGACCTCCCGGGTGATGAATATCATGTTCATGGTGCTCTTCTTCGGATCTTTCCTGCTGGGAAATCTGATCCCGATGCAAACCGCTCTGATCATCATTGTGATCGGGTACGCCATTTTTACCCTCTTTGCTTTTATCACCCTTCCTGTGGAGTTCGACGCCAGCCGCAGGGCTTTGGCCTGGCTTTCATCTGCCGGTATTACCAATTCCATGTCGCAGGGAAAGGCTAAAGAAGCCCTGGGATGGGCCGCCTCTACCTATGTAATCGCCGCCCTCTCCTCCCTGGCCATGCTGCTCTACTATGTTGGCATGCTCACAGGCCGGGATGATTAATCAGCGCCCCAGGCAGGGGCCACTTTCGGGGAAGCCCCGCTATCCGTCACTTCCGGTTTATTAACAATTGTTGATAAACTGTGTGAATAGCAGGTTGGTTTCTTTGGGGTGAAATAGTTGCTGAAAAGTTTGGAAAAGAGGAAAATGGATGGTATATTTGTTTCATCAGGTGAGCGATAAAAAACAGCTCCGAAAGTAAGGGAAAGAGAAGCAGGACTTAAGTGGCCTGGGGAACTGACCGCACGGGTGAAAGCCCGCTTACCGGAAGAGCCGGAGCCGGCCAATGAAGGGTAACACCGGAAGAAGCCGACAAACGCCAGCCACCGCAAGGTGTTCTTTGGAAGGTTGAGTCTGACGGGGGAAAGAGAATAAAGAGACTTCGGTCTCAGAAAACTTTCCGGGACCGGGAAGGGTGCAAACCCGGAACGGACCACAATCGGAGGGAGACAGCAATGCCGCCCGTACGAATGTCAAGAGGACGCTCTGTCCGCCAAGGCTTCAGAAAGAGAAATCCGGAAGAAGAGCGACGGACGATCAGGAATCACGGTGGTAACACACCGCGAGGAAAGATCAGGGCCGAGTTTTCAGCAAGGTGGCGCAAGCCTCCCCAGGGGAACGAAGCCGGTTGAAATAACCGTAGCCTGACACCGCAGGAAACTCCGGTCGAATGCAGTGAAATGGGAACTATCAGCGATGATGGTTCCCATTTGTGTTTTATATATATTTGTCCCCACCAGATCTCACTTTCTCATCTATTGCACATGACTCTGAAATGTACCGGCTATCTCGGTTGCGACCCTTCGGCACAGGAATGCTATGCCGAAGATGAGGAACTGCGTTTCGTGAGATGCCGCTCCTGTGGCATTATCTGGAGGGACCCCGCCTCGCTGCACCTGGTGAAGCGCTACGACGACTCCTATTTCACCTCTAAGAACTACCTGAAAAACCGGAAACACAAAATCAGAAAATCGGGATGGCTGATCGATATGGCCAGGGAGGTTCACCCGGCGATCACCAGCTTACTGGAAGTGGGATGTTCCGTGGGTAACACCCTGGAGGCTGCCCGCCGCAGGGGAATCCGTCATTTGGGGAGCGATATCAGTCCCTATGCCACTGAATATTGCCGCAGCTGCGGACTAAATGCTGAAACCCTCACCCTGGAAGAAATCAAAGACCGGGGGGAAAAATTCGACCTTCTGTTCATGCAGCATGTGCTGGAACATTTTGAAGATCCCTTTTATGTGACGCAGTGGGGCCATGATATGCTGAATACCGGAGGGCTTTTCCTGATTGTGGTTCCCAATTCCCGCTATCGTCGTTCGGAAAAGGGACGGGGGAGCCATCGTTTTTATTCCCGGCAGGGCGTGGGAACCGAACATTTCGTTTATTTCGACTATCCCTCTCTCCGGAAGCTGCTCACCCGTCAGGGGTTCACCGTGGTCCGCCAGAACTACCCCCTCCTGATGAAGGGCCCCTTTTCTCCCGCCTTTTTCCTGAACAGGGTGGTCCGCCGGGCTCTCTCCTGGTTCGACGCCGACCAGGAACTGGTGGTCATCGCCCGTAAAAACGACCCCTTATAGCGTATAGGGCATGATAATATCCTGTAAATCAGGATTTAGAATCTGTTCGCACCCAACCCGGCAGGGGGGCGCGTTGGCCTGTCGCTGGTCGGTGTTTATCAACAGTTGTTGATCACTCAGCTCGAATACAGTGAGACGGGAACGATCAGAGATGATGGTTCCCGTTTCTGTTTTATGGCTTTCGTAATGATCTCCCCACTTTGTCACATCTCCCTAATTGAGCACTTTCAGCCCCTCGAGGGCTGATTTGTCACCGGGGGAGTAAAGCAACACCTTGTTGAAGAGAATCCTGGCTTCGCGGGTTTTTCCCAGTTGCAGGCTGGTCCAGGCCAGCATCAGCAGTCCGTCATAGTGAAAAGGGTAAAGGTCCACCACCTTCTGGAAGTGCCGGGCTGCCTGGGACCACTCCTTCCGGTTATAGTGGACCATGCCCAGGCGGTACAGGGCCACGGTGCTTCCGGGATTGTTCTCCAGGATTTTCTCATAAATGGCGATCACTTCATTCCACTTACCGCGGGCGGTCAGCGGAAGAATCAGTCCGTGCCTGGCCTCCTCGGAATAAGGGAGGATTTCCAGGGCTTTCCGGTAGTATCTTTCTGATTCCGCGAATTCCCCCGCATTGTAGGTCAGCCATCCCAACCGCAGGTTGAATTCGTAGGAATTTTCCTGGTACCCGTTTTTCAGGAGGGAGGCTGCCTTTTTGAAGTCTCCTCCTTTTTCGGCGGTGTAGCTGCTCTCAAAGGCTTTCAGCACGGCATCGCTGTATTGCCCCTGCGCACCCAGGGAAAGCCATAACAGCGGAACAACGAGGAAAAATCTCAAAAATTCCATTTCAGGTTAATTAGAATACTGTGATCATTAAAGTGGTAGCTGTTACTGAGATAGTCTACCGTGTTGCTATACACAAAAGTTGTACCTTTTTTTTCGGTGACGAGGTACCGCAGCGACAGCTCCATCCGGTAGTCCATGAGGGGGATCCAGAGGGTAGCCCCCGTCATTCCCCTGATGGTCTCCGGAATATTGTAGACCACCATTCCTTCTGCGGCGCTGAAATTGGAGATGGAGCCCCGGGTGGCCTCCCCGATCAGCCAGAAAGGTCCGGTTTTCAGGGCTGCCTTCTGGCTGAAGACCGTTTTCATGCTCTTTGAGCTCTCATCGTGGTGCAGGGAAGCATCGGTCACCAGGTAAAAGTTGAGGTTTCCCAGGGGATAGACGGCCAGCTGGCCGTTGGCTTGTGCCTGGCTGAAGCCGTTGACATTCCCGAGGGTCACCGACATCTGCGGCCTGATGGTCCTCATTTCGCAGGCTATTCCTGCACTAATGAGCTGATCACTTATTCTGAAGGAGGTTTCGGAGAAGCCGTATTGTCCGGGGGTGACCTCCACGAGCAGGTGATAGGGACTCTCTCCCCATAACAGCGAGGCCGACACAAAGGTGCTCCACCCTTTTCCCAGAAGGGAGCGCCCCTGCACGGTCCACTGGAACTGCGATGCCGTCGTTTCCACCAGGGCGTCGAACTGGTCGGGCGCTGAGGTGAAATGCTGGGTGCGGGCGATGGAGATGTGGCTGAAGTTCTGGTAAAGGTTGACTCCCGGTGAAAGATGGAGGTCCACTCCTGCATTTTTGTACCACTGCCGGCGAAGGATGCTTCTGTAGTTAAGGAAGCTTCCCACGGCAATACTCTCTTCCTCCAGACGTGCATGGTCTCTGTTGATGGCAAGGAGGGCCCCGGCCGACAGGCTGTTGAGGAGCCCCGGGGATTTTATCCCCAGCTGTTTCACCGTCTCCTCAGGAAGAAGTCCGGCCAGTTGGCGGGCTTCATCCTCACGACCTGCCAGAAGCAGGGATGAGTAGAGATAACCATTGGTGAAATCGTCATGCGCATATTCCTGCCGGGCTTTTCCCAGGTGTTCTGCCGCCTTGCGGTATTTTTTCAGCTCCCAGGCTGCCACGCCCGCCCTGACGCGCAGATAGTAAAAATCGATATCCTCTTTGATGGCCCTGTCGGCCTCTTCAAGCAACGCCTGCCAGGCTTTGTCGTTATAAAGCTTCCAGGTAATGGAATCGGTCACCGCGGCAGAAGGCTGGGCGGTGACCCCCGGAACAAGAGCTCCGGCGATCAGGGCCAGAAACAGCAAGAAGATCAGGATTCTGTACATGAGGCTTTGAAATGTTTTGTTTGGTCATGAACGCTGAATTCTGAAATGCAAGCCCCCTTCAGCATGATGGAAAAACTGAGGTTTTCACCGTGACCTTTTCCGACGGTGGCCTCCAGGAATGCCGAAGAGGCATAGAAGTCATCCTCGAGACGGAGGTAGGTCAGGGTGTAGCCGGCTTTCTTCCAGATGTAAAAAGGCGCGATGAAGTCCTGCAGGAAAAGCTCTCCCTTGGAGTATACCTTATTGGGGGGCAGTTCATCTTCGATGGTGACCCCCTGGTAATATCCAGTCATCACCTTGTAGAAGCCAAGGTAGAAATAGTAGAGGAGAGACTTTCGGGAGCCGGTGAAGTTGAGGAACCAGTGGATATTCCCGTTGTTGTGGAAATAGGCTATGGCTCCTGTGCGATGGCATTGGAAATAGCTGTTGTTGTATTCGTCGGTTTTGATCTCCCAGAGGTGCGCCCCCTGGAGCCATCGGGGAGCTTCTCCGGTCACTTCGAAGGTGAATTTCCGGCCGGGAAGGAAGTGAAAAGCTTTTTCAAAGAGAGGGTGGTTTTGTATGGCGGTGATTTTCTCTCCTTCGCAGGGGATGGCATGGGTTCTGAGGCCCAGCTGACCATTTTGTGACAGCAGGTAGTCCGACAGCGGGTAGGAGAGGGTCTTACTGCCGATATGGGGAGTTTCCTGGATCTGGAAGTGCAGGTGAGGGTAGGGGGAACGTCCTGAATTCCCGCACAGGGCGATAATCTCACCTCTTTTTACCGCATCCCCCTTTTTTACTTTCAGGGATCCCGGTTTCAGGTGGCTCACCTGGGAGAAGAGATGCTCCCCATGTTGCAGAACGATGCTGTTGCCCCAGTTGCGCTGCAAATTGCTGTCGCCGATCAGGTTGTCGGGGATGCCGTCGGTAAGGTCGGCGACGGTGCCGTCGGCGGCAGCCACCACCGGTTTCTCATAGCAGAAATAGTCGCGAAGGACCAACCCCTCTCCCCGGAATTGCTCCCCATTATTGCCGGTGATGACCAGATCCCAGGCATGCGCCCACTCCCCCTTGTGGGTGTGTTCTCCGTGAAAGGCCTGACTGACCGACCATTCTCCCATGACCGGCAGGGATACCGGAAGTTGTAGCGGTGAATAAAAACGGTGGGAAGTGATATGCTGGTGGTAGAGGTTCTTCTCGGGAGAGTAATGCTGGATGGTGGTTTCCACCAGCCGTTCGCCTGGCTTTTCCCTGATTTTCAAAACATAAAGGAAGGTGAGGACCACAATGTTAAAGGGAAGGGCGTAAACGCCCAGCCGGAAAAGGGTGAAGAGTTGCTGAAAACTGACGGTGACGATGATGACTAGGGGAAGCAGCCATATCAGCCAGAGGTAAGACCACCGGGTGGGGATGATGAAAAAACCGCCCAGGGCAATGCTGGTCAGGATATAGTTAAAGCCGATATAGCTGTATCCCAGGGCTGAGATGTCGGCTCCGGTAATCCGGTAAAATACCCATGCGAGGAAAAAACCGATCACCGAAAGGGTAAAGGCGATGCGGGACCAGAAGAGCATTCCCAGGGCAATCAGGATTCCTGCCATGAGGTTATACTGGAAGAAGATGGCTCCCAGGGAGAAAAGATAGGTACGCACGGCCGGGGCGCTGATGACCTTGTTGAAATGGTCTGTCAGGTCGATCAATCCCTTGCCTCCCAGGGCAAAGAGCTCGTTATTCACGAAGATGCCCCTTTCGCTAAGCCCCAGGGCTGTAAATTGTCCCGAGGCCAGGAGCAGGAGCCAGAAGCCCAGCAGGAAGGGGATACTCAGGGTGGGGAGGTCATATTTAAAGAAGATACCCTGGATGACGACCGTGAAGAAGAAGGTGAGCAGGGCGGCTGCCAGGAGCAGCAGGATGAAGGCGAGGCCCGGCTGAAAGGTGAGGCCGAAGCCCAGACCCACCAGCAGACTGTTATATCCGTAATATCCCTTGCGGATGGTCCAGCTATAAAACCCCATACTTTGTGCAGCCATGTTGCTCACGACCACGGCCAGGGCGCCTGCCAGTCCAGCCCGGGGATCGATGAAGCTGACCAGAAGCAGGATCACCGAGAGCAGACGGTCATCGGAGAAGAAGACCTGGGAATAGCTGTTCAGGAATCCTTCCACCTGAAGGGGGAGGTTATGCCTGGTGAATTTTCTCATTTCAGAAGCCGTTCAGGAACTCTCTCCTGTGCCAGGAAGGTCTCCAGGGTCTCTCTCTCCCTGACGATGTCGATTTCGCCGTTGATGCCGGCCAGAAGAATGCGGGGCCGGTAGTTGATGAACTGCAGCCACTGCGTCATATTATAGGCGCCGATGCGCTCTATGACCACGGGATCGCCGGGCTGGAGCAGGGGGAACCGGATGGCCTGGCGGATGACGTCAATATTCATGCACAGGGGACCGCAGATCTGGGTGTCTTCGGAGTTCGAGGTGACGGGAATTCCGGGGAGGATGGTGTGTTCATACCAAAAGGAGGTAAAGAGGTGGTTGATGCCGATGTCGATGATCATGCCCCGCCGGCCACTGGCCATCCTCTTGTTGGCGATGACCGTTCCCAGGAGATAGCCGGCATCGTCGATCAGGGCCCTTCCCGTTTCCAAAACCAACAGGGGGAGCTCTTCGGGCCGGAGTTCTGAGCTGAGAAGGGCCCCCGTGATGGCCTCGGCATAGTCGTCAAAAGTGGGGCAGGTGTCACTGCCCGGGAGGTAAGCCCCTTTCAGGGTGTTGCTGGTGGCAAAGCCCCCGCCCATGTCGATGTATTTCACCTTGTGGTTGAATTTCCGGTCGGTGCGCACCGCCAGGTCGGCCAGTTTTCCCGCCGCCGTGGCATAGGCAGAAGCACTCATGATGTATGTGCCGATGTGGGTATGCAACCCTACCAGTTCCAGCCCTTCGCTGTTCATGATCCTGTTGATGGCATTCCACGCTTCCCCGTTTTCGTAGTTGAAGCCAAACCGTTCCCAATGGGGATATATTCCCGTATCCATGTTGACCCTGATGGCGACCTTGGCCTTTACGGGAAGCCTGCGCGAGAGCTTGATGACCAGGTAAAGCTCATCAAAATGGTCGATGTGGACCAGCGATCCCCCGGTGATGGCCTTTTCCAGTTCTTGTTCCGACTTGCCCGGACCGTTGAAGATGATCTTCTTGGGGTCGACGCCATTGTTCAGGGCCTTTTCATATTCAAACCAGGAAACCACCTCCGCCCAGGAACCCTCCTGATGGAAGATGCGGCATACGGCATCGAGGTAATTGGTCTTGTAGGACCAGGAGAGTTGCACCCGGGGATAACGGACCGAAAAGGCCTGGTACAGGTCGCGGGTGGTTTTCCTGATTGTCTCTTCCGAAATAAGATACAGGGGAGATCCATGCTCCTTCAGAAGGTCAGTGACCGCATGTCCGTCAATCACGGTCCGGGGGTCCACCCTGAATTTAGCCCCGAATTTGTCGGGAAGTCCGCTCACTACCCGGTTGATCACCGGCCGCTCATATCGTAGTTTTTCCATCTTCACCTCCTGTATGTTTTTGACATTTCTTATTCTATATTTCTTATTTCCTACTTCTTAATTTTTTCTATCCCCCGTCACTTCTGCGCTTCCAATGATATTACTTCACCACGAAGCGTTTTGCCGCCGTGGGGGATCCTCCGGAAATCACCCGGTAGGTATAGCTCCCTGAGGGCCATCCGTCGACCGGGAGGCGGTAAAAGGGTTCCCCGGAAGTCCTGACTTCTGCCATCCGCTGTCCGGTGGCTGAATGCACCTGAAGGAGGGCGCCGGCTTCCCCGGAAGGCAGGGGTAGGATGATTTCCCTGGTGGCGGGATTGGGATAGGGATCGGGCAACAGGGTAGTCACATGGGCGGCTGCCGTGGACGAGGAGGGAAGGGCATAGACATGGGTTTTTACCGTGCCTGGACTCACGGTGTAGTCATAGGCATACACGACAAGTTTGTAAACCTCGTCGCCGGCATTGATGACATAGGCATACAGCCCCCCGGGGATCGAAACCAGTTCCGTCCCGTTTTCGTTGATAATTCCCGAAATATACCGCCCTGTTTCCACCGTGGTGTATTCGTAGGCCGAGTACCACAGCTCTATGGTGTTGTCACTGTTAAAGAGGTTCCGGGTGACAAACTTGATGTCGTAGAGATAATAGTTGGCGGGCAGGGCGATGTTGATGGTTTTCCAGAGGGTGTGGTCGGTGTTGAAGATCTGACACCGGTGGTTCCCGACATCCATGAGGAAATATTTGTATTCTGTGGTGCTCAGCCTCGTGGAGGTCAGGGAGTGGTCGTAGCTTTTCTCCAGGGTAACCTGGCCAAAGGCATTCATCCCCAGTAAAACGAAGAAAAGGAGGAAAACGCCGGTCGTTGCAGATGTCTTTGTTTTCATGTTGTCAATGTTACAGTGTTCTCACGGTGAACAGGATGGCCTGAGGCCGGTTTCCGGCCCAGCAATGGTTCCTGCCGGTTAAGGCTTACTGATCCCCTTTTTCACAGCTCTCCGTTCATGGTGATTTTTTCGAACTGTCCGATGTCACCGAGCATATCCCAGGAGTAGCGGATGAACATCTTTCCGATGGTGTAATGGTCCATGGCCGGCACCTCCATGCCCATGGCCAGTCTGACCATGGCTTCGGGGATGTTTTGACCGGCGCCCACCGCCAGGTATACCCATGCCGGAATGCGGGGGTTGATTTCGATCATAGTGTATTCGGCCGAAGAGGTCCTGATCATCTCGAGTTCCATGCCTCCCCTCCATTGGGTTTTGGCGATCAGGTCACGGGTGATCTCCATCATGCGCTGATCGTCGATGGTAATACCGCCCCAGGCTTTTCCCTTGTCGGTGATGTATTGTTTCCGCATGGAAACGGCCGCGACGGTTCTTCCCGTGCCGTCGCCCAGGGCGACCACGTTCACCTCGGTGCCTTTGACGAACTCCTGGATAATCACCGGAAGCCCCCATTTGGCGGCGATCTTGTTGAAGTATTCCGTGACCTGCTCCTTGTTATAGGCCAGGTAGGCATCATAGAATTTCCCTTTGACCATCACCGGAAAATCGAAGTCTTCACCAGGTTGACCAATATCGCCAGGGGAAACGATCTCACGGGAGTCGGGCACCTTGATGCCGTATTTACGGCCGAAGGCCGGCAATAGGGCTTTGCTCCGCTCAGTGAACTGTTCCAGGGTGGGCAGATAGGTGCGGATACCCTGTTGAAGTAGCTGCTTTTCCGACTTGATAAAGGTGAACAGTTCCGCATCATAGTTGGGAATGATCAGGTCTATTTTTTCCCTTTCGTGGATCTCCGCAATCCGGTTAAGGAAGACTTTGGTTCCGGAGGAGGGGTAGGGAATGAGGTAGGTCTTGTCGGTGATCCCCGGCATGTAAATCCCCGGTTCCAGGTTTTCATAGGCGAGACCGATGATTCTGACCGTAAGGCCCGACTCCCTGATGCCCCTGATCACCGGGACTCCCGGACCGGGATTGTCGGTGTTATTCAGTCCGGTGACAGCAATGGTAATGGACTTTCCGCTCATGACTCCCTCTCCTCACAAAGGTCAAAATGGTGTAGCATGGCATAAAAATCGATGAGGTTCTTTTCCAGGGTCATCTCTTCCACATCATATTTCTCGGTCAGAAGACCTTTGATCTCCTCTTCTGACCGGCCTTCCTTCATCAGAAAGATGATCTCCCTGGCCAACTGATTCGTGGTATAGGATTCCCCGCTGTTGGGATCGAAGAGAAATCCGTTCTCACTGATGGCAATACTCGGCTTGATTCTCATAATCTGTGATTTACGTCATTACCCCTGCCGGAGCCCTGCAGGCTCCACACTACGAAAAATAAACATTTTAAAGACGCGTTACCTTATAAACTGAAAAAATCCGCAATTATTTCTTTGACACCGTCAGCCTGGAAATCCTGCGGTCGGTGAAAATAGAAGGGACATTATTTGCGCATATGATTTCAGTTCCGTAAATTGTAGTGACCATTGATGAAACACACTGCCCGATAATTCTCACTAAATGCAGAAGCCGAAAAGCATGAACAGAGTAGGCGTTTACTAATCTAAATTCAGATGCCTGACATTCAAGAGTTAAAAATCCCGTATGACATCCTGCAGCAGTTTCAGGGCTCCGTCAGGATTGTGGAAAAACTGAGGTGGCGTGGGATCTGGCCCATTGACCCCCTGATGCGCAAAAGGATCGAGGAACAACTGCCCCGGATCCGTTCTTCGGCCACCATAAGTAAAAATTATGAGTGGGCATTGGTATACAAGGGAAGAACCCTTGAAGAAGACCTTAAAAGGTTGGGAATTGCGGAGATTAACCCGGTCATCATCAAAAAGTGGCTGATTGGCATTCCGGTGCCATGGCGTTTACTGCAGAGTATGAAGATTGACTACAAGAAATTCGATGTCATTCTGACTCCGAGAATGTGATTTTTCAAAGGCCATGCCGTCTTTCTCTTCTTGCATGATGAGCGAGGCCGGCATGGCTTTTTTTTAACCTAAGATCGAGGCACGATGGAACTGAAGGAACTCCCCTTCCTGACCAATTACGGGCTGATGCTCACTTACAAATGCACCATTGCCTGTCCGCACTGTATCGTGAAGGCAGGGCCTCACCGCACCGAGGAGATGACCGCAGAAGATGCCTTTAACTGGCTGGAACAGATCAGGGCATTCACCGCGGAAAAAGGGATCAAAGCCGGGATTTCCCTCACGGGGGGTGAGCCCTTCTATAGTATGGATCTGTTGCGGCGGGTGGCCGATGAGGCCGCGGCAAAAGGTTTTCTGGTGTCGGTGGTTTCCAATGCCTATTGGGCCTCCACGCGTGAGGAAGCGCTTAAAACCTTGGAAAGTTTCGGATCGGTGGATTTCTTCTCGATCAGTACCGACCGGTATCACCAGGAGTTTATCCCGCTTTCCTATATCCGGAATGCCGTTTATGCCTGTAAAAAACTGGGCAAAGAATATGACATTGCCGTGGCCACGGTGTCGGAGGAAGACCCGGCTTATCTTTCTCTGATAGATGATCTTCTGGAATTCACGGAAAAGGAGAAAATAGAGACTGCCCTGATTGCAACGGTAGGCCGCGCGGAAACAGCCATTGACCCTGGCAGCCTCGGTTTCTCTTCCGAACCCTGCAAGGCTTCCTGTTCCATGGCCAGCTTCCCCATCCTGTTCCCCGACGGAAGAGTGATTGCCTGCATCGGGCCTCCCATCGTCATCCCGGGCCATCATCCCCTTCACCTGGGGAACCTGAAACAAACACCGCTCCGTGAAATTCTAAGAGAGGCCGAAAGTAATACGATCCTTCACGCAATCAGGGTTTTCGGCCCATCCTCCCTTGTGGAGCTGCTGCGTGAAAAGGGATACGGCCACCTTCTTTCCCCATCCTTTCAGACCGATTCCATCTGCGACGTGTGCAATAAGCTATTTTCCAGCAGGGAAATCTGTGCGGCCCTGGAGAAAGTGGCTGCCGACGATTTTTTCACCCAAAAGGTGGCCTACGGCCGCTACTACTACCTTCATGAACCGGAGATGCTGGAAGCGCTCCACCTGGTTGATGAGCCGGTCATAAAAAACTGACCCGGCTGTTTGGCAGCCGGGTCAGTGAAAGGGGGTGGGTGATTTTTCAGGGACTGCGGTATTTGCGTATCCCGAAGAGAGGAGGCGTCAGCGTTGCCAGGAGACCTTGGCTTTCTTCACATCAGCGGAATTGCTGCCCACCATAATTTCAAAATCTCCCGCTTCCCAGTCGTACTCCAGGTCGGCGTTGTAAAATTTCAGATCTTCCGGGGTGATGTCAAAAGTGATGGTGCGGGTCTCCCCGGCTCTCAGAAGCACTTTCTGAAAGCCTTTCAGTTCCTTCACCGGACGGGTCACGCTGCCCACCAAGTCGCGGATGTAGAGTTGGACCACCTCGGCGCCGTCGTAATGGCCAGCATTGGTGAGGTCTACCGAAGCGGTGAGGGTCTCGTTGCCGGTAAGTTGTTCTTTACTGATTTTCAGATCACTATAGTCGAAGGTGGTGTAACTGAGTCCGTAGCCGAAGGGATAGAGGGGTTCATTGGGCACATCGAGATAGTTGGAGCGGAATTTCTGGAACCAGGTACCTTCGGCGAGGGGTCTTCCGGTGTTCTTATGGTTGTAGTAGAGGGGTACCTGTCCGACATTCTGCGGCCAGGTGGCCGACAGTTTACCTGAGGGGTTCACCGCGCCGAAGAGAACGTCGGCGATAGCATGGCCTGCTTCGGTTCCCGGGAACCATACGTTGAGGATGGCGGGGATGTTTTCTTTTTCCCAGGGAATGGCCAGGGGACGGCCGGTGAAGAGCACCATGACCACAGGCTTGCCCGTGGCCAGGAGGGCTTTCAGGAGGTCGCGCTGGCACTCCGGAATGGAGATATCGGAACGGCTGGAGCACTCCCCGCTCATCTCCGCCGATTCTCCCATGGCGGCCACCACGACATCGGCTTTCTGAGCTGCTGCCACAGCCTCCCTGATCATCATCGCGGGGTCGCGGCGGTCATAATAGGTGGGTTTTCCGAAAATGCTGATCCGGGCATCGAGCAGGGTATCCTGCACCACATTGGAACCCCGGGCATGGAGGATTTTTACCTCGTCGCCGGCGGCATCCTGCAACCCTTTCAGCAGAGACACCGACTGGTTGAAGTCGGTGGCGACGCTCCAGGTCCCGGGCATGTTCTCGGTATTATCGGCCAGGGGCCCTACCAGGGCGATGGTGCCTCCCTTTTTCAGGGGAAGGATCGGGCCGT
Organism: uncultured Prolixibacteraceae bacterium; assembly: GCA_964567485.1. Classification (GTDB taxonomy): domain Bacteria; phylum Bacteroidota; class Bacteroidia; order Bacteroidales; family Prolixibacteraceae; genus UBA1413. The sequence goes on along the minus strand of CAZMMX010000016.1, from coordinate 19,396 downwards.
CGTTTTTCATCAGCACAAAGGAAGCTGCGGCGATATCACGGGCAAACCGGCGGTTCTCTTCCGTGAAAATCTCGGTTTTTGCCCGTTCCTCATCGCAATAACGGTAGGGATCCTCAAAGAGTCCCAGTTTGTATTTGGCTTCCAGGATTCTGCGGCACGCCTGGTCGATCTGGGCCATGGTCACCTTTCCCTCATCAAGGGAGGTCTGAAGCGTGTTCAGGAAGCCGTCGCTGACCATGTCCATGTCGACACCGGCCTCCAGGGCGAGAGCCGACACCTGTTGGAGGTCGCCCAAGCCGTGGTCACTCATTTCCATGATGGCGGTATAGTCGGTGACCACAAAGCCGTCAAATCCCCACTCATCACGGAGGAGGTCGTTCATCAGCCATTTGTTGGCTGAGGCGGGAATGCCGTCGATTTCGTTGAAGGAAGTCATCACGGTGCCCGCGCCGGCCTCAATGGCCGCTTTATAGGGAGGGAAATACTCGTTGTACATGCGGATGCGGCTCATGTCGGTGGTGTTATAGTCGCGGCCGGCTTCCGATGCCCCATAAAGGGCAAAATGCTTGACACAGGCGATCATGGTGTTGTTGGCCGACAGGTCTTCTCCCTGGTATCCTCTCACCATGGCTTCGGCGATCCGTGATCCCAGGAAGGGGTCTTCCCCCGATCCTTCGGAAACACGGCCCCAGCGGGGATCACGCGAAATGTCGACCATCGGCGAGAAGGTCCAGAAAATCCCGTCGGCGGTAGCTTCCTGGGCAGCCACACGGGTGCTCTTTTCTATCAGCTCCATGTCCCAGGTGGCAGAAACCCCCAGAGGTATGGGAAAGACCGTCCGGTAGCCGTGGATCACATCCATGCCGATGATCAGCGGAATCTTCATGCGGCTCTCTTCCACGGCGATGCGCTGCACCTCTCTGATTTTTTCGAGCGACCTGATGTTGAAGAGTCCGCCGACTTTACCTTCTCTGATCTTCTGGGCAATGCCGGAACTCTGGGCCTGACCGGTGGTGATGTCGCCCGAAGCTGGCAGATTCAACTGCCCCAGTTTTTCCTCCAGAGTCATTTCCTTCATGAGGTTATCAATAAAGCGGTCCATCTCCGCATTTCCTGCGGATTTGTCCCCTTTCTGGCAGGAAACCAGCAGGGTGAGGACGATCATAAGGGTGATGATTTTGTTCATCTTTATTAAGTATTGCTTTGTTTGTATAGATCTTCCGGAACAAATATAATGTTAAATTCGGCGGACGCTTCACGTCGCCGGCTTTTCTGGCCGGCTTATTGGGCTGTTACCACCGGAATACGCTCTCCCACGCCGTTCTCGTTGATCGCCTCAATCGTGAAGTAGTAGGTTTTTTCCTTATCCATAGTCGATGTTGACGGGATTGCAGTAGGTTTTTTGCTGTTCTCCCTGCGCGAAAGAGAGAGCCGGCACCATCAATAACAAGAGCATCAGGGCCAGTAGGGAAGTTCGGATATGCATGACTAAAACGTTTTTTTTGCCTGGTCTGGTGAATAAAAGAGGTCAGAATTCCAGGGCGCAAAGGGCTCCCCGAGGACCAAAGGGAAATCAGGAACTGATCCATTTCTGTTAACCGGTCATTCCTGTTCCGTGAAGCCCTTCCTGAGGAGATAAGGATTATTCCACCGTTGAGGGATCGTGTGTGAATCCCAGGAGTTGCAGGCCCTTTTGGACATCCTGGTTCTTCATGAAGAGATTCCAGAAAATGCCTGTCCGGTAGTTCTCGACCATGACGGGAATGGGGCCCTGGTCGATGGCCAGATAGCGGGGAAGGACCCACTTGTGCGTGTGACTATAGGCGTCGTAGGGCCCATATTCCCCGATGAGGGTGTCGGCTTCCTCATAGAGGTAACGGAGGAATTTCATGGATTCTTGGGGGGTATAGGGGAAGGAGGAGAGGGCTGCCGTGGGAGAGATCACGCCGAGGTCTTCATCGCCGGGATGGTGCCCCGCATAGCCACTGACCGAATAACTTGAGGTGAATCCCCACTGTTTCTCGCCATAGCCTTCGAATCCTTTGGGATTGTCAACGGCATAGCGATAGTGCATCAGGGCGTGGTTGCGGTTGAGTTCCCAATAGTCGGCATACTGGTCTTTCAGTCCTTTGGGATTGAGTCCCAGATAGGAGTAGTGTGCCCAGAAGAGAGGGCCCGTCGGGTCGCTGCCGTGTTCGTAGAAATCGAGTACCGTGGGGAGGTCGTAATAGACCGTATCGTTGGCGATGGCGCCATCACGGGCCCATCCCTTGTGGTAGACTTCAGGACGGATGGGGTGGGTGGGGGATGCGGCCGCCAGCACATACATGATGAGGCATTCATTGTAACCCCCAACAGGGAAGTTCATTTCCCAGGCATAGTTGGGCGACCAGTGCCAGTAAAGGACATCCTTTCCCTGGGTGTACCAGTCCCATTCGACCTCATGCCACAACCGGGTAATGTCGGCCACCAGTTGTTGCTCGGCTTCGTTGCCATTCCGGAAATATTCGGCGACGGTGAGGAGCCCCTGGATCATGAATGCCGATTCCACGAGGTCCCCGCCGTCATCTTTCTTGCTGAAGGGTTTCACCTTTCCCGTGGGGCCGTCGAGCCAGTGGGGCCATGCCCCGTGGAAACGGTCGGCCCCCGCCAGGTAAGCGACGATCTGCTGCAAGCGGGCAAATCCCTCCTCACGGGTGATGAATCCCCGTTCAATCCCTGTCAGGATCACCATGACCCCGAAACCGGAACCTCCCAGGGTGACCACATCCTGGTCGTTCTGGGGGTAGTCGCCATCGAGATGGATACGTTCCCGCGCCATCCCCGAGGTGGGCTCCGCAGCATCCCAGAAATAGCGGAAGGTCTGGTGCTGCAAAAGGGTCAGCAGCGAGTCGTCGCTCATCACGGAAGCGGTGGAGGATCCCTTTTGCGTCGAGGAAGGGCGGGGGTTGCAGGAACCCAGAATAATCCCGGCAGCCAGGATCATCAACGGTAGAAAATGCTTTAGTCTCATTGGTGAAGTTATTGATTAACAGATTTATACTATTTCGTGACCACCAGACGGCCTGTGAAAATTTCTTTTCCGCGGGTGACTCTTACCAGGGTTATCCCGGGAGGCCAGGCTCCGCACTCCAGCGTCGGGGCGATAGTGCCCTGTTTTCCGTTCCGGAGGAGGAGGATTTCACCCCTGGAACCGAAAACCTGCAGTTGGTCGATTTCTCCTTCCCCGGGGATGACGATGGTGGCCTTACTGCTGCAGGGATTGGGAAACAGGGTTAAAAGAGCGGGGAGTTCCGTGCTCCTTGCCGGGGTGGAGGGATCGTACTGAAACCCCAGTTTTTCGAGGCCTGCCTTGACATCGGGATCTTTCATCACCAGGTTCCAGAGCAGGGCAGTGCGGTAGTTCTCGGTCATCACCATGATGGGGCCCTGGTCGATGCCCAGCCAGGCATCTCTGACCCATCCCAGCTGGTCGTTGAAGGCATCCCGGGGGCCGTATTTTCCCCAGAGATCGCTTCCTCTTTCGCGGTAGAAATATTTCAGGGCCTTGATGGCTTCGGCAGGGGCATAGGGTATACTGGCCAGAGCGGCGGTGGGGCTGATGGTCCCGTTGTCGTTGTGGACAGGCTGATGGGCTGTGTACCCGTTGGGATCATCACTGGCGGTAAGTCCCCAGCATTTATCGCTGTAGTTTTTCCATCCTCCCGGATTGGCGACGGCATAGGCATGGTGGATCTTTACCGTACCGACGTGCTCGGCCCAGTAATCGGCATATTGGTCTTTGAGACCGCGGGGGTCGATGCCCAGGTGGGAATAGTGGACCCAGAAAAGGGGGCCTCCCCAGTCGGGGGAAAGGCTGATTTCCTGATTGTAATAGGTGCGCTTCCGCACCATGGCGCCGCTTTGTGCCCATCCTTCGGTATAAACCTCCTGCGGAATGGAATGGGTGGGCGAGGACGCGGCCATGAGGTAGGTGACCAGGCACTCATTCCACCCTGTGATTTTCATGCTTCCGAACCCGTAGTTGGGTGACCAGTGCCAGAAAAGCACGTTTTGTCCTCCCTGGCGATACCACTCCCAGTCGATCTCCCGGAATAGAAGGGTGGCCTTATCCCTGATCTGCACCGAGGGGGCATCCTCGCCGGTGAAGTAATTCCTCAGGGCTACCAGGGCCTGGGCGACGTAAGAGGTCTCTACCAGGTCACCCCCGTCGTCAGTGGTGGAGAAAGGTTGCGTTTTTCCGGTGTCTCCATTGTACCAGTGGGACCATGCGCCGTGGTGGCGGTCGCAGCTCTCCAGGAAGGCGAGGATGCTCAGGATTCTGGCTTTGATCTCTTCGCGGGGCCGGAAATGCCGCTCATGAGCGGCCATCATGGCCATCAGGCCCATGCCGGTAGCTCCGGAAGCCACGGTGGTGCCATTGCTTCTCTCCAGGGCCATGCCGCTCCCCGGGTGCCCTCCTTCCCAGAAATAGCGGAAGGTAACCTCCTGGAGCATCTCCAGCAGTTCATCGTCGGAGAAGTCCCGGACCGTGGCCATGGCTTCCGCGGGAAGGGACTCGCGCTTCTGGAAAAGGGTGACCACCCTATAGTGGATATTTTTATTTCTTTCAGTGGAGGGGAGAAAGTCGAGGTATTCGTTGCCGGTGGCCTCTCCCCTGGCCACATAACTGCTCCCTCCGTCAAAGGAGGCATAAATGCGGCAGGAGAGGTTTTCTCCGGCAGGAATCCAGCGGAGCTCCGCATGACTGTCGTACCCTGTGGCGGTAAGCCCGGTTACAGGAGAGAGTGTCGCAATATTTCTAAAGGCCATGATCTCATCGATGAAGAGAAGCCGCGAGGTGTTGTTATTCTCCGACTGGCTGAAGAGAACGGCCTTGGCTGCCGGGAAGCTGAGGTTGCTGTTGGCATTATCGGAGCGGATCACCTCCAGGGGAAAGACGATGCGCGTCCACTGTGCAGCAGGTACCGTTCCGTTATAGCTGGCCAGAGGGTACCACTGTGAGCTGACTTCTCCCGTTCCCGATTTTGCAAGGGTTCTGACACCGATCAGGGGCAGGGCGGAGACGGGGAGTTCCTGGGATGAGTAAAGGTGAAAAACCAGGGTATCCATTTGCGAAATGTCGGCAGCCTCCCAGTTGCTCCGGAAAACGGAGACCTTCCACTGGCCGTCGGGGGCGGAGGTGTAGTTGAATTTCAGCGCTGATTTTCCCTTCCAGGCGTTGGTGGTGCAGGGCACCTTGTCATTGTACTGAGGGGCTGAAGGTGGGGAGGTGGTCTCGAAGTAACCCGACCCCAGGTTGCCCTTGTCTACCAATCCCTGGTCGTAAAAAGCGGTGGTGGTCCCTTCAGAAAAAAAGAGCACTTCCTGACCTTTGCCCGGAAGGGTCAGAAACAGCAGTAAGGCAATAAGGCATAGGATTCTCATGGGCAAAGGATACCAAAAAAAGTAAATAAGGCTGCCCGGTTTTCCGGGCAGCCTGTTTGGGAGAGACCCGGATCCTTCCTTTCGTCAGGAAAGGAGGTCGGGTTTTATTTCTCGGCATTCATGATGGCCTTGACTTCGTCCTGGGTCAGTGCTTTGTTGAAAATATGGAGTTCATCCATAAGACTCAGGTCGGAGAAGTGGTTCCATCCCGTGAAGCGGGGAGCCCCCGACATGATGGAGAGGATATCGCACCCTTCCCAGCTGATACCTGTAAAGGCCCCCTGTTTGGCCACTTCCCCGTTGATGTAGACCACGCATTCCGTAGGACTGATGGTATACGCGAGGTGTACCCAGGCTCCTGCTGTGGGATCAACGGTGGCAGAAGCACCCCCGTCGAACCAGCTGTCGGCCGTGCCGTTGCCGGCATTCAGTTTAAAAATCTGGGCTGTGGCTGATCCTTCGCGGAAGAAACGGAACCCTTTTGTGCGGTTGTTAGGGGCGGCGGGGGCGGCCTCATCGGGAGGAGCGAGGGTCAGGATCCCCCCACGGTCGGGAGTGGCGTTGATGTTCATCCAGAAGGCGGCGCTCAGGCTGGTGGTCTTGGTGAGATTAGCCGCGGGGTAGGTAAGATAGGAATTGGCGGCACCGGCATAAGCCTTACCGACCTTGCCGGGGGCAAATTCCGGAGATCCCACTTTCGTGGCTTCCTGGTTGCCGATCAGGTCTTTGTAAGTTCCCTCGAAGGGCATGTAGAGAATCTCTCCCTCCCGGGGAACGTAGGGTTTGTCATTCTGGATGATGGTTTGGATATCGGCATCGGTGAGGGCGCGGTTAAAGAGGCGCAGTTCGTCATACTGGCTGCGGTCGAAGCTGTGGTTCCAATAGGTAAAATTGGGGGCCCCCGAGGCGATGCCCAGCAAGTCGACGCCGGTCCAGTCGATATTTCCCTTGTTGGGGACTTCGATGCCGGCACCGTTGATATAAAGGACGACCTTGTCGGCGCTCACCGACAGGGCGATGTGGACCCAGTTGGTGCCGGGGGCGGTGATCAGCGCCCCGTCGTTCCAGGTCTCGCCGCCGCCCCAGCCCACATTGGCCTTGATGCGCTGCGAGGTGGCACTGCCCTCTCTGAAGAGACGGAATCCCTTGGTGCGGTCTTCACCGGCCGGACTGGCGCTGAGAATACCGGAACGGTCGGGGGAACCGTTGACCTTGTACCAGAAGGAAGCACTGAAATCGGCGCTTGTGAGTCCCGCCAGGGGAAAGGTGAGGTAAGAGTCGGTGGCTCCGGCATATGCCTTGATCCCCTTGAGGCTGGCATCGGTAAAGCCGGGATTTCCCACTTTGGTGGCGTTCTTAAAGGTGATCTTCTCTGTGAAATCGCCGTTGAAAGGCATATAGAAGACCTCCCCGGCATACATGGGGACGTAAGGGGGTTTCTTCTCGAAGGTCACCGATTTCTCTGACATCTTGCCTCCCAGGTCGGTAGCCTTTACGGTGAGGGTATGGATTCCCGTGGTCACGTTCAGGTGGCGGAAATCCATGAGGGCGCGGCGGTAATCCTTAAAGGTGGTCATACTGCCGATTTCGCTGTTGTCGAGGAGCACGGAGACCGATTTCAGTTCGATATCGTCGGTGACTTCGAGTTGCACCAGGATCGAGACCACCAGGGAGTCGACCTCAATGGCCAGACCCTGTGTGGGGGAGAGGATGGTGATGGCCGGGGCGTCCTTGTCGGGACCGGGGTCCAGCGGCGAAATGGGGTCAATTCCTTCGTTGCAGCCCGCGGCCAGAATGAGTGCCGCCGTGAATGCCAGCAGATATTTCAAGGTATTCATATTCTTTATTTTTTCTGTGGTCATAAGTTATTGTTATTTACCCAAAGCCTCCTGGAGAGCCGGGATCTGGTCGACCTGGTTCTGCGGGTAGGGGAGGGTGACTTTATCGGCGGTGAAGCTCCTGCCGTCGTAGCTCAGGGCGGCGAAGTTGCCCATCCTGACCATGTCATAGAAACGGATTCCCCATTCCATGGCGAGTTCCGCGAATTTCTCATCCATCACCTGGGCGTTGGTCACTCCGGAGAGGGCGGGAAGTCCGGCACGGCTCCTGACCATATTGATGGCGGCATCGGCAGTCATAACGCTGCTGCTGGCTCCTGAGGTAAGGGCTTCGGCATGCATCAACAAAATCTCGGCATAACGGATACAGATGAAGTTTTTGTTGGTGCCGTAGCCGGTTCTCCCGGGGGTCAGCTGGTCGGAGGGAAGGTAGTGTTTTCCGCTGGCGAACAGGGCACGGGCATAGTCATTGATACGGTCGCCCGACCGGGTGGTGTTGGTGATCCATGCCGGAAGGTTGGCATATTTAGCATCCTTTTTAATTTCGGCGATTCCCCTGTTGGTGAACAGAACGCTGGTCTCGAGGCGGATGGTCTCGTTACGGTCAAGCATAAACTTGATATATTTGAGACTGGGCTCATAGAATCCCCAGCCGCTGCCGGCACCCGTCACCTTGGGGGTCCACCCCTGGGGTCCGAAGAAGTCGTTAAGATAGTTGATGGCATCGCCTGAGCCTTTCCCGAAATCGGAATACTGGAGTTCCAGAAGGTTCTCCTTGTTCAGTTTTCCGGGGATTTTGAAGAGGTTGTAATAATCGGCTTCGAGGGCGAATTTTCCGCTGCTGATGATTTGTCCGGTGGCCTCAGCCACAGCGGGGAAGTTCTTGAGGTCGAGGTTGGCACGGGCTTTCAGGGCCAGGGCCGTGTAACGGGTGATCCCTCCCCTGATGTCGGCACGCTCGGCGGGGTGCACCGCAGGAAGCAGGGGGATGACCTCGTCCATTTCGGCCGAGATGTGCTGCATGACCTCTTCCTTGCTGCTCAGTTGGGCCACCAGCAAGGCTGAGGGATCCTGGCTTTCCGTGATGATAATGTCCCCCCAGGTCAGCGCCAGGTAATAGAGATACCATGCACGCATCACCCTGATTTCGGCGATATATTGGTCGGCCAGGGCTTTGTTGGTGGCAAACTCCTTGTACTTTTCGATCTGGTCAATGGCGGAATGGGCATTGAAGAGGTCTCCGTAATAGTTCTGCCATACCGAGTTAGACATCCAGAAGTCCTTGTTGTAGTTGTACTTGTCGGTTTCTGCGAAGTCCTGCTGGTCCCCGAGGCCTCCGGCGTTGACGTCGTCACCCCTGACGGAAAGGAGAGGGAAGACCTCCCATTCGCTGTTATAAAAGTCGGCATACATCCCGATCAGGGGAAGGTCCATATTGCCTGAGAGGGTATAATCGGTCTCTTCGGTGAAAGCCCTGTTTTCGGCAGGTTCGTCGAGCAGGTCATGGCAGGCGGCGAGTATGAAGAGTGCTGCCATGAAGAGCGCCAGTTTTGTTATGGAAAGATATCTTTTCATCTTTATATAGTTTACGTTGTTATGATTGATCCTGTTGTGGTTAAAATTTAAGATTCAGGCCAATGGTATACACCGAAGGAATGGGATAGGTCTGGGTGTCGATTCCGTTGGCGACTTCAGGATTAAATCCGTTGTAGGAGAACAGGGTCAGGGGGCGGTCGGCGGTCAGGGTCACCCGGGCGTCGGGCATGTCGGCGCCGAAGAGTTGAACCCCTTTAATGTTGTAGGCCAACTGCACATTCTGGAGTCTGAAGAAGGCGCCGTCTTCCACGAAGTAGTCGCTCATCTTCTGGTTCCATCCTTTCCTCAATCCGGCAGAGGAGGGATATTTGTTGCTGGTGCCTTCTCCGTGCCAGCGGTTGACGGCCAGGTCGGCATCGAGGTTCCCGTCGGCCGTCCAGATGATCTCGCCCCGCTTGCGGTTCAGGATTTTATTGCCCATCTGTCCGAGTATGCTGGCCGAAAGGTCGAAGTTCTTCCAGGAAAGGCTCAGATTGCCGCCATAGAGGAAGGAGGGGAAATAGGAGCCCAGAATGACGCGGTCGTCGTCGTTAACCACGCCGTAGCCCGGTTCACCCTCTTTCTGCTGGTCTCTGTACTTGAAGTCTCCGGGGAGTGCCGAGGAGGGAGCCGAGGGGTCGGCGTCGATTTCGGACTGGTTCTGGTATACGCCCAGCACCTCATAGCCAAAGAAGGCCAGCAGGGGATGCCCGACGATGGAACGCTGGCGGAATTCTGCAGAGCCTCCATCGATGTAAGGCTGTCCGTAAAGATCACGAACCTTGTTCTTCAGGAAGGAGAAGTTGACGCCTGCGTTGAACCTGAGGTCCCCCGTGAATTCATCGCTCCAGTTCAGGGCCATTTCAAAACCCGAGTTGCGGATGACCCCCACGTTTTTGAGGACGCTGCCTCCCGTACCGGGGATCTTCACATAAATGGCCGCGTTTTTGGTATCGCGGATGAAATAGTCGGCATCGACCGACATGCGGTTGTCAAAGAGACGGGCCGTGAGACCGGCATTGGTCTCTTCGGTCAATTCCCACTTCAGGGAGGAGAAGGTGTTGGTGGTTTGGGTTCCTGAGACGAGCACATCGTCAATGGCGACCGTGATGGGGGTGGTGGTGATGGCCCCGTCGCTGGCCTGGATCTTGTCGTTCCCCAGCTGTCCCCAGCTGGCGCGCAGCTTCAGGAAATTGATGGTGGGGTGGTTTTTCAGGAAGGACTCCTCGGAAATGACCCAGCCGATGCCTATTGTGGGAAAATAGCCCCATTTCTGCTGGTACTTGGAGCTGCCGTCAGCCCTCATGGTAGCATACAGGAGATAACGGTCATTATAATTATAGGAGAACCTGCCGAAGTAGGAAAGTCCGTACTGACGGGCCCCGCCGTCCCCTACCGAACCTTCGGGTTTTTCCTGTGCCTGGTCGATGTACCACGACTCTTCCTGCTGATAAGGGAAGTCGAGTCCCTGGGCACGCAATCCGGTGTAGGCTTCATCCCTGAAGGAGGTCCCCGCCATCACCGTGATGTTGTGGAGGGCGAAGTGGTCGGTATAGGTCAGCACATTGTCCCAGATCTGGTCGGAATAGACCGACGCGCTTTTGTTGATGGAGGCGTTTTCCCGTTGGAAGCTGTTCCCGATGAAGTAGGGAAGGCGGACATTGCGTTCGTCGAGTGACGTGAAGGCATGATTATAGGTGGTTTTAAAATCGAGCTTTTTCGGCAGAATGTCGATTTTAGCGTAGAAATTGGCCATGAGCTTGCGGATTTTAAGCCTGTTGTCGCTGTAGCGCAGGGTGGGGAAGGGGTTCTGCCCGCTGCGGTATCCCAGGTCCTGGGCATTGGCGTAGTTGTCGGGTTCGGCGATGCCCAGGAGGTGATCGTCATAGACGGGGAGGATGGGAACGGCGAAATAGGCCTGGTTCCAGGCGCCGCCTTCCTCGGCATTTTTCAGGGCATTGCTCAGGATCATATTCCCGCCAATGGTAAACCAGTCGGTGGCTTTGAAATCGAGCTTGGTACGGAGGTTAAATCGCTCATACTGGTTTTTCATGTCGAGGATCCCCTCCTGGGCGAAGTAGTTGGTGCCGATGGAATAGGAAGCACTCTCGTTGCCGCCTTCCACGCTGATGCTGTGGTTCTGGATGTCGGCGGGTCGGAGGATCTCCTTGTACCAGTCGGTATTGACGTCGGGAACATTGGGGTTGACCCTGCTCCGGCCATAGCGTTGCATGGCGTTGAGGATGAAACTGGCATCGGCAGCCGATCCCGACTCCATGGCCATGGTGGTAAACTGCTCGGCATTGGCCATCTTCAGCACATTCTGGGCGACCTGCATTCCATAATACCCGTCATAGGAAATCTCGGTCTTTTTATTGTAGCCTCCCGACTTGGTCTCGATGAGCACCACCCCGTTGGCGGCCCTCACCCCGTAAATGGCGGCGGCGGAGGCGTCCTTCAGTACTGAGATGGAAGCGATGTCGGCCGGGTTGAGGAAGTCGATGTTGTCGAAGAACATGCCGTCGACCACATACAGTGGAGCCTCGTTGTTTTGTCCCGGATATGATCCGATACCGCGGACGCGGATGGTGGGGCTGTTTCCCGGAGATCCGGAGCTGACCACCTGCAATCCGGCCACCTTACCCTGTAAGGCCTGCATGGCCTGCCCCGAAGGGGTCTTCGCCAGATCTTCAGATTTGACAGTCGTAATGGAGGAGGTCAGGTCTTTCACCTTCTGGGTTCCATACCCCACAACCACTACTTCTTCCACATCAAATGCCTGCTCCCTGAGCTGGACGTTGATCACGGTCTGGTTGCCTACGGGTATCTCCTCGGTGGTGAAGCCCACAAAACTAAAAACCAGGGTGCTTTGAGGATCAGCTTCAATGGAATAATTCCCATCGAAGTCGGTGATCGTACCTACCATGGTACCTTTCACCAGAATACTGACCCCGGGGATCCCTTGTCCGTCAGCTTCGGTGACCGTCCCGGTAATTGTTACCCGGGGTTGCGCGGTGAGCACCGAAACCATGCTGGTTAGAATCAATAACAGAATAAATCTCTTCATAGCAGTATGCAGATTTAATTAATTTGATGTAAAATTAACACTTCTTCACACTTGAGGTTTTTTAGACGCCTCACAATAATTTCTTCACCCGAAATTGAGTTTTTTCCATAACACATCAAGAATACACCATGATAATAGAATATATTTGTAATATATTTTATTGTAGTATATTAGAGGTGTTATTAATTCTTTTAAAAATCACAATTATGGTGTTAAGTACCTTGGTCCGATGAGGTGTTAAAACAAAACTGGCAGGCGATTCAATCGGGTAAAAAATACTTTTAAAATCGAAAGTAAGGGGGTTATTTGGTCAAAACGGGGGAGTCAATGAAGAAGTGGTTGATATTTTTACTATGGGGTGGGATATTTTTCCCCACACCGGCGGAGGGCATTGCGGAGGGGACTCCCGGTGTCAGGAGTTTTTACAAGGAGGAGTATGGAGCTTCAGGCCAGAACTGGAGTATAGCCCAGGGGCTGGAGGGGACGATTTACGTGGCCAACAGTGCTGGTTTGCTCGAATATGACGGTTCCACCTGGTTGCTCCATCCCACTCCGGACGGGAATGTCATCAGGGCTGTAGCTGTGGCGGCCGACGGGGTCGTTTACACCAGCGGGTATCAGGAGCTGGGGTTCTGGCAGCACGACGACCTTGGCGACCTTCATTACACCTCCCTCAAAGAGAAAGCGCGCCATCTCTTTGCTCCCAACGTGGAATTCTGGAATATCTTTCCTGACGGTTCCCGCGTCCTGTTCCAGGCCTTTACCCAGGTTCTCATTTATGAAAACGGGGAGTTTACCTCTCTGCCCTTTGACCGTTTTGTCAATGCAGCGGTCCTGACCGGTGGACGTTTATTGTTTAACGAAATGGATGAAGGGATTTTTGAATTGCGTGATTCTCTGAAGCTCCCTATTGTGACGGGGGAATTTTTCCGAGGCAAGGCGATGCGCTTTCTGTTTCCCTGGGATGAAGGACGTTACCTGATGGGGACAGCCTCCCATGGCCTCTATATGGTTTCTGAGGGGAAGGTGGAGGAGTGGCCTACTCCCCTGAATGGGTTGTTTCGCCGTACCGAGGTGAACCGGGCTGCGCTGCTCCCTTCGGGAGATCTGGCCGTTGGGACGATACAAGAGGGCCTATTCCTGATTGGCAGGGATGGGCGGTTGAAGTGGCATCTCAACACGCGGAATGGCATGCAGAACAACACGGTGCTTGGGCTTTTCTGTGACCGGGAGGGTAACCTTTGGGGAGCCCTCGACAGTGGTGTGGACATGATTCCGGCAGGTCCCTCGGGAGGGGTGCGTTTCATTCCTGTGGAAGGCATCGGTGCTGTTTATGATGCTGCCCTCTTTGAAGGTAAACTTTACCTGGGTACCAACCAGGGGCTTTTCGAAGGGGCGATGGCCGCTGACAGCAAGGATTTCCGGTTGGTGGCGGGAACACAGGGACAAGTCTGGGATCTGACGGTGATTGGCGGTGAGTTGATTGCCGGCCACAACAGCGGTACTTATGCCATTTCCGGGGGTGAAGCAAGAAAGGTATCGGGGGTTTCAGGAGGTTTTTCCATCACCCCCGATCCCGTAGAGCCGGGAAGTTTTCTGCAGTGCACCTATTCCAATCTGGTCAGGTACCGCCTCGTGGTGGGGCGTCTGACCCTCAGTAATGTCCTTTATAATTTCAACGAGTTGATCAGGTTTCTCGAATTTGATCATCTGGGCAACCTCTGGGCCGGCCATATGCACCGGGGAATTTACCGTCTGCGCCCCAACAGGGAGCGCGATTCGGTTTTTAATGCCGGCTATTACGGCGAGAATTCGGTTTTTGGCAAGGACCACCACCTCAGGGTATTTAACCTTGAAAACCGGGTAGTCTTCACCTCGGGCGAGCAGCTCTTCACCTATAATGATCTCGAGGATAAGATTATTCCCTTCGACCGGATGAACACTCTTCTGGGGGAATATGCCAGGGCAGAACGTATCATTGCGGCCAGTGATCACCAGTACTGGCTGATCACCCCACAGCGCATAGGGTTATGGAAAATCAGTGGAGGCGAGGCCCTGCTGCTCAGGGAATTTCCCACGGCTCTCTTCCGGAATCAGCTGATCCGTAACTATGAAAACATAGCCATCCTCTCAAAGAAGGAGGTCGTGGTATGCCTGGAAAATGGCATCGCTATCGTTAGTCCGGGGGAAGACCCCTCTTCTTCCTTCCGGCGGGGGGAAATTCCGGACAAAAAGGGGGTGTGGCTTACGGGCCGTGATGGAAAAATGCAGAGTCTTCCTCCCGGGCAGAAGGGATTTCGTGTTCCCTGGCCGCTGAATAGTTTTAACCTCAGGGTGGCTTTTCCCTGGTACGGAAGCGGAAGAATCACCTGGGAATGGAGGATGGAGGGATTGACGGCACAATGGACTTCCAACGGGGAGTCGCCATTGTTGGCTTTTGTACGCCTCCCGGCGGGAAGGTACACCCTTAGGGTGCGGGCTGCCGATCCCTGGGGGAACCACAGCCAGGAGCTCGAAATTCCCCTGTTCGTCTACCAGCCCTGGTTTTGGTCGGTTCCTGCGCGTATCTTTTACCTCCTCCTCGCCGCCGCGGCGCTGCTCCTCTTCCGGATGCGGGTGATCGCCAATACCCGCAAAAATGAGCAGCGCAAACGGGAGGAGAGCGAAAGGGAACTCATCACCCTGAAAAATGAAAAACTGCAAGCCCAGATCTCTTATAAAAGCAAAGAACTCGCCAACTCCACTATGTCCATCATCAAAAAGAACGAGTTTCTCCTCGATCTCAGAGAGCTGGTCCTCTCCCAGAAAAACCAGCTGGGGACCCGCTACCCCGACAAGTATTCCAATGAGTTGCTCCGGCGTATTGACAATCACCTTTCAAGCCACGACGAGTGGAATGTCTTTGAAACCAATTTCGAACAAGCCCATGAGACCTTCATGAAAAACCTAAAGGCCCACTATCCTGAGCTGACGCCCGGCGACATGCGCCTCTGTGCCTTCCTGAGAATGAACTTGTCCTCTAAGGAAATCGCCCCGCTGTTGGGGATTTCGGTGCGCGGCGTCGAGAATCACCGCTACCGGTTGAGACAAAAACTGGGACTTGATCAGAATGAAAACCTGATTGGTATCCTCCTGAAACTATGACAGGGCAAGGATTTCAAGAAACTCAACCATGGCTTATTTAAAATGAGTATAAAATATATCGACCCAGAATCAATAATGTATTTTGTACTTATATTTGTTCACAGTATTCAAGTTATTTGTAGTCCCTTATACTTGAATTGCATTTTTAAATCCCAACGAAAGGAGACAGAGGTCTCCTTTCTTTATTTTATTACATTCTTTCGGGCATTTCGATCCCCAACATTCCCATTCCGCTTTTCATGATTTTCACGACGCAATCCGACAGGATCAGCCTGAAGTTTCTTTTTCCGGCATCGGGTTCGTTGAGAATGGAATGGTCGTGGTAGAACTGGTTGAATTCCCTGGCGATTTCATAGCAGTAATTGGCGACTAAAGCCGGGGAATAGCCCGCCGCAGCTTCTGCGACCATGGCGGGGTATTCCGATATGGTTTTCAGGAGTTCCTTTTCTTTGGTTTCCAGGGACATCGTTGCCGGGAATTGCGTTGAGAAGGCCAGTCCTGTTTCGTGGGCTTTACGGAGGACCGACATGATTCGGGCGTGGGTGTACTGGATGAAAGGGCCTGTGTTGCCGTTGAAATCGATGGATTCTTCGGGGTTGAAGGTCATATTTTTCCTGGGGTCCACTTTCAGAATGAAATATTTGAGGGCGCCCAGGGCGATCATTTTATACGTTTTGTCGGCTTCCCCGGGTTCCATATCTTCCATTTTCCCCAGTTCCCGTCCCATTTTTCTGGCGACTTCCACCATATCGGCGATCAGGTCATCGGCGTCGACCACGGTGCCTTCACGTGATTTCATTTTTCCGGAGGGGAGTTCCACCATTCCGTAGGAGAAGTGGTAGAGTTCACGGCCCCAGCGGTATCCCAGTTTATCGAGAAGGAGGGAAAGGACCTGGAAGTGGTAGTTCTGTTCGTTACCAACCACATAGATCATTTTTCCGATGGGGTAGTCGTCGAAGCGCATTTTGGCGGTGCCGATATCCTGGGTCATATAGACCGAGGTGCCATCGCTGCGCAGGAGTACTTTTTGGTCAAGGCCGTCGGCCGTAAGGTCAGCCCACACCGATCCGTCATCGCGGCGGTAAAAGAGGCCTTCACGGACTCCCCTGAGAACCTCATCCTTGCCCATGAGGTAGGTGTCTGACTCATAATAGATTTTGTCGAAGTCGACGCCCAGTTCGCGGTAGGTCGTGTCAAAACCCTGGTAGACCCAGCTGTTCATCATTTTCCAGAGGGCAACGGTCTCTTCATCGTGGGCTTCCCATTTGCGAAGGAGTTCACGGGTTGCCAGCATCGACGGGGCCTGGTTTTCGGCCTCCTCTTGGGTCATTCCCCCGTTTACCAGGGCAGCTACCTCTTTTTTGTATTGTTGGTCGAACATCACATAGAAGTCGCCCACCAGGTGGTCGCCCTTGATGCCTGTATTTTCGGGCGTCTTTCCCTGGCCCCATTGCTGCCAGGCATACATCGACTTACAGATGTGGATGCCCCGGTCGTTGACGATATTGGTTTTGACCACCTTTCTGCCGTTGTTCTTCATAATTTCGGCCAGGGAGAATCCCAACAGGTTATTGCGGATATGTCCCAGATGAAGAGGCTTGTTGGTGTTGGGTGAGGAGTATTCGATCATCACCACTTCGGCGTCGTCCCCACCATTTCGTAAGCCGTAATTCTCATCTTCAGCGGCTTTTCGGAGGAGGTCGAGCCATACGGTGTCGCGCAGGGTGAGGTTAAGAAAACCGTTGACGACGTTAAAACCAGCCACTTCAGGGGCGTTGGCTTCGAGGTAACGGCCAATCATGCCGGCCACTTCTGCCGGGCTTTTCCGGGCCGCCTTCACCATGGGAAAGACCACCAGGGTCAGATCCCCTTCGAACTCTTTTCGGGTCTGCTGCAACTGAAGCATCGCTTCCCCGGGGATGAAGCCAAAGAGCTGTTCCACCCCTTCCCGCAGGTGTTTCTGCAGGATAACGTCAATATCCATCATGCCATGTTTTTAGAGCCGCAAAGATAGTGTTTTTGCCACTATACGATGATCTTCTCGTTGCTCTTGTCCCAGAAGACCTGTTTTTTGTGGTGGTAGGAGAGGGTCCCCATATGGGCGGTCATGGCTTCCTCGAAGGCGCTATGGATGTCGCATCCCGTCGGTTTGCCGGTTCTGATGGCGTCGAGCCACTCCTTCATATGCAGGTGGGTAGTGTCGATTCTTTTTCCTCCGCGGTAGGTATACAGGAGTCCGCGGCCTGCGAAATAGCGTTCGGTAGCCGAGGTGATGGTGTCGGCACCGCGTCCAGGCACGTAGCTGTATATGGGCATGTCAGGTTTGATGATGCCCTGTTCTATTTTTTCGGCATACCGGGTTGAGCGCGGGTCGGCGTAGATGGTCAGGGCATTGCCCATTTCCATGTAGGCATCGTGGCCCATGACCCTTTTGCCACGGTCCATTTGGCTCGACAGGGTGGCGGAATAGAGCAGCGAGAGGTTTTTTTCGGGGAACTCAAAGACCGTGGTGAGCACATCGGGGACCGTACGGCCGTCCTTGAAGAAGTAGATGCCTCCGGTCGACATGGCCGAATGGGGGATTCCCACGTCCAGGATCTGGTTGATGGCGTCATATTCGTGGGTGAGCAGGTCGCCCGAGAGCCCGGTGCTGTAATCCCACCAGCAGCGCCAGCGGAAGAAGCGTTCGAGGGAGAAGTCGTGCCACGGGGCCTGGCCGATGAACTGCTCCCAGTCAATGGTGGCGGGGGAGGCATCCTTGTGGATGTCATAGACCCATGCTCCATTGGGGTCGTTCCTGTTGGTGGTGACCTCGATGAGGTTCACAGGACCCAGGACATTTTTCTCTATGGCTTCCCGGGCTTTGAGATAGGCGTCGGTTTGCCTTCCCTGGTGGCCGAGCTGGAAGACGATGCCGGAATCCACGACGGCTTTCCGTACTTCGTAGGTCTCTTCGACCGACCAGGTGAGCGGTTTTTCACAGTAGACATGTTTGCCGGCATGAGCGGCTTCTATGGTCATGGGACCATGCCAGTGGTCGGGGGTGGCGATGACGATGGCATCGACATCGGGAGAGGCGATCAGCTCCTTGTAGTTGGCGTATCGTTTTACCGGGTCCCCCATTTTCCCTCCGGGGCCTTCACGGTGGATATTCTCCGCCATCTCCCGTGCATGATTCCCGTACGTGTCGAAGATATCACAAACGGCGGTGATACGGATGTTGAGGTCTTCCTGGCTTTTGAAGTCGGCGTACCGGTAGTCGTTCTTGTTATTGGCGGCGGCTTCGCGCCACTCTTCGACCTGGGTGGGATGAGCAAATCCCAGGGCCTTGGCCAGCTGCTTCCCGCGAATGCCGAAGCCGATCAGACCAATGCGGATCTCCTTACCTTCCGATTTCGGGGGATGGGCAGGCTCATCGGCCGACATTCCCAGTTCGCCTGAAATGGAACTCTTCAGGTAACGGTCGTAACTTTTTTTCTTGTAGAGACCATAGGCAACAGCGCCCAACACGGGAACCGTGGCCAGTCCTTTCACGACATCGCGACGGGTCAACCCCGGCTTTACCTCCTGTTTATTCTTATCATCCATTGTTTTGCTGGGTTTTTCTGTTTTTACCGAATAAGAGCCTGTCGAAACCTACGATATGCCCGGTGGGAAAGAAAAGTAAGACTCCCAGGGCCAGAAATTCAATGACGACCTTATCGACAATGAAATAGCTGCCTTCGCTGGGAAGGGCGTAATTCACCCCTGTGAAAGGCGGGTGCGAGAGATAATAAAAAACGAGCAGGAGCATTCCCGAGGCGGTTGCCAATCGGGTGAACACCCCCAGGATCAGGCCCAGTCCGATCAGCACCAGTCCCCATTGGTTGAGAAAATCGACCACTGCCAGAACGCCTGAATTGGAAGCCATGGAATAAAAGAGGGGGGCAAACCACCCCTTTGAATCCATCAGGTATCCAAAGGGAGACCAGGAGGGATTGAACACTTTCACCAGTCCTTCGTAGAGGAAATGCCATCCTATGGCCACCCTCAGTAGTACCAGCCAGGTCGTTTGACGCCCTGACAGGGGATTGAAATTATTCATAAACAGCGTTTATTTAAGGTCTGCCTGTAAAAGTAAAAATAAATCTTTCCGGTGATTCCTTAGAACCCTGGTTTGGATGCAAATCACAAGAAAAAATTGGGGATTAACAAAGAAGCCCCTGTTCTAACAGAGGCTTCCGGTCAATTTTTATCTTTTCATCTCCGCTAAACCAGGGGCCCTGAAGCCGGATGATGGTTCGCGGGCTTCAGGGGGCGATCCCAGTTCCGGGTTTTCTCACAGAGCGTGGATCACCAGTCCGGA
>CAZMMX010000015.1:30537-71680 GCA_964567485.1 uncultured Prolixibacteraceae bacterium | reverse complement strand
GTACATATCTTCAGCCGTACTGATCGTTTATGCCTTGTTCATCATCTGGGCATACCAGTACAGTTTTATGCTGGCTGAGGGTAATGCCAAATATAAGGCCATGAACATCAACAATTCCCTGGTTTCCCCTGTACGGCAAAGGGTAATCGCCACCCAGGAAGTGGCAACCAATATATCCACCGAAATCTCTTTCTATCATCAGCATGGGGAGACCGCTCCCTTTCTCAGGGGATTGCTGGATAAATATCCCTATATATCGTCGTTCAGGGTTGAGATGACGCCCCGCGATGACCAGGGAGAAACGGTCAGCCTCCTTATCACGCGTGACGACACCATCCAGTTCTGTGCCGGCTGCGGGGTGACTCCGGGGAAATGTGTCAGGGATGAAACTGTCCTGTGGCAAGGATTGAACAGGAAAACCCCGGGGTGGTCGGAACCTTTCCGTTGCGAAAATAACGGGTTGATCCTCTCGGCATATTATTATCCCTTTGCCAAAACGGGAGAGAGGGGCGACACCCTGATGACCGGATATGTGGCATGCCAGCTATCCCTCGAATTTCTGGGTGACCTGATCAATGAAATCCCAAAAGGCGAAAAAGGATTTGCCTTTCTCATTTCCCGGAAGGGGAATTTCATCACCCACCCAAATCCCAGTTTTATCCTTAACAGAAATCTTTACCAACTTTCCCGTAAAGTATTCCCCGATGATTCAGCCACCCTGTTCCGCAAATTCGTTCAGGAACTGCAGCCCGTCACCGTCTATCCCGAAATTCTCTCTTATCTGAAATCCTGGGCTTATCCCACCCTGATTCCAGAAAACGGATGGATCATGTCGTTTGTGATGCCCTATTCCGAATTCTACAGGGATCTGAACAGGCTGCTGCTGAAGATGATCCTGGTAGCTATAGGGGTGGCTGCCCTGATCTTTTATATCGTCTTTGCCCTGTCGCGCCGTTTAATGCAGCCTATTTCCGCCATCAGCAAGGAACTGCACAGCTTCAGCATCGAAAAACTGGACCCCCAGCCTGGAGAAACCAACGAGGCCGTCCTCCTCCAGGAGAGCCTCATCAGACTACAGAAGAGATATGAGAAAAACCTGCAGAGTGAAAAAGAGCTGAGCCTGCGCCGTGCGAAACTCAGAGATGACATGCAGCTGGCGGCTGAAATCCAGAGAAGCTTTATCCCCCCCGCGGGAAACCACTACCTCTATAATGGCGGAGTTTCCCTCAATGCGGTATACCATCCCCTGGCCATAGTCAGCGGTGACCTCTTTGACTTTTTCATGATTAGCGACCATAAGATGCTGGTAACCATTGGCGATGTCTCAGGCAGGGGCATCCCGGCAGCCCTTTTCATGGGGGTGGCCCACACCTTTATAAAAAGCAATGCCTTCGCGGGCAGCGCCAGCGAGATTGTCGACCGGGTCAATACACTCCTGTGCAAAAATAACAGCAACCAGTTCTTCCTCTCTCTCTTCCTGGGAATCCTGGACCTGGAAAATGACACCCTTAATTACTGCAACGCCGGACATACCCCATCCTTCCTTATCCAAAATGCCGGAAATGTAAAGGAACTCGGCGATCCCCACGGATTACCCCTGGGACTCTATTTCGACCGGGGTTATAAAGAGAATGTGGTTAAGTTCAGCAAAGGCGATATCCTGATCATGTACACCGATGGTATTACGGAACAAGTCAACGAAACCGGTGAGTTCTTCGGCGTCGATAACTTCTACAGCATTTTCGACAAGATTAAAAATCAAACCACCGAAGAAGTGGCCGGAATCGTCATCGGAGAAGTCAACAGTTTTGCCGGTGCCAGCAGCCAGAGTGATGACCTTTGCCTTCTGGTGCTCAAATATGAATGACCTGCCGCGTTCAGGGCTCAGCCCCTCAGGAATCGCCTGATTGCTCCCCAACCGTCGTTTCCGGAGATAAAACCTTGAGGAGAAGTTTCTCCTTGCTCTCATCCATGACCACCGAAATGGTATCTCCTGCCTGCACCGTCGCTTTGATGATGATTTCAGCCAGTTCATCCTCAAGATACTTCTGGATGGCCCTCTTGAGAGGACGGGCGCCAAATTGCGGATCGTACCCTTTGTCGGCAATGAAATCCAACGCTTCCGGAGAAAGAACCAACTGGTAGTTGAGAGCTCCGACCCTTTTGTAGAGATCGGCAATTTCCAACTCGATAATCTTATGAATATGCCCCTTGTTGAGCGAATTAAACATGATCACGTCATCGATCCTGTTGAGAAATTCTGGGGCGAAGGCTTTTTTTAACGCTTTCTGGATGATGTATTTGGCATTTTCATTCTCGTCGGTGGGAGTTCCCGTGTTGAAGCCCACACCACGGCCAAAGTCCTTCAAATCACGGCTTCCGATATTGGAAGTCATAATGATGATGGTATTGCGGAAATCGACGACCCTTCCCAAGCTGTCGGTCAGGCGTCCTTCATCAAGCATCTGCAGCAGGAGGTGAAACACATCGGGGTGGGCCTTTTCGATTTCATCGAGCAGAACGACCGAATAAGGCTTCCTTCTCACCTTTTCGGTGAGCTGTCCGCCTTCCTCATACCCCACATATCCGGGAGGGGCTCCCACAAGCCGCGAAACACTGAATTTTTCAATGTATTCACTCATGTCGATACGGATCAGCGAATCGATGCTGTCAAAAAGATAGGTGGCCAATACCTTGGCCAACTGGGTTTTTCCGACTCCTGTAGGTCCCAGAAAGATAAAAGAACCGATGGGACGGTTGGGATCCTTGAGTCCGGCCCGGTTTCTCTGGATGGCCTTTACCACCTTGGCAATGGCATCTTCCTGACCGATTACCTTTCCTCTGAGGTCGGCATCCATGGCCGCGAGGCGCCGTCCTTCTGCCTGGGCAATGCGCTGCACCGGAATCCCCGACATCAGGGCCACCACCTCGGCCACCTTCTGGTCGTCAACGACCTCCCTGTGGTGCAGAAGTTCCTTTTCCCACTCCTCCTTCTCCTGGTCCAGCAACATCAGCAGATTTTTCTCCTTATCGCGGAAATTGGCCGCCAGCTCGAAATTCTGACTTTTCACCGCTACGATCTTCTCCTCACGCGTTGCCTCGATCTTTTGCTCCAGCTTGACGATCTTCTCGGGCACGTTGATATTGGCGATGTGAACCCGCGATCCGGCCTCGTCGAGGGCATCAATGGCCTTATCGGGCAGGTAACGGTCCGTAATATAGCGTGCCGTAAGCTTGACACAGGCATCTATGGCTTCAGGAGTATAATTGACGTTGTGATGGTCCTCATACCTCGACTTTATGTTGTTGAGAATCTCAATGGTCTCTTCCACCGAGGTGGGCTCCACCATGATCTTCTGGAACCTGCGCTCCAGGGCCCCGTCTTTTTCAATATGCTGGCGGTATTCGTCAAGGGTGGTGGCACCAATACACTGAATATCACCGCGTGCCAGGGCAGGCTTCAGCATATTGGCCGCATCGAGCGAACCGGTAGCCCCTCCGGCACCAACAATGGTGTGGATCTCATCAATGAAGAGGATCACGTTGCTGACCTTCGACAACTCATTGAGAATAGCCTTCATCCGCTCCTCAAACTGACCACGGTACTTGGTGCCTGCCACAATGGAGGCGATGTCCAGACTGATCACCCTTTTGTCAAACAGAAGCCGGGACACTTTCTTCTGGACAATCCGCAGGGCCAGACCTTCGGCAATAGCCGACTTTCCCACGCCGGGCTCTCCAATCAGGATGGGATTGTTCTTCTTGCGCCGGCTCAGTATCTGCGCCAAACGCTCTATCTCCTTCTCCCTTCCCACAATGGGGTCGAGGCTGTTCTCTTCAGCCAAACGGGTGATGTCAATGCCGAAATTGTCAAGAACCGGCGTGTCGGTCTTGGGATTAGAGGATTTCTTCGGGGAGCCGGCCCCCTGTTTCTTGCTGAAGGGATCATCAGGATCTTCATCTTCATTCTCGGGAAAATCAGACCTCGACTGCGGTTGCTTATAATCCTGCATCTGCGTCCTAACCATATAATAGTTGATGCCGGCATCGGCCAGAAGGGTGGTGACCAGATTGTCATTATCCTTGAGAATCGCCAGCAGCAGGTGTCCGCTGTTGGCCAGCTGACTTTTAAAGGAGCGGGCTTCCAGAGAGATCACCTTCAGGGCCTTTTCCGCCGTCTTCGACATGGCGACCTGGGCATCGAGGTCAATCTTGCGGTTTGAACGCATCTTCTTTTCGATCTGCTTCTTGATATCTGCCAAATCAACGCCCATATTCTGGAGGATCTCCGTGGCCATGCCCTCCCCATCACGCAAAATGCCCAGGAAAAGATGCTCGGGAGCGATATAGTCATTCCCCAGCCTGATGGCTTCCTCGCGACTGTAAGCTATAATATCCTTTATTCGTGGTGAAAATTGTGAATCCATGCTTCAATATTAACTGACTGTAAACATCAACAAAAATTGTTCCTAAAAGTTTTTATCAAAATTACCAATAATTCCTGCTCCCCCGCAAGCCGAAGAGAGGAGTTTTGCCCAAAATAACAGCTTTTAAGCAGGATTTCACCACCGTGATTGTTGATATTTTACCTCTCCTCAGAGGTGAAGAGGAGAGGAAAAATGCCTTTTTGGCAGGGATTTTTTACTACTTTTGCAAGTCCGGTAAAAACCGGGGATAAATTTCATTAATTATTTCTTAAATGGCTGACAGCGAAAAAATTATCAGGGTAAACATTGAAGAGCAGATGAAGTCTGCCTATATCGATTACTCCATGTCGGTAATCGTATCACGTGCCTTACCCGATGTGCGCGACGGACTGAAGCCGGTGCACCGCAGGGTTCTTTTCGGAATGAACGAATTGGGAACCCTCTCCAATAAACCTTATAAAAAATCGGCAAGGATAGTAGGGGAGGTCATGGGGAAATTCCATCCCCATGGCGATTCTTCGGTATACTTTACCATGGTGAGAATGGCCCAGGAGTGGTCATTACGCTATCCTCTGGTTGACGGACAGGGTAACTTTGGTTCCGTCGACGGTGACAGTCCGGCCGCTATGCGTTATACCGAAGCCCGCCTGTCGCGGATCGCTGAGGAGACCCTCGCCGATCTGGAAAAGAATACCGTTGATTTCCAGCCCAACTTCGACGAATCCCTTCAGGAACCCACGGTATTGCCCACACGACTGCCTAACCTGCTGGTCAACGGAACTTCAGGGATTGCCGTGGGGATGGCCACCAACATGCCACCCCATAATCTTACCGATACCGTGGATGCCATTGTGGCGTACATCGGAAATCCTGACATATCGATCGACGAACTGGTAAAAATCATCAAGGCTCCTGATTTTCCCACCGGAGGGATCATCTATGGCTACCAGGGAGTGAAGGATGCTTATGAAACAGGCAGGGGAAAGATTGTCATCCGTGGTAAGGCCCACATCGAAAATGAGGGAGGTCGTGAAAAGATCATCGTCACCGAAATTCCCTATATGGTCAACAGGGCTGAAATGATCCAGAAAACTGCCGACCTGATCAACGAGAAGAAAATCGAAGGGATCTCGAACGTCAACGACGAATCGGACCGCGAGGGGATGAGGGTGGTTTATGACCTGAAAAGAGACGCCATGAGCAACGTGGTCCTGAACACCCTGTACAAGCTCACCCCCCTGCAGACCGCCTTTAATGTTAACAGCATCACCCTGGTCCATGGCCGGCCCCGTACCCTGAACCTGAAAGAACTCATCCGCTATTTCGTAGACCACCGCCACGACGTGGTCACCCGCCGTACCCGCTACGAACTCGAACAAGCCGAAAAAAGAGCCCACATCCTTCAGGGTCTCATCATCGCCAGTGATAATATCGACGAGGTCATCGCCATAATCCGGAGTTCCAAAACTCCTGAGGAAGCCAGAGAGAGACTGATGGAACGTTTCGGACTCACCGACATCCAATCACGCGCCATCGTTGAAATGCGTCTGCGGCAGCTGACCGGACTGGAGCAGGAAAAACTGCACGCCGAATTCGAGGCCATTATGAAACAAATCGAGCACTATAAGGAGATCCTCTCCAATGACTCCCTCCTCATGGGCATCATCGTAAGTGAACTCCAGGAACTCAAAGCCCGATTCGGAGACGGCCGCCGTACAGACATAGAGCATAATGCCGAAGATTTCAATCCCGAGGATTTCTACGCCGACGATGAAATGATTATCACCATTTCACACCTGGGGTACATCAAGAGAACCCCGCTGTCGGATTTCAGGACCCAGGGGAGGGGAGGAGTAGGCTCCCGCGGAGGAGCTACCCGGGATGAAGACTTTATAGAGCATATGTTCGTGGCTTCGATGCACAACACCCTTTTGCTCTTCACCAAAAACGGACGGTGTTACTGGCTTAAGGTGTACCAGATTCCCGAGGGGACCCGGACCGGCAAGGGAAGGGCGATACAGAATATATTGAATATCAGCAATGAAGATCAGGTTCTGGCCTACATCAAGGTGAAAACCCTCGAAGACCGTGAATTCATCAACAGCAACTATATCATTCTGGCCACAAAGAAGGGAGTCATCAAAAAGACAACCCTGGAAGCTTATTCGCGGCCCAGGGTGAACGGGGTCAATGCCATCACCATCAGAGAAGGCGATGAGCTTCTGGAAGCCCGCCGGACCAGCGGAAACCACGAAATCATGATGGCCGTTAAGAGCGGAAAATCCATCCGTTTCAACGAGTCCATAGTACGTCCCATCGGGCGTACTGCCTCCGGAGTTAAAGGGGTAACCCTTGGTAATGAGAACGATGAGGTTGTTGGCATGATTTGTGTAAATGATCCCACAGATGACGTTCTGGTGCTTTCGGAGAACGGTTACGGGAAGCGATCGAGCCTGGCCGACTATCCGATCACCAACAGAGGGGGAAAAGGCGTGAAAACCATCAACATCACTGAAAAGACCGGCAAACTGATTGCCATCAAGAATGTGGGGGATGATAACGACCTGATGATTATTACCCAGAATGGCCTGACCATTAGGGTGGCGGTAAAAAGCATCCGTGTCATGGGAAGGGCAGCCCAGGGAGTAAGAATCATCAACCTCAGGGAAAATGATCAGATCGCTTCTGTGGCCAAGGTCAGAAGTTATGAGAGCGAAGAATTAGAAAAGGAGGAAGGGAATGATGAGACAAATGACACTGAAAACCTTCCACAGGAGCAATAAATCGAATCATTTGTTTTTGTAAGGAATAATAATTCGTATATTTTTGTGTCAAACTAAAATTTAAAACATCTGAAATGAAAAAATCTTTTATTCTGCTAACCTTCGTTTTCTTAACAAGTGTAGCTTTCGCCCAGAAAGGGGTTTCCGGCGCTCTTTCGGCCAAGGAACAGGGAAAACTGGACAAGGCAATTGAGGCCATTGAAGCCGTGATAAATTCCACCAATCCCAAGGATGCCAAAACGATCAATAATCCACGTACCTGGGAAGTCAGGGGTGAGATCTTCCAGGCCATCGCCCAGTCCAAAGACGCCAATGTGAAAAAACTGGCCACTGAACCGCTGGCGGAAGCCCTGAAATCCTATAAAAAAGCGCTCTCCCTTGACACTAAAGGACGGAACGCCAACAGCATCAAGATCAAGCTGACCCTGATGGAAAATGACTTCATGAACCAGGCCATCGAAGCCTTCAATAATGAAGACTACAACAAGGCCATGCTGTCATTCGAACAGATGCTTGACATGAAACAACTGCCCATCATCAAAAAGGACAATCCCAACGCTATCGATACGGTCATCATCTTCAATGCCGGTCTGGCTGCCTTCAACGCCCAGAATTATCCCAAGGCTATAGAATATTACAAAGAAGCCGCAAAATACGGGTACAACGGCGGACGTACATACTCACTGCTTTCCAAGGCATACCTGGAAAACAAAGATACCGTGACCGCCATCACCACTCTGAATGATGCCTTCGAGAAATATCCTACAGACAACAGCGTGCTGGTCGAAATGATCAACATCTATATCAACAACAAGAGGAGCGACGAGGCCATGAAATACCTGGCCCTGGCCATCGAACAGGATCCCACCAATGCCTCTTTCTACTTTGCCCAGGGTTCACTGCTCGACGGCATCGGAAAACAGGAGGATGCCATCAAAAGCTACGAAAAAGCCATCGACCTCAACAAGGAATACTACGATGCCTATTACAACCTCGGGGCTCTCTATTATAACAATGGCGTCAAGCAGATCGAAGTGGCCAACAAAGTGCCTGCCAACGATAACAAGAGATACGAGGAAGAACTGGCCAAATCAGATGTCTGGTTCGCCAAGGCTCTGCCGTTCATGGAAAAATGCCAGGAACTTAAAGCCGGCGACCCATACTCGCTGGAATCACTGAAAAACCTGTACTACAGACTCAAACAACTTGACAAGTACGAAGAAGTCCTCAAAAAACTGGGAGAATAATATAAAAAGGGGAGACCAAAAATCTCCCTTTTTTTGGACCCTATTTATTTAACATAATATCAATTATAAGACAAAAGGGCTTTTCGTTTCCGGGATCCCTTATTATGCCTGAAGCCTCATTAATATGGGCTTCACTCATCCGGTGTACCGACATCACTCTGCGATCCTCCGGGCACATGACAGACGTCTGATTTTTACCGGATCAGTTTTCTTCCTGCGTGTTGCGGTTCACCTGAATGCGGTACGAAAATTTACTCTCCGCTTTTTTGGCGGGCGCAGGATTTTCCTTCTCCGGGCTATTTCCCTGCACGCTTTTGTCGGTTACCGGATTTGTGTAGTGATATACGATTCTGGCGGGTTCTTTCGGGGTTTCTCCGGAACCCGTTCCGGCCTCTTCTGTTTGGCGGTTATTTTTCCGGAGATATCCGGCCAGATCAAAACGGATCCTGAACCTGTGGCGTACCCTGAGCCTGAGGCCCCGGTTATGGACTCCACCATACCGGAGTCCGGAAATCAGCCTGACGGCCTCTTCATCACAGCCATAACCGATCCCTTTTTCTACCTCAATGTCCGTAACTCTCCCATTATCATCGACTTCCGCCGATAAATAGACCGTACCGGAGACTTTTTCCCGGAGCGCCGCTTCCGGAAAGATCAGATTATCAGATATATATCTCTTTATCTCATCTTTACCCCCGGGGTACTCCGGAAAATGAAGGAATCTCTTTTTTTGGGACATCTGGTTTCCTCTTTAGCGTCAGCGCATTTCCACTTCCCTCTGGATATAGCCCGTGTAATCCTTGATGATCGGCTCATAATTCTCGTGGAAAAGTGAGGAGGAGACAATATAGTCGGCGGTAGAGCGGTTCGAGGCTGTGGGAATGTTATAGAGCACGGCAATACGGAGCAGGGCTTTCACGTCGACATCGTGAGGCTGCGGCTGCATCGGGTCCCAGAAAAAAATCAGCATGTCGATCATCTTCTCGGAAATTTGGGCTCCCAACTGCTGGTCCCCACCCAGGGGTCCCGACTTGAGACAGACCACTTCCGGCGGAACCATGTTGTAATCTTCGCATTTACGGGTCAGGGTTTCCTCGACCAGCTTGCCGGTGGTGCCGGTACATACCAGTCGGTGCGGCAGAAGCTCCCGCCAGTTATAAGAGACCCACTCTAAAATATCTTTTTTGCGGTTATCGTGTGCCACGATACCAATCGTCTTTTTCTTTTTCATGATGGATGATTTTGCGCCCCGCCATATTGCAGGAACTCTGCCTCAGGACGGGGCTTTGTTTTTCTGTTTCTGTTTCTGAAGGTTGTTTTCTTTGACGCTGCAAAGATAGGGTGAATAACAACAGAAAGGCCGGCTATGGTGGGCCGGCCTTTCATTGAATACGAAAAATTAATCTACATGGAGGCTTTTATGTTTTCCAGCCAGCTCCGCAACCGCTCTTCCGTGAGCCTTCCCTGGTTCTCCTGGTCGAGGATCAGTCCCAGAAACCTGCCATTCTCCAGGGCCTTGGAGGATTCATAGTTGTACCCTTCGGGAGAAGTCTCCCCAACGATCACGGCCCCCAGGCTCCGCAGAAGCCTGGCCATCAGTCCCACGGCATCCCCGAAATTCTCGGGATACCCCACCTGGTCGGCCAATCCGTAAATGGCTATTTTCTTTCCGGTGAGGTCGAGTTCTTCCAGGGCAGGCACAAACTCATCCCAGTAATTGGGCAACTCGCCGTCAAACCACGTGGGGACTCCAAGAATCAGGCGGTCGTATTTCAGAAACTGTTCCCCGTCGACCGTCTCGGCATTGACCGATTCTGTGGCTCCTTCGCCGAGCATTTCGGCGATCATTTCGCCTATCTTCTTGGTTTTATGCGAGTTAAAACTATAAAACAATCCGATCTTTGACATCTTCAGTGGTATTAATAGGTTAATAGTTCTTTTGCGGCGGCAAATATCTTATCGGTGTTGGGCAGAATGGCCTTCTCCAGTTCCCTGTGGAAACCCACGGGGGTAAAGGTGGACCCTACCCTGCGGATGGGCGCGTCGAGCCACTGGAAGGCTTCTTCCATCAGAATGGACGCCACTTCCCCGCCGAAACCGCCGTGTACCTTGTCCTCATGGACGACCAATGCCCGGTTGGTCTTTTTCACGGAAGCGATAATGGTAACCTTGTCCAAGGGAATCAAGGACCTGAGGTCGATCACCTCAATGTTGAACCCCTCCAGCGCCAGCTTTTCCGCCGCCTCGAGCGACATATGGGTGGTATTTCCGTAGGTGATCAGGGTCAGGTCACTTCCCTCCCTGCGTATGCGGGCCTTGCCAAAGGGAACTTCAAAATCGTCGGGAATGACCGTGGCCGCCCGGGGATCCTGGTAGAGAGCCTTGGGCTCCATGAACATGGTCATCCCCCGCGATCGCATGGCCGTACGGAGCAGTCCCGCCGCATCGTCGGCAAACGAGGGGTAGACCATCCGCACCCCGGGAATGGCAGCCAGGGATCCTTCAAGGTTCTGGGAGTGATAAAGACCACCGCCGATATAACCTCCTGAAGCCAGACGGATGGTCACATTGGGGGTGAACTTCCCGTTGGAACGCCAGTAGTCATGGCTCGAATCGACGTACTGTTCCATGGCAGGCCAGAAATAGTCGGCAAATTCGGCCCCCTCAACCACTACACGGATCTTCTCACTGTAACGCGACATCCCGTTGGCGGTGCCCATAATAAAATCCTCGGCAATGGGAGCATTGAAAACCCTCTTCTTACCAAACTCCTTCTGCATCCCCTTCGAAACGTTAAAAACGCCCCCTTTCTCCTTGTTGGCCATATCCTGTCCCCAGATAAAGGTCTCGGGATTGTGGCGGAATTCTGCCTTCAGCGTTTCGTTCAACGCGGTGATCAGCTTTTTCTTTTCCCCGGTGGCATTATGGATTCCGTCGGGATATTTCTCTGAAATATAGGGCTCGGGAATTACGAAGTCGTGAATCGTGGCAGGATCGGGATCGGGCGCTTTCAGGGCTGCTTTATGGGCCTTCTTGATCTCCTGGGCTGCAGCCTCGTCCATCACCTTCAGCTCCTCTTCGGTAAACCGGTTGTAACGGAGCAACATCCTGCGGAATTTGGCAAACGGGTCATACTCCTGCACGTAGTTGCGCTCATTCTCATTGCGGTACAGTTCATGCTTGTCGGAGTTACTGTGGGAGTGGATACGTACGCAGTTGGCCTGTACGATGACCGGATGGCCTTCCTCCAGGGCAACTCTTTTGGCTTCGGCCATGGCATTCATCGAATCAAAGACATCCTTTCCGTTACAGTGGATAATCTTCAGGTTCTTGAATCCCGAGAAGTTATTGGCCACCTTTCTGTTGGCCGTCTGGTCCTTCTTGGGTACCGAAATGCCGTACCCATTGTCCTGAAACACGAAAATTACGGGCAGTTGTTCCCGGGTAGCCCCGTTGATGGCCTCGTAAACATACCCCTCGCTCACCGACGATTCCCCCTGGCTGCTGATGGCCACGGCCTTCTCTCCATAATATTTAATGGCACGGGCAACACCCACGGCATGCAGGGTGTGATTACCGGTCAGGGAGGAGACATTGTGGATATTCCACTCGGGCTTGGAAAAATGATTCGACATGTGCCGGCCGCCGGTACCCGGGTCCGTGGCCTTGGAAATTCCGTTCAGGATCAACTCCTCGGCAGTCATCCCAGCAGAAAGGGCACTCAGCATATCACGGTAATAGAGAAACAGATGGTCTTTGTTCTTCTCGAACGACTGGCCGATGGCCAGCTGAATTCCGTCATGCCCGGCATAAGGGCCGTGATAGGACCATCCGATGGCCTGCTTCAGATAATTGGGAGCCTTCTCGTCAATCGTCCGGCCTACCGCCAACAAGCGGTACCAGTCCACCAGCGTCTCCCGGGGAGTGCTCTTGATCGAATAAATTTCTGGTATTTCTGTGTTCTTCATTTTTTCTCTTCTTGTTTCCCCTTTGGGGGATGTGGTGATAGATTCAGTGATTATCTCATTTATACATGACGATCCGGTCAAACAGGCCTGTTGATATCGAACTCTTCCAGGATGTCAGCGATCCTGCGCAGAAAGGCACCTCCCAGGGCACCGTCGACAATCCGGTGGTCATACGAGAGGGAAAGGAACATTTTATGTCTGATGGCGATCACGTCGCCTTCGGGCAGTTCGATCACGGCAGGCTTCTTTTCGATGCTTCCTGTAGCGAGTATGGCTACCTGCGGTTGGTTGATGATCGGGGTTCCTATCAAATTTCGGAAGGATCCGAAGTTAGTTATGCTAAATGAGCCTCCCTGGATGTCATCGGGCGACAGTTTGTTCTTGCGGGCCGCGTCGGCCAGACCATTGAGACTTTTGGTGATGCCCACCAGGTTTTTCTCTTCTGCATTTCGGATCACGGGAACAATCAGGTTGCCGTCGGGTTTGGCCACGGCAATACCTATATTAATATGTTTACGCAGGATAATGCGGTTTTCGTCGACCGAAGCATTGACCATGGGGAACTCGGCCAGGGCTCTTGCCGTGGCTTCGATGAAGGCCGGCATAAAGGTGAGTTTCTCCCCGTATTTGGCCAGGAACTGATCCTTGACTTTGTTGCGCCACAGCACCAAGGCGGTGACATCAGCTTCGACCACCGAGGTCACATGGGGCGATACCTGCTTCGACATGACCATGTGATCGGCAATCAGTTTACGCACCCGGTCCATCTCAATAATCTGATCATCAGCACCTACCGAGACCTGTACCTTGGGTTTCCCCGGCCCCGGAACCTGGATGGCCGCAGGGGCCTCCGCCCTCTGTGCCGTCACTGCCGTCTCCTCTTTTTCCGGTTGGGCTACGGACTGGCGGGTGGCGCCGACTGCTCCACGGGATGACAGATAATCCATGATATCCCTCTTTTGTACCCGGCCACCACTCCCTGTTCCGGAAATCGACTCCAGCTCCTGCAGCGTAACCTTCTCTTCTTCAGCAATCTTACGAACCAATGGCGAATAAAACCGGTTGCTCAGTGCTCTCAGTCCGGCCGTGGTGACCACCGTACCCTCAGCAGAAACAGGGTCTGTCATTTCTTCGGCACTCTCCTCCACGGCAGTTCCGGAAGTAGCCGATGACGGCGCTGATTCCGTTTCCTCCGCCTCGTCATCAGCCATTTGTATCAACGCAATCACCTCTCCCACAGGAAGAAGCGTATTCTCGGGGAAGAGGATCTTCAGGATCTTACCCTCGACAGGAGAGGGAATCTCCGAATCCACCTTATCGGTGGCCACTTCCAGCAACAGATCATCTTCGGATACCGTGTCTCCCTCCTTGATGAACCATTTGGTAATGGTGGCCTCCTGGATGCTCTCGCCCAGTTTGGGCATAATCACTTTAAATTCAGCCATTCTTGATGTACATTTAATTTTTGCAATATTCAGATATAGAAACACGCCTGTTATTGAAATGTTCACATTGCAGAAAAAAAATCACTCCAAGGGAGATCTTTTCCCTGGCATCTTACTAAAAGTGGAGGTTTGAAAAAACAGCAGCGTTATTAAGGGACAGAGAAGCCCTTCATAAAATGAGGTCCCAATGCTCATTTCGGGACATTTCAAGAGTACACATATGTCACTTCATGAAATTACACATGTCTACTTTGACGGATTACAATAATACACTCTCTAAAATACGGATAGATTACAATTGTAACTGTCCAATAATCTCAGAAAGGTCATTAAAATGGTGTCTTTCGAGGTATTCCCCGATTCCCCGGGTAATTGTGAGGGGGATGAAGGGATCCTTGAAGAGGGCGGTGCCGACCTGGATGGCGGAAGCTCCGGCAAGGAAGAACTCGATGGCATCGGTAGCGTTCATGATTCCTCCCAGTCCGATGACGGGGATTTTAACGGCTTGGCTGACCTGCCATACCATTCTGAGGGCGATGGGCTTAATGGCGGGTCCTGAGAGGCCTCCGGTGACGGTGGAGAGGAGCGGTCGGCGTGTTTCGGCATCAATGGCCATCCCGAGAAACGTATTGACCAGACTCACCGCATCGGCTCCTTCGGCTTCCACCGCCCTGGCAATCCCGGTGATGTCGGTGACATTGGGAGAGAGCTTGACCATCAGCGTTTTGGGATATACCTTACGCACCGCACGGGTAACGGCAGCCGCACCCGGACAGGTCACTCCAAAGGCCATGCCCCCCTCCTTGACGTTGGGACAGGAGATGTTCAATTCCATGGCTGCAACGCGCTCAAGCGTAGCGATTTTCTCGGTTACTTCAACATATTCTTCAACTGTAGACCCGTTCACATTAACAATCAAAGCAGTATCGTAATTCCTGATTTCAGGATAGATGGACTCTATGAAGTAATCCACCCCTTTGTTCTGCAACCCAACGGCATTGAGCATCCCTGAGGCTGTTTCGGCCATCCGGGGATAGGGATTGCCCTCCCGGTTACGGGGAGTGATCCCCTTGAGCAAGATGCCCCCCAGAAGAGAAGGGTCGTAAAAATCAGCCAGCTCCATACCGAACCCCGAGCAGCCCGAGGCGGTCAGGACCGGATTTTTCAGGCGGAGTCCACCAATGGTCACAGCAAGGTTCACCATAACAGTTCTTTTGAAGAAAAGACCGGCCCATGGGTACAAACCGTGAGATTGCCCTTAACCGTTGGTTCAATACAACAAAGGCAAACACCAAAACCACAAGCCATTAAATTTTCGAGTGATACTTCACAGGGGATATCGGAGGCTGTGGCCCGGGCAGCCACGGCTTTCATCATGGGAAGGGGACCACAGGCATAAATCCGGGTAAACCGGGAGAGATCGCCGAAAAGGGAGTGGTCGGTCACGAAGCCCTTTTCTCCCAGCGAACCATCTTCTGTGGTATGTGATAGAGTGGCCATGGAGGAATAGTACCCGGTGGGAATATGATCGGCAGCGGTTTTCGCCCCCAGGATAATCTGCATCCGGTCAGGGTCCATGGCCGCCCGCGAGGCCAGAAATAGCAGGGGAGCCACCCCGCTGCCTCCCCCCACAGCCAGCACCCGTTCTTCCTTTCCCGGAAGAGTATACCCCCTTCCTAGAGGATAGACCAGGCTCAGGGAGGTCCCCGGCAATACCCCGCAAAGAGTGCGGGATCCCCGGCCCAGGATTTTCACCAGCAGGGAGAGTTCTCCCTTCCCGGGATCGGCATCAAAAACCGAAAAAGGACGACGTAGAAAGACCTCACTGCTCCCCGGTATCTCAACATTCACAAACTGTCCGGGCACTACAGGCAGCAATGCCCCCCCGGTGCGAAGCCGCAACAGATGGTTGGTGGCATTCAGGGCCTGATTGCTTATAACGGTAAAATCGGCGACCGCTTTTTGCATGGATCCGTGTTTTGGGGTAAAGATAATTAAGTTTTGGATGCGTCCGATATATCCCTAAAAGGGAATCGTCCCTTGAGAATGACGCGGCGGGAAGAATTACCTCGGGAAATACTCCGTAAAACTCCTGTCCTCGTGGAAGATAATGATGCGGCTGGTGGCTCCGGCAAACGGTCCGTCACTTTTTTGGGAAGGTGGATCAGCCATGGGAGAAGTGACCGTACCGGGAAGGAGGGGCGCCGCTGCGGCACTCCGGGTTAATGCTGAAGCTTGAGAAGGGACTGGTGCCGGAGAATGGGCTGGTGCCGGAGAATGGGCTGGTGCCGGCGAGGGTTCCGATGAGGGGTAAGGGGCTGTAGCCCCCGAGGGTGCCGAAAACAGAGAGGGTTCCGAAGAGTGTGAGGGTGCCGCAGTTGCCTGGGAGGAACGGGCCGCGGCTCCACCCGAAATCATCGCCCCTCTGCCGGTCAGCAACCAGTTGGCTTCCAGATCGGGATAGGCCATCAGGAGCTTCTCCAGAAACTGGGCACCCGGATTGTTCCTGCCGTTGAGGATATGGGAAACATTGGAGCGCTGTACCCCTATGGTGTCGGCAAGATCAGCAGCCGTAAGCTTTTTGTATTCCATAAACTCCTTCAGACGATCTTTCATAACCTGTGGGTTTATATCCTATTTCCGGACTGTTTTTACTAATAACAAATGTACAACTTTCCTTGATTCGGGGGTTGCATTTCTGAATTATTTTCAAAGAATATAAAATTTTGTTTATATAATTGTTTCAATGGTTATTACATGTTTTATATAAAGTTAATTATAATATTTAGATATAATCTATTATAATACTGATATACAATTTATTATACTTTCATATAAGCTAAATTATTCTTAAACTTGGTCAAATTTCTCCTTATAAAATCTACTATTTATTTATATGATAAATCATATATTACTGATATTGTGTACTTTATGTATATATATAATTGTATTTCGGGGCAGATTTGAAAAAATTAGAATATTAACCCATTCCCTCTCTTGCGCGATGTAGAGTTGTCATTATTCTTCCTCTTTCCCAATTCCGTCAATATACTTACGTAACATTTACACTCTTTTTCGCGGGTTATAAATGTAATTACCTGATCCCCTCCCCTGCCCTCTCTTTCTATCCGCATTTTTTTCATCTTTGTAAAAGAATCACAGCGACCGCAGGGGAGCTGGCAAATCACTTCAGGGATGAAAACGCTTTCCGCAGAAATAGTGCTGATTTTGGTTTCAGCATACTGGTTGCTGACAGCCGCGGCATGGAAAGCCCTCGCACCCCTCCTGCCCGTCCGGGGACTCTTTACCCGGCACAGAACCGCCGGGTTTTACTTCTCCGCGGCCGTCACCGTCAGCCTCTCCATGCTCATCATGTATCTCTTCCATCCGCAATTCAGCGGCTCCCTGCGTTACCTCTCATACTTCTGGCTGAATGGTTTGGTGATGGCCGATTTGAGTGTCAAACTCCCCCTGGTGTTCGCATTTTTCCTCTTTCCCTTGGCCAGGGAAGGACGTCGCCGTCTCGTGATCTCATCCATGGGAGCCCTCTTGTCGGCAGGAGTGGCGCTTCTCTTCCTCTGGAGTGTGTTGTCGGGGCCCGGAAAGGTCGTGACCAGGGAAGTGACCCTTTCTTTTCCCTCTCTGCCCCATGCCTTTGATGGTTTCCGCATGACCCAGATTTCCGATTTTCACCTGGGCAGCATGCCCTCCCGCGCCCTGCTGCAAAAGATGATCCGCCGGTCAGAATCGTTCTCTCCCGATGTGGTCCTGTTTACCGGAGACCTGGTGAACGACCGCGCCTGGGAAACCCGCAAATGGTTGCCCTTGTTGCGCCAGTTCCGCGGTAAAGAGGGACAGCTGGCCATCACGGGAAACCATGACTACGGGGATTACTCCCATTGGAACTCCCCCCGTGAACGGGACCTGAACTTCAAAGGAATAGAAAAGGCTTTCGGGGAGAGCGGTTTTCTCCTGCTGCAAAATGAAACCTGGGTGATCGCACGCAATGGCGATACCCTGGCTTTTATTGGCGTGGGAAACCGTGGTGAATTCCCGTTTCCCCGTTACGACGACCTGGAAACAGCAGAGAGCGGACTCGGAGATGCTCCCTTCAGGATATTGCTCACCCATGATCCTGCACACTGGGAGGAGGAAGTGGCAGGCAACCCACGGTACCCTCTCACCCTTTCGGGCCACACCCACGGCTTGCAATGGGGCATTCACATGGCGGGGATCGGATTCAGCGTGGCTCGTGCGGTACGTCACCACTGGGGCGGACTCTACAGGAAAGACGGACAATTTCTTTATGTGAACCGGGGTGCCGGTGTGATCGGCATGCCCTACAGAATAGATATGCCCCCGGAAATCACCCTGATCACCTTGCGAAAAGCCCCGGCTTCCTGCCCCCCTAAAAAGAGGTGAAGTCTACGGAAAAAAGAAATTCCCACCGCAGCTCATTCACCTCAGGAAGCCAGGCCGTACGGATGCCCGCTGATACAGGAGCATAGAAACGCAACATTTGGCCATCGGCCAACAGATCTATCCCCACCGAACTGATCCTCTTTTCGTAACTCCCAACCACCATTCCCTCCTTTTGCATATCTCCCTCCAACCATGCCTGATCATAAAAGAAAGACCCCCTTACTCTTCTGATATACAAAAGTTTTGAGAAATTCCAGTCCGGAGTCACCAGAGGCAGCGTGTACTTCACCGAGCTGCTCACCATGCGACGACTGTTGACGGCCTGCCACCCAAAGGGAAGAGCAATGGCATCGCTGTAACGGTACTCCCCCGACTCCCGCTCCTGGACTCCCATCCAGGTGGTTATCCCATGGTTGGAAGCCACTCCGGGCCAGTACATCTTTCCCTGAATCGCCTTCAGCGTTCCCAAATCGTTGTTTCCCCAGGGGGAATGACGGTAACTGGCATCAAAAACCCATCCCCAGCGGGACTGGATTTCCCGCTGGGAAGTGCGCCTCAGCTGATGAAAATAGAGGCGGTAGACCATGGAGTGGAGATTCCCGCTGATAAACTTTTCAGGCGTCGACGGGTGATGCCCGTATCGGGTATAACTATAGAGGATTTCAGGCTGTAACATGCGGAAATAGCTTCCCCGTGTCATATTCAGCGGAACCCTCACGTCGAACTCCCCTTCACTCTCGCTCCAGGTATAGCGGCGAAACACGGTATCACGCGAGAGAGGGGTCCCGTTAAGATCACGGTGTTCTGTGATCTCCCCGAATTCCGAGGCCCGGCGACCTGTGGAAAACCTCGCCGTAAGGAGAGGATACCACCCCCTGTATTCGAACTGCAGGTAAACCTTGCCTGTTTTTTCACTTAAGTTCCATTTGTAACCTGCCGTTGTTTCTGCCGTTCCCAGCAGGTTCTGAGAAGCCAGACTCACCCCGGGAGCCGCTTCATAGCTGGATGCATCAAAGGATATAGGGGCCCAGCTGTGCAGGTTGAACAGATGACCGATCTTTTTGTACGGTTTAGTGATGTAATCCGTCGTGTCAACATTTGTAAATTCCACAATTCCCGGTTCCTGGGCGGCGAGCAACTCCGCCAGGGGATATTTTCCCTTGGGCACCCTATCGGCCGGAAGGGCGTGATCGCGGAAAGGCCTGACCAGCCGGTAACCATCGGCCGTGTAATCGCTGACCACCACCTCCTCACCCCTGACGGCCGGATAGTCCGCACCAAAGCGCGCTTCTGACTCCCTCACGGCCTTCCCGGCGGTGAGATCGGCCGACCACAACTCATTCTTGCCCGTATGACCATGAATAAACCAGAGCCGGTCCCCCTCCATGGTCAGCGACCTGATCTCTCCCGGCGGAATAAAAGTCAGAATCTCCATTTCCCCTTTGAAGGGATCCACCACCGCCAGCTGCTTCCCCTCACCCGTGAGGACCACCACCACCAGCTCACGGTCATCCTTCCACACCGGATGAAAAAGATAACGGTTCCCCGGGGATGGATACCGGGTCACCAGTGCGCCACTGGTCGCATCGTAGACCGAGAGATAGTAACGGTTCCCAAAATCGGTCTCCACAACGGCTAGATTATGTTCATCAGGAGATATGGAGGGGGCAAAACACTTATATTCAGGGATTATCGTGCGAAGCGTCTTTTCTTCCATATCATACACGCGGAGAAATGAGCGACCGCTGTGTTGCCAGCGGAGATCAGGGACAAATTCTGACCAGACGATCAGCTGGTCACGGTACCCCACCGACTCATCAAAGAGTTCCCCGGGAGTGGTCACTGTCTCCTCCACTCCTTCCGCGTCGATTTTTACAAAACGGGGAATTTCGTTATAGCTCTCCTTCAGGCTGAGGATCTCCCCTGAAGGCAGGATATGGTTATAACGGTAGTTGGTAAATACCCGGGAGGGCCGTGTGATGACTTCCGGTTTCCGGAGGAGAAAAGGGGCATCTTCACCGGCCCACACCCTGCTGAGACTGTCGAAGAGCTGATGGTATAGCTGCTCCTGGTTATAGCCGGTCATCAGCTTCATCATTTTGTTGACAGGACGGAGCGACAGGGGATAATGGGCCACCTGGTTGAGGGTATGGTTCCACAGGTCACTGCCATACCTCGCCCGGGTTCCTCCCACCAGATACCAGCCCAGTTTGTAATGGTCTGGAACATGGTCACGGAAAGAGCCATTGAAGGCCTTATCAAAGGAGAAGACTCCTTTTTCGGTCACCTGAGCCCGGTGTTCCATCAAAAAGGAGGGATACCTGCCCCGTCCGCTGTGGCTCAGCGCTGTTTCGGCGATGACGGCATCTCCCTCGAGGAACCAGAAAGGAAGGTAAAGGCCCGTGACCAGGGCAGCGGCATGTTCCCCGAGCAGGGCTTTGAGGATCCCGGGAATCTGGCTGTGGATCTTACCGACCTGGACGACATGGCGGAATTCATGCAGCGCCAGCTGTTCCAGCCATTCCTGGGCATAGATATCCTGATGGGGAGGGGTGAAGAGTTCCATTCTCCGGGGAGCCCAGCCTACCAATCCGTTGGACCGCACGGTGCGGGTATGGAAAATCACCGAAATCCGCGATGGCCTGTGGTGGAGGGTGGCACTTCCGTAGTCGTACACCCGGGAGAAAAAGGCCGCCATCTCACGGGCTTTCGCTTCGAAATCCTCAGGATAGATCAACTGGAAATCGGGAGTCACGATCTGTCTCCACTTCAGGAATGCAGGATCTTCCCCGGTACTGAAGTATTGGCTGCGGGCCTGCATCGCAGTTAGAAAAAACAGAAAGAGCATCAATAATTTCCTCATACCGGAGCTGAGAGAGCCGAAAGGGAT
This sequence comes from uncultured Prolixibacteraceae bacterium, assembly GCA_964567485.1. Taxonomy (GTDB): domain Bacteria; phylum Bacteroidota; class Bacteroidia; order Bacteroidales; family Prolixibacteraceae; genus UBA1413. The sequence continues at coordinate 50,498 of CAZMMX010000015.1, read as the reverse complement.
CCTCCACTACGAAGTAAAGAAAATTCCCCGGATTTTCCTTCTTTTCCCTTACAGCTGAATGATAAGTACCCGGGGTTCTCCATTGCGCAGGATGTCGACAGAAATGGTCTGTCCTTCGCGGAAGCTCTTCAGCCGGTTCATGTAGTCATAGATATTGCCTACGGCTTTGCCGTCGATGGCGGTGATGATGTCACCCTTGACCATACCTCCTGTTTCTGCGGGTTTTCCTTTGGTAACCGCATCAACACGCATGCCGCTCTTTTCGAGTCCTGCATAATCGGGCATGACCCCCAGGGTCACCTTGAAGCGGCCGCCACGGCTTCTTTTCATTTTAGCGCCGGCTTCCCTGAAACTGAGCATCTCCTCCCTGTCGGCGGTCTCCATGATCACCTCCCAGGCATAACGGGCAACGCTGCTGATTCCCGGCACGTTGATCCGTTCGCTCACATCCCACGGGGTGTGGTAATCGGAATGCGCTCCCGTGGAAAAAAAGAAAACCGGGATATTCTGCATATAAAAGGAGGCATGGTCGGAGGGGCCGAAGCCGTCACCCGAAAAGGCCAGGGCGAATCCCGGGTTATGGCGGGTAAGCATCTCCTCTGATTCCAGGGCTGTCTGCGTCCCGCTGATGCTCAGTCCGTTGCTGACGGTATCAAGCCTTCCCACCATATCAAAATTAAACATGGCCGTTACCTTTTTCAGGTCGAAGGGGGGATTTTCCGTGAAGGATTTGGAGCCCACGAGTCCCATCTCTTCCGCGCCGAAAGCCACAAAAACGAGGCTTCTCTTATGACCTCCGGAAGCCTTTGCCCATCGGGCGATTTCCAGCATTGCGGCGACGCCCGATGCATTATCGTCGGCACCGGTATGGATGGCTGTGGTATCGGCCATACGGCTTCCTGATCCGGGACCTCCCCATCCCAAGTGGTCGTAATGGGCCCCTATCACCACATACTCCTCTTGGAGCCGCGGATCCTCACCTGGCAGCAGGGCCACCACATTTTGGGTGATGACCTTTTCGGGCAATATATCGGCACGGGCCATCACCTGTGATGCTGTCACCAGGGACTGCGGAGCGCGGCGGCTGTTCAGCGCTTCTTCCAGCTGAGCTACCGTCATTCCCGAAGAAGACAGAAGCCCGTCGGCCACATGCCGCGTCACCTGAAAAACGGGAACCCTGTAACTGCTGCTGTTCTTGTCAAAATAGACTTCCTGGAGCTGGTCGTTATCGCTGTATGCCGGCCCTCCCGTCAGCAGGACTCCGGCAGCACCATGATCGATGGCCGCCAGTACCTTGGCACGCTCTCCCGAATAAGCCTCAAAAAGACTTTCCGGCTGGTCGGCTTCTGGATCCCCCTTCAGCAGAAGGACCCACTTCCCCGCGACTTCCACCCCCTCAAAGTCATTCCAGAGGAGAGAATCTTGACGTATGTCAAAGCCATAACCCGCAAAGACCACCTCTCCGGAAAAGGGCGCCAACGAAGAAAAAGAATAGGGAAGAAAATCGGTCTTCACAGTCACCGGCACCCCGTTGACAACCATGAGGTTACTGTCGCCCAGGGCTACCGAGGAAATCAGGGAGAAACGCTGGAATCCGTTGTCATAAAGCATCTGAAGTCCTGTCTCCCCCATCCTTTTGCGGATGAATGTCGCAGCCAGGGAGTCTCCCCTGCTGCCCGGGAACCGGCCCTCCAGAGCCGGGGAGGCCAGATAGGCCACATCGGTCGCCGGGGTTGCCGGGGTCTCTAACCGGGCCTCCGGAAATATCCTGGGTGTACAGGCAGCCAGCAGGGAGGCCAGCAGCGTCAGTACAATAAGCTGGGAATATCGGTTCATATATTTCGTTTTTTACGCACTTGCAGTGCTTAACAAGTGATCTGATGCAATAACGGCAAAATAAACCGGGGGTTCAACCACCGATGATAATTTACTGCAATAATAGGGCGAAATCTTTAATTTCGGGAGTAGTTTGTTAATTTTACCGCTTCTCTTTTAACCCGGAAAATTGTGGAGGTAGTTTTCAGTCAGCGCTTATGGGGATTGATAATGCTGGGCAGCCTGTTGTTGGCCGCAGGAATCACCTATCTGATGTATCGCCGGCAGGGAAGCCGGGAGCTTACCCCGGCTCAGCGCCGCGTGCTGATCATCCTGCGTTTTCTGTCGATCTTCCTGATTTCTACCCTTCTGACTGTCCCACTGGTGAAAACCATCAAAAAACTCACGCGTCACCCCCTGGTGGTCGTGGCTGTCGACAATTCGCGTTCCATGACCGGACTGGCAGGGAGTGAAGAACGCCGCGATGAGTTGGTATCCCTGGTCAGAGCGCTGGAAAAAGAACTGGGAAGCCGCTATGAAGTGGTCACCTACACCTTCGGGGAAAAGAGCCCAACCACCGCCACTCCTGACTTCAGTGAGAAAAGGTCAGATTACAGTCAGATGCTCAACACGGTATACAACAACCATTTCAATGAAAATCTGGGGGCCCTGGTCATTGTAGGTGACGGAAGCTATAACCAGGGGGAGAATCCCCTCAACAATGCCGGGAAGCTTATGTTTCCCCTGTACACCCTGGGGATCGGCGATACTACGGTCACCAGGGATGCCCGTATTGCCGGCATCAGGGTAAACAAGACCGCTTTTGCCGGCAATCAGTTTCCCCTGGAAGCCGACCTGCAGGTTACCGGAGGAGGGGTTAACAGGCTGCAGTTCTCCATCCTGAAGGATGGGGAAAGAGTGGCCACCCAGAGTGTGGAGAGTTCCGGTCCTTCATGGTTCACCTCCCTGACGTTCACCCTCCCCGCCAGCGGCAAGGGACTCCAGTACTATACGGCAGTGGTGGAAAGCCTCCCCGGAGAACAAAACAAGAGCAATAACAGCTGGACATTTGTCATCAACATCCTCGAGAATAAGCAGAAAATAGCAATTCTCTCGGGAGGGGTCCATCCCGATGCGGGAGCCCTGAAAAACAGTCTGGAACAACAGAGTAACTACGAGGTGTCGCTTTTCACCAAAGAGCCCTACCCTGCCGATCTGAGCGAATATAATCTCATCATCCTCAACCAGTTACCCACCATCTCCAACTCCATGCGACAGATTGTCGAGGAGAGCCGTCAGCAGCGGATTCCCCTGTTGGTGATCATCGGGGCGCAGACCCACCTTCCCCAGCTCAACGCCATGGGACTGGGAATCACCATCACTCCCCGTGCCGGCAGTTTTGAAGAGGCTCAGATGAGCAGGGCCGATGAGTATGCCTCCTTTACCCTCAGCGGGGAACTCAAGGAGATCATCACCCGGTATCCGCCCCTGAAGGTGCCCTTCGCCGACTACCAGCTCACCGGTAATTTCCAGATCCTGGGATACCAGCGGATCAAGAATGTTGTCACCACACGCCCCCTGATGGCTACAGGCACGGCGGAAGGCCGCAAAACGGGATTTATCTTCGGCGAAGGCCTCTGGCGCTGGAGACTCTATGACTATTCCATGAGCGGCAGCCACGGACAGTTCAATGAGCTGACCGACAAATTGGTCCAATACCTTGCCCTCCGCGATAACGAAGACAACTTCAACCTGAGCTTCAACCCGGTCTATGACGAAACCGAAGCCGTAGTGATGACTGCCGAAGTGGTGAACGATGCCTTTGAGCTGATCAACACCCCCGAGGTGAATATCCAAATTACCGATTCCACAGGAAAGGAGTACCGCTATTTGTTTGACCGCAGCCATCTTTTTTACAGACTCGATGCCGGAATATTCCCTCCGGGCAGGTATGCATTCACCGCCACTACGGTGGTGGGCAACGACAGGTGGAGCGAATCAGGGGAATTTGCGGTCATCCCCGTCAATGTGGAGTTGTCGGACCTCAGGGCAAACCACGGAATGCTCTACCGCCTCTCCTTCGAAACAGGTGGAAAATTCTTCACCGAAAAGGAGATGCCCCTCCTTGTACAGGAGTTGAAAGGAAACAACACCATTCAAACGACCTCCTACTACCAAACGGCCATGAATGAATTGCTGAACCTGCGCTCCCTCTTCTTTTTGTTCCTGCTCCTGTTAAGTACGGAATGGTTTTTGCGGAAGTTCTGGGGCATCTACTGAAAAGAGGGGCGGTAATCTGCTGAATCATATTTTACTATAAACGACGATATCATAATGCGAAAAACCAGGGTTATTCTGTCATCATGGGGATGGCTTGCCGGGATTTCTCTCCTTGCCTTGTTCCTGGGGGGGTGCCGTTCCTTCTGCACCCTCACCGTGGATCTCTCCTCTCCCGGCCCTGAGGAGGTCAGCGATCACATTCAGAGTTTACTGCTCCTCAACCGGGCTGTGGACCGCCGTTTCACCGATGATCCCTCCGACACCATCCAATTGCGCTTCTTCGAAAAACGATTCACGCTCGACACTACGATTTATGACCTGCAGGCCTCTGATACCCTGTTGCAAACCCTGGGAACCCTTCTTTTTGAATCGGGACGTTTCGACATTGTTATTCCCATGGAGCGTTTTCCGATGAAGGATACGCTTCATCCCTTTTCCGAACCCATGTCATGGGAAGAGGTGGAAGAGCTGACCTCTGCCTTCCATACCGACGCCATTCTCTCTCTCGACTATCACAAAACGGATATCTCGACAAGTTATGAAAGGGAAAGCCTGCGTGATGCCGAAAGCGAAACCTTCTTCAACATATACGAGCCAACCATGCAAATCAACATCACGGCACAGTTCCGGATTTATGACCCTTCGTACAGGGAGGAGGTACCTGCTCACTTTCTGATAGACACCCTTTACTGGAGAAGTACAGGTTACAGTCTGACCGAGGTATTGCGCCGGTTTACCTATGTCAAACAGGGGCTCACGGAATCGGGTATTGTGACAGCGCTCACCCTCTCTGAGAAGATAGCCCCCCATTGGGAGACCTCAAAAAGGGCCATTTTTCTCACCGGCAACAAGGAATTGCGGAATGCCGCCCCTTTGGTGGCAGAGCACCGCTGGGACGAAGCCCTGGCCTATTGGGAGGAGGCAGCAGCAAAAACCAGGGCCAAAGGATTACTCAGCAAGCTGCAGTTTAATATGGCCGTGGCCAATGAGATGCAGGGAGACCTCAACGAAGCCATCCGCAGGGGCGTGCAGTCGTATAACACCATGTTCCGTAAAGGGACTTACACCTATCTGGAAACCCTGAAAAAGAGAAAAGAACTTCTGAACAAAAAAGATGATTCGGAATAGACTATTGTTTTTTTTGCTGGCAGGAGTGTTTTTCACCTCCTGTACGGCTTACCACGAACTCTCCCTTGAGGTATTGCGCACCGGGGAGACGCGGTTACCTGCGACGGCGCGGCGGGTGGGCTTTCTATACCGCAACTTCCGCTTTCCCGGCGATACCCTGCAGCATTACTTTCTGGAAGACGGAATGCTAAAAAAGACAAAGGAAGAACCGGGAGAACTCCTCGATTCCCTGCTGGTGACCACCTGTCTTGAGAGTGCAGCCATGGCTTTCCGCCAGAATGGCCTCACGGTGGAGCCGGTCTTTTTCCCTGCCGATATCATGCCGCCGGTCAGCGGGGAGAGACTCACCCCCCTGCCTCCTTCCCTGGTGCAGAAACTGGTACCACCTGCTGGTGCCGACCATCTGATCGTCCTGGAAACCTTTTCCTGGTTTTTCTCACGTTTCACGGGTGAACGCCCCCGTGATGATGCCGGGGAGGTCGCCATGGCAGGAATTTGGGCCCTCTATGACGGGGTGACCGGGAAAATCACGGAGACCCGCTCCATGGTCGACACGGTCTACTGGCAGGGAGACCCCGACTCCGAAGATGAGACAGCGCTGCTGCCTCCGCGCACGACCGCCCTAAAAATGGCCTCTGCCATCTTCGGAGAGAGCTATGCCCAACGCTTTTATTCCGGATGGATCACTGTGGACCGCCTGATGGTCATCCCTCCCACGGAAGAGTTCCGCCAGGCGGCGCAACATGCCCTTAACCAGGAGTGGCCCCAAGCCGAAGAAATCTGGAAACGCTATGCCGGCGACCGCTTCGGAAGACTAGCCGTGACGGCACGTTACAACCTGGCCCTGGCCGCAGAGAGCAATGACCGTATCGGTGAAGCCGTGGGTTGGATCCTCGAAGCACAAAAACTGGCCGATGTCTACCACAACAAAAAGGAAACCGCCATGGTCAGCCGCTACCGGCAAATCCTCGAAACCCGGCAAAAAGAGATCTCTCTGATGGAATCATGGGAGTAATAGCCTCCCCCTGCCTCCAGTCACTAAGGGGCAGTGGCGCATGGTTTATTTGTTCTTAAAAACCACCTCCGGCTTTTTAAGAGCCCGATATACCAAATACGATCCTGCCACGACAAAGGGAACACTCAGCCACTGTCCCATGTTCAGAGACATGGCCGCCTCAAAAGCCTCCTGGTCTTCCTTGATGAACTCAATAAAGAACCGCGGCACAAATATCAACACAAAGAAAAGCCCCAGGATCAGTCCGGGCCTGTTTTTGGCCGTGGTCTTCCGGTACACCACCATCAGGATGACAAAGGCCAGAATGTAAAAGAGGGCTTCATAGAGCTGTGTGGGATGCTTGGGCAGGGTTTCTCCATTCCGTTCAAAGATAAAGCCCCAGGGCAGCGTGGTCTCAACACCGTAAATTTCGGAATTCATCAGGTTACCCATGCGGATGAAAGCCCCTACCAGGGCTGTGGGAACCACAATTCTGTCGAGCGACCAGAGCATGGTCCTTTTGGTGACTAAACGGCTGTGGATCCACAGGGCGATCAATATCCCGGCAGCTCCCCCATGACTGGCCAGTCCCCCGTGCCACACCTTGATAATCTCCCCGGGATGCTGCGAATAATAATCCCAGCCATAAAAGAAGACATGCCCCAAACGGGCTCCCACAATGGTGGCAATGATGATGTAAAAAAACAGGGAGTCTATCCACGCCTGTTGTACACCCTCCGACTTGAGCATTTTCTCACCGATATAATAACCGATCAGAAATCCTGAGGCAAATAGAAGACCGTACCAGCGAACAGCCATAAAACCGATCCTGAAAATCTCAGGGTCGGGACTCCAGTGGATATAACTGAGCAGAGAAATCATAGCCAGTAATTAAAGTTTAAAATTATTAAAAGGGCATAAAGGATCACACCATGCCCTGACCGTGGCAGTGTTTATATTTCTTTCCGCTTCCGCAGGGACAGGGGTCGTTACGCCCCACTTTTTTCTCCACCCTGATAGGTTCGGGACGTGCCTTCTCCTGGGTCTGGGTCTGAGCGCCTTCCATGGGATTGGAAGATCCCGGGAGCTCGCTTTTCTGGGTGCGGTAGCGGCTCATATCGGTTCTTTTAACTGCCGCCGCTTCTTTCACCTGTTCGGGATTCTGGATGGGAATATGTCCCTTCATCAGCGTAGAGACGATATCCTTGTTCACCCGGGTGACCATGACCTTGAAGAGATTGAAGGACTCGAACTTATAGATCAGCAAGGGATCCTTCTGTTCATAAGAGGCATTCTGCACCGACTGTTTCAGGTCGTCCATTTCTCTGAGCTGTTCCTTCCAGGCTTCATCGAAAGTATTGAGGATGGTCTGCTTCTGGTAGGATTTCACCAGTTCCCTGCCCTTGTTCAGGTAAGCCTTTTCGAGGTTGCAGATGATCTGGAAAACCCGGCGGCCGTCGGTGATGGGGACCACGATATTCTGGTAGATGTGCGATTTCTTCTCGTAGACTTCCTTGATGACCGGGAAAGCCTGTTTGGAGATGTTCTGGACTTTCCGGTTATAGCTGTCAATCATGACCTGGTAGATGCGTTGGGTCACCGCTTCGGCATTGAGACGCTTGAAGTCCTCCTCACTTACCGGAGACTCGATGCTGAGGAAGCGCATCAGTTCCAGGTTAAAATCTTCGAACTGGTCGCTGTCGTGGTATTCGTTCACCAGGTTTTCGACCGAGTCATACATCATATTGAGGATGTCGACTTCGAGGCGTTCCCCATAAAGGGCATGGCGTCGTTTTTTATAGACCACTTCACGCTGGGAGTTCATCACGTCGTCATATTCCAGCAGTCGCTTACGAATGCCGAAGTTGTTCTCCTCCACTTTTTTCTGGGCGCGTTCTATCGACTTGGAGATCATAGAATGCTGGATCACCTCCCCTTCCTTGAGGCCCAGGCGGTCCATGATACCGGCGATGCGGTCGGAGCCGAACAGGCGCATGAGGTCGTCTTCAAGGGAGACGAAAAACTGGGAAGATCCGGGGTCTCCCTGGCGGCCGGCACGACCTCGCAACTGACGGTCCACACGCCGGGACTCATGCCTTTCGGTGCCTATGATGGCCAGACCACCGGCGGCTTTCACCTCAGGGGTCAGCTTGATGTCGGTACCACGGCCAGCCATATTGGTGGCTATGGTCACCATGCCGGTATGTCCCGCTTCTGCCACAATTTCAGCCTCCCGGGCATGCAACTTGGCATTCAGCACATTGTGGTGAATCCCCTTGATCTTCAGCATGCGGCTCAGCAATTCCGAAATCTCCACAGAGGTGGTCCCCACCAGCACCGGCCGGCCGGCCTTGTAGAGATTCTCGATCTCCTGGATGACGGCGTTGTACTTCTCCCTTTTGGTCTTGTAAACCAGGTCTTCGTCATCCTTGCGGACTACCTTTCTGTTGGTGGGAATCACCACCACCTCCAGCTTGTAGATGTCCCACAATTCCCCAGCCTCGGTTTCGGCAGTCCCCGTCATACCGGCCAGCTTGTGGTACATCCTGAAATAATTCTGCAGGGTGATGGTGGCAAAAGTCTGGGTGGCGGCTTCCACCTTCACCCGCTCCTTGGCTTCTATGGCCTGGTGTAGTCCGTCAGAATAACGGCGCCCTTCCAAAATACGCCCCGTCTGCTCATCCACGATCTTCACCTTATTGTCCATGACCACATACTCCACATCTTTCTCAAACATGGTGTAGGCCTTAAGCAACTGGTTGATGGTATGCACGCGCTCCGACTTCACGGCATAATCCTGCAGCAGCAGGTCTTTCTTTTCCACCAATACATCGGGCGACAGTTTCTGGTTCTGGAGTTCGGCAATCTCGGCCCCCATGTCGGGAAGAATGAAAAAGGAGGGATCCTCAAAGCCCGCTGAGATCAGGTCAATACCCTTCTCTGTCAGTTCTACCGAATTTTGTTTCTCTTCGATAATGAAGAACAGCGGATCGGTGACGATGTGCATGTTCTTATTGTTGTCCTGCATGTAGAAATTCTCGGTCTTCAGCAGAACCTGCTTCATCCCCTCTTCACTGAGGAATTTGATGAGTGTTTTATTTTTAGGTAATCCCTTATGGGCTCTGAGGAGCAGAAGGCCGCCCTCTTTTTTCTCATCATCGGTGGCATTTTCTTTGGTCAGCAGTCTTTTAGCTTCTGTGAAGACGCTGGTGAAGATGTCGCGTTGGGCCTTGTAGAGTTTCTCAACATAGACCTTGAGTTCCTCGAACTGCTGGTTTTCTCCCTTGGGAACAGGTCCTGAGATAATCAGCGGGGTTCGGGCATCGTCGATAAGCACCGAGTCGACCTCGTCGACGATGGCGTAATGGTGTTTGCGCTGTACCAGGTCCTGCGGGTTGATGGCCATGTTATCGCGCAGGTAGTCAAAGCCAAATTCATTATTGGTTCCAAAGGTGATATCGGCGTTGTAAGCCTTACGGCGGGCTTCACTGTTGGGCTGGTGCTTGTCGATGCAGTCGACTGAAAGGCCGTGGAACTCAAAGATAGGCCCCATCCATTCAGAGTCACGCTTCGAGAGGTAATCGTTGACGGTGACGATATGAACGCCCCTGCCTGCCAGAGCATTGAGAAACACCGGAAGGGTGGCCACCAGGGTTTTTCCCTCTCCCGTGGCCATTTCAGCGATCTTGCCCTGATGAAGAACAACGCCGCCAATCAGCTGGACATCATAATGGACCATGTCCCAGGTGATCTCGGTGCCCCCGGCAATCCATTTGTTGAACCATACAGCCTTATCTCCTTCGATGACAATGCTGTTACGCGTGGCCGCCAGGTCTCCGTCATAATCACGGGCCGTCACCACCACCTTCTCATTGCTGAAAAACCGGTTGGCCGTCTCCTTGACGATGGCAAAAGCCGTCGGCAGAATTTCATTTAATGTGCTCTCGATCTTGGCAATGATGGCCTCTTCAAGCTTGTCAATGCGCTCATAGAGTTTCTCACTGTCCTGGATCTCCACCTCTTCAGCCTTTTCCCTGAGCGCGGCAATCTCCTCCTCTTCCTCCTTAATTCTCTCCTTTATCAGGGCTTTGAGCCGCCAGGTCTCCTCCCTCAGCTGATCATTGGTTAAGGTTATGACCCGGTCATATTCCTTTTTAATCTCTGCCAACACGGGTGAAATTTCCGTAATATCACGTTCCGATTTGTTACCCAGGATCTTTCCCAGAATCTTCGTTATGAATGCCATAAAGCGTATTAATCCTTTTTCATTGTTAAGATGCAAATGTAGTTAATGTGTGGGGGCTTTGAAAACTTTCTATAAAAAAAGCCTGATGCGAAAGGCAACAGGCTTTTTGTAATTCATTTACGGGTATTATTCAGCGGGGGCAATTGCTTCCACCGGGCATACCTCAGCACAGGAACCACAATCGGTGCACAGTTCGGGGTCAATCATATAGATATCGCCTTCTGAAATAGCGTCTACCGGACATTCATCAATGCAGGTTCCACATGCTATACATTCAGATGAAATTTTGTAAGCCATAGCTAATTTTTTTGTTAGACAAGTATGTTGATGGCAAATGTACAAAGATTGTTCCAATATCAAACTGAAAAAACCCCTATTTTCCCGACCCGTCCAAAAAACTTCAACTCCCCGCGATGTGCGGCTCATTTCGACTTATCGCGCCCTTTTGCTCTCCCGGGAAGGAAGAAAAATAGTACATTTACCACATCAAAAAAACTGACATTAACCCAACTTCATGGAAACGGGAAATTTTACGATCGCCCTGTTGCTGACGCTGGTGGCCGGACTGAGCACCGGCATTGGCAGCGCCATTGCTTTTGTGGCCAAGAGGACCAATACAAAACTCTTATCTCTGGCCCTGGGTTTTTCGGCCGGCGTGATGATTTATATCTCTTTCGTGGAGATATTTCCCGACGCCCGCGCGAGTTTTATCCAGCGGTACGGTCAATTCAACGGATCCCTGTACACCCTGGTGGCCTTCTTCGGGGGGATGCTCCTGTCGGGACTGATTGACAAGTTCATACCTTCGGCTGAGAACCCCCATGAAATGCGGGGTGTGGAATCGATGGACAATGAGAGCAAGGCCAAGGATTTCAGGAGGTTGTACAAGATGGGGCTGATGACCGCCCTGGCGGTGTGGATCCATAATTTTCCGGAAGGGATTGCCACGTTTATGTCGGCGTTGAAGGACCCCACCCTGGGTATTGCCATCACCGTAGCCATTGCCATCCACAATATTCCTGAAGGCATTGCCGTATCGGTGCCCATTTTTTATGCTACCGGAAACCGGAAAAAGGCTTTTGTCCTCTCCTTTCTCTCGGGATTGTCGGAATTCGTGGGGGCCCTGCTGGCTTGGCTGGTGCTGATGCCCTTCCTCTCGAGCGACAATTTTGACCTTATCTTCGGAGCTCTGATGGCTTCCGTCGCGGGCATCATGGTCTTCATCGCCCTCGATGAGCTGCTTCCCTCGGCAGAAGAGTATGGGGAGCATCACCTGGCCATTTATGGGCTTACCGGGGGAATGGGGGTCATGGCCTTAAGCCTTCTGCTGATCGGCTGATTCGCGAAACCACCGGCAAACCTCCCGCAACCCACACGCTGAACATTCAGGCTTCCGGGCCTTGCACACATACCTGCCGTGAAGAATAAGCCAGTGGTGGGCCCTGGGAATCAGCACCTCCGGAATATACTGCACCAACTGCTTTTCGGTCTCCAGGGGATTTCTTGCCCCCGTGGTCAACCCCAAACGCGCCGACACTCTGAAAACATGGGTATCGACAGCCATGGCCGGCTTGTCAAAAACCACAGAAGCGATCACATTGGCGGTCTTGCGTCCTACCCCCGGCAACATCTGCAGCTTCTCCACCTCTGAGGGAACCCTGCCATCAAACAATTCCACCAGTTTACGCGCCATCGCCGACAAATGACGCGCCTTATTGTTAGGATAGGAACAACTGCCGATATACCCCAGCAACTCCTCTGGCGTGGCCTCCGCCATAGCCCACGGACCAGGGTAACGCTCCAGCAATGCCGGGGTGATCTGATTCACCCGCTTGTCGGTACACTGCGCCGACAGGATTACCGCAACCAACAAATGAAATGGATCCTTATACTCCAGCTCCGTCGCGGCTTCCGGCATGTTCTCCTCAAACCACCCGATTACCCGGTCATACAACTCCTGCGTAGTCATCCCTCTGAATTTTTCAATTGTTAAAAAAAGCAAAATAGCAATCCATCCCTGTAATAATTTGCGTTTTCTCGCGTCTAACAACCAGTGTTTCTCTTAGAGAGAAATCATTTCACTACATAGAGATAGTTTTAAGTGAAATTTAGTAAAAAAACCGGTATTGACCGGTTTTTTTCATTTCCGGCTCCCCAGTCAACAGCACACGGCTATTTCACCATCCTTACCCCCACTAACCTCCAAACCGGCATCACCCAATTCCCCGGGTCAGTTCTTCAAGGAAGGTAACCCGTTCCGGAGGAAGAAGCGGTGACAATTCTTCCCTTACGCGATGGTGGTAGGCATTGAGCCAGGAGATCTCCTCAGGGGTCATCAGGGAGATCTCCAGCAGCCTGGTATCAATGGGACAAAGGGTGAGGGATTCGAAGCCCAGGAAATTCCCGAAGGGGGTGGTTTCCTTTTCGATGCAGAGCATCATGTTCTCGGTGCGAATGCCGTACTCCCCCTGGCGGTATATTCCCGGTTCGTTGGAAAATACCATTCCCGCTTTAATTTCGTGGGGGTTCCACTCCCTCCTGATGGCAGCGGGACCTTCATGGACATTCAGGAAATGACCGACGCCGTGGCCTGTGCCGTGGCCGTAGTTGATACCGTGTTTCCACATGGCTTGGCGGGCCAGTATGTCGAGGTGAATTCCGCGTGTTCCTCCGGGAAAGATGGCTGACGACAGGGCGATCACCCCCTTGAGAACCAGGGTGAAGTCGGTTTTCTGCTGCCGGGTGACGGGGCCCAGGGCTACGGTACGCGTGATGTCGCTGGTCCCGGTGAGGTACTGTCCACCGGAATCAAAAAGGAGCACTCCCTGATTTTTCAGGGGCAGGGCATTATCGGCGGTAACCGAGAGGTGAACGACAGCGCCGTGTTCCCGGGTGCCGACGATGGGGGCAAAGCTCTCTCCCATGAATCCCGGCTGGAGGGAGCGGCACTCCGCCAGTTTCCTGGCCACTGTGAATTCCGTGGTTCCGGGGTCTCCCGCATGATGCCTGAGCCACCACAAAAACTCCACCAGAGCGACGCCATCCCTGCGCATGGTTTCCCGGAATCCCTCCACTTCGGTGCTGTTTTTCACCGCCTTTAGGGTTTCTGCGGGAGAAGTCGATTCTACCACAGGGCATTGTTCTTTGATGGCCAGCCAGATGCCGCTGTTGGCCGTGGCAGGGTCGAGCCATACCGTCACCCCCCTGAGGGCGGCGAGAAAATCATAAAAGGCATGGTAATCACCAAGGATGACCCCCTCGTCAAGAAGCTTTTTCTCCAGTGCCAGAGAGAGTGCCCCCCGGCGGATAAAAAGATGGTTGAAGCCTTTGCCGATAAGTCCGTACCCCAGAAACAGGGGATTATAGGAGATATCGCTGCCGCGGAGGTTAAAGCACCAGGCCAGGTCACTGAGAGAGGAGACGATGGTCACCGCGGCACCCCGGAGGTCTAACATTTGGGAGATGCGGGCATGTTTCAGAGCACGGCATTCCCCGGCCAGCTCCTCGCCAGGTTCAAAAATGGGATTTCCGGGAAGCGGGGGTCTCTCCTGCCATATCTCCCCCACCAGTGAAGGCACGGGAACCAGGGAAATCCCCAGAGGAGCGAGCACCTGGCTGAAGAGCCTGTAACTTCCCAGAGGAAGGGTGTAGGGGTCAAATCCCAGCCGGCTGCCGGGAGGCATGTTTTCAGCGAGCCACCGGTCAGGGGGCACCTCTCCCGGCACACGTAATGGCATCATGCGGAATTCCGTTCCCGCCATTTCCTCTTCCGCCTGCAGAAAATAACGGGAATCAGTCCACAAAAGAGCCTCTCGGGGGGTCACCACCACCTCGCCGTAAGACCCTGAAAATCCGGAAATGAAACGGCGGGTCTTCCAATGATCGCTGAGATATTCACTCATATGGGGGTCGGTTCCTGAAATATGGAGTGCGGCCAGGTCATGGCGCCGCAGGGCCCTCCTGAAGTCCGCCAGGGTTTTAGAAATTCTTGGGGGCATTGGGGGCAACTTCATTGATGAAATAGCGGATCGAGGGGGCCGGCACCTCTTCGTGGGTCACCTTTCCAGGGATTACCCATTCAAAGCCGCTGATATCATCGGCGGCCTTCATATCGGCGGGAATGTCGGTCTCAACCAGGAAGGCCAGATCGGTGGTAAACACGGTAAGTCCCGAAAAGGGATATCTGTTGGCTGCTGAGGCCAGGTAACGGAGTTTTTTGACCTTCAGACCCAGTTCTTCTGCCAGCTCCCTGGTGATGGCCTCTTCGGCACTCTCGCCGGGATCTATGAATCCCCCGGGAAGATCGAGTTTTCCCTTGTCGGGGTTAATGGCCCTGCGGGTGACCAGCAACCGCCCCTCAGGGTCAAAGATCAGGGCAGCCACCGCTGCTGCTGAGTTGATGAAGTAATGAAATCCACAGTGGCCACAGCGCAATGACCGCTCCGACACTGCCGTAAACGCCGCGGATCCGCAGCGGGGACAGTACCGGAATACTTCGGTGGGATGGGTGGTGCTCACCTCTGGTCTCCCTTGGTTATTCCCATTTCGGCAAGCCATACCAGAAACAGGTCAGGCCACCGGTCGGCAGGGAGGTCATTTTTTCTCAGGCCGAAGCCATGGCCTCCCCTGGCGAAGATGTGCATTTCTGCGGCAACTCCGTTTCTTTTAAGGGCGGTATAAAACGCCAGGGCGTTGCGGGGAGCCACGGCATCGTCGTCGTCGGCAAGGACGAGAAAGGTGGGTGGCGTGGCGGCGGTGACGTGCAGCTCGTTGGAGTAAAGAGCGACAAGGTCCAGGTTGTTCCCTTCGCCGATCAGGTTTCTGCGGGAACCAAGGTGGGTGAACTCCTCATTCATGGTAATGACGGGATAGAGGAGCAGCATGAAGTCGGGACGGCAGCTCTGCCGGGCCACGGAATCAGAGGCCCCAGATTCTCCTTTGTCGAAGCGTGTCCCCACGGTCGATGCCAGGTGTCCTCCAGCCGAAGAGCCGGCGATGCCCACCCGGGAAGGGTCAATCCCCCACTCTGCCGCATGATGGCGCACCATCCGCAGGGCTTGCCGGGCATCGGAGGAGGGAATGGCATGATGACCATACGGAAGTCTGTATTTCAGGACTACACCAGCCACTCCCCGGGCGGCCAGCCAGCGGGCCATCTCAAAACCTTCGTGGTCCATGGCTTCGATTATATAGCCGCCACCCGGACAAATCACCACGGCAGCACCGCTGTTCTTTTCCGCAGGAGGAAGAAACACGGTCATCTCAGCTTCCGAGACATTACGCACCCGCACACCCTCGTACTTCTCCTCGGGCAGGGTCATGCCGTTGCTGTCAGGAGCCCCGCCGGGCCATACCTTCAACACCATCTCCTGTCCACGCGAGAAAAAGGGCATCACTATCACCATGACCATCAGGGGAAACAACTTTTTCATATCACTCCGATTTTGCACCTACAAAATAGTCTTCCTTGGAAGCGAACAATACGTTGAAGGTGGTCAGTGATCCGTAAATCCGCGTGATATACTGCTGAAGGTTGATCTTTTCTTCGTCGGTAAGTACGGAATGGGCATTGATGTTCTGTTCCAGGACCCGTAACCTGTCGCGGAGCATGACAATCTTGTGGAAGAAGGTTTCCACGGGGATTTCCTTAGCCTGCAATGCCGGGTTTCCCGGCTTCAGGAGCATGGTTCCTCCCTTCCATTTATCGCCCAGTTCCAGCGGTATGGTAATGCCATTGTACCTGGCAAGAAGTCCCGAGAGCACCTCCTCGACTTCCGCCAGGGTCAGCATGTTCCGGGGCCGCGTCTCCTCTCTGACCTCCAGGGTGGTAAGGTCGGTGTTCCTTTTGGTGATCTCCATTTTTCCGCCCTTTTCGAAATATATCTCGTAGGCGGCCAGGTTGACCTGTGCGATGATCCCCTGGCCATACCGCGGATGCTCTACCCTGGAACCCACAGTCAGCTCTTCCATATGCTTGCTTTTTTGGTGTAAAAACGCAAAGATATAAAGAGCAGGGAGATTTACAAAGGGAAAAACCCACTCCCGTCAGGGCAAAATCTCCCCCTATCACCCTGAATACGGTGTCGTCCCGGAATGTTTCAGCGGGAAGGAAACGCCGCTTACCGGCGCTGAACTAACAGATGAGATCTGAAAGGAAGAGTTCGTTCAGCGATACGGTCTCTTCTGATCCGCAGGCCGGACAAATGATCTTCTCTTCTCCGTTGTGTTCAAACTTGTTTTTACAGTTATGGCAGCAGGACCAGTTTTGCGCAAAGGCTACCTTTCCTCCCTTAATCACGATGTCACGGCCTTCTACAAAGGCCGAAGCCACTTTACGGCGGGCTTCCTCATATATGCGGGTCAGCGTGGGTCGCGACACCTCCATCTGAAGAGCAGCCTCTTCCTGATTAAGCATTTGGTAATCAAGGAGACGGATGGTCTCGTACTCTTCAAGCAGCATAAAAACCTGGTTGGTTTTACGGCCGCGAATTCCTGTTACCGACATTCCTTTGATGGCTGGGGGCATCAGCATCTTTCTTTCTCTCTTTTTTCTGGGCATCTTCAAATTATATAAAGGTTTTGCATTAAACTGTGGTCTGCCATAACAAGGGCTGCCATCGCTTCAACGATGGGCACTGCCCTCGGCAAAACACAGGGGTCGTGTCTTCCTTCAGGATGTATAGTAACGGGGGTATTTGCAGAATCTATGGTTTGTTGTTCCCTGAGGAGGGTAGCTACGGGTTTGAAGGCCACCCTGAAATAGATGTCCTCACCGTTGGAAATCCCACCCTGGATACCTCCCGAATGGTTGGTCAGGGTGCGGGCTCCCGTTTCCCCGGGGATAAAAATGTCATTATGTTCAGAACCGTAAAGGCGGGTGCCCGCGAAACCGGAGCCATATTCAAAGCCCTTGACGGCATTGATGCCCAGCATGGCAGCGCCGAGGTCAGCATGGAGTTTGTTGAACACGGGTTCTCCCCACCCGGGGGGAACGCCAGTGACCACGCAGGTAATCACGCCCCCTACGGTATCGTGGTTGCGGGCGGCCTTTTCAATCACGGCCACCATACGTTCTGAGGTGGCCGGATCGGGACAGCGCACCAGGCTGTCCTCGGTGAGGGAAAGGTCCATTTCCTTGTAGGAAAGCGGGGTTTCCACATGGTGGACAGAGGAGACGTAAGCCATAATGTTCACGCCCAGGGAACGGAGATAAAGACGGGCCACAGCCCCTCCCACTACCCTGGCGATGGTCTCCCTTGCTGAAGAGCGTCCTCCGCCACGGTGATCCCTGACCCCATATTTCTGTTGCCAGGTGTAGTCGGCATGTGAAGGCCGGTAAACATTGCGGAGGGCCTCATAATCGGACGAATGGTGATCCTGGTTGTGGACCATAAAAGCAATGGGAGTTCCCAGGGTGCGCCCATCAAAAATTCCCGAAAGAAATTCCACCTCGTCACCTTCGCAGCGCTGGGTGGTCAATTTCGACTGTCCGGGACGCCGACGGTCGAGTTCCGCCTGCACAAAGGGAATATCCATCTCAATTCCGGGAGGAGATCCGTCGATAATCCCCCCGATGGCCTTCCCATGCGATTCGCCAAAAGAGGTTAACCTAAAAATCCTTCCGAAAGTGTTCATAAGGAAACTCCCTATTATTTAGTCTGGTTCAGCATCCGCAACCCGAACCACAGCCGTCGTCAGAATCGCCGCAGCATCCTGAGCTGCAACCACCGCTGCACCCCCCTGAGAGGGTCTGCACGATCTCCTCATCGGTGGCCTGACGTACTTCCACGACCTGGCCACTGAAAAAGAGATCCTCCCCGGCCAAAGGATGGTTGAAGTCCATACGTACTGTGTGGTCGGCAACCTCCAGAACAATACCATTAAGGCGCTGCCCGTCACCGCTCATCATGGGAATGGAATTTCCCACCTTGATGAATTCGGGATCGAACTTCCCGTCAACCAGGAAAATATCACGGGGAAGCTCCACGATGGCATCTTCATTGACGGCACCATAAGCCTCAGTATGATTCAGCTTGATTTCGAAGGGTGCCCCAGCAGTGAGCCCGGAAAGTCCCTGTTCAAACTTGGGGAGCATCATCCCTGCTCCGTAAAGAAACTGCAGAGGGCGCTCCGCTGTGGCTTGTTCCACCATTTCTCCTTCGTGGTCATCGATCCTCAGATCGTAGGTCACCGTGACCATGCTATTTTTTGAAATTTCCATCATTATTTCCTTAAATGAATACTCAGCCGAAGAACCACGTGAAATCACAGAAAACTCAACGGCAAAGTCCTGCCGTGAGGCTAATAATCCATACGGTTCCCTGGCATGAAGATTATTGATGCAAATAAACGGTTTTTTACCTCCGGAACAAAAACAAAAGTCATCAATAAATATTGATAACACAGATTTAACAATCGTTTGCAACAGACATTATGTTCATTAAAATCAGGGGTGCTTCAATTGCACCATGGTGTAAGACCAGCGTTTATTTTTCATGGTGAAGGAGAGGTGGTAGATACCTGGGGAGAGCCCTGCCGGGGTGGTGATTTCGGCTTTATCTCCTGACCAGGCGACCGTGGGAATCCATCTGCGGCCAACTTGGTCGGTGAGGGAGATTCCCTGAGGGGCTTCACCGCCGGTGATATAAATTCGGTCGGCAAAGGGATTGGGGAAGACCTGGGGGGCCGTGGCCACAGGATGGGTAAGCACGGGCATCTGCCGGTCATTGATGTTATCGATGCAGAAATATCCCGGGGTGTTCATCCCGTAAGGTCCCATATCGCTCGACTCCAGAGAGAAGCGGAGGCTGGCCACCTCCCCCAGGGAAGTGAGATCGACCCATTCCCAACTCCTGACGATGTAATCCTCCTTCCGGTCGTCGGCCCTGAAATCGGCCAGATAGAAGAGAACGGTTCCCGAGGTATCGCCCCGGGCATCAATACCTGAAATGACCACCCTGAAAAAGTCGGGATCGTCGCCCGAGGCCCCCCCGAATTTTTTGGCATAGGCATTACCATCGCGCAGGGTCAGAAAGGCATAGGTCGAATTGGTCAAAAACATCCCCGCTACGGTCGAGGGATCATCCAGTTCTATCTTAATATGACCATAGTCAAAGGCTACGGCAAAATGGCCGGAACCCCCGTATCCCCCACCGGCAATGGAACTGTACTGGTTGTCGTATCCCGCGGTGAGGGTGTCGTGGTGATCGCTGCAGGCAAAACCACTCCAGCTGCCATACTCGGAAGAGTAGCTGTTATAAAAGAGCATTCCCCCGCTGCGGAAAGAACCGCTGTTGTCGGAACCGTTCCACACCCCCGAAGAAGGCAGGACCACATCCTCAAAATCTACCGGCGCCTGTGCCACCAATTTACCCGACAAGGCCCCCAAAACCAAAAAAAGATAAAAACATTTCATAAAAAACTATTTAAGGTATACGTCCAATTATTTAAGATACACGTCTAATTATTTAAGATACACGTCAAACTATTTAAGATACA
>CAZMMX010000015.1:12457-30437 GCA_964567485.1 uncultured Prolixibacteraceae bacterium | reverse complement strand
TATTTAAGATACACGTCTAATTATTTAAGATACACGTCAAACTATTTAAGATACACGTCAAATTATATAATCTATTCTTACTTAAAGAGGAAGTCACCGGGGTTGATGCCCACGCGGAAGCTGTCGGCGGGGAGGCCCCGTGAGGTAAACCGGTAAATCATACCGTTCTGGGCATAGTCGATGGCGTCGGCCAGATAGATATCGCCGGTGGCAGGGTCCACCCCGGCACTGTAGAAGGTGCGGTGGTCCCCTCGAATAAAGGGGGTAGCGGGGAATTTGCGGTCGGTGATACTCATCTTAAAAAGGTCACCCGCAAGGATATAGAGGGAGTCCCTGTCCGGGGAGAGATGCAGATCGCCGGGTTTCTGGGTTTCGCCGTTCCAGCGGTAAATTTGCTCCACGGTATGGGTAAAGGGATCGATCCTCACCAGGGAGGGTTCTTCGTCTCCGCTTCCCGACTGTCCATAGCTACCTCCTGTGAGGAGCCATATTTTGGAGCGGGCATCGGTGACCATGGCCCCCGGCTGTGCCGGAACGGTCAGCGAATCGGTCACGACGGCCGTGGTGGCATCGATAACCATCACCTTGTTGTCGTAAGCCCAGCAGGTGACAAAAACCTCATTCCCGGCCTGGGCGAACTGCTCAGTGGCATGTCCGGCCCCCCCCTGACGGCCCCCGGGTAAGGGGATGAACCCCTTTTTCCGGAAAGTGCGGGGATCAAAAACCGTGATTCCCCCGGCATAAAGATCGCTCACCCATGCCGTGGTATCATTGGTCATATGGATATGACGCGGCGAGGTCAGACCGGTCACCACTCCCCGGAATTCCAGGGTCTCAGGATCCAGAGCCACCACCTTCCCTGAATTGTTGACCACGACGAACAAACGCAGTCCATCGGTGAAGAGCGACTGCGCCACATCGCCCAAAGGAGCATGGTTACGGGCAAAGAAAAGCTCGTTATACACCTCCCCGCTCTCCCGATCATAAAAGGAGAGGGAGCTATTTCCGTACATGAAGTTACCCTCGCAGGCTATAAAAACGCCCTGGCGCCCCTCCAGGGAACGGTACACCACTTCCACGGGCAACTCATCGCAAGCCCCCGCAAGAAGGAGGAGTCCGGTCAAGAGCAGGATCTTTCTCATTTCATCAAGGCTGTTGAAAGGGTGACGGAATAGTGGCGGCCGGGCATGGGACGCCACAGAATCTGCTGATAGGTAACATCCAGAAGGTTCTCCACTTTTACTTTAACTCCTATATCATTAGTTCCTACCATAAAATGTTTTATGATGGAAAAGTCAACGAGCCAGAAGGGATTGAGGCTGCTCTCGAAAGTGCTCCATTCGTTAGAGGAGCGGGTATACCTTCTGCCGGTATACCCCAGGTCGGCAATAAGGGACCATCGCTGCCGGGAGGCTGCAGCGTGGAGATTTCCCGAATGCAGGGGGATGTAAATAAGCTGTTTTCCCCGTGACCGGTCCACTGAGCTCACGGCGTTGCGGTTGGTGGTCCGGGTCAGGGCATAATTTCCTGACAGAGAATAGATCCATGCTCCCCGGGTAAAGCTTCCCGAGAAGTCATATTCTACACCCCGGGAGAGGACTTCCCTGAGGTTGGAGGCTTCCCAGTACCAGGCGCCGTTCGATGCCGGTTGCCAGATGATCCAGTCGCTGATGCCGGAGAGGTACACCGACAGCTCATGGCGACAGTCCCACGATTTATTGCGGAGTGCCGATGCCCAGGAGAACTCTCCCGTGACTCCTCTTTCCGGCTTCAATGCCGGATTTCCCCCGGGAATCCAGTAAAGGTCATTCATCGACGGTTTGTGGTAATTTCCGGTGACGCTGGCCTTCAGCCATCCCCGACGGTGCGGTGATATCTTCCATTCGGCTCCTGCGGCGGGAATGAGGGGGACAAAACGGTGGTCGTAGGCTTCGCTGCGGGTCATCAGGAACATCCCGACACGTGGTGATGGCTGGTAGCGAAGGTGAAGCAGCATCCCCCCCTCTTTCCTGTGCTGCCGGTATCCCTCATCCCGGGCCCTGTTGTCGGATTCCACCTGGTGAAAGGACGCCTCCAGCTCTCCTGCCAGGGTGAGTCCCGAGGCGAGTTCTTCCGTCATTTTCAGACTGGTGGACCAGCTCAGCTCCCTGTTGAGGGCGTCGTCGATGGTCCAGTTTCCGGCCAGCGACTTGCGGAAATAGCGCATGACGGAACGGTTGATTCCACTGCGGAAGGTGATGCTCCTCGCCGCTCCGAATTTCTTGATTTCCAGTTGGGTCCTCCACTGGTGGTCGCGCTGGTATTCCTCGCGTTCCCCGCCTTCGTACGACATCAGCTGGGGAAGGTCACGATCTCCCTGCTGGACCCAGCCCCTCAGTGCCGCCACCACGTCACCGGCCGTTCGCAGGTAGAGCTCCTGCATGACGGCATTTCTCCGGTATCCGGCATTTTGAAGGGTGTCGCAGCGGTAAGGGATCACCCCTACATTGTAAAAGGGGAAGTCGTTCTGCGAAGCGTCGTGAAAAATGCGGGTGACCGACTGCCACCTGTGGGAGCCCATCCGGAGGCCCCCCATGAGCCGTCGTGATGCGAAGGAGGCCTTCTCGGCAATGGCGGTGACCCTGCGTTTCTGCTCCCAGGAAGGCTTATTTTCGAGGTGGATGGCTCCCCCCAGGGCACCAGATCCGGTCATCAGGGAACTGCCCCCGTGAAGCAAGGTCACCTCATCGGTGAAAAAGACGGGAAGAAGCGACAAATCAGCCATCCCGGCCATGGGTGAGTTGAGGTTCATGCCATTCCACACCAACTGGGTATGGGAAGCCGACGTCCCGCGAAAACTCGCCGTGGCCTGGGAACCGCGGCCGTAACTTTTTATAAATACCGGGGTGTGGGAGGCCAGGAGTTCCGACAGGGAGGTCGTCAGCCGGGAAGCCATCGCCATGGAGTCAGGCCGCGAAATTTTCATTCCCGTCTCCTCGGCCCGCCGTTTCCCGAACACCTCCACCTCAGCGATGCGAAGCGTATCTCCCAGAGACTGGGAAGTGACAAGAAGCGGCGAAAACAAAAAGAGGAGAGCCAGTATCCTGAATCTCATAACTTTATCACTTTTGTCCTGGTGCTTCTTCCCCCGGAAGCTATCTCTATAAGATAGACACCGGCACGCAGGTCAGCCACACTGACCACTCCCAGGGGTCCTGCCACAGAAGTCTGCATCACGATTTTCCCAGAAAGATCGGCCATCCTGACTTCCATATTCCCTTCCCTGCCTGAGAATACCCTGATCTCCGTGGTTGCGGGCTGTGGGAACAGGCTTACCGTCAGTTCTTTGCTGTTTTGTGCAGGGGTGGCCAACGCCGGGGAAATGAGACGGGCGTTGTTCCCAGAGTAGAGAACCAGGGGGGGATCCCCGGGGACTTCCAGAAGAACCAAACCCCGGGAATCTGTGAAGACTGCGCTTTTACCCACTCCGAGAAAGGCCACCGGCTGGTTGGAAAGGGCTCTCTCTCCGCTTTCAGTGATCTCTCCTGAGGAATGAAACCGGCAGGTGACCTCCGTCACCGACACCAGCAAATCGTCTCCCTTGAGTACTGAATCGGGAGTTGAAGTAAGTATGGATAATTTCCAATCTTGCAGAAGGTTATCGACGTGATAAAGAATAAGGGTATCGCCATTGCTGACCGGCTGTGATTCCCAATGAGTGAGGCTGTGATTTCTGTTTTTCCGGAATACCCAGGCGCGGGCATAAGGGGCCGGGTCGGTTTTTCCTCCCCAGCCATACGTGAAGAGTCCCTCTTTTTCTACGGAATAGAGGGATAACCCTCCGGCCTCCTCCCGGAATCGGAACTCCGCCCCTGCGCGTGTCAGGAGTGCCGAGGCTGCTTGTGCCAGGGAGATGAAGGAGGGCTGGCTGTAATCCCGGGTGCGGTGGTCTACCCTGTCGTTCACCGAATGGGCGGCCAGGGTGATCCACTGGGCAGGGAAGAGGTACCCGTCACCGCTGCTGGCAGTGGCATAGACCCTTACGGATGACGGGGCCGCCATGACCGACAGGGGAAGGATACGGACAAAGCCGGGAAAACGCCGCGTGGAGAGCGTCAGCGTGGTGGTTCCCGGCTGCAGCGCCTGCAGGGAAATGATCTCCCCGGCAGTGGCAATGGCCGCGATTCGGGAATCACCGACAGTCACGGTCCACTCCTGTCCCGTGATCTCCCTGCCATACTGGTCGCCAAGCCAGGGAAGGAAGGAGGAAGTTTCCCCAGCCACCAGTGAGGTCGTCAGGTTATTGCAAATGATGGTATCGGGGACCCTGACGGTGACTTCCGTCATGGCGGCATAGTTGGGGTATCCTTCGGGAGTGGCCTTCAGAATATATTGTCCTCCTGCGGAGGCCTGGAAAACCCCTTCCGGGGTGATCATCACCGCTGCCTCCCCTTCTGCGGAAAAAGTCACCTTCCCGGGGTCAATGAGGCCCTGGCGGAAAAAGGCCCCGTAGAGGAGCAGGGAATCACCAGAGAGGATTTTCGGGGCATGAGGGTGGATGACCGTGAGCAGCTCATTTCCCTGTTTTCCCGTGGGGGCGGTGGCCACCACGGCAGCCACTTCCGGAGAGATCTCTCCAAGAAGAGAATTCTCGGATAATACGGCCGTCACGATCCTGATAAAGTCAATCTGGTCGGGAAAAACATAATTCCCGGCAGTGTCAATGGCCCAGGAGATGTCGAAGGGATCGCCACCTGCTCCTTCGGTGACGTCAGGAGTATAGGGATTATCAGGGTCCGTGAGTTCCCCGGTGCGATTCCAGGGCCGGTTATCGGCATACCCGAAACCAAGGGTGGGAATATGGATCACTCCCCCTTCCACGGAAGGGGTGAGCGGAAGAAGGGTTCCGGTAAGGGTCACGGAGTCGGGGGGATACCCAGGGAACAGATCAGATTGCGGATAATAGGGCTGCGTGTGGAATTCGTTTTTCCGAAGGAGTCCTGTAGTGGGGCCATCGCGCCACCCTGCCGAACCGTCGGCGAGGGGCTTCCAGGTGATGCCGGCGTTGCGTCTGACCTGGGGATGAAAGGAGGAACTCCCCGCGAGCTCAAGCCAGGTATCGTCGGGCTGGCCGTTGCCGTTGGTATCTTTCATGACCCACACCACCCCCGGTTCCGAAGAACCCTCAAAGGCATTCCCGAACAGGGAAAAATCGATGCCGTAAGGATTGCGGGGATCGTTGACCACCGGCTGGCTAAATCCCAGGACTATGGACCCCCCGAAAGAGCCCAGGGAGACCAGATGGTCTGAAGAAGTGGTGATACGCCGGGCAGCCTCAGGAGTTCCCAGCAGGTCGCTGTTGATAAATTGCCCCGGCGCCGGAAAATAAGACAATAGCCTGACCGCCCTGTTCTCCTGGGCGACAAGCAGCTGGCCGGCAAATAGCAGTACAAATAATGAAATAACTCTTTTCATTCCCCTTTTGTTTATAGACAACACGGGGAAATAAAACGCAGGTCTGATAACCTTCGCTTTTATTCCCGAAAGCATTAAAAAAATGGCAGGTCTTCTGGCTTACTCCGGCAAATCTGCGCCTTCCCGTTCCGGTAGTCCTGAACAGTGGCATCGTGCAGCAGCCTTAATGGAGATTACAGCTGCGGGTACAGCTCCGGCTTCTCACCGGATTCCCTATTATTCATCACTCAAATGAACCAGTTTCTGTCACAAAGGTAATAATATGGAAGAAGCTTCCCCATCTTTCTCCTCTGATAATGAAAAATTATTTGGCAATCTTTCCGTTTCGGCGTAATTTCGTGGATGATATCCGGGAACGCAGCGTGGTTTATACCACCAGGGGACTTCCGTTTCACCAACCGGCCGGTACAATATAAGTAATTGGAAAACATGAAGAAATCGATTATTCTGATATTCACAGGCTGGAGCTCCGCCGCTCCCCCGACCTTCGACCAGCGCTATGAGGGAGGGAAAGGCACCCCCGGTCCTACGCTGAATTCCCCGGGCGAAATCATCAGTCTCCACGAATATATTGACACCCTGTAACCTGTGAACCTCCCTGTATGAAGAGTGAAGAGGCCCGCCAGCGGATTGAGGCATTAAGAAAGGAACTCGAAGAGCACAACTACCGGTATTATGTGCTTTCAGAGCCGGTCATCTCGGATTATGATTTCGACATGCGCATGAAGGAGCTGGAAACCCTGGAAAAGGAGTTTCCTGAGTGGGAAGACCCGTCGTCACCCACACGAAGGGTGGGAAGTGACAAAACCGCGGGTTTCACCCAGGTGCGCCATGCCATCCCCATGTTATCGCTCTCTAATGTATATACCCCCGGGGAACTGGAGGAATTCGACCAGCGGGTAAGGAAAGAGCTGGAGGCCGGTGCGGAGTATGTCAGTGAGCTCAAGTTCGACGGCACCTCGATCTCTCTGGTATATGAAGAAGGGGTGTTGGTGCAGGCGGTAACGCGCGGTGACGGGGAGAGTGGCGATGATGTGACCGCCAATGTCAGGACCATCGCTTCTGTTCCCCTGCGGTTACGTGGCGGGGACTTACCACGCCGACTGGTCATCAGGGGGGAGATCGTGATGCCCTTTTCTGTTTTTGAGGAGCTCAATCTCCAGCGTGCCGAAAACGGAGAGCCTCTGATGGCCAATCCCAGGAATGCCGCCGCCGGCACCTTGAAACTTCTGGACCCTGCGATAGTCGCCTCCCGGAAACTGGACGCCTGGTTTTATATGCTCCCGGAATCGCTACCCGGAAATGCCACCCATTTTGAAAACCTCCAGAGTGCCCGCAGAATGGGATTCAAGGTGTCGGAACATATCGCCCTGTGCCGCTCCCTGGAAGAGGTAAAAGCCTATATCGACCACTGGGACCGGGAACGCTTCTCCCTGCCCATGGCTACCGATGGGGTGGTCATCAAGGTGAATTCCCTGAAACAACAGGAAATACTGGGGTTTACCGCCAAATCGCCCCGCTGGGCCGTGGCCTGGAAATTCAAGGCGGAACAGGCCACCACCACCCTTCTCTCGGTCGATTTCCAGGTGGGACGTACCGGTGCCGTCACTCCCGTGGCCAACCTGGACCCCGTGCTCCTGGCAGGAACGCGCGTGAAAAGGGCTTCCCTCCACAATGCCGATATCATTGCCTCACTGGAGCTTCACCTGGGGGATACCGTAATGGTGGAAAAGGGAGGCGAAATCATCCCCAAAATCACGGGGGTTGATGTCAGCCAGCGCCATCCCATGGCTATGCCGGTGACCTTCATCACCCACTGCCCCGAGTGCGGAACCCCTCTGGTCCGTGCCGAAGGGGAAGCCGCCTGGTACTGCCCCAACGATACGGAATGCCCCCCACAAATCAGGGGGAAAATAGAACACTTCATCAGCCGCAAGGCCATGAACATCGACGGACTGGGGGGCGAAACCGTGGCCCTGCTCTTCGAGAACGGACTGATCCACCAAGCCGCCGACCTTTACGATCTGAAAAGAGAGGAGCTGGTGCCCCTGGAACGGATGGGCGAAAAATCAGCCGACAGGATCCTCACCAGCCTGGCGAACTCTCATGAAGTTCCCTTTTCCCGGGTGCTGTATGCACTGGGAATCAGGTATGTGGGAGAGACCGTGGCCAAGACCCTGGCCCTGGCAGCCGGAAACATCGACAGACTCAGGATGATGACCCCTGAAGAGCTGACAGCCATCCCCGAAATCGGAGAGAGAATCGCCGCCAGCGTAATCGAATACTTCAGCAACCCCCGCCACCTGGAGATCATCCATCGCCTGAAGGAAAAAGGGCTGCGCTTTGAAAACAGCGAAGATACCCGCAGGAGCACCAGCGATAAACTCGGGGGTATGACCATCGTCATTTCCGGGACTTTTCAGCATCACAGCCGTGACCAGCTGAAGCTCCTGATCGAAGAACACGGCGGCAAAAACGGCACCTCGATTTCCAAAGCCACCACCTATATCCTGGCAGGGGATAACATGGGCCCCGCAAAACTGGAAAAAGCCCGTAAGTTCGCCATCCCTGTCCTCAGCGAGGAGGAGTTCCTCGCGATGTTGTTGTGACCATATCGGTGACCTTGTCATTCTTTTATTAAATTTGCCGGCCTGATGAGATGGCTTGAGAAATACAGCAGAAGGCAGCTGATGAAAAAAACGGCTGCCACAAAACGGGTGGTAAGGATTGTTCCCCTCGACCACGTGAAGAAAGTCGGCATTCTCTGGCACGAAAACGACAGCCGGGCGTTCACTTACCTGCAGGAGCAGTTCCGCAGTCGCGCCACCATCGTCAGACAGCTTTGCTTCTCCGACACAGGAAATTCCACCGACAGTAACGTGCTCACGAAGAAAGATTTCAACTGGTTGGGATTTCCCATCAGCGGAACCATAGAAACCTTCATCGCCACGGAATTTGAAATGCTGATCAACCTGAGCACCCACTCCTGCCCTCCTCTCGAGGTCATCACGGCACTGTCGGCGGCTTCCTTTAAAATCGGATGGGACCGGGGGGACCTGCACCTGTATGACATGAGCATTGATGTATCACAACAACCCGACGCGTACTATCTTGCCGAACAAACGATGATCTATTTACAGAAATTTGCCCGATGAAGATGAGTTTTGATTTTACAGGTGCCGGTGTGGCCCTGGTGACCCCCTTTAAGAGTAATTTCGCCATTGATGAGAAGGCATTGGCAGCCATCGTAGAAAACCAGATCGCCGGGGGCATGGATTTCCTGGTGGCCCTGGGGACCACCGCCGAAACGTCGACCCTCAGTGATGAGGAGAAAAGAGAGGTCGTCAGGATTGTCACCAGCCAGTCGGCGCGGCGGCTTCCCGTCGTGGTGGGAATGGGCGGCAACGACACGGCAGCCATGATCCGCAAAATGGAAAATTTCGACA
This sequence comes from uncultured Prolixibacteraceae bacterium, assembly GCA_964567485.1. Taxonomy (GTDB): domain Bacteria; phylum Bacteroidota; class Bacteroidia; order Bacteroidales; family Prolixibacteraceae; genus UBA1413. The sequence continues at coordinate 21,537 of CAZMMX010000015.1, read as the reverse complement.
TCACGGGAGTCAGTAGTTTTCTGGTGGTGACCCCCTTTTACAACAAACCCAACCAGGAGGGGCTTTTCCGTCACTATCGCGAACTGGCACGTCACTCTCCCCTGCCTCTTATCCTTTATAATGTTCCCACCCGAACCGGCGTGAACATGGAAGCCGAAACGGTCATCCGCCTTGCCGAAGCCTGTGACAACATCGTGGCCATCAAGGAAGCCAGCGGCATCCTCTCCCAGATTACCAGGATCGTCAAATATACCCCGTCGCATTTCCGGCTGATTTCAGGCGACGACGTGCTGGCACTCCCCATCATTGCCGTCGGAGGGGAGGGCATCATTTCGGTGATCGCCAACGCCCTGCCCCATAAGGTAAGCGCGCTGATCCACCATGCCAGGGCCGGGAGAACCGAAGAAGCCCGGAAACTCCACTTTGAGATGATCGAGCTCTTCAGGCTCCAGTTCGAAGACGGAAATCCTGCCGGGGTCAAAACCATGCTCCACCACGCCGGAATCATCGAAAATATCCTTCGCCTGCCTTTGGTCCCTGCCAATACCATGGTCGCCGCAAAAATCGTTGCAGAACTCCAAAAACTGAGCTGATGAGTGCAAGATTCAGGGATCTCCCCTCCCCCTGTTTTATCATGGAGGAGGAGAAACTGCGGAGGAACCTCGCGATCATTGAAAGGGTGAAGCAAGAGGCTGGCGTGGAGATCATCCCGGCCTTCAAGGGTTTTTCAATGTGGAGTGTTTTTCCCGTATTGCGGGAGTTTGTCAGCGGGGCTTCTGCCAGTTCGCTCCACGAAGCACGTCTCTGCGCCGAAGAGATGAAAGTAAAGGCCCATACCTACTGTCCCGCCTATTCCCCTGCCGATTTCCGCGAAATCATGGGCTACAGCAGCCATATCGTCTTCAACTCCATGGCCCAGTTTCACCGGCATATCGGGGAAATCAGGACTTTTCCCGAGACCATTTCCGTGGGATTAAGGGTAAACCCTGATTTTTCGGAAGTGGAACCCCTCATTTATAATGCCTGTTCCCCCGGTTCGCGACTGGGCATCCTGGCAGCGGCCCTGCCCGAAGAACTCCCCGCTGAAATCGAAGGTCTCCATTTTCATACCCTCTGTGAGTCAGGAGCCGAAGAGCTGGAAAAGACACTGGAAGCCTTTGAACAGCACTTCGGGAAATACCTGTCGCGGATAAAATGGGTCAACATGGGGGGCGGCCACCTGATGACCCGCCAGGGGTACAACATAGAGAAACTGATCAGCGTGCTCCGCGATTTCAAAAAACGGTGGCCCGTTCATGTGATCCTGGAGCCGGGATCTGCCTTCGCCTGGGAAACCGGCGTCCTCATTGCCGACGTCCTCGATGTGGTCGAGAACAAGGGCATCCATACCGCCATGCTCAACGTCTCCTTTGCCGCCCATATGCCCGACTGTCTGGAAATGCCCTATAAGCCCCGTATTGAAGGGGCCCATTTTGACCCGGTACCGGGGAAACCCACCTACCGGATGGGGGGAAACAGCTGCCTGAGCGGCGACTTCACAGGATACTGGTCGTTCGACAGAGAACTCAAACCCGGCGACCGCATTGTCTTCGAAGACATGATCCACTACACCATGGTCAAGACCAACTTCTTCAACGGCGTCGCCCATCCCTCCATCGGCATCCTCCACAGCGGAGGAAGCTTTGAAATGGTGCGCTCCTTCGGCTATAGCGACTATAAAAATAAGCTTTCGTAAGAAGGGCAGTCGCTCTTCTGATGTCGGCAGGAAGTCAGGAGAATAAAGAATATTTCAACCTCCGGGCTTGACGGTGACTCAGAAGATCTTGATGCCTGCTGAGATCATAAAGACTTTGTTGCGGGATGAAAAGTCACTCGACTGGTAAACGCTGTTGCGGCTGTTTTCAACACGGGCATCGAGGGTGACAAACCAGAGGTCTAGGCCGACCCCATACTGCCAACCGTAGAAGTGATCACGGAAATAGTCGGCCGAAGCCTCGGGGCGTCCTTCCACATCTCCCGAGGTGATGAACCCGAAAACGGGTCCCCCCATCGCCCTGATATTAAAAAAGTCCCCTTTGATCACTTTTATCCCCGCCAGCAGGGGAACATCAACACTGGTAAAGTCAAACCTCTGCACGGTCGTGGCGGGATCATCCTCTGCAAAATCCCTGATATCCCCACCCCTGGAGTTAAAATAGGCTTCCGGCTGTATGAAAAGCCTCCCCCAGCCTATCCTGGAAAACGCCCCTGCATGGTAACTCTGGTTGGTCTCGTACTTTTTCCATTCCCTCAGGGGGTGCATCTCCGAGGAGGTGAGTCCTCCCTTGATCCCCAGGTCTATACATGGCTGAGCCAGAAGCGGCAGGGTGAAAAGGAGGATGGCTACGGTGAAAATCGTTTTTTTCATGGCTTTGAAGTTTTGATGGGTGCCGAAATAACGTAACGGTGAACCTGTTTATTACGTTGACCTGCATTTCCCCGTTCCCAAAAACCCGGAAAAGGAAACAGCGTCACCATGAAAGAATCAAAAGTTGTGCCATTTCCAGGGGTGAAAATTACATTTTTTTGATGACCCAGGTCACGATTCCCCACACGGTGAAGTCGTTTTCTTCGGTGATTTTCACAGGTTGGAAGCTTTCATTGGCGGGGACCAGAAAGAGGCCTTCATCGTCAATCCGGATTCTCTTTACGGTGAATTCCCCGTCGAGATAGCACACGGCCACGGCGCCATTGCGGGGTTCCAGGGAGCGGTCAATGACCAGAACGTCGCCTTCGTCGATGCCGGCGTCTTTCATGGAGATCCCTTTAACTCTTCCGTAGAAGGTAGCCCCCGGATTGCGGATAAGCTCGCGGTTCAGGTCGATCCCCTGCTCCATATAATCATCGGCGGGCGAGGGAAATCCCGCGGAGATGGAGGTTACGGCCAGGGGGATATGGCCAGGGGTTTCTGCCTTCCCCGGCATTTCCTCACCTTCCTGTTCCCTGATCTTTTGCATACGCACCGAATTTTCTCCGGAAAAAAAACACTATCCTGGTCACCTCAGGAGATCAGCCGTTGACATGATCTTCGGCACGGTAAGAGGAGCGCACCAAGGGGCTGCTTTCCACGAAGCTGAAGCCCCTGGCGAGGCCTGCTGTTTTGAGTTCCTCAAAGGTTTCCGGGGGAAAGTATTCAGCCACCGGCAAGTGGTCCCTGGTGGGTGCCAGATACTGGCCGATGGTGAGCACCCGGCAGCCGGCTTCCAGAAGGTCATCCATGGTCTGGAGCACCTCATCACGGGTTTCCCCCAGTCCCAGCATAATACCCGATTTGGGCACTTTTCCTGAAGCCGCGATGGTGCGGATGACCTCCAGGCTCCTGCGGTAACGGGCGACCGACCTGATGTGCGGGGTGAGGCGCTCTACGGTTTCCAGGTTGTGGGAGACCACATCGGGACCGGCGGCCACGACCTGTGCAATCAGCATGGCATCACCCCGAAAATCAGGAATCAGCACCTCCACGCGGGTTTCCGGGTTAAGGCGTTTCACCTCCCTGATGGTCTCGGCCCATATCCCCGCGCCCTGGTCTTCCAGGTCATCACGGTCGACCGAGGTGATCACACAGTGGCGTAACCCCATGAGACGCACCGATTCGGCCACCCTCCCGGGTTCCGCCCAATCGACAGGCAGAGGCTTTCCACTTTTCACCCCGCAGAATTTACAGCTTCGCGTGCATATATCCCCCAGAATCATAAAAGTGGCCGTACCCCGGTTCCAGCACTCCCCGATATTGGGACAGTTACCACTGCTGCAAATGGTATGCAGACCATGCCGGGCCACCAGGTTCTTCACCCGTGAATAGTTCTCTCCCGAAGGCATCTTCATCTTCATCCACCGGGGCAACCGCGCTTTCTCTTCCGATATGCTCATCCTCGTTCCTTTTGAGTACAAAAATAACGAATTCCCGGCACCCTTCACCCTTCGGCGGCAATAAACAGGTGGTAAGTGCGGTCCTTCCTTCCCCTGACCACAGTTATTCATCGCGAATGAGCACTTCTTTGGCCGATAGTGTTATTTTTGCACAACCGATGCAAGAAAAAGAAATCCGTCAACTCACGATAAGAGCATTGTTACGGCTCTTCGTCCTGCTCTTCGTCCTGCACATGGCCCCAGAGGCCGCGGGACAGGTCAGAATTGACCAGACCACCACAGAGCTGGCGTCGCGCTATTTCTCGGAAGGAGACTTTGCCCGGGCCGCCCCCCTCTACCGCGATATCTATGCCGCCTCGGGAAATGGCCACTATTTCAGGCTTTATCTCCAGTGTCTCATCCAGCTGGGAGAATACAGCAATGCCGAAAATGAAATCAGAAAAGAGATCAGAAAGAGCAAGACTCCCCGCCCCGAGATGATCATCCACCAGGGAACCCTGCTAAAAATGCAGAACCGCCCCCGTGAAGCCGAAGAGAAATTCAGCGAGGCTTTCAGGATGGTGCCGGCCAACAGAAGTGCCTATATCAACACAGCCAACACCCTGCTCCAATGGCGGGAATATGAGCTGGCCGAAAGACTATTTCTCGAGGGCAGAAAGAGACTCCCCAATGAGAAATTTCATAGCGAGCTAACACAAATCTATCTATATCTTAGGAATTACAGCCGCTTAATTGAAGAATTACTTGAATTGGTGAGGTTGTCGGAGACCCACCTTCCCATGGCACAGAGCACCCTGACATCGGCGTTGTACATGGACATAGAGAATGATGTCAGGGAGGAGTTTCGTGCAGCCCTCCTGAAGAGGATTCAGGAAGAGCCTGAGGTGACGGGGTTCAACAGGCTGCTGATCTGGTTTTTCCTTCAGGAGAAGCAGTTTTCTGCAGCCCTGCGGCAATCGGTGGCCCTGGACCGGCGCACCGGCAGTGAGGACCTCCAGATCCTCAGTCTGGCCCGTATGGCCATGAACAACCAGAATTACGCCGATGCTGCCGCCGCCTATGGGTATGTGCTGGGAAAGGGAAAGGAGAACCCCGCGTGGCGCCAGGCATACAGCCAGAAGCTGCTCGCCGGGTACTACCAATATGTCGGTGATGGCAACGGAGATAGGGAGAAAGCCAGGGAGATGGCGCGGGAGTTTCATGAAGGACTTGACGTATTAGGCTATAATACACAGAATATTAATCTCATAAAGGAATATGCCCACTTACTGGTTTTTTACCTCGACAGTACGGCGAGTGGCATCAGGGTGCTGGAACGGGGGTTGGCCATGCCGGGTCTCCGGCCTCTGCAAAGCGGAGAACTCAAGAGTGAACTGGCCGACATCTATGTTTTTGCCGATGATCCCTGGGAGGCCACCCTGCTCTATTCACAGGTGATCGATGCCAACCGTGATAATGCTTTGGGCGACCAGGTCAAACTGAAAAAGGCACGGTTGGGCTATTACCTGGGGAATTTCTCATGGGCCAGGGCGCAACTCGACGTGCTCAAAGCCAGTACCTCAAAGCTCACGGCCAACGACGCCATGGAATTGGCCCTATTCCTGGGTGATCATTCCTCCTCTGATACCTCCGACGTCGCCATGCGCCATTTTGCCCGTGCCGATCTTCTCTTTTTCCGGCACCGGGAGGAGGAAGCCCTGGCACTGCTCGACACCATAGCCACGCTCTTCCCCGGCCATGCGCTGGTCGACGACATTCTGCTGCGCAAAGCCCGCATTGAAGAACGTCGCGGCGATTATAGCGCTGCCGTGGCGCACCTCGAAAAGATCACCACCGGTTTTTCCGGAGAGTTACTTGCCGACGATGCCCTTTTCATGATGGCCAACCTCCTGCAGTACAAACTCAGGGAACCCGAAAAGGCCGCCCAGGCATACCGGGAGATCCTCTTCACCCACCCTGGCAGCATCTACGTCCCTGAAGCCCGTAAGTTCTATCGCGAACTGACTGACGAAGAAGCCCTTCCCGGGGAAAAAGAAACGGAGTTTTTCAATCAGCCCCCAAAACTATAAATGTTAAGGGCCATGGAAAAGAATATGAAGGCTAGTCTGACCTATGCCGGGGTGTCGGTGCTGATTTGGTCGACCGTGGCTACCGCCTTTAAGCTGGCCCTGCGCGGCCTGGACCCCGTGCAGCTTATTTTTGTGGCTTCGGGGGTGTCGGCGCTCTTTCTCGGCATTTTCCTGCTCATTACCGGCCAAACGGGCGTTTTGCTGAAAACCACACCTGCAGAGCTGTTGCGGTCGGCAGCCGTAGGTTTCCTCAATCCGTTCGGCTATTATCTCATTCTTTTCAAGGCTTATTCCCTCTTGCCGGCACAGCTGGCCCAACCCCTGAATATGATATGGCCCATCACCCTGGCCTTCCTGTCGGTTCCCCTGCTAAAGCAGAAAATCTCACGAAAGCAGTTTCTCGCCCTGGGGGTCAGCTTCGCAGGTATCGTGGTCCTCTCCTCCCAGGGAGGCCTCTCAGGCTTCCGAAATACCAGTCTCCCCGGGGTCCTGTTGGCCGTGGGAAGCTCCTTCTTCTGGGCGCTCTACTGGATCTTTAACGTCAGGGATCACCGTCCCGAGGCCGTGAAGCTTTTCCTCAACTTCCTCTTCGGGTTTCTGTTTCTGCTTATTCTCCTCCCCTTTGTTTCAGATTTTGATTTTCCGCAGGGAACACCCCTGTGGGCAGCCCTCTATACCGGCCTGTTCGAGGTGGGCATCACCTACCTGCTATGGATGAAGGCCATGCAACTCAGTACCAATAACGCCGTGACCGGAAGCCTGATCTTCGCAGCTCCCTTCCTGTCGCTGTTCTTTATCTCTTCGGTCGTGGGAGAGAAAATTCACGCCACCACCCTCGCAGGTCTTCTTTTGATCGTCGCGGGCATCGTATGGCAGCAAACAGGGAAAAAATGAGCAAAAAAAGCTATAAAATACTGGGTATTGACCCGGGAACGACGGTCACGGGATATGGTCTGGTGCAGATCGGGGAAAATAAGCCGGTGATCCTCACCCTGGGCATTATGCGCCCCGGGAAATTCGATGATCACTACCAGCGGTTGAAGTATCTCCATGAGAGGGCACTGGCGATTATCGAGGAATTCAGGCCCGACGTGATGGCCCTGGAAGCCCCGTTCTACGGCAAGAATGTCCAGTCCATGCTGAAACTGGGACGTGCCCAGGGGGTGATCATGGCTGCGGGACTGGTTCATTCCCTGCCCATTTTCGAGTATGCTCCTCTTCTGGTGAAACAGTCGATCACAGGAATGGGAAGAGCCAGCAAGGAACAGGTCTCTTATTTCCTCCAAAAAAGCTTTCACCTGACCGACCTCCCGAAAGAACTCGACGCCACCGATGCCGTGGCCGTGGCCATCTGTCACTACCTCCAGCAATCCAAACCGGCGTCCACCCGCGAATTCCGCAATTGGGAGGAGTTCATCCGCAAAAACCCCGGACGTGTGAAATGACCCCCTTCCCTGCGGCCATCGGAAACCCGGGATTCAAGATTCCAGGCTCCACATTCAAGACTCACGACGCCTTATTCTCCCCACACCACAGTCGTTCTCGCACGGGAGATGCACTGCAGCCTGTTCATTGAGGAGTTTTTTTCCTTGAGGTAGGCAGCCACTTCAAGCGTCAGCGTATTTCCCTTGGCCGGGAGGCCGGCCGTCTGCCACCCCTGGGTATCGCGGGCAATGGAGAATTCGGTCACTGAGTTGTTGAGTTCCGGGGAAAGAAAGAGGGTTTTTCCTTCGCTGTCGATCAGTTTCACGTTGAAGGAGTTGGCCCGGAGAACACTCCCCCAGGTGACCTCAACAGCCTGTCCGGTGGTGTTGTAAACCGCCGTTTTGATCACTGCCGGAAGGATGTAATCGGTATACAGTTCGTTCGAAAAATCGAGCTGCTGTCCGTCGGAGAACTTGGCCGAGAAGAGGTAAGTGCCTGCAAGAGGCAATGCCGTGGTGAATTCTGCACGGGGCGTCTCCAGGATAAAATCCTGTTTGTATCCCAGATAAGCCTGCAGGGTATATGGAATCGCCGCAGAACCCGGGGCGGTGGCCGTGACTTCCGAAAACTCGGCATAGGAAAAAGCATGGAGTCCCAACCCCTTCAGGGTATCCTGACCCGATGCTTCCACGATGATATACGCGTCACCATACCCTGTCAGGGGATCGTCGGTGCTGAGGCAGGAGCCCAGGGAAACGGAAAGCGCCAGCAAAAGGGCGCTATGACGTAAAATTCTCATTTTTGACATATTCTAATGGTTAAACCGGCAATAAACCGGGGTGATTCAATCATAGAGATAAAAATAACGCGGAAAGGTTGCGTTGTGGTTTACAAAAATGGGGAAATTTTAAAGAAAAGAAGGTAAAAGGGAATAAATCAGCAGGAAAAGAAGTTTTTGGGGTTTTAGGGATAAAAGAAAAGGATTATCTTTGCGCCACATTTTTTTAAACAGAGACCAGAGAAATTATGGCAGTTAAAATTAGATTATCGCGGCATGGCCGCAAAAGGTTTGCTTTCTACCACATTGTGGTAGCAAATAGCAGGGCGCCACGGGATGGCAGGTATATTGAAAGGATTGGCACGTACAATCCCAATACGAATCCTGCTACCATAGATCTCGAATTCGACAAAGCCCTCGATTGGCTTGAGAAAGGCGCACAACCCACCGACACCGTACGGGCGATTTTATCGTACAAGGGTGTGCTCTACAAAAAACATCTTTTAGGAGGCGTTAAAAAAGGTTCCTTCAATGAAGAAGAGGCGGAGCGCAGGTTTGAAATCTGGAAAACCGCCAATGAAGCCAAGATTGAGGCCAAGAAGGATAGTTTGTTAAATGCTGCCGATAAGGAGCGTAAGAATAAGCTGGATGCTGAAGCCAAGGTGAATGAGGAGCGTGCTGCTGCGCAGAATGCCCGCAATGCCGCCCTGGCCAAGGAAGCCGCCGACCAGGCTGCTGCCCGGGCTGCCGAAAGAGCTGCCGAAAAAGCCGCATCAGAAGCTCCCGCCGCAGTGGAAATTGCTCCGGAAGTGACCGAAGCTCCTGCAGCTGTGGAAGCCCCGGTTGCCGAAGAAGCTCCCGCTGCCGAAGAAGCTCCCGAAAAAGGGGCAGAATCCTAA
>CAZMMX010000015.1:0-12357 GCA_964567485.1 uncultured Prolixibacteraceae bacterium | reverse complement strand
TGCCGAAGAAGCTCCCGCTGCCGAAGAAGCTCCCGAAAAAGGGGCAGAATCCTAATAACCCACTGTTTTTCAGTTGGTTTAAAAGCATGCCATCCCGTTCACGGGATGGCATGCTTATTCCTGACAACATCATCCTCCACGCCCCAAGCCCCACGGGTGACCCTAAACAACAAATAACCACATGGGTATTACATCTGTTTCGCATGATGAACCTGAATATCAAAATAATATAAACGTATGAAAAGGTTATCACCCGATGGGGGCATCTTTATCGGCACCTTCCGGAAACCTTACGGAATCGGGGGTTCCCTCCTTCTCGATTTTGACCCTGCCCGGGAAGCCTCCCTGGAAAATGCCCGTGTGCTGATGGCCGAAACCGATGGACTTCCCGTCCCCTGGTTTGTTGCGGACCAAGGCATTCAGATTCTTTCCTCAGGAACAGCACGCGTTGACCTGGAGTGGATTGATGACGATCATGCAGCCCGGAGATTATGTGGACTGAAGGTCTTCCTCGAAGAATCAGCCCTGGTGGCAGAAGAAAGAAAAACCGGAAAATTGGAAAATTGGGTAGGATACACCATTAGCGACCGGGAAAAGGGATTTACAGGGGTGGTCACGGCCCAGGCCGACTATTCAGGGAACCTGGTGTTTACCGTGGTCAGCGGGGAGAGGGAGCTCCTTCTCCCCTACCATGAAGACTTTCTCCTGGAAGCCGACCACAGCCGCAGGTCACTGCATCTCTGTATTCCCGAGGGATTACTGGACCTCTGAGCTTCCCGGTTTTTCGACAACCCCGCCCCGCTCAAAGGCGACGATTTTCGCCCTCCACCGTGGAGGGATCACCTCTGACTGCTGATGGCGGTAGTTGAAACAGACCAGCACGGTGGTGGCCACGGCACAGGGGGCCTCCTCCCCGGCTCTGACGACCTGCTGCACCATCTCCAGACTTTTGCTTCCCAGGGACGAAATCCGCGTCTTCACCCTAATCCTGTCCCCCTGTACTACCGGAATGAAAAAATCGATTTTTATGGAGGCGATGACCATGGAAAGGCCATCGAAAACCATCGAACGACCCATTACCTTTTTGAAATAGGCCAGCCTCCCCAGGTCAAGATACTCCTGGTAAACCGAATTATTGACATGTTGTGCAGGATCGGTGTCGTTGAACCTGATCTGTACCGGGTGGGAATGGTGAAAATTCATGTTTTTCCTTTGTGAGGTTCTGTTGATGATGTTTTGACAAAGAAAAAAAAAATATCAACAGATGTAACAACGGTGATTTTCCGACGTCTTTATATTCATGATACTAAATTACCACTGGCATGAGATACCCATGCCAATATTAGGCATTTACTATTTTTCACATGATTAAAAAGAATCACGTAATAATTTAAACAGATGAAACGAGCATGGTGCTTCAAACACAAAAGGGCATGTATATTTACTCCATGCGAGTTCCATGGGCGTGAAGAACCGATTAGGCATTACCTCGATATGTAGTTGAAGTACAATACATTAAATAGCATATATACGTATGAAATGACCATGCACGATTATGCACCAACAGTGATGATTAACCACATGGTCATTACATCTGTTTCACGAATTTCACCATAGTAACTAAATATTTTAAAGAGATGAAAGCGATGCAAAAAAGAGCAATGTTCCTGTTGATGGTGGTATTTCTGCTTCCGGGCATCAGGAATGCCTCGGCAGAAACCCAGGAGAGGTCCTTACCCCTGTTTTCGGAGATCAGCCTGCGTATTCCGGCGAGAGTCACCCTGGAACAGGGAAGTGAGCAAAAAGTCACCATTGAGGCGGAGAATTCGACCCTTGATGAGATCATTACGGAAGTGAGCGGCAGGTCTCTGGTCATCCGGTTTTCCACGAAAAACTTGCTGTCGAGGAGTTTCAGGCCGGGGAAGATCAACATCAGAGTGACCCTCCCTGAAATCACGGGCCTTTCGGTTTCGGGCTCGGGCGATATCGTTGCCGGCAAAATGATAGCCTCCCGCATCCTGGACCTGGCGGTGAGTGGCAGCGGGGGTATCGATCTGTCGCAACTTGATGCCGGCAGAGTAAAAGTTTCCATCTCCGGTTCAGGGAATATCGTCATCGGCAATAAAAAGCCGGGAGAAGAACTCCAGGCCTCCATATCGGGATCGGGGAATCTCAAGGCAAAGGATTATGAAGCCCGGGATATCAGGGTGAGCATTGCTGGAAGCGGCAACGCATGGGTCTATTCCAACGGCGATATTAACGTGAAAATCGCAGGCTCCGGGAACCTCTACTACCACGGAAATCCCAACATGAACTCTTCTATTGCCGGTTCGGGAGAGGTCAGGGAAGTCAGGTAATTTTACGCATTGAATTGAACATTCTATCTTTTCTGGCGAAATATTGGAGGAAAGGAATTTTTAGATTAGATTTGTTCTTGGGTTAAAAAACCAGAACAAACTACGACAACTAAAAATTCAAGTTTATGGGAATGTTAAAAGAATTCAAGGAGTTTGCCATGAAGGGCAACGTGGTTGACCTGGCTGTGGCAGTGGTCATTGGGGGTGCCTTTGGCAAGATCGTCACCTCGTTCGTCAACGACATCATCATGCCGCCCATTGGGGTTTTGATGGGAGGGGTAAATTTCGCCGACCTGAAGATCACCCTGAAGGAAGCGGTGGATGAAGTTCCTGCAGTAACCATGAATTACGGCGCCTGGATCAACACCGTCATTGATTTTGTCATTGTGGCGCTGGTGATTTTCCTGGTGATCAAGGCGCTGAATTCCCTGAAGAAGAAGGAAGCTGAGGCTCCTGCGCCGCCTCCGGCACCTTCCAAGGAAGAGACCCTTCTGACCGAGATCCGTGACCTGTTGGCCAAGAAATAGGCCGGAACCTTCAGAAAGAGTGATTACACAAAGAGGCTGTCCCCACGGGCAGCCTCTTTGTGTGATTGCGGAGGGAATGGTCAGGGCCTGAGGATCTCAATGCGGCCGTTGCTTCCCAGCCTGATGATGGAGGAGGGCTTCACGGGGGTCGTTTCGTCACGGCGGTATTCGACAACATAGTCAACAGCCTGTAGGATCTCTTCCGCAATGCCCGAAAAGAGGGAGGGTGCCGGCTGTCCGCTGATATTGGCAGAAGTGGAGACCAGAGGTTTGCGGAACCTTCTGATGAGTTCCGCAGAAAAGGCCTCTTTGGTGAAGCGGATGCCTATGGAGCCGTCTTCTCCCACCAGGTTGGCAGGGAGGTTGCGTGCCTTGTCGTAAATAATGGTTAGCGGTGTGCTGGTAATATCTATCAGGTCCCAGGCCACTTCGGGAATCTCCTCAACATAGCGGTCGAGGAGTGCAGGATTTTCCATGAGCACCAGCATGCTTTTGTGGTCGGGTCTCCTCTTAATGGCGTAGATCCTCTCCACGGCCTCTGCATTGGTAGCGTCGCACCCGATACCCCATACGGTATCGGTAGGATAAAGGATGACGCCTCCTTTTCTGAGGGTTTCCAAGGCTGCTGAGAGGTCTTGTTCATTCATCGCCGGTCACTTTCTGGTAAAAGGCCATCAACGCGTTGGTGCGGTCTTCGGGATGAAACATCCGGGCCCGTTTTTTCCCTTTCTGCGACATGTCGGCAGCCAGGGCAGGATTCCCGGTCACCTTTTCCAGCATGTTGATCACCGCCTCTTCATCATGGGGGTTGCAGTAAAGGGCGGCATCGTTCCCGATTTCGGGGAGCGAAGATACCGAAGAGGTGATCACCGGACAACCACAGGCCATAGCTTCGATGATGGGTAGTCCGAAACCCTCGTAATGCGACAGGTAGACCATGAGCGCCGCCTTCTGGTAAAGTACGGGAAGGTCGAAATCAGGCACATCATGCAGCAGGAAGACCCTGTCTTCCAGGTGGTGCTTTTCAACATAACGACTGATCGTTTCGGTATAGCGGGTGGGTTTCCCCACCATGACATAGGGAATGTCGATATTTCCGCGGTGCAGGGCCTGGAGTACTCCCAGCTGGTTCTTCCTCTCCTCGATGGTTCCCACCGTCAGAATATAAGACGAGGGCAGCTTGTAGCGTTTCAGGACTTTTCCCGACTCTTCGGAATAGTGGTTGAGGAAAAACCGCTCTGAGATTCCCTGGTAGAGGACTTCGACCTTTTCGGTCTCCACGCCCAGGTGATGGACCAGGTCATTGCGGGTCTGGCGGCTGGTGGCGATGATCCTGTCGGCAGCCTGACAGGCATATTTCACTTTTCCGAGGTATATCTTCCTGTCGAGGGCTTTGTACAGACCGGGGAAGTTCAGGAAGATCAGGTCATGGATGGTCACCACCGACCGAATCCCCGTTTTGTGGATCCCTGAGGGAAGTTCGTTACTCAGACCGTGAAAGAGATCGGGTTTTTCCTTTTCCACATGGGCGGCCAGCCGGTAGGAACGCCACAGGGGCGTGGCAAAAGCCGGCACCCATGAGGGAGGGGTCACCGTCTTGAAAAAGGGATATTCCTTGAAGATATCGTTTCTGAAAGTGGGCGTATAAAGAAGATAGTGATGCTGTGGGAAGTATTTGTTCAGGCCGACAAGAGTATTGCGGCTGTAATTCCCCAGGCCGGCCTTGTTCAGGAAAGCCCTTTTGGCATCATATGCTATCTTCATAATCAGTGTTTCAATATTCAGGTCGTGTAAGATGGCTGCCTGGGTCTCCCCGGAAGAGCTGTCAGACCGAGAATTCCTTTAATCCGTCGAAGTCAAGGGTGCCAAAGTAATCCTCCAGGGTTTCGGCCCTGCGTATCTGCACCACGTCGCCGTTTTCCCGGAGCAGGAGTTCCGCCGATTTCAGCTTTCCGTTATAGTTGAACCCCATGGCATGACCATGAGCTCCCGTATCATGGATCACGACCAGGTCACCGCGTTCCATAAGAGGAAGCGGCCTGTCAATGGCAAATTTATCGTTGTTTTCACACAGTGAACCGGTGACGTCGTAGCTCCCGGCCATCTCCTGGGACTCCTTGCCCATCACGGTAATGTGGTGGTATGCCCCGTAAAGGGCAGGACGCATCAGGTTGACCATGCAGGCGTCGAGTCCTGCAAATTTCTTATAGGTATCCTTGATGTGGAGCACTCTGGAAACCATATATCCAAAGGGGCCGGTGATGGCGCGCCCCGACTCGAAGTTGAGGCGGAGACCATCTAATCCGTGGGCCACAATAATATCGTCATACAGCTTTTTAATGCCGGTGCTCATCACTTCCAGGTCGACGGCTTTTTCTCCTGGCCGGTAGGGAATGCCGATGCCCCCGCCCATATTGGCAAAGGCAATGGAAATACCGAGTTCCCGGTGGATGTCCACAATCAGCCGGAAGAGGATCTCTGCCGTTTCCACAAAATAGAGGGGGTCGAGTTCGTTAGAGGCCACCATGGTGTGAATGCCAAAGCGTTTTACCCCCTTATCACGGGCGATGCGGTATGCTTCGAACATCTGGCCGCGGGTAAGTCCGTATTTGGCCTCTTCGGGATGGCCGATAAGCAGGTTGCCCTCCTTGAGGGCTCCTGGATTGTAACGGAAACAGAGGGTTTCAGGCAGTCCCGCATGTTCTTCGAGATACCCGATGTGGGAGAGGTCATCGAGGTTGATGATGGCTCCCAGCTCCCTGGCCCGCTTAAATTCCACGGCCGGAGTGTCGTTGCTGGTGAACATAATCTCTTCGCCCCTCATGCCCACACGGGCAGCCAGCTCCAGCTCGGCCAGAGAACTGCAGTCAATGCCAAAGCCTTCCTGCCTGAGGATTTTCATCAGATAAGGATTCGGAGCCGCCTTGATGGCATAATACTCCATAAACCCGGGATTCCACGAAAACGCCGACTGAAAACGCCGCGCATACTCCCTGATCCCCTTCTCATCATAGATATGAAAAGGAGTAGGGTAATTCTCAATGATCTTTTCCAGCTCTTCTTTGCTGAAAGGCACCTCTTTTTTGAACATCTTCCCTATGTTAAGCCTTCAAAATTACGAAATGAGAGCCGGTTCGGAAATATTTTCAAAGGCAAATGGAAAATAGGGCCTGATTGTTAACTAAGTGTGAAGAAAAGAGGGGTTCCCGGGAGAGGTGTGATTTTCTTTTATATTTGCGGAACAGCACCAGGGGCGTCAGGTCTGCCGGTTTTCACACCAGGCGTCAGGCGCCGTTGGAGTCAGGACTTACCATAAAAACAGAAATAGCCATGGCATTGATTAATGAGCATTATCTGAAACTGGCGGCGGGGTATCTTTTCCCCGAGATTGGCCGGAGAGTCAGGGAGTATGAAAAAGCCCACCCCGAAAGTAAGGTGATCAGAATGGGCATCGGGGATGTGACGCAACCCCTGGCGCCCTCAGTGGTCAGGGCATTTCACGAGGGTGTCGCCGAGATGGCTTCGGCAGCCACCTTCAGGGGATACGGCCCTGAGCAGGGCTATGACTTCCTGAGGGAGGCCATCGCCGAAAAGGCATTCCGCAGCCGGGGAGCCGACATTTCAGCCGATGACATCTTCATCTCCGACGGCTCCAAATGCGATACGGGAAATATCCAGGAGATCTTCGGACATGATAATAAGATCGCCATCTGTGATCCGGTCTATCCGGTGTATGCCGACACCACGGTGATGTCGGGAAAAACCGGCCAGGCAGGCGTCAACGGTTACTATGAGGGCATCACCTATCTCCCCTGCAGGGCTGAAAATAACTTTCTTCCCCTTCTTCCCGCGGAACCCGTCGACCTGATCTTCCTCTGCTACCCCAATAATCCCACAGGCACCGTGGCCTCGCGCGACGAGCTGAAGAAATGGGTGGACTATGCCCTGGAACACCGGAGCATACTGCTTTTTGATGCGGCGTATGAGGCATTTATCAGGGATGAGGAGATTCCCCACTCCATTTATGAAATTGAGGGAGCCAAAAAAGTAGCCATAGAATTCCGAAGTCTCTCCAAGACGGCAGGGTTCACGGGCACCCGTTTGGCCTTTACGGTGATTCCCCCTGAGCTGATGGCTTACGACCTCCAGGGTAACGAGGTGCAGGTCAAAAAGCTGTGGAACCGGCGCCAGACTACGAAGTTCAACGGAGTCTCCTATCCTGTGCAGAAAGCTGCCGCCGCCATTTTCACCGACGAAGGGAGGCAGGAGGTGCAGGCCACCATCGATTATTACATGGAGAATGCCGCCATCATCAGGAAAAGTCTCGCTGAAAGCGGATACAGGATCTATGGCGGGGAAAACGCCCCCTACATTTGGGTGGAGACCAAAGGGAGGATGCCTTCCTGGGAATTTTTCGACCTGTTGTTACATAAGGCCAATGTTGTGGGAACCCCGGGGTCGGGATTCGGGCCTTCAGGGGAGGGCTATTTCCGTTTTTCGGCGTTTGCGGAAAGGAGCAACGTCCTGGAAGCCATGAAAAGAATTCAGAAACTTTAAGGACCACCCCCGCGGCCTCCTGAAACACAGCAGCCGGTAAAGGGAACTCCCTTCACCGGCTGCTTTATGTTTGTGGACGGCGCGGTATCCCCGTGAGAGCCCGTGCATCCCGGAGTGAAAACCGGACGCCGGGCCTCCCCGCGAGGAGATGGCCCTGTTCTTCCTAAACGGTTTTCAGGATATCCCAGACGAATGCCCTGATGCCCACTTCGTGGTTGATGGCGTCTATCTTTTTCACAATTTCCAAAATTCCATCCACCTTATCATCATCGACAACGGTCATGGTGGCGGAGTTCATCTCGGGCCAGGTATGGGTTCCCATGCGGGGTTCCCCGTCGGCACTCCCACGGCCGTTCACCTGGCTCCACCAGGTGAACCCTCTCACCTCAAGTTTGTCGAACATATACTCCACCCTTTCGGTGTTGGCCTGGTTGAATACTATAAAGACTGCTTTCATTTCTTATCTTTTTCTTGGTAATGGTTACCCCTTCAATCCATGAAGTGATATTGTTTTCTCAGTTTTTCAACCTTGTTGCGTTCTCCGCGGCGGGCAAAAACCCCATACATCACGGGAACGATGACCATGGTGACGATGGTGGAGAAGACAAGGCCACCGATGACGGTGATCCCCATGGGTTTCCAGAGTTCGGAACCCTCCCCGGTACTCAGGGCCAGGGGAAGCATCCCCAGGATGGTGGTCAGGGCAGTCATCAGCACCGGGCGGAGCCTTGACTTTCCGGCCATAGCGATGGCTTCGTTGAGTTCATAGCCACGGTCGCGCATCAGGTTGGTGAAGTCGATTAACACGATCCCGTTTTTGACCACAATCCCGATCAGCAGCACCGCCCCCAGTCCGGCCACCAGCGACAACGTGGTTCCGGTCAGGAAAAGGGCCACAATTACCCCGGTAAAGGCAAAGGGAATGGAGAACATGATCACGAAAGGCATGGTGAACGACTCAAACTGAGAGGCCATGACGATGAACACCAGAATAAGGCTCACCAGCATGAGCATGGCCAGGTCCATAAACGACTCCTGCTGGTCTTCATAGGTACCCCCTACGTTAACCATGACTTCCTGGGGTACGGGGATGTCGCTGATGGCCGTTGTGATGTTTTCGGCCAGGGTGCCCAGGGGCACACGGTCGGGCGACGCCGATACCGTCACCAGCCTCTCCTTCCTCTTATGCTGAATGCTCGGCGGGCCCCAATACTCCTTGACTTCACCAATCTCCTTCAGTTTGACTTTGTTTCCCGCCGGCGACATGATAGTCAGCTGTTCCAGGTCGGTGACCGAATTACGGTAATCCTCTTCTAGTCTGACTCTGATATCGTATTCGTCGCCCTCTTCCTTGTACTGCGAGGCGATCATCCCGCTCACCCGGTTACGGATATTGGCCGAGACCATGGCGGTGTTCAGACCATGAAGAGCCATCTTCTCACGGTCGAGGGATATCTGAAGCTCCGGCTTGTCCTTTTTGCGGCTGACCACGATATCCTTGGCCCCCTCGAGCTTCAACAGCCGCTCCTTGATCTGTTCCGACAGGATATTGGTGGTGTTGAAATCGTAACCGTAAATTTCCACGTCTACCGTGGCTGCCCCTCCCATCATCTGGTTGGATGTAGAGATAATGGCATTGACAATTTCGGGGAATTGGGCGAAATCGGCACGCATGGCATCGGCGATGTCCCACACGCTGCGCTCTCTTTCCTCCACATCGGTCAAACGCATCATCAGGTTGATCATGTTGGAACCTGTGGTGGTGAAGAGCGAGAACATGCCGCCTTCATCGTCCGATCCTGAAGAGGAGGAGAGAACGGTGACTTCGGGGTATTTTTCCCTGATGATCTGTTCCAGTTGGCGGGTGGTTTTGATGGTCTCCTCGACGCGGGTTCCCGTTTCCAGTTCTATGGAGACACTGATGCTGCTTTCGTCAGACTCGGGCATATAGTCGGTACCGATATAGCGGGTCAGCAGCAATGAGGAGAGAAAGATGGCCAGGGCCGCGATGACGATGAACCGTTTATGGAGGAGGCCCCAGCGGAGGGTTTTCTCGTAGAAATCGTCGAGCCATTCGAAGGCCGGCTTAAAGGTGCGGTCCCAGCTAAAGCGGCCATGTTTTTCATTGGCAGGCCTGATCTTCAGCAGTTTTGCGGACAGCATGGGGGTCAGCGATATGGCAGCCAGCGTGGAGGTGACAATGGTGATGGTTACGATCCATCCCAGCTGGTTGAACATCACACCGGTCATGCCGCCCACCAGGGTCAGGGGCAGGAATACCGCCACAATCACCAGGGTGGTGATGATGACCGCCAGCCATACCTCATTGGTGGCATAAATGGCCGCTTCGCGCGGAGAAGCCCCTCTTTCGATATGACGGGTGATATTCTCCAGCACCACAATGGCATCGTCAACGACCATCCCGATGGCGATTGTCAGCGAGGTCAGCGAGATAACGTTGATACTGTTTCCCGTGGCGTAAAGATAGATAAAGGCCATGATCAGGGAAATGGGGATGGTCAGGACGATGATGAAGGTCGCCCTCCACCGGCCCAGGAAGGCCAGGATCACCAGGATCACAAAGACAAAAGCCCACATCAGGGTTTCCGACAGGTTACTGATCGATCCCTTGATGAATTTCGAGGTGTCCATGATCTGGTCGAGCTCAATGTCGGGAGGCAGATCAGCCTTGAGTTTGGCGATCTCCTCGTTGATCTGGCGGGTGACCTTGACCGTGTTGGCCCCCGACTGCTTCATGGCAAAGATACGGAGTCCCTGTTCGCCATTCACCCTCTCCTCGAGGGAGATATCGCGCAGGGAGTCACGTACCGTAGCCACATCGGAGAGATAGATGCTCTTTCCGTTATAGCTCCCCAGCACCAGGCTGCTCAGCTTTTCACTGCCGCTCAGTTCTCCCTGAACCCTCAGCTGATAGTCGGTTTGGCCCATCTTCACATTTCCCGAGGGCATGTTCATGTTTTCAGTGGCGATGACATTCCCGATTTGCTCGACGGTCAGGTTGTAGGCATCGAGTTTCCGGGGGTCGGCATCGACATAAATGACCCTCCGC
Source organism: uncultured Prolixibacteraceae bacterium (assembly GCA_964567485.1). Classification (GTDB taxonomy): domain Bacteria; phylum Bacteroidota; class Bacteroidia; order Bacteroidales; family Prolixibacteraceae; genus UBA1413. The sequence continues at coordinate 1,846 of CAZMMX010000015.1, read as the reverse complement.
GGTGTTCCCATCATCCCCACCGATCCCAGGCCTTCGATCCTGTTCAGCGGGTTGATGATTTTCTCCTCGATCAGTTTCTCAATGCCGGGATAGCTCTCCCTGGCAGTGACGGCATAAACGAGGATAGGCATCATGTTGGTATTGAACTTGTAAATCACAGGGCGATCGCACCCTTCGGGCAGGTTGTCGAAAATCCTGTCGGTGACATCCCTGATGTCGTTATTGGCGGCATCGAGGTTGGTCCCCCATTCAAATTCCACATTGATGATCGACAGGTTGTCATACGAGGTGGAAGTGATCTCCTTAAGGCCGTCCACGGAATTGAGCGACTCCTCCAGCTGTTTGGTGACATTGGTTTCTATGTCGGCGGCATTGGCACCGGCATAGGTCGTCATCACCGAAATGAAGGGGGGTTCCATTTCCGGGTAAAGGTCGACCGGAATATTGATCAGCGAGTAGATCCCGGCCACGACAATGGCCGTGAAGATCATCATCGTGGTGATCGGCTTGTTGACTGCTGTTTTGTATATACTCATAATGAATCCTTGTTAATGGGAGGGGTTCCTCATTCAGTAACTACTTGTACGGCCACCCCCTCGAGGAGGCGTGACTGGCCGCTGACAATCACCCGGTCGCCGGGTTGGAGGAGGTCGCTGAGGACCTCTACCTGATCGTCATAGCGGGTGCCGATGATCACGGGAATTCTCCGGGCTTTCCCCTCCTTTTCGACGAAAAGGTATCTCTCGTTAGATCCCTGCATTTTCAGGACGGCCAGAGCCGGGAGAACGATGGCGTCGACCTCTTCGAGGTCAAAGGCGACCCTGGAGAACATTCCCGGGCGGAGGACTCCCCCGCTGTTGGTCATGACCACTTCCACGCTGAAGGTGCGCGTGGCCGGGTCGATGGTCGGGAATACCCTGGTGACCTTCCCCGGAAAAGTACGGCCGGGATAAACATCGCTTTTAATGACGGCTTCCATGCCTGTGGTGATCTGAGGGTAGTATTTCTCGGAAACCGGAACGATCGCCTTGAGCCTGTCGATCTGTACCAGGGAGAGGATAGCGGCTTTTCCCACCGTAGCCACAGGAGCTCCCGAATACATCTCGCCGGGTTCGAAATATTTCCCGGAGATGATGCCGCTGAAAGGAGCCTTCAGCCGCGTGTTCTCCCTGAGAAATTCGACATTCGACCGGGCAATGTCGAGTTGTGCCCTGATCTGGTCATATTGCTGACGCGGAATGGATCCCACCTTCTGGAGGGTGTCAAGCCGCTCATAATCCATGGTGAGGGTCTTCATCTGTATTTCGGCCTGGTGAAGCTGCGTGCGGTCCATCTGGACCAGGACGGCACCTGCCGATACACGGCTGCCCTCTTCCACATAAATGGCGTCAATCCTACCGGGAGAAGCAGGCGCCAGATGCACCTCCTCATACCCCTGCAGGGTGGCGGTATACTCCACGGAATGGGCGATTTTCTTCGTCTCCAGACTGATGACCCTTACCTTCTCGGTTCGGGACTGCTCCGCGGCAGCAGTGGCATCACTCTTCTTTTCTGCCCCGCCGGAACAGGCGGCAAGCATGCCCATAACCAGGGCCGACAGGACTAAAATTCTGCGTTTCATTGTATTATGATTTTTATGTTATTTCAGATTTCCATAGATGGTATCCAGTTCTACCCTGGCCTGAAGGAGCTGGTAAACAGCCGAGAGGTAATCGGTTTCTGCCTTCAGGTAGTTGTTGTCGGCCGTCACCAGGTCCAGTCCCGAGATCATCCCCTGTTCGAATTTTAACCTGAGGCTGTCATAGACCCTGCGGGCCACTTCCAGGTTCTTCACCTGGTTCAGGTA
>CAZMMX010000014.1:66399-72040 GCA_964567485.1 uncultured Prolixibacteraceae bacterium | reverse complement strand
AGTAATATATGAAGAAATCCTTGCGGAAATATCTCTTTTGGATGACCATGGCCATGCTGGTGATTCTGCTCCTGATCCAGGTCAAGTGGATGATCTATTCCGTGAGATTCCAGGAGAAGGTTTTCAGGAACAGCGTGGACCTGGCTCTCGACAAAACCATGGCCAACCTTAACAATGACCGGATGGTTTGTGATGCCATGCGTGAGTGCATGAAATGCGATACCTTGTTTTCGGGGTCACAGACGATTTCGTCAGGCATCTGGGATCAGATCCATGCTTCCATCGATTCGGAACTGGCGGTCTATGACATCGATCTGGAATATGACCTCTTCATCACGCGGAATAATCAGGATACCATCAGAAACGGTCCCGTCAATCTTTTCATCAGACAAGGCACTTGCTATACCCAAAGCCTGAGGGAGGTTTTACAAACCAGTGGATATCATATGGTGGTCAGTTTCCCCGACAGAACCCGATTTTTCCTCAGTCAGGCCGGGTTGATGCTCTTTTCTTCTGTGGTGCTGGTCTTGCTGATCATCCTTTCCATCCTTCAGATGGTGGGGTGGTACCGCGATGAACTTCGGCTGGCCGAGAATATTAAGGAACTGATCAACAATGTCACCCATGAGTTCAAAACACCCATCACCAGCATTGCCCTGGCGGCCAACCTGATCAGGAAGGGCAGAGCCACTGATAACCAGGAGAAGCAAAAAGAGTATGGCAACCTGATCTTCAAGGAAAACCAGAAACTGCAGCAACAGGTAGAATCACTCCTCGACCTGGCCGCTATTGAACGGGAGGACTTTGATTATCGCTTTCACCCGGTAAGAACCCGCGATATTGTGGCCGACGCCATAGATGCCATTAAAATGCTGGCTGAAGAAAAGGGCGGGACCATTACAACCGATCTTTCTGAAGGTGACGATATCCTTCAGGCCGACAGGCTTCACCTGACCAATGCCCTAAGCAACATCCTGGTGAATGCGTTGAAATATTCAGCCAATGAACCCCCCCGGGTCAGGATAAAGAGTTTCAGGACCGGGAGCTCTCTGGTTATCGAAATTTCCGACAACGGAATCGGGATCCCCCTGAAATACCAGAAATTCATTTTTGATAAATATTACCGCGTTCCCACAGGTGATGTCCATAATACCAAAGGGTTCGGAATTGGTCTCTCCTATGTGAAAAGCGTGGTCAACGCCCATAACGGGAGAATCTCGCTCTCCAGTGAACCGGGAAAAGGGAGTACTTTTACACTTTTATTACCTGCAGGAATAAAAACAGAATGATTGAGAAGCAATTGAAAATTCTCTTAGCCGAGGATGACCTTAACCTTGGGTTTTTGCTGGTTGAGTTTCTGGAAAGCCACGGACTCGATGTGAAGCTTTACCGTGACGGGGAGTCGGCTCTTAAGGCTTTCCGCCCGGGGAACTTCAACTTCTGCATCCTCGATGTTATGCTTCCCCGGCTTGACGGATTCTCCCTGGCCAAAGACCTGAAGACCCTCAGCCCTGATGTGCCGGTCATCTTCCTGACCGCCCGTTCCATGAAAGAGGATAAACTGAAAGGCTATGGCCTGGGAGCCGATGATTATATCACCAAGCCTTTCGATGAGGATGAACTCCTCTGCAGGATCAAAGCTGTGGTTAACCGGATCGGACTGCCCGATACTCCGGAAATTGATGCCCTCTTCCAGATCGGGAGCTTTCAGTTCGATTTTGCCAACCTGGCGCTGAGTCAGGGGGACCACACCCGGAGGCTGACCCGCAGGGAGGCTGAAGTACTCCGTCTGCTCTGCTCTTCGAGAAACAATATTGTCAGAAGGGAACAGATTCTGACCGCCATATGGGGCGAAAACGACTATTTCGCCGGAAGAAGCCTCGACGTCTTCATCTCCAAGCTACGTAAATATTTTGCCACCGACCCCTCTATCAGAATCGAAAATATCCCCAAGGTGGGATTTATCCTCTCCTGCCAGTAAGGACTTCTCCTTGCTTTCGGAATAGGCGGAGCTCCAGCCGGCGCAGCCATACCACCACGATGGCCAGGAGAAAACGGGGAAATACCAGCCAGGGGATGCTAAATCCCATGGCGGCAAAAAGCAGGGTATCCTCGAACTGAGAGTGGGAAATGGCGATGTGGTGATTGAGCAGGTCGGCATCGGAGCGCGACAGGGCTCCCTCGGAAGCCTGGCTGATCATGATGGCTCCCCCATAGGAGAGTCCCAGGGTATTGGCAACCAGCCAGAGAAAACTGCTCTTTTGGGGCAGTCCCATCACCGTGAGCATGGGATAAAAAGGACGCTCCAGCCATTTCAGAATGCCCAGCTCACTCAGCAGTTTCTGCAATACCAAAAGTACATTCACCAAAATGACAATTTTCAGGGAGGTTATGCCGATGGCCTTCAGCCATTCCAGGAAGGCTGGCAGCAACTCCCTGTGGGATACTTCCGTGCGGGCGATGATCTTCCCCGCCATGTCAGGAAGCATAAGGTTCAGAATCCACGCGGCGACAAAGCCAGTGATCAGCCTCAACAGAGTCATCCGCCAGGGCGACGATCCCGTCTTTTTCTGAATTCCCGATTCCACGATCAGGGCATGGGCAATCAGACACATATTGGCCAGGATCAGACCTTCACGAAGGGTGAGATCGAGGGTGGCCATCACGGCTATCACCGAATAGATATTGGTGAAATAGCCTGTAATGAGTACGATGGAGGCTTTCCCCGAAAGGCCGAAAAGGCTGAACATAGGAGCGGTGAGGCGGGAAATTGCCTCGAGGACTCCCAGCCAGTCGAGCAGAAAAACCCCCAGAGAGACCGGAATGGTGAGCTTCAACAGCCAAAGGGCACTCTTCATCCCCTGCCTGAACGCCGGATGAAACACCTTTTCACGGTAGTTCAGCTTAACCGTTACCATCCCTGTTCTCCGTTAATAAAGCTGATAATCCCCGGGCCGCTCCTGTTTCCACCTTTTATGCGACCATAAGTAATAAGCGGGATCCTCCCTGATATATTTCTCCATGGTCCTGACATAGGTGAGAAGAATCTCCTGTTCTGACGACTGAGAGGGATCCATGATCAGCGGGATGAAGGAGACCTCGTAGTATCCGCGGCGAATCTTCCGGGTGAGGTGAAAGAAGATCGGTTGGTTGGTTTTCATGGCGATTTTTCCGGCCCCCTGGTTAAAACAGGCTTCCTGGTTCATGAAGGTGGTCCAGAAACGGGTGATGAAGGGGGGCCGCTGGTCCCCCGCAAGTACCAGAGCCACAGGAATCTGCGACCGGTCAGATTCCAGTAAGGTGCGGGCTGACTTGTGTACAGGTATGGTCAGGGCCCCCCAGCGTTCCCTGATCTTCAGGAGATACTCCTCAAAACGGGGATTTCCCCGCATGGGATTGTACACCACCAGGTATTTGTGTTTCAGGTAAACCTGTCCAAATCCGCTCCATTCCCAGTTGTTATAGTGAAATCCCAGCACGACCACGCTTTTCCCCTTTTCTGCCAGGGCATTCATCGCCTCCACTCCCCTGAAAATGATCCTTTTACTGAAGGCCTCACGTGACATGCTGTGCCCCTTCATCGATTCCAGGGTAATGTCACTGAAATGGCGGTAAAACCTCCACATCAGCCGGGAAATCTCCTGCTCTCCATATTCCGGAAAGGCATGGCGCAGATTGTCAAGTATCACCTTGCGCCGGTAGCCGATCACATACCGGAGGATGAACGCCATCAAATCCGACAGCCCATAAATCATCCAAAAGGGAAGCCAGGAGATCCCCTTTAAAAGGAGAATCCCGATCGTATGCAGGTCAAAGGGCGACGATTTCTGTGTACTCTCTTCTGTCATAAATTCAATCTGTTATTATCCTCTCCCTGTGATTAATAAGAGGGCGGGGCCCCGGGAAAGGGGTATTTCCAGCGGCGGTGTGACCACAGGTAACAACAGGGGTCTTCCCTGATGACCGCCTCGGCTTTGGTAATGTATGCGTTGATAATGACCTCCTCGGGAATCTCCCGCGGATCTTCGAAAAGGGTTTCAAACCAGGTTTCGTATCTTCCTCTACTTGTTCTGCGTACCCGCTGGAACAGCACCGGATGACCGAAACGGTGTCCCAGGCGTGCCGGTCCGTTGAAAAAGATGGTTTTCTGGTGCATAAAGGTGGTCCAGAAAGGATGGTTCCACGGCGGGGCCTGATCTGCCGCCAGCCACGTCAACACTGGTGCGCCTTCTTTTTCGGCTTCCAGAAGTTTGCGCAAAACAATCGACATGGAAACCGGCTCTCCCCCAAAACGTCCCCGTAGGTCATTCAAAAAAGCATCGAAAATCCCGTTTCTGAGTGGTTTGTATACAAAAAAATGGTGGTGCCCGATGTGCTGCGGCATGTGAAGAAGCCACTCCCAGTTCCCGTAATGGAGAGCCAGTACGAGGACGCTTTTCCCCTCCTTAAAATAGCGATTCACCAGTTCCGGATTGCGAAACACCATTCTCTCCGACAACTGCCTGCCACTCATGGCTCCCGTTTTGACGCTTTCCACCAGAATGTCGCAAAGATATCGATAATAGTTACGTTCAATCTCTCTCCTCTCCGCAACTCCCTTTTCGGGGAAGGACCTCTCCAGGTTCCTCCGGGTAACCTCCCTCCGGTAACCGGCCAAATGGTAGATCAAAAAATAGAGGAGGTCGGAGACCACATACAATACACCGAAGGGAAGCCGCGAAAACAGCTTCATCATTCCTATTCCGGCATATGTGACGATTCTGGAAATCATGGATGAAAATATCCAGCAAAACTATCTTTTTTACCTGAATTGATGAAAAAATTGTGCAAAGCTGGTATCTTCGTGACTCAAGTTTTATCTCATGAACAGAGTATTTCTCACCGCATTCCTGATGATGCTGATGCCTCTTCTGAAGGCCCAAAATTTTTATGTGGCCCATCGTGGAGCATCACACGAGGCTCCCGAGAATACCGTGGCCGCTGCCATGCTGGCCTGGGAAAAGGGAGCCGACGCCGTGGAAATCGACATTCAACTGGCCGCTGATAATCGCATCGTGGTGATCCACGATAAAGATACCCACCGTACCTGCGGTGGAAAGAACCTGGCCATCAAAAATACCCCGTCACTTATCCTCCGTGACCTTGACGCAGGCAGCTGGAAAGATGCCCGCTTTAAAGGGGAACGCATTCCCTATCTCGAAGAGATCATGGCCACTCTTCCCCAGGGGAAAACCCTGGTGGTAGAAATCAAGTGCGGTGATGAAGTCATCCCTCACCTTTCGAGAATTATGGCCAAAAGCGAACACCGCGATCAGGTGGTTTTCATCGCCTTCGGATGGGAAACCATTGTGGCGGTGAAAAAGAATTTTCCCGCGAACAAAGCATTGTGGCTTTCCGGTTCCCGAAACAACGCCCTTAAAAAAGTGGCCGAAGTGAAAGAGAATGGCCTTGATGGCATAGATATACAGTATTCTGCCATTGATGAAGAACTGGTGAAGGCTGTCCGTGACCTTGACCTTGACGTCTGGTGCTGGACCGTCGACGATCCTGAGGAGGCAAAACGCCTCTCCTCGCTGGGAATTACCCACCTCACCACCAACCGGCCGCAATGGCTGAAACAACAAATCGAAAACTGACCCCC
>CAZMMX010000014.1:36210-66299 GCA_964567485.1 uncultured Prolixibacteraceae bacterium | reverse complement strand
GAATCCTGGGCATCGATAACGGCAATGGCCGCCATGTTGACGATTTCCCGCACGGCACTTTCCATTTGCAGAATGTGTACCGGTTTTTTCATGCCCAGCAGGATCGGCCCTATGGCTTCTGCGGCTCCCAGGCCGCTGAGCCCCTTGTAAAAGATATTCCCTGAGTTGAGATCAGGAAAAATGATCGTATTCACTTCCTTCTCTCCGATACGCGTAAAGGGAAATTTCTGCTGCCTCATCTCCCGGTCAAAAATGTAATTGGCCTGCATTTCCCCGTCAACGATCAGGTCGGGATAGTCGCGGTGCAGAATGGCCACGGCCTCGCGTACCTCACGATGGTCACCGGGTCCCTTATACGATCCGAAATTGGAGAAGGAGGCAAAGGCGATCACCGGCTCAATGTTGAACTTTCTGATTTCCTGGGCTGTGAGTAGGGTGATCTCCACCAGGGTCCTGGCCGATGGTGTGATGTTAACCGTGGTGTCGGCCAGAAAGAGAGGCCCCCTTCTGGTGAGCATGATGTACATCCCCGCAATCTGGTTAAAAGTCTCCTTCACGCCGATGACATGGAGAGCTGGTCTGATGGTGTCGGAATATTTCCGTGAAAAACCTGACAAAAGGGCGTCGGCTTCTCCTGTTTCCACCATCATGGCCCCGTAATAGTCGCGGTTGAGCATACAGTCGCGGGCATCTTCCAGGGTCATCCCCTTGCGTTTTCTCTTTTCATAGAGAAGACGGGCATATTCTTCCTTCCGCTCTGCCAGGCCAGGATCAAAAAAATCCACGATTTCGGGAGCCGGAATATGCAGCTGGTTCTCCCTGATGAGGGTGTGGATGGTCTCCTTGTCCCCGATCAGCACAGGGTAGGCCATCCCTTCCCTGATGACGGCCTCGGCAGCCTTGAGGACCTTGAAGTTGTTGGCTTCGGCAAATACCAGCCGCCGGGGATTTTGCTGGGCCTGGCTGCGGAGGTACAGAATCAGCCTGTTTTCACTGCCAAGTCTTTTCTCCAGGTCCCTTTTATATTCTTCCCAGTCGGGAATCGCTTTCCTGGCCACTCCGGAAGCTATTGCCGCCCGCGCAACAGCAGGGGCAACCGTGGTAATGAGCCTGGGATCCAGAGGTTTGGGAATCAGGTAGTCTCGGCCAAAGGAGATGTTCTGCAGGTTATAAGCCTGGCAGACGATGTCAGGCACATCCTCCCTGGCCAGCTGAGCCAGGGCCATGACAGCGGCAATCTTCATCTCTTCATTGATGGTGCTGGCCCTGACATCCAGGGCCCCCCTGAATATGTAGGGAAATCCCAAAACATTGTTGACCTGGTTGGGAAAATCGCTCCTCCCCGTGGCCATGATAATGTCATTACGGCTGGCTTTTGCCACGTCATAGGGAATTTCAGGATCGGGATTGGCCAGAGCCATGACGATAGGTTGAGGCGCCATACTCCTGATCATCTCAGGGGTGACGATATTCCCGGCCGACAGCCCCAGAAAAACATCGGCATCCACCATGGCCTCTTCCAGAGTGCTGAGGTCGCGGTCGGTGACGAACTGCTGTTTGATGGGGTTCAGATCATTACGCCGGCGGTTCAGAACGCCCCGGCTGTCGGCCATGATGACATGGGCAGGGTTTACCCCCAGGGTAAAATAGAGCCTGATGCAGGAAACTGCCGCCGCTCCGGCTCCACTGACGACCACCCTGATGTCTCCTATCTTCTTCCCGACCACTTCCAGGGCATTCAGAAGTGCTGCCCCCGATATGATGGCCGTACCGTGCTGATCATCATGAAAAACAGGAATGTTGAGTTCTTTCTTTAGCTGGTCCTCGATTTCAAAACACTCAGGGGCCTTGATATCTTCAAGGTTGATGCCCCCGAAGGTGGGAGCGAGGGCTTTCACAATGGCGATCAACTTCTGAGGATCCTTTTCATTAACTTCAATGTCAAAAACATCGATATCGGCAAAGGTCTTGAAAAGCAAACCTTTCCCTTCCATCACCGGTTTCCCGGCTTCCGGACCAATGTCGCCCAGGCCGAGGACTGCCGTACCGTTGGAGATTACCGCCACCAGGTTGCCCTTGGCGGTGTACTGGTATACATCTTCCGGGTTGTGCTTAATCTCCAGACAGGGTTGGGCAACCCCGGGCGTGTAGGCCAGCGAAAGATCATACTGCGTACTGTGGGGCTTGGTGGGAATCACCTCCACCTTGCCCGGGCGACCTGAAGAATGGTAGTCCAGGGCCTCCTGCTTGCTGATTTTTACCATCTTTTATAGTTATTATTTAATTGAAATATAGGGAATCCCGGTCAAAATTGCAATTTTCAGAACTATCTTTTTGGAGGGAAGACCCCAACTCGGCTTTTTCCCCTATTTTTGCCGTCAAAATTCTCTAGTATGATGCAGACCTGGTTTGAATGTAAGGTAAAATACCAAAAAGTGGACAACAACGGCAAGGAGAGAATGGTCACCGAGGCTTTCCTCCTCGATGCCATTTCATTTACCGATGCCGAAACAAGAATTATCGCCATGATGCAAACCATGGTCCGCGGTGAATTCACCGTAACCGATATCCGGAAATCAAAAGTGGCGGAAGTATTCCCCTTTGAAGTGGGAGAATGGTGGTACCGATGCACCATCAACCTGGTGACGATCGATGAAGAAGCCGGAAGGGAGAAAAAACTCAAAACCATCTACCTGGTGCAGGCCGATGATATCAGGAATGCCCTGGACCGGCTTGAGGAGAGCCTCTCCTTCCTGATCGTTCCTTATGTGATCTCTACAATGGCCGTGAGCACCATCGCCGATGTCTTTCCTTATGTCCCCGGTCAGCAATTCCCTCCCGTGACCATGCCTTTTGCCACACCCCAACTCCCCGTTCCCGGGGAGTAACGACCCTGTTGGTCACTTTACCTCAGGTTACGCAATGCCTTGAAGAAATTGAAGGCTTCCCTTTTTTGGGGATCAAAATAGAAGTACGCTGTGGCGATGCGGCTGATATCTCTTACCTCGCTGTATAAACGTTCGATTTTCTCCTGTTCCTCTTCGGAAAGGACCCCCGCATCGTTCATCAGCGAGAAACACTCAGAGAAATTCTCCAGCTCGCCTGCTGTTTGCAGGACCCTGTCCAGAATGTGGGGGTCGAGACCGCCGGCCAGGATCTTTTCCCTGAGTTCCGGAGTCAGATTTTCAGCAAATACCTTCACGAACCTAAACATGCTGTAGTGATCACCATTCTTGGAATCACTGAAAAAGTCGTTGTATCCCAGGACCTGGTAGAACTCCTTCTGAAACGGTTTGTCGTTCTTGTAGTCGTTCTTCACTGATGCCCTGATTATCCCGATATCGGTCAGTGCGGAAATCATCAGCTCCCGCCATACCTTCAACTTCTCAAGGGTGGCTTTGATGTTTCCCGTTGCGGCCATCTTGTCTACAATCTCCTGGGCCTCCTTTTTGAGGGAATGGGCATAGGCAACATTCCACTCTTTACGTATGTGTGCTAGCTCGTAAATATTCTCGGCAAATGAATTGACGATCGACTGACAGGCGAAGATGGTTGCGGTTGTCGACGGACACAGATTTTTCGATTCCATAATTCAGGTTCTTTAATAAGATATTAATTTCCTGCTAAATGTCAGAAAAAAATATCAAATTACCTCCCCTGCGGAGATGTTATACACGCGACCGAGATATGTTTTGCAACCATGTTTTATAAAATACCGTTTGGTCTACCGGTGCCTTTTTTTCAGTTCTGCCGCCAGATCTTCGATCCTGTATCCTTTTTGGGAAAGGAGTACAATCAGGTGGTAAAGGAGGTCGGCTCCCTCATACAGGAAATTCTCATCGTCGCCCGACATGGCCCCCAGGATGGTTTCCACGGCTTCTTCCCCCACTTTCTGGGCGATTCGCCGGGTTCCCTCCCGGAATAAAGAAGTCGTGTATGAGCCTTCGGGCATCTCCCTTTTCCGTTCGTCGACCAGGTCCTGCAGATACTCCAGAAAAAGGAGGTCGCTCTCCTCATTGACCTCATCCCAACAGGTATCGGCACCGGTGTGGCATACCGGACCGGCGGGGTTAACCTTGATCAGCAAGGTGTCATTGTCACAGTCAGAAAGGATTTCGGTAACCTCCAGAAAATTGCCGCTTTCCTCTCCCTTGGTCCATAGCCTGTTGCGGCTGCGGCTGAAAAAAGTGACCCTGCCAGTCTCCTCGGTCTTCCTCCAGGCCTCCTCATTCATAAATCCCAGCATCAGCACCTTCAGGGTGGTATTATCCTGGATAACCGCCGGCACCAGACCGTTAAGTTTCGAAAAATCAGGGGCGATGGTCTCTTTTATCTTTTCCATGTGCATTATTATTAACTGTTTATGGTCTCTTAATCTCTGGTCTGCAGCTTTATCTGACGGTGATTCCCTGATCACGGAGGTAGGCCTTCAGGTCGGGGATGGCGATCTCCCGGTAGTGGAAGATGCTGGCTGCCAGTCCGGCATCTGCCTTTCCCAGGGTGAAGACGTCAGCGAAATGTTCCATGGTCCCGGCACCTCCCGAGGCAATGAGGGGAATGGTGAGCATGTCGGACAGTTGGGCCAGTTCCCTGCAGGCAAATCCGTTTTTGGTGCCGTCATGGTTCATCGAGGTGAAGAGGATCTCGCCGGCTCCCCGCCGTTCTCCCTCCTGTGCCCATGAGAAAAGCTCCCTTTCGGTGGGAATGCGTCCTCCATTGACGGTCACGGTCCAGTGCCCCTGTTCATCGCCCCTGGCATCGATGGCCAGCACCACGAACTGACTCCCGAAGTGAGAGGCCAGGTCATCGATCAACCGGGGATCCCTGACCGCTGAAGAGTTGATGCTGATTTTGTCGGCTCCCGCTGCCAGCAGTTCCCCGGCATCGCGTAATTCACTGATGCCCCCTCCTACGGTAAAGGGAATGTTGATCTCCCGGGCAATCCTCTTCACCAGTCCCGTGAAGGTCTTGCGCCCTTCATGGGTGGCCGTGATGTCGAGAAAAACAAGTTCATCGGCCCCCTGAGAGGCGTACCAGGCTCCCAGCTCCACAGGGTCCCCCACCTCCCGGATCTCTACAAAGCGTATCCCCTTGACCGTTTGGCCATCCTTTATATCAAGACAGGGTATGATCCTTTTAGCTAACATGATATTCCTTTTAACGCGGCATTCACCGATGGCCTGACGGTTCAGTATCTTTCAGGACCTTGTGGAGTTTCCGATTTATTATAATTATAGATCTCCTTCAGCAGGATTTTTCCTTCGTAAATGGCCTTTCCGGTGATAGCTCCCGGAACGCCGGCTTCCGTGAGGGCGATGATATCCTCCATCGAGGAGATTCCTCCACTGGCGATGAGGCCCAGCCCGGGAAAGTGGGTCAGGATGTCGCGGTACTGTTCCAGCGAGGGCCCTGTCATCATGCCATCCCTGGCAATATCGGTAGAGATCACTTTTTGGATCCCTTTGCCCACCCATTCGCTGATGAAGGGGATGACCCCCATTTCAGACTCCTCCTGCCATCCACTCACGGCAATTTTTCCCTCCCTGGCATCGGCGCCCAGGATAATCCTCTCAGAACCGTGCCGGGTTAACCACCCCAGAAAAAGCTCCGGATCCCTGACGGCGATGCTGCCTCCGGTCACCATGGCGGCACCACTTTCAAAGGCGATGCGGAGATCCTCATCGCTTTTTAGTCCCCCGCCGAAATCAATGGTCAACCGGGTTTTTAAGGCTATCCTTTCCAAAACGCCATGGTTAACAATATGCTTTTCCCGGGCACCGTCGAGGTCTACCAGGTGAAGCCTTCTGATACCGGCATCTTCAAACATCATGGCCACCTCGACAGGGTCACTGTTGTAAACCGTCGAGCGCGCATAATCGCCTTGCGACAACCTGACACACTTGCCTCCCAGAATGTCAAGGGCTGGTATGATTTCCGTTTTTTTCATGATCTTTTTCCCGGATCGGGTTTCCGAGGCCCCAAAGATAGAAATTTCACAGATCCCCTGTCGGGGAATCGCCCCACGATGTCATTTCATGACTTTACAGGCGCCCCCACCGGTGATTCCCTGGAGAATCAGGGGTTGTTTTCCAGAATCATTTTCAGAACGGCCATTGCCGACCACTCGCGGTTGGCTGCTTCCTGGATCACCACCGAAGCTGCACTGTCGATCACCTCGTCGGTGACGATCATGTTCCGGCGAACGGGAAGGCAATGCATAAAACGGGCATTACGGGTAAGTGCCATTTTGTGGGCATCAACGGTCCAGTTCATATCTTTCGAAAGGACCTCCCCATAATGGGTATAGGAAGCCCAGTTTTTGGCATAGATGAAGTCGGCATCGCGGAAGGCTTTTTTCTGGTCATACTCCACGGGGACTCCCTCCATAAATGCGGGGGCCAGCTCATACCCTTCGGGATGGGTGACCACCAGTTCATAATCGGTCTGGTGCATCCATTCCACAAAGGAGTTGGCCACGGCCTGAGGCAGGGCCTTCGGATGGGGCGCCCAGGTGAGAACCACCTTTGGCCGCTCCCTGGTTTTCAGCTCTTCGATGGTCATCAGATCGGCAAAACTCTGCAACGGGTGTCGCGTGGCTGCCTCCATGCTGACGATGGGAACCCCGGCATAGTCAATAAACTGGTTAAGGATCTTCTCCCTGTAGTCGTCTTCCCTGCTCTCAAACCGGGCAAAGGAGCGCACCCCGATAATATCACAATAGGAGCCAATTACCGGCACTGCTTCCCTCAGATGTTCCGGCTTGTTCCCGTCCATCACCACTCCCAGTTCTGTTTCCAGCTGCCATCCCTCTTCGTTGACATTCAGAACCATGGTGTTCATGCCCAGGTTCATGGCTGCCTTTTGGGTACTCAGCCGGGTCCGCAGGCTCGAATTAAAGAAAATCAGGACCATCGTTTTGTTCTTTCCCAGATGGGAATAGGCAAATGGATTTTTTTTAACGTCGTAAGCGGTTTCCAGAGCTTTGCGCAGGTCGGGGATGTCGTGTACTGAAGTGAAATGTCTCATCGTTGACTGGTTAATTATTCATTAAAGGGTTTAAAAATCGTGATCGTGGTGCTGCCTCGTTAGGGTGCATCACGGGATGATATCATCCCGAAGTTCCGGTTTTCATGGTCTGATGTGTCCGTTTCCGGTGACCATCCATTTGTAAGTGGTGAGTTCTTTCAGGGCCATAGGGCCCCGGGCGTGCAGTTTCTGGGTGCTGATGCCGATTTCGGCGCCCAGGCCAAATTGTGCCCCATCGGTAAATGCTGTAGAGGCGTTGACATAGACCACTGCTGCGTCGACCAGTTGCTGAAACCGGGCCGCGGTCTCCTGGTTGCCGGTCACGATAGCCTCACTGTGCCGTGAGCTGTAGCGGGCAATGTGTTCCAACGCTTCGTCGAGGGAACCCACGCTTTTTATGGCCATTTTCAGCGAGAGAAATTCGGTGCCGTAAGATTCGGGTGTGGCCTTTTCCAGAAGGTCAGGGGGATAATGGCCCTTCAGGGCTGCATACGACGAGGCGTCGGCGTAGAGCACCACCCCCTTTTCTGCCAGAGCCGCAGTCAGACGGGGGAGGTCCCCCAACCGGTCGCCGTGGATCACCAGGCAGTCGAGGGCATTACATACCGAAGGCCGGCGGGTCTTGGCATTGAGGACTATGGCCGCTCCGGCTTCCGTGTCGCCGTCCCTGTCAAAATAGGTGTGGCAGATTCCCGCTCCCGTCTCTATCACCGGCACCGTGGCCGTCTGCCTCACAAAGTCGATCAGTCCCTGGCTGCCCCGGGGAATGATCAGATCGATATAGTCCCGGGCAGTCATCATCTGAAGGGTCTCCTCCCGGCCTGCCGGAAGAAGGGTGACCACCTCCGCCGGAAAACCATGCTTCCCGAGGATTTCCCTGATCACAGCAAGAATAGCGCCGTTTGAAAAAACGGCATCACTGCCTCCTTTCAGAATGCAGCCATTCCCTGACTTCAGACAGAGGGCAAAGACATCGAAAGTCACATTGGGCCGTGCTTCATAGATGATGCCAATGACTCCGAAGGGAACCGTTATCCTGCTGATTTTTAGTCCGTCGGGGCGGGTGTGCTCCGACAGGAGTTCTCCCAGGGGAGAGGGTAAGCCGGCCACCTGACGGATGTCGCCGGCAATGCCCCTGATCCTCTCCGGAGTGAGGCGGAGCCTGTCATAACGCGGATCTCCGGGATCCATCCTTTCCAGGTCCTTCTGGTTTTCTTCCAGAATAAAGGGGATCTCCCTTTCCGCCGCATCAGCCAGGTCATAGAGCAGAGCGGTGACCTTTCCTTCCGCCATGAGGGGAAGACGCGATGCCGCCTGTCGCGATTCTTTCAGGAGAGGCAGGATATCCATGGCCGGTTATTTTTCGTTATTAATATAGAGGTAGTCGTAATGGATCAGGGGCTGTTGGTGGAGGGTGTCTTTCTCCCTTTCCAGCCGGTCGGAACTGAAGCGCGCTTTCCCTAATCCTACGTGCTGGCCTTCTTCATCGACGATGCGCAACAGGTCACCACTCTTGAAATCTCCCTCAACGGAGACCACCCCTACGGGTAGGAGGCTGACAGCCTTGTCGGAGCGCAGGGCCCGGGCGGCTCCCTGGTTGACGGTGACGATGGCCTTGGCAAAGGAGCCCGAATGGGCAATCCAGTTTTTGACCCCGGAAACGCTTTTCTTTCCGGGTACGAAATAGGTATGAGGCACCTCCTTGCCGGTATCCATGATGTCGGCGAGGATGTTGAGGCGGTTTCCGTTGGCCACGTGGACGGCGATGCCACTATCGGCCGATTTGCGGGCAATACGGAGCTTGGTTTTCATGCCGCCACGGCCAAATCCCGACATCTCCCCCGAAATGTGGATCGCCTCGTCATTGAGGTCACTGCTGATCACCGAAATCACCCGCGAGGCCGGATCGGAGGGATCTCCGTCATATACCCCGTCAACATTGCTCAGGATGATCAGCGCCTCACTGCCGGCCAGAGTGGCCATCAGTCCCGACAGCTCGTCGTTGTCGGTGAACATCAGCTCGGTCACCGAAATGGTGTCGTTCTCATTCACAATAGGGATCACCCCGTTTTCGAGGAGGGTGGTGATGCAGTTTTTCATGTTCAGGTAGTGGGTGCGGCTCGAGAAATTCTCCTTGGTGAGGAGCACCTGGGCGCACACCTGTCCGTACTCCCTGAAGAAGTCGGAATAGCGTCCCATCAGTTTCACCTGTCCCAGGGCCGCCCACAGCTGCCGTGCCGACACGGCGTCGGTTTTGCGGGAGGGGGTGAGAATGGCTTTTCCGGCAGCCACGGCTCCCGAAGAGACCAGCACCACTTCCACTCCCTGCTGCCTGAGGGCGGCAATCTGCTCCACCAAATGGGCAATTCTGGCCACATGAAGGGTGCCATCCTCCCTGGCCAGGAGATTACTCCCTGCCTTGACGGTGATTTTCCTGTAGCGCAATGCCATTATCCGGGATTTTCCAGTTTTTCAATTTTCTTATACGAGACCAGCAATCCCTGGATGAGGGAGGCGCTGAATCCCTTGTTTTCCATTTCGTTAAGGCCCGTGATGGTGACTCCCCGGGGAGTGGTGACCTTGTCGATTTCTTTTTCGGGGTGGTTCCCCGATTCGAGGACCAGGCGGGCAGCGCCCAGAACGGTCTGGGCCGTGATGAACTGTGCCAGTTCGGCGCCGAAGCCTATCTCCACGCCTCCCTGCATGGCGGCGCGGATGTAACGCAGGGCATAGGCGATACCGCACGAGGCCAGTACCGTGGCCGCCGCCATCAGCTCGTCGGGGATCACCGCGGTCTTTCCCATCTTTTCGAAAAGGGCTACCACCTCTTGCTTGTGCTTTTCCCCGCTTCCGTTGGTGGATATCAGCGTCATCGACTCCCTGAGGGCGATAGCGGTATTGGGCATCGCCCGGAAAAGGGCAAACTTACCACCGGTAATCTCCGAAAGCTCGCGGAGTTCCACCCCCGCCACCATAGAAATGAGAAGCGTTTCATCACCCAGGTGGGGAATGATCTCTCCCAGAATTTCCATCACCTGGTATGGCTTGACCGCCAGCAACACCATGTCGGCATCCTTTACTGCTCCTGCATTGCCGGAGGTGGTGACCACCCCCTTATCCCTGAGTTTTTGAAGTAACTCAACCCTGCGGCGCGTCACCGTCAGATTTCCGGGAACCACTTCCCCCGAATTGATCAGTCCCTCGGCAATGGCACTCCCCAGGTTGCCCCCTCCGATAATGGTTATCCTCTTGTTGTTCATGGGCTTGGTGTTATATTTTCTCTTTCACGGAATTCCCGTGATGACCACGGTGTTTTCCGCTTTGGTGGTTATCCTGTTTTTTTTCGTAAGATAAGCCTTTTTCTCTGATGATCTATGCAGAGCGCTCTTCCGCCACGGAAAAGAAGGCCTCTGTAAAATGGGTGGCCTCGTCGATGGTCAGGGAGAGGGGAGGGAGCAGTCTGATGGTGTTGGTGCCGCTGAATCCCGTGAAGATGTGATGTTCCTTGAGCAGTTTTTCCCTGATGGGTTTTACCGGGCCGGGAAATTCGATGCCTGTCATCAGCCCCCGCCCCCTGACCGTATAGAGATCCTTGGTGGTGAGCAGCTTTTCGATCAGGTAACTTCCCACCCTGGCGGCGTTGGCGATGAGGTTTTCCTCTTCCATGACCTCCAGTACGGCGATGGCTGCCGCGCATGCCAGGTGGCTGCCCCCGAAGGTAGTGCCCAGCATGCCGTGATAGGCTGTTATTTCCGGAGATATCAGCACTCCTCCGATGGGAAATCCGTTTCCCATGCCCTTGGCCATGGTAATGATGTCGGGCTGCACCCCGTCGTGCTGATGGGCGAAGAATTTCCCGGTGCGGCCATAGCCACTTTGGATTTCGTCGAGGATCAAAAGGGCCCCATGGTCCCGGCATAGCCTTTTGAGTTCAGCCAGGAAACCCGGTGCAGGCAGGCGGATACCTCCGATACCCTGGATTCCCTCCACCAAAACACCGGCAATGTCATGCTCCCGGAAGGCCTCTCTGACGGCTTCCACATCGTTGAAGGGGAGGATCAGGGCATTCTCTGTCAGGTTCACGGGAGCTACGATCCGGGGATTGTCGGTGAGGGCCACGGCAGCCGAGGTGCGGCCATGAAAGCCGCTGCTGAAGGCGATAAACTTCTTCCGGCCGGTGACAAAAGAAGCCAGCTTGATGGCATTCTCATTGGCCTCAGCTCCTGAGTTGCACAGGAAAAGCTGGTAGTCGGGATAGCCGCAGAGGGCGCCCAGCCGGTCGGCCAACTCCTGCTGCAGGGGGTTCTGCACCGAGTTGGAGTAAAAACCTATCTTCCCGAGCTGGCCGGTGATTCTCTCCACATAACGGGGATGGGTGTGCCCGATGGAGATCACGGCATGGCCTCCGTACAAGTCGAGGTAGGAGGTTCCGTGGTCATCCCAAACCGTACACCCTGAAGCTCGTACCGGGGTGACCTCAAGAAGCTGATATACGTCGAAAAGTTCCATAATTTTATTTTTTTTTTAAAAGGCCGAAGGTTTGAGCCTCAGACCGCAGCCCTCCTCAAATCCCGCCATCAAATTCATATTCTGGACCGCTTGTCCTGAGGCCCCCTTGAGCAAATTGTCGGTCACCGTGATGATGACCAGCTTACTCCCGTGTTTTTCAAGGTACACCAAGGCCTTGTTGGTGTTGACCACCTGCTTGAGGGAGGGATTTTCTGCCGTCACCACCGTGAAGGGGTGTTCCTGGTACCAGGCCTGGTAGAGTTCCCGGGCATCCTCTTCCGACCCTGAAAATGAGGTGTAGGCCGTGACAAAGATCCCCCGGGTGTGGTTGCCCCTGATGGGTATAAAGTTGAATTCGCTGCAAAACCCGGGCTGCAGCAACAGAAGAGTCTGCAGAATTTCAGCCTGGTGCTGGTGTTCGAAGATTTTGTAGGCGCTGATATTGCCTTCGCGATAGCTGAAATGGGTGGATTCCGTGGGTTGTTGTCCGGCTCCTGTAGATCCTGTGATGGCCTGAACATGAACTTCCCCCCGAAGAAGACCTGCGGCAGCCAGGGGAAGAAGGGCCACTTGGATGCCTGTGGCAAAACAGCCCGGATTGGCCACCTTCCTGGCCGTTCGGATGGCCTCCCTGTTCAGTTCCGGCAGTCCATATACAAAACCGTGGTTCCCGTCACTTATTCTGAAGTCGGCACTCAGGTCGATGATTCTCATTCCTGCCGGAAGAGGATTGCCTTCCATAAATAACTTTGACTTGCCATGGCCCTGACAGAGAAAGAGCAGGTCGGCCTCCTCATACCGGGGATACGCTGAAAAGCGGAGTTCTGTTTCCCCGAGAAGGTCAGTGTGTACCGATGTCAGGGGACGGCCGGCATGGCTGTTGCTCTGGACAAAGGCGATTCCGGCATGGGGATGGTTCAGCAGTATTCTGACCAGCTCGCCGGCAGTGTAGCCCGCCCCTCCGATAATGCCAATTCTTATTTTTTCCATATTACTGGTCGTCCCCGGGTTTATTTACGGTATAGTAAATCTTCTGGGCATTTCCGAGAATGGCGGTGAATCCTTTCACCTCATCGCCGCTCCAGGCTTTGCTCTCTTCGCCGTAATGGCCGAAAACGGAGCTCATCAGGTCGTTGGGTGATTCGATACCCTTAAGCTCAAAACGGTAAGGGAGAAGCTTGAGGAATACCTTGCCATTGACGGTCTCCTGAGTACTTTCCAGGAATTTCTCCATATTCCGCATGACCGGGTCGAGGTACATGGCTTCGTGGATGAACATGCCGTACCAGTTGGCGATTTGTTCTTTCCAGTAAAGCTGCCATTTGGTGAGGGTATGTTTTTCGAGGAGGTGATGGGCCTTGATAATGATCAGGGGGGCTGCAGCCTCGAAGCCCACACGGCCTTTGATGCCGATGATGGTATCCCCGACGTGGGTGTCGCGGCCGATGGCCCAGGGGGCGGCGATCTCCTCCAAGGCCTGGATGATGGCGGGACCATCCCCAACTTGCTGGCCATCGATGGCCCGGAGCTCCCCTTTTTCGAAGGTGAGCTCCAGATCACGGGATCCTGAGGCGGTGAGCTGCCGGGGATAGGCCTCTTCGGGCAGGGGAAGTGAGGAGGTCAGGGTCTCTTTGCCCCCAATGCTGGTGCCCCACAGTCCCTGGTTGATGGAGTACTGCATGCGGGAAAAGTCTTCCGTCACGCCGTGCTCCCTGAGGTAGGCAATTTCCTGGTCGCGGCTCAGGGCCAAATCCCTGATCGGGGTGATGATCTGAATGCCCGGGGCCAGCACCTGAAAGGTGAGGTCAAAACGCACCTGGTCATTTCCCGCGCCCGTGCTGCCATGGGCGACGTACTCAGCCCCGGTCTGCCGGGCATACCCTATGATGGCCATGGCCTGGAATACCCGCTCGGAACTGACCGAAACCGGGTAAGTATTGTTGCGCAATACGTTGCCATAGACCATGTAGCGGATGCACTTTTCATAATACTCCCCGGTGATGTCCAGGGTGACATGCTCTTTGGCTCCCAAACGGTAAGCCCTTTCCTCAATTCTGAGGAGCTCTTCAGCCGAAAAACCCCCGGTGTTGGCGATGGCCGTGCATACTTCAAAACCTTTCTCTTCGGTCAGGTATTTGACGCAAAAAGAGGTGTCGAGGCCTCCGCTGAAGGCCAGTACTAATTTCTTCTTCATGATGGTTTATTCTCTTTTTTGTTTTTACGGTATTTTTCCAGGAGGTAGAGGGCATGTTTGGGCGTGAGACGGCTGAGGTATTCGAGCAGCGATCTTTTTTTGATTTCGCTGCCGTTCCCGTTTTTCTCGGTTTCCCAGGCAGGGTCGTACAGCATGCCGGTGCAGATGCACTTGGTACGGTTCATCCTCTGTAGAATGTCGTAATTGACGCATCCCTGACAGCCTTTCCAGAAGGCGTCGTCATCGGTAAGTTCCGAATAGGTGACAGGCCGGTAACCCAGGGAGTGGTTGATTTTCATCACTGCCAATCCGGTGGTGAGCCCGAAGAGCTTGGCGTCGGGAAATTTCTTCCGCGAGAGTTCAAAAGCTTTTTTCTTGATCTCCTTGGCCAGGCCAATGCCCCGATAGGGGGGGCTGACGATCAATCCCGAGTTGGCCACATAACGTGCGGTACCCCAGGATTCTATATAGCAGAAGCCGGCAAACTCCTCTCCTTCGAGGGCGATAATGGCCTTGCCTTCCTTCATCTTATCGGCCAGGTATTCATGGGTGCGACGGGCAATACCGGTGCCCCGCTGTTTTGCCGCTATATCAATGGTGTCGTTGATCGTGTCGACATACTCCAGATGTCGCTCACTGGCCACCTCCACGGTGATATTACTGATATTTTTCCTGGTGTCCATTTTTTGACTACTCTTCTCTTGTTAATTATTAGTGTTTATGTTGAATGCTCTTATGGTCGTGTGATGATTTTTCACCGGCAAAGGGAATCAGAATCCCTCGCGGGTTTTCAGGTAGGGCATGATGCTGACCAGCCGGGAGGTGAGTTCCTTCCGGGTAGTCCCCTCGGTGAGGATGACCAGGATGGTGTCGTCACCCGCTACCGTTCCCAGAATTTCTGAGGGCTGGGCAGCGTCGATCACGGCGGCAATGCTGCTGGCATATCCCGGATAAGTGCGGATGACCGCCAGATTCCCTGACATGCGCAACTCCTTGAAACCATCGGCCAGATAATTCACCCTGAGCTGCTCCTCAGCCCCCCGCGTCACCACCTCGTCGGGGAGAAGGTATACATAGCCGTTCCCTCCATTGGGCAGCTTGACAACCTTCATCTCGTGCAGGTCACGCGACAGGGTCGCCTGGGTACAGCGAATCCCCCGCTCTTGCAGCATACCCAACAACTTCTCCTGGTTCCCCAATCGTCCGGCCCTGATCAGCTGCCTTACCATCTCCTGCCGATCCCGCTTATTTCTTTCCATGAATAAATATCCAATTATTTATGCAAAAATATACATTTTCTTATTGTGACCCTTTTTTTCTTTGCTTTTTTTATATTTTTGCAGCAGGAAATTAATACTGAATTCTACCAATATGGGCGTTTATCATTATGCAGCTCCTGTTGCCGTTCACCGGTGGCGATGCGTTTGATCCTGAAAGAGAGGACAAACGCATTTTTTTTAAACTTTTACTTTGCAGAATTATGGCATTAAGCGATGAAGTGAGACTGATCCTGGAAGACGGGAGTGTTTTTAAGGGGCAGTCGTTTGGCTACAGGGGATCGGTGGCTGGGGAGGTTGTTTTTTACACGGGCATGACGGGGTATCCCGAGAGTCTGAGTGATCCTTCCTATACGGGGCAGATCCTGGTGCCCACCTTCCCGATGGTGGGCAACTACGGGGTTCCATCCCGCGAAGAGAATGGGGGAATCAGCCGCTTCCTGGAGTCGCAGCGGATCATGGCTTCGGGACTGGTGGTTTCTGACTATGCTGAGTTGTACAGTCACTGGAATGCCCAAACCAGTCTGGCTGATTGGCTGGTGGAGAACCGGGTGCCCGGCATCACGGGGATTGATACCAGGGCCCTCACCAGGATCCTTCGTTCCCGGGGATCGATGCTGGGGAAGATAGAGTTCAGCGATGATCCTGTGGAGTTTTATGACCCCAACCTGGAGAACCTAGTGGCGCGTGTCAGCACTCCTGAGAAGAGGGTATACGGTGAAGGGGCGCGCAAGGTGGTTCTGGTGGACTGCGGCGTCAAGAACAATATCATCAGGTGCCTTCTTGCCCGGGGGGTCACCGTGGTGAGGGTTCCCTGGGATTATGATTTCACGGCGGAAGAGCATGACGGGGTACTCCTTTCCAATGGTCCGGGGGATCCTGCTCTTTGTGATGCTGCCGTGGTTAATGTCCGCAAAGCCCTGGAAGGTGGAAAACCCATCATGGGCATCTGTTTGGGCAACCAGCTCCTGGCCCGTGCCGCCGGCGCCTCTACCTACAAGCTGAAATTCGGCCACCGGGGCCATAACCAACCGGTATTGCTCACAGGAACCGACCGTTGTTTCATCACTTCCCAGAACCACGGATATGCCGTGGCCCCCGGTTCTCTCCCCGCGGAGTGGGAACCCCTCTTTACCAATGTGAACGATGGTACCAACGAAGGTATCCGCCACCGCGAAAAACCCTTCTTCTCGGTTCAGTTCCACCCTGAAGCTTCCAGCGGTCCGGTCGATACGGAATTCCTCTTCGATGAATTCCTGCAAATGATGAGCTCCCCGCGAAAAATAACCCTGTAATCAGAACTTCATGATAGATAAAAGCATAAATAAGGTATTGCTCCTGGGGTCGGGAGCTCTTAAAATCGGTGAGGCCGGAGAGTTTGACTACAGTGGCTCCCAGGCCCTGAAAGCCCTGAAGGAAGAGGGAATTTCGACGGTGTTGATCAACCCCAACATCGCCACCATCCAGACTTCTGAAGATATTGCCGACAGGATCTATTTTTTGCCGGTGACTCCCTTTTTTGTGGAGGAGGTCATTAAGAAGGAGCAACCCCAGGGTATCATGCTGGCCTTCGGGGGACAAACGGCCCTGAATTGCGGGGTAGCCCTGCACAAGTCAGGGGTGTTGGAAAAGTATAACCTGAAGGTTCTGGGGACTCCCGTGGGGGCGATCATGGAGACGGAGGACCGGGAGCTTTTTTCACGCATGCTGGGGGAAATCGGGGTGATGACGCCCCGGAGCATGGCTGCCGTCAACATGGAGGAGACCCTGGCTGCTGCCGAACAACTGGGTTTCCCGCTGATCATCAGGGCGGCATATACTCTTGGGGGACTGGGAAGCGGCTTCTGCAACAACAGGGCAGAACTGGAAGAACTGGCGGCCAAAGCCTTTACCTACAGCCCCCAGATTCTCGTCGAAGAGTCACTCAAGGGTTGGAAAGAGGTGGAATACGAAGTGGTGCGTGACCGTTTTGACAACTGCATAACGGTGTGCAACATGGAGAATTTCGACCCCCTGGGGATCCATACCGGCGAGAGTATCGTAGTGGCCCCCTCGCAGACCCTGACCAATACAGAGTACCATAAGCTCAGGGCTGTTGCCATCAGCATTATCCGCAGAGTTGGGGTGGTGGGAGAGTGCAACGTACAGTTTGCCCTGGATCCCGCCTCGGAAGAGTACCGCGTGATCGAGGTGAATGCCCGTCTGTCGCGTTCCTCGGCCCTGGCCTCTAAGGCCACGGGATATCCTCTGGCCTTTGTGGCTGCCAAACTGGGATTGGGATATGGCCTCCATCAGCTGAAAAATGCGGTCACCCGGGTGACCACGGCTTGCTTTGAACCCGCCCTCGATTACTGCGTGGTGAAAATCCCCCGCTGGGACCTCAGCAAATTTTACGGGGTCTCACGCACCATCGGCAGTTCCATGAAGAGCGTTGGCGAGATCATGGCCATCGGCCGTACCTTTGAAGAGGCTATCCAGAAGGGTATCAGAATGACTGGCACCGGGATGCACGGCTTTGTGGCCAACCGCGAGGAGATCACCATCGAAGCCATGGAAGAAGAGCTGGCCCACCCCACCGATCGCAGGATATTTGCCATTGCCGAAGCCTTCCACAGGGGGCTGTCCATTGATGATATCCACCGGCGCACAAGCATCGACCGCTGGTTCCTGGGAAAACTGCAGAAAATCTTCGTCCTCCGGAACCGGCTCCTCCAGTTTGACACCCTGGAGGCTCTTCCTGCCGTGCTCCTCAGGGAAGCAAAAATTGCCGGTTTTTCTGACTTTCAGATCTCGCGGCTGGTCATCAAGGGAGAGAACCGCCAGGTGGAGGATAACCTGTTGAAGGTCAGGGAATACCGAAAATCACTGGGCATCCTCCCCGTCGTCAGGCAGATCGACACTTTGGCCGGGGAGTATCCTGCCATGACCAATTACCTGTATGTGACTTACAGCGGTGTGGAGCACGATGTGGAGTTTAACCACGACGGCCGCAGCGTCATCGTCCTGGGGTCAGGGGCATACCGTATCGGCAGTTCCGTCGAGTTTGACTGGTGCTCGGTGAATGCCGTGAAAACCATCCATGATCAGAACTATCGCTCGGTGATGATCAACTACAATCCCGAAACGGTGAGTACCGATTACGATACCTGTGACCGCCTCTATTTTGATGAACTCAGTTTTGAGCGTGTTCTCGACATTGTGGAGCTGGAACAACCTCTGGGAGTCGTACTTTCGATGGGCGGACAGATTCCCAACAATTTGGCCATGAAGCTTTGGCGCAGGCAGGTGCCGGTGCTGGGCACATCACCCGAAAACATAGACAGGGCTGAAGACCGCGATAAATTCTCCTCCCTTCTCGACCGGCTGGGAGTCGACCAGCCCCGGTGGGCCAAGCTCTCCACCACTGCCGGGATCCAGAGCTTCATCGCCACGGTGGGCTATCCGGTTCTTATCAGGCCTTCCTATGTACTGTCGGGGGCTGCCATGAACGTGGTCTCCAACGATGAACAGCTCGACCACTTCCTGAAAATGGCGGCTGATGTCTCCCGGGAACATCCGGTGGTGGTGAGTGAATTCATCGAACAGGCCAAGGAGATCGAGATGGATGCCGTGGCTTCTGGCGGGGAAGTCATCGCTTATGCCATTTCGGAACACGTAGAATTCGCCGGCGTCCATTCGGGCGATGCCACCATCGTTTTCCCCCCTCAAAAGCTCTATGTGGAGACCATTCGCAGGGTAAAGAGGATATCCCGGGAAATAGCGGCTTCGCTACAGATCACCGGGCCTTTCAATATCCAGTTTCTGGCCAAGGACAATGACATCAAGGTCATCGAATGCAACCTGCGGGCATCACGCAGTTTCCCCTTTGTTTCGAAGGTCATGAAGCTCAACCTGATCGATATAGCCACGCGGGTGATGCTGGGACAAAAGGTCGATAAACCCGACAAGTCGCTCTTCGAGCTTGACTATGTGGGGGTCAAGGCCCCGCAGTTCTCTTTTGCCCGGTTGCTGAATGCCGATCCGGTGCTGGGCGTCGATATGGCCTCCACGGGTGAAGTGGGATGCATCGGAGAAAACTATTATGAGGCGGTCCTCAAGGCCATGCTCTCGGTGGGCTATACCATCCCGAAGAAGAACATCCTCATCTCTTCGGGGCCTTCCCGGTCAAAAGTGGAACTTTTGGCCAGCGCCCGGATGCTCCGCGACCGCGGATACCATCTCTTCGCCACCGAAGGAACCCATAAATTTTTCCTGGATAACGGCGTGGAAAACTCCCTCCTTCACTGGCCCGATGAGGAAGACCGCCACCCCAATACCATTGAGTATCTGACCTCTAAGCAAATCGACCTGGTGATCAATATCCCCAAGAACTTTACCCGCAGGGAACTGCGAAACGGATACCACATCCGTCGCAGCGCTATCGATTTCAATATTCCGCTGATCACCAATGCCAGGGTAGCCTCGGCATTCGTCTATGCCATTTGCAAATACTCCCCCGAAACCCTGGCCATAAAAAGCTGGAGCGATTATTAATCAGATTCCGGGAAACGCCGGAAAGAATATCGATAAGCAACTGGAAAACCATACCCAGTTGACCGGGAATTGTCAGGACCTCAATGTGAACCGGTCGGGCAAAAATTGACATCTGTCAATTGCCGGGGTTTAATATGTCATTCCCTTTTCCGTAGCGGTATATTCTCATCGAATATTTTTTTACCGGAGTCCATTATTCATGAGTGACGTTGATGGGAATTAATCACGACCTAAAACATATGATGGTGGGCTTCAGGAATTTAATGGGGATTTAGCCTTCGGGTTATCTATTCTGTTTTTTTTGTCATCATGTGTCAAGGAGGGGCCGATGGGTGTGTTCGGGAGTGATGGCATGGATGGTGTTGCCTGGCCAACTTCCGCAGTATATTCAGCGAGTGGCCTGAAATCTATGACCATGGGAATCATGCCGGTGTTACGGAAAATGAAGAGCAGGAAGAAGAGCAGGCCCAATAGTCCGTAAAATAACCGTCTGTTTTTTCCCCGGAGCCTGGCAAACAGTGGCCCTACAGGGTTGAACCGATGGGAATGGCTCCCCGTCAGGATGGTTTTATTTTTGAATAAACATTCCTATCTTGGCACTCTGTAATCTGAATTCCGGCGAGCGCATGGACTCTATATGTTCTTTTAGTATGGTTGACCCTTCGGAATATTCTATCGTATGAGAAAAATATCGGCTACCCTTTTCTCAATGACCACCACAGGAGTCCTGCTGGTGATTTTTGCTTTTGCCATTGCCTATGCCACTTTCATCGAAAATGATTACGGTACGGCAACTGCCAGGATCCTGGTTTATAATGCCCTGTGGTTTGAGGTGTTGTTGTTGTTACTTGCGGTGAACCTGGTGGGGAGTATTTTTCACTACGGATTGTGGTCGCGAAAGAAGCCTGTAGTCGTGCTGTTCCACGGGGCATTTCTGGTGATCCTTGCCGGTTCGGCCATCACCAGGTACACTGGTTTTGAGGGGTCGCTCCATATCAGGGAGGGGGAGATGAACAACCAGCTGGTCACCGAGGCCACCTATGTCACTGTGACGGCCACCGATGGCACCGATACCCTCAGACTCGCTGAAGAGGTGCGGTTTTCACCCTATACCTCCAACCGGTTTAAGGCACATGGCGAAATTGGCGGCAGGCAGCTTTCCCTGAAGAACCTGAAGTATGTGCCTTCAGCGGCGGAAAGTGTGGTGGAAGAGCCGTCGGGGGAACCCATGGTAGCCTTGATGGCGGTGGACCGGTCCGGTCGCAGGTACGACCTGCTCCTGCGTCAGGGTGAATCAGCCCTGGCAGGAGAACAGCGCTTTGCCTTTTCCCCGCAGAGTGACACCTCTTTTATACGTATTGTGGCCAGCGGAGAGAAAGTCTTTTTCAGTGCTCCTGATTCGGTTTTTCTTACGGGCATGCAGCAGCAGGAGCTCATAGCCCTGGCCCCCGACACCCTTCATCCTCTTATGGAAAGGATGATATACCAGACGGGCACGACCGGTTTTGTCCTTAAAAAATACCTCGAAAAGGGAAAGGCCGAACTGGTGTATGTCCCTGAACATGCAGGCTCCATGAGTGAAGACGCTCTTCACCTTGCCATTACTCTCGGTGACGAGAGCCGTGAGCTTTTTGTTTTCGGAAGGAAGGGTACCCTGGGCCGGGAGGAATCAGTAACCCTGGGCGGCGTCAGCGTGAACGTCTCCTATGGAAGCGTGGTCCATGAATTGCCATTCTCCCTCAGGCTTAATGATTTTCAGATCGAAAGATATCCAGGTTCCGACAGTCCCTCCTCTTTTGCCAGCGAGGTCACCCTGGTCGATACCGGCCACAACGTGGAGAGACCTTTCCGGATTTTTATGAATAATATTTTGAAATACAACGGCTACCGCTTTTTCCAGTCTTCATTTGATGAAGATGAGAAGGGGACTATCCTATCGGTGAATTATGACTGGTGGGGGACCATGGTAACCTATGCCGGGTATTTTCTGATGGCCCTGGGAATGGTCCTGGCCCTTTTCAGCAGGCGTTCGCGTTTTTCGGTGCTGGCCAGGGCTTCGGCACGCCTGGGACAGGAGAGAAGGAGACTCTTTCCCGTTTTGTTGGTGGGGGCGATGTTTTTCCCTGCGATAACAGCGGTGGCCCAGCAGAGCGACCATCCTGCAGATCCCGGCCACGCCCGTGAGTTCGGCACCCTTCTGGTTCAGAGTAACGAGGGGCGCATAGAGCCCGTCAATACCCTGGCTTCCGAAGTACTTCGTAAAGTGGCCAAAAAAGGAAGCTTCAACGGTCTCTCTCCTGTGCAGGTGATGCTCGACATGATGCTGGACCCCGAAAAGTGGAGGAGTATTCCGGTCATTAAGGTGGGTGATGCCGAATTACGCCGGATCCTGAGTGCCCCTGACGGATATGTATCCTTTAACAGTCTGCTGAGTGACCACCAGGGGGAGTACAAACTTCGCGAATATGTGGACCAGGCCTATGCAAAAAGAGCGGCAGAGCGCAATAAATTCGACAAGGAGGTCGTCAACGTGGACGAGAGGGTGAACATTCTGTACAAGTTCATGACTGGAGGATTCCTGACCATCTTCCCGGTCCCGGGAGATGCTGCCAATAAATGGCTTTCTCCTGCCGATGCGGCCAAATCGCCGCTGCCTGAAGTGGCGGAGTTCTCCTCAAAAGCTCTGGGAGATTATTTCGCGGCACTTAAGGGGGCCACGATCAGCGGTAATTACGGCGATGCCGGCGCTTTCCTGCAGCGGCTGAAGGAAAATCAGCAAAGATTGGGAGCCGCCATCTATCCCCCGACCATCAAAACCCACCTCGAAGTTTTCTATACCAACTTTAACATTTACAGCAAGCTCTCAAAACTCTACATTCTTGTGGGACTGCTATTGCTGGTCTTTCAGTTTGTCTCCCTTCTCTCCTCCCAGACCTGGCCGGGGCGTTGGGAAAAGAGCGGTTTCTGGGTGGTTTTTGTCCTGTTGCTGGTACACACGGCCGGACTGGCGATCAGGTGGTATATTTCGGGGCATGCTCCCTGGAGTAATGGCTATGAGACCATGCTTTATATCAGCTGGGCAACCGGTTTGGCGGGGCTCTTCTTTGCCCGCCGTTCACCGATGACTCTGGCCATCACCACCATTCTGGCTGCCATTTCCCTCTTTGTGGCCGGCATGAGCTGGATGAACCCCGAGCTTACCAATCTCGTGCCCGTGCTGAAATCCTACTGGCTGGTCATCCATGTGGCTGTGATCACCGCCAGTTATGGGTTTTTTGCCATGGCTGCCCTGCTGGGAGTGGTAAACCTGGTGCTGATTATCATCGACGCGGATAATAGCAACCCCAGAATCGGATTTACCCTCCGTGAGCTGGTGCTGATTATCGAAATGGCCATGATCACCGGCCTGTATATGCTCACCATAGGCTCCTTCCTCGGAGGAGTATGGGCCAATGAATCGTGGGGACGTTACTGGGGCTGGGATCCCAAGGAGACCTGGGCCATGGTGACCATCCTGGTCTATGCCTTTATCGTCCACATGCATAAAATCCCCGGTTTCCGCGGAACGTACGCCCTCAGCCTGGCCACCCTGGTGGGACTGGCATCGGTGCTGATGACCTTCTTCGGCGTCAACTATTACCTGTCGGGACTCCATTCCTATGCCCAGGGAGAACCTATCCCCGTTCCTGCGGGAGTTTACATCGCTGTCGCAGCAGTGGCCGTCCTGGCCATTACCTCCCAGCGCTCTGACAAAAAGAGAAGAAAGGTGAATCCGGAACTTCCCGGAGAAACCACTTAACCATAATCTGCCAATTAGACGATGGAAGAATTCATAACCTTACTGAAGTCTTTGATCAGCACTCCTTCTCTGAGTGGGAAAGAGGATGCTGCCGCAGCCATCATCAGGGAATTTCTGAAAAAAAGAGGAGTGCCCTTCAGAAGTTCCGGGAACAACACCTGGGCTTTAAATCACTATGCAGGGGAGGGAAAGCCTGTGGTCATGCTCAATTCCCACATCGATACGGTGAGACCGGCCACCGGGTGGAACACCGATCCTTTTATTCCTCTGGAAGAGGGAGACCGGATTACCGGTTTGGGCAGCAACGATGCCGGGGCCTCACTGGTCTCCCTTTTAGCCGTCTTCCTTCATTTTTACGATCGCCGGGAGCTTCCCTTCAATCTGATTTTTGTCGCTTCTGCCGAAGAGGAAAATTCCGGAGAGGGAGGCCTGCGTTCGATTCTCGGGGAGTTGCCTCCTGCCTCGCTGGTCATTGTCGGGGAGCCCACGTGCATGGAGATGGCTATCGCCGAAAAGGGATTGCTGGTCCTCGATTGTGTCGCCAGGGGTAAGGCTGGGCATGCCGCCCGGGAGGAGGGGGAGAACGCCCTCTATAAGGCCCTCGATGACATCGTCCTGTTGCGCAGTTTCCGGTTTCCCCGGGTGTCGGAACTCCTGGGTCCCGTGAAGATCACCGTCACCCAGATAGAGGCCGGTACACAGCATAATGTGGTCCCCGATACCTGCCGCTTCACCGCCGACGTCAGAACCAATGAACATTACAGCAATGAAGAAGCCTTCATGATGATTTCCGGAGCCATCACTTCGGAAGTCCACCCCCGCTCCTTCAGACTGAACTCATCGGGAATTTCCCCGGATCATCCCATTGTTCAGAGAGCCAGGGAACTGGGAATCCCCCTCTACGGATCACCCACCACTTCCGACCAGGCCGTCATTTCCTATCCGTCCGTGAAAATCGGCCCCGGCGATTCGGCACGTTCCCACACTGCCGGTGAGTTTATCCTCAAAAGTGAGATCATAAACGGGATAGAGAAGTATATTCTCCTCCTGGAAGGATACCCGGGAAATGAAACTCAGCGGAGTTAACACCAATGGCTTAACTTTCAGGGTCATAAAAATAAATTGTCTTGGCGGTATGAAACAAATCCTCACCCTAAACATGCTTTTATTCCTGATATTCTCCTGCGGGGGAGGGAAATCGGTGGAAGCTCCCGCGAATGATCAACTGTTGTATGAGGCTTCAGACAGTATCATGGCCGTAGAGGTCCTCCGTAAATTCTCCTTGGGGGAAAAACCTGAACCCGGAATTCTGGTCAGGGATATTGCCCTTCATTTTCTGGGAACGCCCTATGTCGCCCACACGCTGGAAAACGGAGCAGACGAGAAGATGGTCATCAATCTCAGGGAGATGGATTGCACCACATTTGCCGAGAACTGCCTGGCCCTGGCGCGCACGGCCTCCATGAAAAAACCGAGCTTCGCGAAGTTCGCGGAACAGCTGGAAAAGATCCGTTACCGCGGGGGTATACGCCACGGCTATGGTTCACGGTTGCACTACTTCAGCGATTGGATTTACGATAATGACCACAAAAAAATGGTGAAAAGCATTTCGCAGGAGATGGCCCACATGATGGTTCCCAACCAGGTGAATTTCATGAGCACCCACCCCGACAGTTATCCTGTGCTCAAAGGGAACGAGGAGCTTATTGCCGAACTGACAACCTTAGAAAAGGAGATCAGCGGACGTATGACCTGGTTTATTCCCCGGGATCAGATGGCAGAAGCTGAAAGGCAGATCCTCGACGGAGATATCATTGGCATTACCTCAGGCATCGAAGGGCTGGATGTCTCCCATGTTGTGATTGCCATCCATCAGGGGAGATCGCTCCATTTCATCCATGCCAGTTCCCGGGAGAATAAAGTGGTGGTCTCAGACCAGAGCCTGCGGCAATACCTTGACAGCAGTAAAATGGCCACGGGAATCATGGTGGCCAGGCCGTTGTGACAGCGCCCTCCGAATATTATTCGAAGATATCCCTCACCTTCTCGAAAAAGCTCTTTTCCGATTCTGAAGGGCCTCCCGTGAATCCTGGGGAATCGAGCAGTTTTTCCAGCATTTTGCGCTCTTCGGAGTTGAGTTTCTGGGGCACCCAAGCGTGGACGCGCACCAGCAGGTCGCCACGGCCATAACCGTTGACATCGGGCAATCCTTTACCACGCAGCCGCAATACCTTTTCGGGTTGTGTGCCGGCATCGATCTTGACCTTCACCTTCCCGTCGACAGTCGGTATTTCCGAGGTTATTCCCAGGATCAGCTGGGGGAATGAGACATAGAGGTTGTAGATGAGGTTATTGTTGTCGCGGATGAGTTCGGGGTGTTCTTCCTCCTGAATGACAATGAGCAGGTCGCCGTTGACGCCGCCCCTGCGACCGGTGTTGCCCTTCCCCGACACGTTGAGTTGCATGCCTTCTCCCACCCCCGCAGGAATCCTGATCGAGATCACCTCCTCTTCTCTGACCACTCCTTCACCGTTACAGTGGATGCACTTGCTGGTGATGGACTGTCCTTCGCCCTGGCAGGTGGGACATGTTGAGGTGGTCTGCATTTGCCCGAGCAGGGTGTTGGCGATGCGGGTCACATGACCGGTGCCGTGGCAGGTACTGCAGCTGGTAAACGAGGAGCCGTCCTGTGCCCCTGTTCCGTTACAGTGGGAACAAGCTACATATTTCTTGACCTTGATCTTTTTTTCCACACCCGTAGCGATCTCTCTCAGAGAGAGGGTGACTTTCACCCTGAGGTCGGAACCGCGGTTGACACGGCGGGTACGGCCGCCCCTGCTGCCTCCGAAACCCCCGAAACCTCCGAAACCCCCAAAAGCGTCGCCAAAGACATCCCCGAACATCGAGAAAATGTCATCCATCGACATGCCTCCTCCGCTGAAACCTCCGGAACCACTCACTCCCGAATGACCGAACTGGTCGTAGCGGCTTCTCTTTTCGGGATTGCTCAATACTTCATAGGCTTCAGCAGCCTCCTTGAACTTCTCTTCAGCCGCCTTGTCGCCCTGGTTCTTGTCAGGATGAAATTGTATGGCCTTCTTCCGGTAAGCCTTCTTGATCTCTTCGGCAGTGGCATTTTTGCTGACTTCCAGAATTTCGTAATAGTCTCTTTTCGCCATTTTATTTTTATTATTCTCCGATGACTACTTTCGCAAAACGAATGACTTTTTCGTTTAGGGTATATCCTTTTTCCACTACGTCGACAATCTTTCCCCTGAGATCTTCGGAGGGTGCCGGGATTTTGGTGACGGCAAAATGGAGATCTACGTCAAATTCCTTACCGGCAGCATCGATCTCTCTGATGCTATTGTTCTTGAGAAACTCCTGAAATTTGTTGTAAATCAGCATGAACCCAATTTTGGAGGGGTCGTCGTCGGCTACTTCCTTCAACGAACCCAGGGCTCTTTCAAAATCATCAACAATCGGCAAAATGGCAGTGAGTACCGTTTCTCCTCCCGATTTGATGAGGTCGGCTTTTTCTCGCAGGGTCCTTTTCCTGAAATTGTCAAACTCGGCCTGTAACCTGAGGTGTTTATCCAACATGCCGGCAATGACGCCTTCCAGTTCGGCCACCTTCTCCGAAGCCTTATCCTTTTTATGTTTGTGTGATTCCCTGTGACCCTTTCCACTGTTCGATTCAGCATGCTCTTCAGCATGCTCTTCAGCATGCTCTTCAGTATGCTCTTCGGTGGTGGCGGAGGGTTCCGTGGTTTTATCCTCCGAAATTACCTCTTCCTTCTCTTCTTCGGGCATGGAATCTTCAATTTTCTCATTTTTGTCACTCATGTCTGCTTTTCTTTTGATTTTTTTAAAGGAAACAAAAAATCTGCCAAGGGCAGCAACACGACAAATTGACACTCTGGGGAATGACCGGATTGTCAATTTGTGACGTGGAGGTGTGGTAAGGTGACGTAAACGCCGTGTGGTATTGATGTGTGAAGCTCTTTTTTACTGTTTGAGCAGTGCGGCCAGGGCGGCGTCGAGTGCCGGGCCCCTGAGATCACGCGCCACGATGGTGCCGTTGCCGTCAATCAGGAAATTACCGGGAATTGAGCGTACCCCATAAACTGCCGCATGTTTAGAATTCCAGTATTTCAGGTCGCTGACATGGTAAGGCCATTCGAGTTTATCGTCGGCGATCCCCTTTTTCCAGGAGGCTTCATCCCTGTCGAGAGAAACACTGAAAACCGTGAATCCTTTGCCGTTCACGAATTTCTTATCCTTATATTTATGGTAAGCAGCAACCACGGTGGGGTTTTCGCGGCGGCAAGGCCCGCACCATGCGGCCCAGAAGTCGATGAGTACCACCTTCCCCTTGGTTTCTGAAAGTTTCATGATTTTCCCGGTGTTGGATTTTTCCATGATTTCGGGAGCTTTATTGCCGATCTGGGTCCCCAGGGCAGGCTTTCCGGTTTGTGCCGACACTGCTGTGGCCACAATCAGGGTAAAGAGAATGAGAAGTGTTGTTCTTTTCATACGTATATTTGCTATTTAATATATTGTACTTCAATTATATATCGGGGTAATGCCTCATCGGTTCTTCATGCCCGTGAAACAGATGCAATCCCCATGTGGGTCATGAGCGGCTGATGTGCGCTCCCAGGGCATTGAGCCGCCCATCTATGTTTTCGTAACCTCTGTCGATCTGTTCTATGTTGTCGATACGGCTGGACCCCTTTGCCGACATGGCTGCGATAAGCAGGGCGATGCCGGCGCGTATATCGGGGGAGGTCATATTGGTCGCCCTGAGGCTGTGTTTGCGGTCGAGGCCGATGACGGTAGCCCTGTGGGGGTCGCAAAGGATGATCTGGGCTCCCATGTCAATGAGTTTGTCGACGAAGAATAGACGGCTTTCAAACATCTTCTGGTGGATTAAGACACTTCCCGCGGCCTGGGTGGCCACGACAAGGAAAACGCTGAGCAGGTCAGGGGTGAGTCCTGGCCAGGGGGCATCGGCAATGGTCATAATCGAACCGTCGATATAGCTTTCTATCTGGTAATGCTCATTGGGGGGGATCATCAGGTCGTCGCCACGGGCGATGATTTCAATGCCCAGGCGCCTGAAGGCTTCCGGGATCATCCCCAGGTGGGGAATTCCCGAGTTCCGGATGGTGATGTCAGAAGCGGTCATGGCCGCCAATCCTATAAAACTACCCACTTCAATCATGTCGGGGAGGATGGTGTGCCGGCATCCCCGGAGGGTATCCACCCCTTCGATGGTGAGCAGGTTGGAGCCTATTCCCCCGATGTTGGCTCCCATGGATACCAGCATGCGGCAGAGTTGCTGCACATAGGGTTCACAGGCTGCGTTGTATATGGTGGTGGTGCCCTCAGCCTGTACGGCAGCCATGATAATATTGGCTGTTCCGGTGACCGATGCCTCTTCGAGGAGCATCCATGCCCCGCAGAGGTGGGACGCCTTTACCGTATAGCGGCGTTGCTCTCCGTCGTATTCTATATGGGCTCCCAGGGCCTGAAATCCCAAAAAATGGGTGTCAACACGGCGCCTTCCGATTTTGTCCCCACCGGGTTGGGGAATGAAACCGTAGCCTAGGCGTGCCAAAAGGGGCCCCAGGATCATGATCGACCCGCGCAGACTGGCCGAGAGGGTGGCGAAATCCCTGGTGTGGAGAAACTTCTCATCGATGTGGGAGGCCTCAAAGGTATACTCTCCCTTCCGATGCCTGGTCACCGTCACTCCCAGTCCCTGGAGCAACCCGATCAGACGGAGAACATCACTGATCTCCGGAATGTTGGTGATGGTCACCTCCTCTTTGGTGAGAAGGGTGGCGCAAATAACCTGCAGGGCTTCGTTCTTGGCTCCCTGAGGTTCCAGAATTCCGCTGAGTCGGTGCCCTCCTTCAATGGTGAATGCTGCCATGCGAACTCCTGCTGGTGGTCAGTGCCTTTTTTGCTGGTTGCTCCGGCGGTTGGTCTTGGTCTTGGGGGTGAACTGCGGCCGCGGAAGGGGATTCTTAACTTCGGCGAGTTCCATCTCGGGATAGTTCAGATTTCCCCCCGACAACAACCTGAGATCGTCAAGGATTTTTTCGTCTTCTACGGCATCCTTGTTCCAGGTAAGATAGGATTTCTTCATGTGGTTAGCCAGCTGGTAGATCAGAACATCCTTCTCTTTACCCTCTTCGAATGCCAGAGCCTTTTCGATCATCAGCTCCATGGTGTGACCATAGTGCCTCTGTTTGATATCCCTCTGGCAGTAGGGGACCCTGTTGGGTTTTTCGAAGAGCACCTCGGGCCGGGGAGGATCGTACGGATAGTCGATATCGAGTTTGAAATTGGCCATGATGGCCAGGTGGTCCCACAGCTTGTGCTTGAAGTCGGGGATATCCCGCAGATAGGGATTCAGGTTGCCCATAATGTCAATCAGCACATAGGCTGCCCGGGTTCTCCGGTCGCGGTCTTCCATCTCAAGGAGAAGGTTGACCATGTTGTGGACATTTCTGCCGTATTCGGGCAAAGCCAGTTTTTTCCGGCTGGTATTGTAATCTTTTGAAGCGTTGCTCATAATTCCGGGTTATTGCAGCAATAATAAGGTGGGGTTGAGAGGGCAAAGGTAGTGGTTTTCAGTAATCCGTCAAAGTTGCAGGGGATAATTATTCTTGCCGGGGGTTTATCTGATGACTTTGAGCCGGGCAAAACGCAGGAGCAGCTGTTTCTGTCCGGCGTTGTG
>CAZMMX010000014.1:0-36110 GCA_964567485.1 uncultured Prolixibacteraceae bacterium | reverse complement strand
CGCTGTTCTGCCCACGTCAGGTAAACCTGTCTTCGGGCACGGGTGAGAGCTACGTAAAAAAGCCTCCGCTCCTCTTCGGTCTCCTCTTCGGTGGCTGGTTCCCCTCCCTTTGATGAGGGAAAGAGGTTGCGTTCCATGCCCACTATGAAAACCTCGCTGAACTCGAGGCCCTTTGCTGAGTGGACGGTCATCAGGGTCACCTTGTTGCGCTCCTCCTCCTTTTCGTTGTCCTGGTCGGTGAGCAGAGCTACCTCCTGGAGGTACTCGCCGATGGAGGCCCCGCGGTCTTCTTCCCTGGCCGTAATGGTGAATTCCTGGATGGCGTTCAGCAGTTCCTCCACGTTTTGGTACCTGTTGAGGCCCTCCGGTGAACTGTCGTTATACAAATCCTTGAGAATTCCCGTTTCTGTGGCCATGTTACGCGCCAGTTCATAGGCATTTTTCTCTGCCGACTCTGCCCTGAATTGATGGACCAGGTCTGTGAAGCCTCCGATTTTTGTTGTGGTTCCCCGGTTGAGGAGTGCCGGGTTTTCTTCGGGAAGAAGAGTGATGACTTTCCAGATGGAGCTCTCCTTTTCGGTGGCCGTTCTTTCCAGCTTCGCAAGGGTGGTATCGCCGATTCCCCTGGCGGGATAGTTGATCACTCTTTTGAGGGCTTCGTTGTCATCGGGGTTGATGACCATCCTGAACCAGGCGAGCAGGTCTTTGATCTCCTTACGCTGGTAGAAGGAGAGTCCGCCATAGATCTTGTAGGGAATGTTTCTTTTGCGCAGGGCTTCTTCGAAGATCCTGGACTGGGCGTTGGTACGGTAGAGAATGGCGAAATCGGAGAAGCGGAGGTGGTCGCGCAGCTGTGTTTCGGCGATGATGGCCGATACCCGGAAACCCTCCTCGTTATCGGAGAGGGCACGGATGACTTTTACCGGTGCTCCGGTTTCCTTTTCCGAGAAGACTTCCTTGTGGATCTGTCTTTTGTTATGGGCAATGACGCTGTTCGCCGCGTTGACGATGGTTTGTGTAGAGCGGTAGTTCTGTTCAAGCTTGAATACCTTGAATTCGGGGTAGTCGCGGCGGAAGCTGAAGATATTCTCGATGCGGGCTCCCCTGAAAGCGTAGATGCTCTGGGCATCGTCGCCCACCACGCATATGTTGTGGTGCTTTTCTGCCAGCCTGTTAATGATCAGGTACTGGGCATAATTGGTGTCCTGGTATTCATCGACCAGAATGTAGTCGAATTTCTGCTGGTAGCGGTCCAGTATTCCGGGGTGGTCGCGGAACAACAAGTTGGTAATCATAAGCAGGTCGTCGAAGTCCATGGCATTGCTCAGGCGGCACCGCTTGGTGTATTCCTTGTAGAGTTCACTGATTTGCGGCATCTGGATACTCCGGTCGTACTCCCTGGTTTGGCTGTTGGTGGCATATGATGAAGGGGAGATCAGGTTGTTCTTGGCCATGGAGATGCGGTTGGCCACCACTCCGGGGCGGTAGATCTTATCGTCGAGGCCGGTATCCTTGATGATGCTGCGCAGGAGGTTTTTGGAATCTGCGGAATCGTAAATGGTGAAATCGGCAGGAAACCCCGTGGCTTCATGTTCTATCCTCAGCAGACGGGCAAAGATGGAGTGAAAGGTTCCCATCCAGAGGTGGCGGGCCAGGGAGTGGCCCACCACGGAGGCAATCCTCTCTTTCATCTCTCCCGCGGCCTTGTTGGTGAAGGTGAGGGCCAGGATCGTGGAGGGGCGGATTCCCTGCTTCAAAAGGTGGGCGATCCGGTAAGTCAGCACCCGGGTTTTCCCTGATCCTGCCCCTGCAACGATCAGCGAAGGACCTTCCGTACTCATGACGGCTTCCCGCTGTACCGCATTTAAATCATCGAGATAATCGAATATGGGTGGCATACTGCAATAAAAAGGCAAAATAAGCAAAAGAGGCATGTTTTTTTATCTTTGCAAAGCAATTAAATCGCAAATCATCGTTATTATTAGTGTTTAATACAGGCTATCGTGATGAGAATTAAAGGATTGGTCGGGACTATTTTTCTGGTGACCATGGTGCTTCTGGCAGCTCCGGGCCTCAGGGCCCAGATCACCGCCCCGGGATCCTCCTTCAGCGAGGAGACCAGTTACCCCGTAACTTCCGGGAATGATCCCATCTTTATCTTTTGCAGTGGTGAGGGGGAAACCAACGCCCTCCTGCGGGCTTCTTTTGCGGGCGAGGGAGCCAGAAGCTGGGAATGGCAGAAATACAACCCTGCCAACGGGGAGTTTGGGTTTTATTTTTCCGAGAATACCAGCAACCCCACTTCGGAGATCAGGTCGCTGGAAGACGGCCTTTACCAGGTGAACATAACCGCCGGTGGCACTGCGGTGAGCTACAGGGCCTGGGTTTTCAACAACCACAACCCCGTAGAGGCAGATATCACGGAATCTAACTGCCAGTATTTCACGCTTCAGGCGATTCCGGTGGTCACCACGCTGGTTTACTATGATCCGCAAACCGGGGCTCCCGTTGAGCTGAACAAAAACCTGCAGCTCGAATGGCGCCAGGGTGACGAGGTAATCTCGCGCCAGGCTGTCAGACAACTCTTTGACCCTCCCACAAAGGATACCGAATATACCCTGGTGGTCAGCGACCGTTTCGGCTGTGAAACCGTGAAGAAGGTGACCTACCGGTCGATTGTCACCAAGGCGGCCTTCACCGCCGATCCCATGAATGGTGAGGCCCCCCTGATCGTGACCTTTAAGAATACTTCGGAAAACGGAACGTCAGGACAGTATGAATGGTTCTTCTTCCGCGACCTCGACGAGATCAAACGGGAATCGGAAAAGAGCACCCTGGAGATCGACAGCATTATGGAAACCGCGATAAACGACGAACTGGCATACACCTATGAGTGGTCGGGGACCTATATGGTGAAACTGGTATCGAAAAAGATGATTACCGGGGATTTGTTCACCTCAGACCCCGACCTTCGTTTTTGTGCCGATACGGCCTATCTCGAGGATTACATCATTGCCGACACTTCGTTTGTCGACGTACCCAATGTTTTTACCCCCAACGGCGATGGAACCAATGACCAGTTTGTCGTGAAATTCTGGTCGATGGAAAAGGTGAAGATTACGATCGTCAACCGGTGGGGCCGTGCGGTACACGTCTGGGAGAGCAGCAATGTGCGCGGTTTCAGGGATACCTGGATGGAAAGTGTGTGGGATGGCCGCATCGGCAGCCGCCTGGCCAGTCCGGGCGTCTATTACTACGTTATTGAAGGCACCGGCCGTGATGGCAAGAAGCGGTGGAAGCACGGCGATGTATACCTGATCAGGGGCAAGGAATAGTGTGGCTTAGGGCGGCCGGCAATGACGCCGGCGAAAGAGAAGCCCGGAAAGATAAAAACAGAAGAGGCAGCCTGCGGGCTGCCTCTTCTGTATAGGGTGAAGCTGAAGTTTATTCCTCTTCCTGCTCTGCTTCGTAAGCTTTGAGGAGGGCATCCTGCACGTCTGACGGTACCTTCTCGTAAGCGTTGAAGCTCATTTTGAACATCCCCTTGCCGCCGGTGAGGGAGCTGAGGGAGGTGTTGTATTTGTTCATCTCCTTGAGGGGAACGCGTGCCGTGATTTTCTCGAAACCCTTTTCGGAGCCCATGCCCATGATCAGGGCGCGGCGGCCCTGGAGGTCGCTCATCACATCGCCCATTCTATCCCCGGGGACCCAGATCTCCAGGTCATAGATCGGTTCCAGGATTTTGGGATTTGCTTTCTTGAAGGCCTGGCTAAAGGCGTTTCTTCCTGCCAGTTTAAAGGAGATTTCGTTGGAATCAACCGGGTGCATCTTTCCGTCGTACACATAGACGATGATGTCGCGGGCGTAGGAGCCGGTGAGGGGACCCTGTTCCATCTTCTCCATGATTCCTTTGAGGATGGCAGGCATGAAACGGCCGTCGATCGATCCACCGACGATGCAGTTGCAATAAAGGAGTTTTCCTCCCCAGGGAAGGGTATGCTCCTGGGTATCCCTCACAGAAATCTTAAGTTCTTTACCATCGAGGACAAAACCATTTTTGGGGGTTCCTCCTTCTTCGAGGGGTTCTATGATCATGTGCACTTCCCCGAACTGTCCGGCGCCTCCCGACTGCTTTTTGTGGCGGTAGTCGGCCAGTGCTGGCTTGGTGATGGTTTCACGGTAAGGAATCCGGGGTTCCCGGTATTCAACTTCGATTTTGTAGACGTTATCAAAGAACCATTTAAGGATGTTCATATGGTATTCCCCCTGGCTGTGGACAATCATCTGTCGCAATTCCTTGGAATACTCTATGATATAGGTTGGATCCTCGAATTTGATGCGGTTGAGCACTTCGCCCAGCTTTTCGTCGTCTGATTCACTGACGGCTTTCACGGCGACCCGGTGACGGGATCCCGGGAATTCCATGGGGGCGAACTGGGTTCCCGCTTCCTTGAGGGAGAGGGTATGATTGTACTTGGTATCTTTCAGCTTTACCGTGCATCCGAGGTCTCCGGCAACGATTTCGGTAACTTTGACCCTGTTTTTCCCTGCAGTCACAAAA
Organism: uncultured Prolixibacteraceae bacterium; assembly: GCA_964567485.1. Classification (GTDB taxonomy): domain Bacteria; phylum Bacteroidota; class Bacteroidia; order Bacteroidales; family Prolixibacteraceae; genus UBA1413. The sequence continues at coordinate 31,549 of CAZMMX010000014.1, read as the reverse complement.
AGCTGGGAAAGTCTTTCCTTTGAGCCGTTGTTAATGTTGATCAGGTCGATGCTTTCGGTCACCTTTCCCGACATCATCTTGAAGAAGGTGATTTCCCCCACGTGTGATTCGATGGCGGTTTTGAAGACAAAGAGACTGGGGATTTCGTTTTCCGACATGGTAACCTCTTTTCCGGCGACGATCTTGCGCATGGGCATTTCGTGCGGTGCGGGGCCAGCTTCTCCGATGAATTCCATCAGCCTGCCGATACCGATACTTTTCTTGGCGCAGCTGCACAAAACAGGATAGAGATCCCGCTGGCGGATACCGATCCGTATCCCTTTGATGACCTCTTCTTCGGTCAGGGCTCCCTCTTCAAAATAGCGTTCCATGAGCGACTCGTCATTTTCCGCCGCCATTTCGAAGAGCTGGTTCTGCAACTCTTCGGCCTTCGACTTTTCCGATGACGGGATGTCGAGGATCTGGGGCTGCCCACCCTCCTTACCATATTTGTACATCTTCATCTTCAGCACGTCGATGATGGAGGAAAAGGCCGGACCTGTCTCAACAGGATACTGTATGAGGGTGACCTTATTTCCGTAGGAAGAGCGGCATTTTTCAAGAGCATTCTCAAAGTTGGCGTTTTCGTGGTCGAGGCCGTTGAATACAAAAGTCAGGGGAGTCGCCTTGGAATCGGCAAGCCTGTAGGCCGACTCGGTACCAGCTTCCACCCCTGTCGAGGAATTGATCAGCAGAAGTCCCATGTCGGCAACCTCGAGGGAAGAGGCGACACCCCCACTGAGGTCATCCATTCCCGGAGTGTCGAGAATATTCAGCTTCCTGTCGTTATATTCGGCATACAACACCGAGGAAAAAACGGTATTGCCGTATTCCTGTTCAATGGGATTGAAGTCGGAAACCGTATTTTTTGCGGTGACTTCTCCCTTGCGGTTGATGACTCCACCCTCGAGAAGCATCGCTTCAGCAAGGGTGGTTTTCCCACTCCCGGCATTTCCCAGTAAAGCAACATTGCGAATTTGTTCAGTCTTATAAATCTTCATGATATCTTGTTTTGAATGATTAATTTTCTCACCAAAGGAAGAGAAAAGATGTTCAAAAGCGCCAAAAATAGTAATAATTTAGTAACAATCAAGATGATTGGATTTTTGAAAATAAACTTTTCGGGGCTGCCATTAATTTTATAACTTTCGGCCCGTAAACGGAAGTATGGCGCGGTTTCCTCATATTTTACAGCCTGATGCGATGGATTGTGGTCCGGTTTGCCTGAAAATGGTATCCCGGTATTATGGCAGGGAGCTCCGGCTGGAGAGTCTCAGGGAGCTGACTTACCAGACGAGGGAGGGTATTTCTCTGCTTTCACTGGGGGATGCTGCTGATAAACTGGGCTTCCGGAGCCGCGGGGTACGTCTTACTGCCGCTACCCTGGAACATGTGCCGATGCCATTGATCCTTCATTGGGACCAGAACCATTTTGTGGTGCTTTACAAAATCAGAAAGCGGGGAAAGGGCACCGTCTTTTATGTTTCTGATCCTGCTTCCGGGCCCGCGGAATACCCGCAGGAGGAGCTCCTGCGCCATTGGGCCTCCACCACTTCGGGAGAGGAGCCTGCTGGTGTGGCGTTACTTCTGGAGACCACCCCCCGGTTTTTTGCGGAAGAGAACGAAAAGGAGAACAAAGGGGGTGTCAGGTTTTTTGGCAGCTATTTGCGGCCCTACCGGAACCTGGCGTTTCAGTTGCTCCTGGGGTTTCTCACAGGAAGCATCATCAGCCTGCTCTTTCCCTTTCTCACCCAGGCCATTGTCGACGTGGGCATCGGGAGTGGAGACGCGGGATTCATCCTTCTGGTGCTCATTGCCCAGTTGGTACTGATGGTCAGCCAAACGGCCGTGGGCTTCCTCAGGAGCTGGATCATGCTCCACATGAGCGCACGCATCAGCATCAGCCTGATTTCCGATTTTCTGATCAAGCTGATGAAGATGCCCGTTCGCTTTTTCGATACCCGGATGACGGGAGACCTGCGCCAGCGCATCGAGGATAACAACCGAATCCATGCTTTTCTGACCACACAGTTGGTCAATATGTCATTTGGGGTCTTTATGTTTTTAATATATGGTGTTGTCCTGGCCTGGTACAGCTGGAAGATTCTCCTGGTCTTTGTGCTGGGAAGCGGCCTCTATATCGGTTGGATTTATCTTTTCATGAAAAGGCGAAGGGAGCTTGACAACCGGCGTTTTGAGGCTTTGGCGGCCAACCAGTCCAATCTCTACCAGCTCATTTCGGGGATGCAGGAGATCAAGCTGAACAATTGCGAGAAGCGGAAGAGATGGGATTGGGAGAGGATCCAGATCCGTCTGTTCAGGGTCAGCCAAAAGGCGTTGATGCTGCACCAGCAGCAGCAGGCCGGGTCGGTGTTTCTTTTGCAGGCCAAGAATATTCTGATCATATTCATTGCCGCCCGGGCTGTGCTTGCCGGCGATATGACGCTGGGGATGCTGGTGGCTGTGCAGTTCATCATCGGGCAGCTGAATGCCCCGTTGCAGGATTTTGTCTCTTTTGCCACCGCAGCCCAGGATGCGCGCATCAGCCTCGACAGGCTGGGAGAGATCCACCAGGCCGGGGAGGAGGAGAGCGGCGGGGAAGATGAGAACCCCGATGCCGGAAAACTGCGTCTCCTTCCTGCTGAGAGGGACCTGGTCATTGACCGGGTGACCTTTAGGTATGAGGGGCCGCGGTCTCCCAAAGTTCTCGATGATATTTCCCTGGTCATTCCCCGGAATAAAGTGACGGCGATAGTGGGCACCAGCGGAAGTGGCAAGACCACGCTGGTCAAGCTGCTGCTGGGGTTTTACCCTCCCGGGGAGGGGGAGATCAGGGTGGGAGAGCTCCCTCTGGAACGCTTCAGTATGGATGCCTGGCGCCGTCACTGCGGAGTGGTCATGCAGGATGGATTTATCTTTTCCGACACCATAGCCGGGAATATCGCTCCCTCAGAGGATCAGCCCGACAGGGAAGCCCTGGCCGATGCCGTGCGGATTGCAAATGCCGGGGCTTTTATTGAGGGCCTGCCCCTGGGGTACAACACAAAAATCGGACAGGAAGGCACCGGACTCAGCCAGGGCCAGAAACAGAGAATCCTCATTGCCCGCGCTGTTTACAGGGATCCTGCCTTCCTTTTTCTCGACGAGGCTACGAACGCCCTGGATGCCAACAACGAAAAGACCATCCTGGAGAACCTGGAGTCGTTTTACCGCAACCGCACCGTGGTGGTGGTGGCGCACCGCCTGAGTACGGTCAAACATGCCGACCAAATCGTGGTCCTTGACAGGGGAAGGATTGCTGAAACCGGAACCCACGGGGAACTCACAGCACGCCGGGGAGCCTATTATCATCTGGTAAAGAACCAACTGGAACTGGGATCGTGATGGAAAAGAGGGTAAAGCAAGGATCCAGGAGTGAGGAAACCCGGGAGGTGCTGGAAGCTCCTCCGGGGTGGCTGATCCGGCGGGGAACTCTTCTGGTGGCGGTTTTTTTCCTGCTGTTGCTTCTTCTGGCCTGGCTCATCAGGTACCCCGATGTGATCACAGCACCTGTGGCGCTGGTATCCCCGTCTCCTCCGGTCACCGTGCATGCCCGCACCACGGGGTTTCTGGGAGACCTTCTGGTGGCCGACCAACAAGAGGTCAAAATGGGAGATTTGCTGGGTATCATCGCCAGTGCGGCATCTCCTGAAGATATCTTCTTTCTTGGGGAGTGGCTGGAGAACCATGATTCTCTGGCTGCTGGTGACGGATCTCTGGCAGAACTCAGGAATCACGGGGAGTTACGGCTGGGGGATGCCCGGGCAGCCTTTGCCGGCTTTATGGCCGCGCTGAGTGAATACGATAACGTAACGACTCATAACCTGCTGGCGGAAAAGGGGACCTCCCTGAGGGTAGAATCAGCGGGACTCGAAAAATACCGTCTTCACCTGGAACGACAGGTGGAGATCCTCGGCGACCGGGTGGCCATCAGCCGCAAACAGCTTAACCGCGATTCCTCGCTCTTCCGTGTAAAGACGATTTCGGAAATTGAACTGGAAAAGTCACGTGCCGAATTCCTGGACCATGAATCACGTTACCGGGCTGCCGTGGCTTCCCTGGCCGAGGCCGAGATGAAACTCTCGGGAGTACACCGGCTGGTAACAGAGACGAAAAGCCAGGAGGAGGAGCAGCACGAGAGACTCAGGGCTGCCGTCAGCGAAACAGCAGGAATTCTGCGCAATGCCCTGGAGGAGTGGGAATTCCTTCATCTCCTCAGAAGTCCCGTCGACGGAAGGGTCACCTTTACCGGGGTGTGGAGTGAATTGCAGGAGGTGCGGACCGGAGATGCGGTCTTTGCCGTGGTGCCGGCGCAAGGTGAAGAAGTCATGGGCAGGATGCTGCTTCCTGTGGCCCGCTCGGGAAAGGTGGTGCCGGGACAGGCCGTCAGAATCAGTCTGGAAAATTTCCCCGCCACCGAATATGGAATGCTCAGGGGAAAGGTCGTCAGGATATCGCTGGTTCCTGCGGCCCCGTCCGACAAACCACATTATATCGCCTGGGTGACCCTTGACCAGGGATTAACGACCGATACCGGCAAGCAGCTTCCGCCTGTCCCCGGGATGAACGGAGAAGCACGGGTGATCACCCATGACCGGAGCCTCCTGGCCCGCCTGACAGCCCCCCTGGTTTCCCTGGCCGTCAGGTGAATGTTAACCCATTGATGCTTCTTCGTAAAAAGCACCCCTCTGTAGTCCCTTTTTTTTGTGATTCAATTTGTCCTTAACTGAAAATTAGTACTTTTGCGTGCCATTTTCGGGAGAAAGAGTTGTTTTTATTCCCGAAAACCATTGGATTTCAAGAATTATACATACTTTTGCAGTCCATTTTTCAATTTATTAACGTAGATAAAAAACAGGTATTTATGCCAACGATTCAACAGTTAGTGAGAAAAGGAAGACAAAGTAAAGTCGAGAAGAGCAAATCTCCGGCTTTGGATTCATGTCCTCAGCGTCGTGGGGTATGTGTGCGTGTTTACACTACCACGCCCAAGAAGCCGAATTCGGCCATGCGCAAGGTGGCCAGGGTTCGTCTGACTAACGGCAAGGAAGTGAATGCTTACATTCCCGGTGAAGGACATAATCTTCAGGAGCACTCCATCGTGCTGGTACGTGGCGGCAGGGTAAAAGACCTTCCCGGCGTCCGTTACCATCTTGTGCGCGGTGCTTTGGATACGGCCGGAGTGGAAGGCCGCACCCAGCGCCGTTCAAAGTATGGCACCAAGAGGCCGAAGGCAGGGAAAACCCCCGCAGCTGCAGGAAAGAAGAAATAATTAACAACAACGTTCATTTAAGTTATTGCTAAGTGGTTTGGTTGAGTAAGCCACTTCTCTCAAATGTCTTCCGGAGAAGTGCTGAAGACACCGCCTGTGGGCAGCCAATTTAAATAACACTAAAACACAAAAAAATGAGAAAAACAAAACCGAAGAAGAGACATCTTCTTCCCGATCCCAAGTTCAATGACGTTTTGGTAACCCGTTTTGTGAATGACCTGATGAAAGACGGGAAGAAATCAGTGGCGTACACGATTTTTTATGATACCCTCGATATGGTGTCCAAGAGGATGAAGAATGATGAGGTGGCGCCTCTGGATGTCTGGAAAAAGGCACTTGAGAATATCACCCCCCAGGTAGAAGTGAAGAGCCGCCGTGTTGGTGGTGCCAACTTCCAGGTTCCGATGGAGATCCGCAACGAGCGGAAAGTGGCCATCAGTATCAAGAACCTGATTTTGTATGCCGGAAAGCGTTCCGGAAAGTCGATGGCCGACAAGCTCTCATCGGAGATTGTGGCTGCCTACAACCAGGAGGGCGGTGCCTACAAAAAGAAAGAGGATACTCACCGTATGGCTGAAGCCAACCGTGCTTTCGCCCATTTCAGATTTTAATGGCCGATATTATTCCCGGTAAACCTATTATATATAAAGTAAAAAAAGCGGAATGGCTGTACAGGATCTGAGATATACCAGAAATATAGGTATCATGGCGCACATTGATGCCGGTAAGACCACGACTTCGGAGCGCATCCTGTATTATACCGGACTGACCCACCGTTTGGGTGAGGTGCATGACGGGGCAGCCACCATGGACTGGATGGAGCAGGAACAGGAGCGGGGGATCACCATCACATCGGCGGCGACCACGACCTTCTGGAAGTACAAGGACGACAATTACAAGATAAATATTATCGACACTCCAGGGCACGTTGATTTCACCGTGGAGGTTGAACGGTCACTTCGGGTACTGGATGGCGCTGTGGCGTTGTTTTGTGCCGTTGGCGGAGTGGAGGCACAGTCGGAAACCGTATGGCGCCAGGCTGAAAAATACGGGGTTCCCCGTATTGCCTTTGTGAATAAGATGGACCGGCAGGGAGCCGATTTTTATCGTGTTTACAGTGATATCCGCGATAAACTGAAGGCCAATCCTGTTCCGCTGGTCATTCCCATCGGTGTTGAAGAGAATTTCGAGGGGGTGATCGACCTGATCAGGATGAATGCTGTTCGTTGGTACGAGGATGAGACCCACGGTACGAAATTTACGATCGATGCGATTCCTGCGGAAATGATGGAGCAGGCAGAAGAGTGGAGGGCCAAACTGGTGGAGTCGGCTGCCGAGAGCGATGACGAACTTCTGGAGCGGTTTTTCGAGGATTCTGAATCCATCACCGTGGAGGAATTGCAGAGTGTGATCCGTAAGTCGACTATCAGCGGGGCCATCATTCCCATGATGTGCGGGTCGGCTTTCAAGAACAAGGGAATCCAGAGGCTTCTCGACGCGGTCTGTGCTTACCTGCCGAGTCCCGTCGATATCGATGCGGTGGTGGGCAACGAACCCGGTTTACCCGACGAAAAGATCAAGAGAAGACCCGATGAGAAGGAGCCTTTGGCCGGACTGGCCTTTAAGATAGCCACCGATCCTTATGTAGGACGTTTGTGCTATATCAGGGTCTATTCGGGTAAGATCGAAGCGGGGCAGCAGGTGCTCAATTCGCGTACGGGCAAGAAGGAGCGCATTTCGAGGCTTTATCAGATGCATTCTAATAAGCAGAATCCCAAGGATGTGATTGGCGCCGGCGATATTTGTGCCGCCGTGGGCTTTAAGGATATCCGTACGGGAGATACCATTTGTGCCGTTGACCACCCGATAGAGCTGGAAAGCATGATCTTTCCCGAGCCGGTGATTGGTATTGCCATAGAGCCGCGTTCGCAGAACGACATCGACAAGCTGGCCAACGGACTGAACAAGCTGTCGGAGGAGGATCCCACCTTCAGGGTGTCTACAGATCCCGATTCCGGGCAGACGATCATCCGCGGCATGGGAGAACTTCACCTCGAGATCATCGTGGACCGTCTGAAAAGGGAGTTCAAGGTGGAATGCAACCAGGGAGCCCCCCAGGTGGCCTACAAAGAGGCCATCACCCGTGCGGTGGAACTTCGCGAAGTTTTCAAGAAACAGACCGGGGGCCGGGGAAAATTCGCAGATATTATTGTGCGTGTCGAACCTGTAGAACAGGGAGTTGTCGGTTTACAGTTTGTCGACATGGTGAAAGGGGGCAATATTCCCCGGGAGTTTATCCCCGCCGTGGAGAAGGGATTCAGGGAATCGCTCGCCAACGGGCCATTGGCAGGTTATCCTGTCGACGGACTGAAGGTGACGCTTCTTGATGGTTCTTACCACAATGTGGACTCCGATCAGCTCGCTTTTGAGATATGTGCCAAGCAGGCCTACCGCAGTGCCGCTCCCAAGGCAGGGCCCAAGCTCCTCGAACCGATCATGAAACTGGAGATCGTCACTCCCGATGAATACATGGGGGACATCATCGGTGACCTGAACCGCCGCAGGGGCAACGTATCTGGCATGGAGTCCAAATCGGGAGCCCGTGTGATCCACGCCATGGTTCCGCTATCCGAACAGTTTGGCTACGTGACCGTGCTGAGAACCCTCTCATCGGGGCGTGCTACCTCATCGATGGAATTCAGCCATTATGAGGAGGTCCCCCGGAACCTGGCAGAAAAACTGCTGTCCGAGATTAAAGGAAAAACAGACTTATTAGAATAAAAATTAATCATTTTCTCATTATGAGTCAGAAAATCAGGATCAAACTGCAATCGTACGACCACAATCTTGTGGACAAGTCGGCTGAGAAGATCGTCAAAACGGTGAAGACTACCGGAGCGGTGGTGAGCGGGCCGATTCCGCTTCCCACGCACCGCAGGGTATTTACGGTTCTGCGGTCGACCTTTGTGAACAAAAAGTCAAGGGAACAGTTTCAGCTTTCTTCTTACAAGAGACTGATCGACATTTACAGTTCAACGGCAAAGACCATCGACGCGCTGATGAAACTGGAATTACCCAGCGGAGTAGAGGTCGAAATTAAAGTGTGAGTATAAACAAAAAGTAGTCGTAAAAAATGGCTGGAATTATTGGAAAAAAAATCGGAATGACATCCGTATTCAGTGTTGAGGGGAAAAACATCCCATGCACTGTGATTGAAGCCGGTCCCTGTGTCGTGTCACAGGTTAAGACCGTGGAAAAGGACGGCTACCATGCGTTGCAACTCTCCTTCGATGAGAAGAAGGAGAAGAGCGCCAACAAGGCAGAGTTCGGGCATTTCAAGAAGGCCGGGACCACGCCCAAACGCAAGGTGGTGGAATTCAAGGACACCTTCAGGGGGCATTTCAACCTGGGTGACGTGATTAATGTAGACATTTTCAACATCAATGATTTTGTTGATGTGGAAGGGGTCTCCAAAGGAAAAGGTTTTCAGGGGGTGGTACGCCGTCATGGTTTTGGTGGAGTGGGAGATTCGACCCACGGTCAGCATAACCGGCTCCGTGCCCCGGGATCTCTGGGAGCTTCTTCATGGCCTTCAAGGGTAATGAAAGGACTGCGCATGGCAGGACGGATGGGCGGCGAAAGAAAGACCATCGAAAACCTTCTCGTACTCAAGGTTATACCTGAACAGAATTTGATAATACTCAAGGGATCAGTTCCCGGAGCAAAGGGGTCTTACGTCTCAATTCGGAAACAATGGAATTAAGTGTATTCAATATAGAAGGAAAAGAAACCGGAAGGAAAGTCATGCTGAATGACGAGATTTTCGGTATTGAGCCCAATGATCATGCCATTTACCTCGATGTAAAGCAGTATATGGCCAATCAGCGTCAGGGCACCCACAAGAGCAAGGAGAGGGGCGAAGTGGCCGGAAGTACCAAGAAGATCAAACGTCAGAAGGGTACCGGAACGGCGCGTGCAGGGATGATCACCTCACCGACCATCGTCGGTGGAGGTCGTGCCTTTGGACCCCGCCCACGCAACTACAGTTTTAAACTGAACAAGAAAGTGAAGCTTCTGGCCCGCATGTCGGCCCTGGCCCACAAGGCCCAGGACAACGATATTGTGATTCTGGAGAATTTCATTCTCGACACCCCCAAAACCCAAAAGATGGTGGCTATTTCGGAAAACCTGAAAATATCTGATAAAAAGTCACTTTTCGTATTACCGGAAGAAAATAAATCTATATATTTGTCCTCCAGAAATTTACAGGGTGTTTCGGTTGTAACTGCTTCAGAATTAACAACTTACCAGATACTGAATACCAAAACTCTTGTGATTCTGGAAGGTTCGGTAGAAAAAATCGAAGATGTATTCAAGCTTTAAGACCATTACGAAATGGATATATTGATTAAACCCATAGTGACCGAAAAGATGACTGCCCAGGGGGAGCGTTACAACCGTTACGGCTTCATGGTGCAGAGGAAGGCTACCAAGTTGCAGATCAAGAAAGCAGTGGAGAGTCTTTATAATGTTTCGGTAGACAGCGTGAACACGATGGTTTGCGGAGGGAAAGTGAAGTCGAGGTTTACCAAGGCCGGAGTGATATCGGGAAAGACGCCGACCTACAAGAAGGCGATTATCACCCTGGCTGAAGGGAATAGTATTGATTTTTACAGTAATATATAATAACAGAAATGGCAGTAAGGAAAATTAAACCAGTATCACCGGGTCAGCGGCACAAGGTTATCAGTGCTTTTGACGCCATTACTGCATCTACGCCTGAGAAATCATTGTTGGAGCCCCTGCGGAAATCTGGTGGTCGCAATAACCAGGGCCGCATGACAATGAGGTATATAGGTGGGGGACATAAGCGGAAATACCGCATCATTGATTTCAAGAGAAACAAGGATGGGGTTTCCGCGGTTGTCGATTCGATCCAGTACGATCCCAACCGTACGGCTAACATTGCTCTTCTGGTGTATGAAGACAATGAGAAGCGATACATTCTGGCGCCCAATGGGTTGCAGGTAGGCCAGAAGGTAAATAGCGGTTCGGGCATTGATCCTGAAATCGGGAATACCCTTCCTTTAGCTGAAATACCTCTTGGAACGCTGGTTCACAACATTGAACTTCAGCCTGGCCAGGGAGGCATTATGGCACGTAGTGCAGGAACTCATGCTCAGTTGACATCGCGCGAAGGCAAGTATGTCACTTTAAAGTTGCCCTCGGGCGAAACCCGTATGGTGTTGACCACCTGCAGGGCTACCGTAGGGATTGTCGGTAACGGAGATCACAACCTTGAGAAATCGGGTAAGGCTGGTCGCAACCGCTGGATGGGACGTCGTCCCCGCGTGCGTGGTGTGGCCATGAACCCGGTGGATCACCCGATGGGTGGTGGTGAAGGCCGTGCTTCTGGAGGACATCCGCGTTCCCGCAAGGGGTTGCTGGCCAAGGGTTACAAGACCCGTGCCCCGAAGAAGGCATCCAACCGGTATATCGTTGAACGTAGGAAGAAATAATTTTAAAGGAGATACACATGAGTCGTTCGTTAAAAAAAGGCCCATACATTGCCTTCAAGCTTGAGAAAAAAGTTCTGGCGATGAATGATGCCGGCAAGAAGTCGGTGGTCAAGACCTGGGCCAGGGCTTCCGTTATTTCCCCTGATTTTGTCGGGCACACCATCGCGGTGCACAACGGGAACAAATTCATCCCCGTATACGTCACCGAAAACATGGTTGGCCATCGTTTAGGAGAATTTGCACCTACCCGGACCTTCAGGGGCCATTCCGGTAACAGGAAATAAGGCAAACTGTAGATTGTAATTAAAAAAGTGAGTATCCATGGGTGCCAGAAAAAGAGAATCAGCTGAAAAGCGTAAAGAAGCGAAGAAACAACAATATTTTGCTGTTTTAAAGAATTGCCCGACATCTCCCCGGAAAATGAGGCTTGTAGCCGATTTGATCCGTGGTATGGAGGTGAACAAGGCATTGGATGTATTAAAATTTTCGTCCAAGGAAGCGTCGAACAGGGTGGAGAAACTGCTCATGTCGGCTATTGCCAACTGGCAGGCGAAGAACGAGGGGGTCCGCATTGAGGAAACCCCGTTGGTTGTCAGTCGGATCATGGTAGATTCAGGACGTATTCTGAAGAGGTTGCGGCCGGCACCCCAGGGTCGTGCGCACCGGATCAGGAAACGTTCGAACCACGTGACCCTTTTTGTGGACAGGAAAAACGAAGTTGTAGAAAATCTTAACTGATAGTAAATGGGACAGAAAGTAAATCCAATATCCAATCGTTTGGGATTCATTAAAGGATGGGATTCCAATTGGTTTGGCGGGGATAATTACGGGGACAAGCTGGTAGAAGACCAGAAGATCCGTGATTATCTGAATGCACGTCTGGCAAAAGCGAGTATTTCAAAGATTATCATTGAGCGCACGCTGAAGCTGATCACCATTACCGTGCATACTTCCCGTCCGGGGATTATTATCGGTAAGGGAGGCCAGGAAGTGGACAAGTTGAAGGAAGAACTCAAGAAGATCACCAACAAAGAGGTACAGATCAATATTTTTGAGATCAAGCGTCCGGAACTTGATGCCCGAATTGTGGCCAACAACATAGCCCGTCAGGTGGAAGGGAAAGTGGCATACCGCAGGGCGGTAAAGATGTCCATTGCCTCGACCATGCGTATGGGCGCCGAAGGGATCAAGGTGCAGGTATCGGGCCGTTTGAACGGTGCTGAGATGGCCCGTTCGGAGATGTATAAGGATGGCCGCACTCCCCTCCATACGCTGAGAGCCGACATCGATTACGCACTTGGTGAAGCCCTGACCAAAACCGGGCTCATCGGCGTGAAGGTGTGGATTTGCAAGGGTATGGTTTATGGAGTCCCCGATCTTTCTCCCAATGCAAGCCCGAAGCCGGGCCGCAATGGGGCACCGAAAGGCGGCGGAGGTAACAGGAAAAGAAGAAAATAGGGGGTTAACACGCTAGAATAAGAAAGAGATGTTACAGCCAAAAAGAGTAAAATTCAGGAGAGTCCAAAAGGGCAAGATGAAGGGGAATGCCCAGCGGGGAAACCAGCTGGCTTTCGGTTCCTTCGGAATCAAGGCATTGGAGGAAGCGTGGATCACCGGGCGCCAGATTGAGGCCGCCAGGGTTGCCGTGACCCGTTACATGCAGCGTCAGGGCCAGATCTGGATCAGGATTTTTCCCGACAAGCCGATCACCAAGAAGCCTGCAGAAGTACGTATGGGGAAGGGTAAAGGGGCCCCCGAAGCTTTCGTGGCTCCCATCACCCCCGGGCGCATTATCATCGAAGCCGAAGGCGTTCCCTTCGCCATGGCCAAGGAAGCCCTTCGCCTGGCAGCACAAAAACTGCCCATTACCACCAAGTTTGTCGTAAGACGTGATTTTGTTGAATAATAGGAGAAATGAGTATGAAAACGTCTGAAATAAGAGAGCTTACAAGCAAGGAGATATTGGAGCGTTTGCAAACCGAACAGGAGAGTCTTGTTCGTCTGAGATTGAACCACAGCGTGTCGCCGCTCGACAATCCGATGAAGATCCGCGAATCGCGCAGGAACATTGCCAGGATGAAGACTATTCTTCGCAGCAGGGAAGTTTAATAACACATTAATGCAGCAATGGAAGAGAATAAAGATAGAAATCTGAGAAAAGAGCGTGTCGGCGTGGTGGTAAGCAACAAGATGGATAAAACCATCGTGGTGGCCGAAAAGAGGAAATTCAAACATCCGATTTACGGCAAGTTCGTGAACAAAACCACCAAGTTCTATGCGCACGACGACAACAACACCTGCAACATCGGTGATACTGTGCGGATCATGGAAACGCGGCCGCTGAGCAAGAAAAAATGTTGGAGATTAGTTGAAATCATTGAAAGAGCCAAGTAATCATGATACAGCAGGAAACAAGATGTATAGTAGCAGATAACAGTGGTGCGAAGGAGGTTCTTTGCATCCGTGTTCTGGGCGGTACCCGTAAGCATTACGCCTCCCTTGGGGATACCATCGTTGTGGCCGTTAAGAGCGCCACTCCCGGTGCCGACGTCAAGAAGGGGTCAGTTTCAAGAGCGATCGTGGTTCGTACCAAGAAGGAAGTGCGTCGTCCCGACGGATCTTACATCCGCTTTGATGACAATGCAGTTGTTCTGTTGAATAACGCCGGTGAGATGAGAGGAACCCGTATTTTCGGACCTGTGGCCCGTGAGTTACGCGACCTGAACATGAAGATTATTTCACTGGCTCCCGAAGTTCTATAATCCGCAAAACAGAAAACCATGCAGAAGAAGTTACATATCAGGAAGGGCGACTTGGTTGTCGTCATTTCCGGCGATTACGCAGGAAGCAAAGGCCGCATATTGCAAGTGAACCGCAAGACCGAGAGAGCGATCGTTGAGGGCGTGAATATGATCAAGAAGCATACCAAGCCCAATACTGAGCATCCGCAGGGAGGAATCATTGAGAAAGAGGGCCCCGTGCACATCTCAAACCTCATGCTGGTAGATCCGAAAACCGGAAAACCCACCCGCATCGGCCGCAAGCTGAATGAAAACGGTAAATTAGTTCGTTATTCCAAAAAATCTGGAGAGGAGATTAAGTAATGGCTTACATACCCACCCTTGAAATAAAATACAAGGAAGAGATTATACCTGCCCTGATGAAGGAGTTTAGCTACAAGTCGGTCATGCAGGTACCGCGGCTGGAAAAGATAGTGCTTAACCAGGGTGTTGGCTCAACGATAGCCGACAAGAAGATCATTGAAGTGGCCACTGAAGAGATGACCATGATCTCTGGTCAGAAAGCCGTCCAGACCAAGTCGAAAAAAGACATCTCCAACTTCAAACTAAGGAAGAAAATGCCCATTGGCGTGCGTGTGACATTGCGTCGCGACCAAATGTACGAATTTCTCGACCGTTTGATTTCGGTGGCCCTGCCCCGTATCCGCGATTTTCGCGGCATTGAAAGTAAGATGGATGGCCAGGGCAACTATACCCTTGGCGTGCCCGAACAGATCATCTTCCCCGAAATCAATATCGATAAGGTGAATAAGATCAACGGGATGAACATCACTTTCGTGACTACAGCCAACACCGATGAAGAAGGTTTTGCGTTGCTGAAAGAAATAGGTTTACCATTCAAAAACGTCAAAAAGAATTAAGTTATGGCTAAAGAGTCGTTGAAGGCACGGGAAGTCAAACGTGCAGCGCTTTATGCAAAATACAGCGAGAAGAGAGCCCAACTCATAGCCGAAGGTGATTTCATCGGTTTGCAGAAGCTGCCGAAGAACTCCTCACGCGTGAGGTTGCACAACCGCTGCAAACTGACCGGCCGTCCGAAAGGATACATGCGCCAGTTCGGAATCAGCAGGATCAACTTCCGTGAGATGGCTTCAGAAGGTTTGATTCCCGGAGTTAAGAAAGCAAGTTGGTAACAGGTAAAAGAGTTAAATAAAATGAGTAAAGTTACAGATCCGATAGCAGACTATCTGACCCGGTTGCGGAATGCCATCAGGGCTAACCACAGGGTGGTCGATATCCCTGCATCCAACATCAAGAAGGAAATGACCCGTATCCTGAAGGAAAAGGGATATATTCTCAACTACAAGTTCGAGGAGGAGGTCAACTTCCAGGGAAGTATCAAGATTGCATTGAAATACCATCCTGAAACCAAGGTATCGGCCATCAAGGCCCTGGAGAGGGTAAGCCGTCCGGGACTCCGCAACTACTGCGATTCCGAGAACATACCCCGCGTGCTTAACGGACTGGGTATTGCCATCATTTCTACATCGAAAGGGGTGATCACCGATAAGGAAGCCCGTGAGCTGAAAGTGGGTGGTGAAGTATTGTGTTACGTATATTAATAGGAGGAATACGATGTCAAGGATAGGTAAATTACCCATAGAAATACCGGCAGGAGTAACGGTGAAGATCGGCGACGACAACACCATTACCGTCAAGGGGCCTCTGGGAACGCTTTCCCAGCAGGTGGACAAGGTGATCACGGTGACCCAGGAGGGTTCCTCCCTTTTGTTTTCCCGCCCCGATGACAACAAGACCAACCGCTCCATGCACGGCTTATACCGGTCGCTGGTGAACAATATGGTGACCGGGGTGACCAAGGGTTTCGAAATCAAGATGGAACTGGTTGGTGTAGGTTACAGGGTTGAACAGCTTCCCAACAATGTGCTGGACCTCGTGTTGGGGTTTTCCCACCATACTTACCTTCAGCTGCCTCCGGAGATTACCCTGGAAGCCAAGACTGAAAAGCGCGGAAATCCGTTGATTACGCTCAAGTCGATCGACAAACAGCTGATTGGCCAGATAGCCGCTAAGATCAGGTCGTTCAGGGAACCTGAGCCTTACAAAGGCAAGGGGATTAAGTTTGTGGGCGAACAGCTCAGACGCAAGGCTGGTAAAGCCGCTGGTGTTAAATAGTAAAATCTGAAGAATTATGTCTCTGACTAAGATAGAAAGACGTTACAGGATCAGGAAACGTATCCGCAAGATTGTGTCGGGGGTTTCCGACCGTCCGCGGATGTCGGTATACCGCAGCAACAAGCAGATCGGGGTTCAGCTGATCGACGATGTCCAGGGGGTTACCCTTCTGGCCGTATCCTCTCTTGCAAAGGAGATTGCCGCAGCCACGGGCACCAAGACCGAGAAAGCAGCGATGGTGGGCAAGTTGGTGGCCGAGAAGGCCCTGGCTGCCGGAATTACCGAAGTGGTTTTTGACCGCGGCGGTTATCTGTATCATGGAAGAGTAAAACAACTGGCCGATGCTGCCCGTGAAGGTGGCCTTAAATTCTAACGACTATGGCAGTGAATATCAGAAATATCAAGACAAGTGACCTGGATCTTAAAGACAGGTTGGTAGCCATCAACCGTGTGACCAAGGTAACCAAAGGAGGACGAACCTTCAGTTTCTCCGCTATTGTAGTGGTGGGAAATGAGAACGGCGTCGTCGGCTGGGGCCTGGGGAAAGCCAGTGAAGTAACAGCTGCCATTGCCAAGGGGGTGGATGCTGCCAAGAAGAACCTGGTAAAAGTCCCGGTCATCAAGGGAACCATCCCTCATGAACAGGTGGCCAAGTTCGGCGGTGCCAAGGTACTGCTGCGCCCTGCCCGTTCGGGTACCGGTGTGAAGGCCGGGGGTGCTATGCGTGCCGTCCTTGAAAGTGTGGGAATTCACGACATCCTGGCCAAATCACAGGGATCTTCCAACCCTCACAACCTGGTGAAGGCTACAATGGAAGCCCTGATGGAACTCAGGGATGCCTATACCGTGTCACAACAGCGCGGCGTTACCATGGAAAAAGTATTTAAAGGATAAACAGTTATGGCAAGGATAAAAATTACCCAGGTCAGGAGTGCCATTGGTACCACGAAACACCAGAAGGCTATTCTGGCATCGCTCGGACTGCGCAAGAGGTTGCAGACGGTAGAACACAACGATTCCCCCGAAATTTTGGGGATGGTCACAAAGCTTCGACATCTGCTGACTGTTGAGGAAGTAAAATAATCTGGAAATACGAATACTATTATGGATTTAAGCAAGATAAAACCGGCACAGGGTTCGACCGCTGTCAACAAACGGGTTGGCAGGGGTCAGGGCTCGGGATG
Organism: uncultured Prolixibacteraceae bacterium; assembly: GCA_964567485.1. Classification (GTDB taxonomy): domain Bacteria; phylum Bacteroidota; class Bacteroidia; order Bacteroidales; family Prolixibacteraceae; genus UBA1413. Next base: position 14,559 of record CAZMMX010000014.1, on the reverse strand, counting down.
GGGCGGAACCTCCACACGCGGTCATAAAGGTGCAAAGTCAAGGTCGGGATATTCCCGTAAAATCGGTTTTGAGGGCGGCCAAATGCCCCTTCAACGGGTGGTTCCCAAATCGGGATTCAAGAACCGGAACCGGGTGGAATATAAAGCTATTAATCTGGAAGTGTTGCAGCAGCTCGCAGAGCGACTCGACACCCCGGTCATTGACATCGAGGCGTTGATTGCCGCGGGGGTCATTTCCAAAAACGACAAGGTGAAAATCCTCGGTAACGGAACGCTGGGCGCCAAGCTCACCGTCAAGGCCCATGCTTTTTCACAAAGCGCAAAAGAAGCCATCGAAAAACTGGAAGGAACAACTGAAATACTCTAAACGGTAATGAAACGATTTATAGAAACCCTTAAGAATATCTATAAGATTGAAGACCTGCGGTCGAGGCTGGGCATCACCCTCTTCTTCCTGCTGATCTACCGTTTGGGGTCCTTTGTTTCGCTTCCCGGGATTGATCCGGCGCAGCTTGTTGCCTTACAAAACAAGACGCAGGACGGATTGCTCGGGTTGTTGGATATGTTCTCGGGGGGTGCTTTTTCCAACGCTTCGATTTTTGCGCTGGGGATCATGCCTTACATTTCGGCATCTATTGTGATCCAGCTGTTGGGCATTGCGGTCCCCTATTTTCAGAGGTTACAGAAAGAGGGGGAATCAGGACGACGTAAGATCAACCAGATCACCCGCTACCTTACGGTTTTGATCCTGGTCTTTCAGGCTCCGGCTTATCTGGCCAGTTTGACCTACCAGCTTCCTGAATCGGCATTTGCCGGTGGCGGAGGTACCCTCTTCCAGATCAGTTCGACCATTATGCTCACTGCCGGCTCCATGTTCGTGATGTGGCTCGGTGAAAGAATTACGGATAAGGGAATCGGAAACGGAATCTCCCTGATCATCATGATTGGTATCATCGCCCGGCTCCCCTTCTCGATCTTTGCGGAATTTGCCTCAAGGATCAGCCAGCAGGGCGGAGGTCTGGTCATGTTCCTGGTGGAGTTTGTTCTGCTCTTCTTCGTCTTTGTGGGTACCATTCTTCTGGTTCAGGGAACCCGGAGAATTCCCGTACAGTACGCCAAGAGGATTGTAGGCAACAAACAATACGGTGGCGTGCGACAGTATATTCCCCTGAAGGTGAATGCCGCCGGCGTTATGCCCATTATTTTTGCCCAAGCCATCATGTTTGTGCCGATTACCCTGGCGGGGTTCGGCAACTCGGAAACAATGGGCAAATTCGCCTCTGCTTTCGCTAATCCCACAGGCTTCTGGTACAACTCCGTCCAGTTCCTCCTCGTGATTGCGTTTACCTATTTTTATACTGCCATTACCGTGAACCCAGTACAGATGGCAGAGGATATGAAGAAGAACGGCGGGTTTATCCCCGGAGTAAAACCCGGAAAGAAAACGGTGGAATTTCTCGACACGGTGATGTCGAGGATTACTTTTCCCGGATCCATCTTTTTGGGGATAGTGACCATCCTTCCTGCTTTTGCCATGCTTATCGGGATCAACACCCAGTTTGCCTATTTTTACGGCGGAACATCCCTGTTGATCCTGGTAGGAGTTATTCTCGATACCTTACAGCAGATCGAAAGTCACCTGCTTATGCGCCATTATGACGGACTGATGAAGTCGGGTCGTATTAAAGGGCGTACCGGCGGCGGACAGTCGATGTACTGATTCGGGTCATGGATTCTTCCGGTGTGACGGCAGAGAGGCTATCTTCGCAAAGTACTTGACAATTAAAAGAAAAAGAATTTTATGGCAAAAACGCCATCCATAGAACAAGACGGAACGATCATCGAAGCTTTATCGAATGCGATGTTCAGGGTTGAACTGGAGAACGGGCATGTCATAACAGCACATATCTCCGGGAAAATGAGGATGCATTATATCAAGATCCTTCCCGGTGATAAAGTCAAGGTGGAGATGTCGCCATACGACCTGACCAAAGGGAGAATAACTTTCAGATATAAAAATTAAAGAATTGCATAATGAAAACGAGGACTTCCATAAAAAAGCGCAGCGCCGAGTGCAAGATTGTACGCAGGAAAGGGCGGCTGTATGTGATTAACAAAAAGAACCCCAAGTTCAAACAACGTCAAGGATAATAATAAAAAAACAAAAAAGAGATTATGGCACGTTTAGTAGGTGTTGATATTCCAGATAATAAGCGGGGAGAAATCGCCCTTACATACATTTACGGTATAGGCCGCAGTGCTTCGAAAACCATACTGGCCAAAGCCGGGGTGGACAAGGACCTGAAGGTCCAGGAGTGGAACGATGAGCAGTTTGGTAGTGTTCGCCAGATCATCACCGATGGGTTCAAGGTAGAGGGTGAGCTTCGTTCAGAAGTTCAGTTGAATATCAAACGGTTGATGGACATCGGGTGTTACCGGGGTATCCGCCACCGTATTGGTCTGCCCGTGCGGGGCCAGTCGACCAAGAATAATGCACGCACCCGCAAGGGAAAGAAGAAAACTGTTGCTAACAAGAAAAAAGCCACTAAATAAGTAATTCGGATATGGCAAAAAAGACTGGAACGAGCAAGAAGAGAGTTGTTGTGGTGGAACCCAACGGCATGGCTCATGTACACTCCTCTTTCAACAATATCATTGTTACGCTGACCAATATGAACGGCGAGGTGATCAGCTGGTCGTCGGCGGGTAAGAAAGGCTTCAGGGGTTCGAAGAAGAACACCCCCTATGCTGCTCAGGTAGCTGCCGAGGAATGCGCCAAGACGGCCTTTGATCTGGGACTGCGCAAGGTGAAAGCCTTCGTGAAGGGACCGGGGAACGGCAGAGAGTCTGCCATCAGGGCCATCTCCAACACCGGGATTCAGGTGACCGAGATCATGGATGTCACTCCGCTGCCCCATAATGGATGCAGGGCTCCCAAAAGAAGACGTGTTTAATATAAAAACAATCAGGTAATGGCAAGATACAGAGCAGCAAAATCAAGAATTGCAAGGAAATTTGGCGAGCCTATTTTCGGACCGGACAAGGCATTTGAGCATAAGAACTATCCTCCGGGGATGCACGGGCTGAATGCCAAAAGGAGAAAAAAATCGGAATATGGAACTCAGCTGAGGGAGAAACAGAAGGCCAAGTATACCTATGGGTTGCTGGAGCGTCAGTTCCGTGGGCTTTTCCAGAAGGCCGCAGCGTCAACGGGGAAAACCGGTGATGTATTGCTGCAGCTACTGGAGTCACGGCTCGATAATGTGATCTTCCGTTTGGGAGTGGCCAAGTCACGGGCCGGTGCCCGTCAGCTGGTGACCCACCGGCATGTCGTGGTCAACGGCGAAGTGGTCAATATCCCTTCCTATCTCCTGAAACCGGGTGACCTGGTGGGAGTGCGCGAGAAATCCAAATCGCTGGAGATCATCAATGAAGCCCTGGCCTCCCGCAGACATTCCCGTTATGGATGGCTCGAATGGGACGAAACTCAAATGGCCGGCAAATTCATCAACCGTCCCGAACGGGATGAGATTCCGGAGAATATTAAAGAACAACTCATCGTTGAGTTGTATTCCAAATAATTTTTTACGTGAGGTAATTATGGCAATATTAGCGTTCCAAAAGCCTGACAAGGTTATCATGATTGAATCCGGCGACAGGTACGGGAAGTTTGAATTCCGTCCGCTGGAGCCCGGGTACGGGATTACCATCGGTAATGCCCTGAGGAGGATCCTCCTTTCTTCCCTTGAAGGATACGCCATCACCACTATCAAGATTGATGGTGTGGATCATGAATTCTCCACAATTAAGGGAGTTATCGAGGATGTCACGGAGATCATTCTCAACCTGAAGCAGATCCGGTTCAAAAGAGAGGGTGAAGATGTTGAATCAGAGAAGGTAAACATCACCATCGGTGGGCAGGAAGAGTTTACAGCAGGCGACATCAACAAGTATATGACCGGTTTCCGGGTGCTGAACCCCAAGCTGGTCATTTGCCGGATGGAACCCGATGTGAAGCTTCACATTGAAATGACCATCAGTAAAGGACGCGGATATATTCCTGCAGCGGAGAACAAACCGGTAGAGGCGGATTTTGGGGTGATCCCGATCGATTCGATCTACACCCCCATCACTACGGTTAAATACACCGTGGAGAATTTCCGTGTTGAACAGAAGACCGACTATGAAAAGCTGGTCCTGGAAATCTCGACCGATGGTTCCATCCAGCCCAAGGATGCCCTCAAGGAGGCTGCCAAGATCCTCATTTACCATTTCCTGCTCTTCTCTGACGAGAAGATTACCATTGATTCGGATGAGAAGTTCGCCAACGAGGAGTTCGACGAAGAGGTGCTGCATATGCGTCAGTTGCTGAAGACCAAGCTGGTCGACCTCGACCTGTCGGTACGTGCCCTGAACTGTCTGAAAGCTGCCGATGTGGAATCACTGGGCGAACTGGTACAGTATAACCGTACCGACCTTTTGAAATTCCGCAACTTCGGGAAGAAGTCGCTTACCGAACTCGACGACCTGCTCTTGGGAATGGGCCTTAATTTCGGGATGGATATTGCTAAGTATAAATTAGACAAGGATTAAAGAGTAATGAGACACAATAAGAAATTCAATCATTTGGGCAGGAAGAGTGCTCATCGCCAGGCGTTGCTTTCGAATATGGCAGCCTCGCTGATTCTGCATAAAAGGATCAACACGACGATGGCCAAGGCCAAAGCCCTTAAGATGTATGTGGAGCCGCTGATTACCAAATCAAAGGATGATTCCACCCATGCCCGCCGTATTGTTTTCAGCTACCTTCAGAGTAAGGAGGCTGTTACCGAGCTTTTCCGCGAGATTTCGGTGCGTGTTGGCGACCGTCCAGGAGGATACACCCGCATTTTACGTACCGGCAACCGCCTGGGCGACAATGCCGAGATGTGTATGATGGAACTGGTCGACTTCAACGAGGCTATGCTCGCTGCCAAGGACGACAGCAAGAAGGGCAAGAAGAAACGTTCCCGTCGTGGTGCCGGCAAGAAGGAAGAGGCTGCCCCTGTGGCTGAAGCCCCTAAGACTCCCAAGGCCCCTAAAAGCGCCCCTGCAGCAAAGGAAACCCCGGCACCCAAAGCTGAGGAAGCTCCTGTTGCCAAGGCTGATGAATCCCCTGCCGCCGGCGAAGGTGAAACACCTGCACCTGACGCTCCCGCGGAAGAATCACAAGAATAGGAGATATTCCCTGTTATCATATAAAAGGCTGGCGTTTGCCGGCCTTTTTTTATTAATTTTCACTCCTGAACATTGCTTGTACGCATATCCACACTACGACCATGGCCTATAACGGAATGAGAGAATTTATAGCCCGTCTGGAACGGGAAGGTGAATTGGTCAGGTGCTCTGCTTTTGCGGATCCTGAGCTGGAAATTACGGAAATTGCCGACAGGTTCTCCAAATTGCCGGGAGGCGGAAAGGCCCTTTTATTTGAAAACACAGGCCGTGACTTTCCCGTTCTTATCAATGCCATGGGGTCGGAGCGGAGGATGGCCCTGGCTCTGGGGCGGGAATCGCTGGAGGAGATTGGGGAAGAGATCGCCCTGATCTTCCGGGGGTTGGTTTCGCCGAAGACAGGATGGTGGGAGAAGCTGACGATGCTTCCCATGCTGCAAGAAGTGGCATCCTGGATGCCCCGGAAGATCAAGGGGAGGGGTAAGTGCCAGGAGGTCACCATGGATCCCCCTGACCTGGGAAAACTACCGGTACTCCAATGCTGGCCTGCCGACGGGGGGCGTTTTATCACCCTGCCTGCCGTACATACCGCGGATCCTGACACCGGTATTCCCAACACGGGGATGTACCGGATGCAGATTTTTGATGCCACCCACACGGGAATGCACTGGCATCGCCACAAAACCGGAGCCGCCCACTACGAAAAGTATAAAGTGAGGAAAGGGAGGATGCCCGTCACCGTCACCCTGGGGGGAGACCCCTCTTATGTTTATGCGGCCACGGCCCCCATGCCCGAAAATATGGACGAGTACCTTCTTGCGGGCTTTCTGCGGAAAAAACAAGTGCGGCTGGTCAAATGCCTCACCAATGACCTCTGGGTTCCCGAAGATGCCGACTTCGTCATTGAAGGATATGTAGACCCGGAGGAAGAACTGGTCAGAGAAGGGCCTTTCGGGGACCATACCGGTTTCTATTCCCTCGCCGATGACTATCCCCGGTTTCACGTCACCTGCATTACCCACCGGCGCGATGCCGTATATCCGGCTACCATCGTGGGCATTCCCCCCATGGAGGATGCCTGGATGGGCAAGGCCACCGAACGGATCTTTACCATGCCCATCAGGCTGACCATGATCCCCGAGTTGGAGGATATGGACCTTCCCTTTGCCGGGGTGGCCCACAACTTCACTCTGGTGAAGATCAACAAGAGCTATCCCGGACAGGCTGTAAAGGTGATGAATTCGCTATGGGGGGCCGGACAGATGATGTTCAACAAGATTCTGGTGGTGGCTGGCAGGGAGGAAGAGCCGGTTTCCGGAGTTTCCGGGAATCAGGGATCCCCGGAGCGGGAGGTGGATATTCACGATTACCGGGTGATAGCGCGGCTCTTCACCCGCTATTTTGACCCCCGGCATTCCCTTCATTTTTCGCGGGGTCCCCTCGATGTTCTGGACCACTCCTCTCAGGTGTTTGCCTACGGTTCCAAGCTGGGGATTGACCTGACGGTCCCTCTTCCCGGGGAAAGGCCCCCGGAAGGGTTCCCGGGCCCGGGGGAGGAGCCCATAGATAAGGGGATGGACCTCGCCGTGTTTTCCCGGTTAGAGGGAGTCACCGGCGTCGTTGTCACCCCCGGAGAGCCCCGTCTGCCCGTGCTGCTGCTTACCATCTCCAAAAAAGGGGACTTCAGCAGTAAAACGCTGGCCAGCAGGCTGGCCCAACTTCCGGAAGCTGCCCATTTCAGGGTTTTCATACTTTTTGACGACGGGGCCCCCTTGGCAGATCTCTTTACCCTGGTATGGTTACTGGGAGGTAACCTGGAACCTCACCGTGATATCGAAGTGAAGGAGCTTCCCGGAGGCGGGAGTATCGCCGTGGTCGACGCCACCATAAAAACTGCGGAACACGACCATTTTGGCAGAGAGTGGCCCAATATTGTCACCATGGACGAGTCCACCATTGCCCGGATCGATGAGAAATGGCCGCAACTGGGCCTGGGAGAGAAGCTGGCAAGTCCTTCGCTCCGTTATAAATCATTGGTCAGGGGAACCGGGGCCGTCAGGGATCCTGAGTTCTTCCAGCGGCCCTGATCACAAATATCCCGCAGCTGTTTTGGGAATCCTGATCAGAATGAACTGCGGCTGTTTTAGGGATCCTGATCACAAATAACCCGCAACTGTTTTGGGGATCCTGATCAGAATGAACTGCAGCTGTTTCAGCAATCCTGATCTGTTAAGATCCGCAATAGTCTTCGTGGGCAGAATAGATCAGGGCCACGATTTTTCCGAGCCAGAGGGCGTCGGTCTGGTCAAATGCCTCTTTTTCCTTGCTGTCGACATCGAGGACCCCGGTAATGATACCCCGGGCATCACGCACAGGAACCACGATTTCGGAATTACTGCGTGAATCGCAGGCGATATGGCCGGGAAATTGATGGACATCGCCGACCACGATGGTCTCACCGCTGTTGATCCCTGCCCAGCACACCCCCTTGTCCCGGGCCAGTACCTGACAGGCCACCGGTCCCTGGTAGCATCGCACCACCAAGTCGCCGTCGCGGAGCATATAGAACCCCGTCCAGAAATAATAGTCCATCTTGTGGTGCAACACCGCGGCAATGGTGGCCATTCGTGCATCTGTGTCGTTACTTTTTGCGGCCAGCGCTTTCAGCTGTGCATATATCCGGCTGTAACGCCCTGCCTTTTTGTGTGGTTCCATCGTTTTTCTTTTCGAACGACAAAAATCGGAAAAATTCCGGCATAGTTGTACTTTTGTCCTCTTAACAAAAGCGCAAAACGACGAATATGGCACAGACACCATCGATACCCAAGGGAACCCGTGATTTTCTGCCCGTGGAGACCGCCCGGAGGAACTACATTTTTGATACCATCAGGGAGGTTTTTCACCGGTATGGTTTTCAGCAGCTGGAGACCCCTGCCATGGAGAATATCAGCACATTGCTGGGTAAGTATGGTGAAGAGGGGGACAAGCTGATTTTCAGGATTCTCAATTCTGGTGATTTTCTGGCCGGAGTCGACGGGGAGCAGCTCTCAGCCCGGGATTCCGGAGCGGTCGTTCGTTCGGTGGCGGATAAGGGATTGCGTTATGATCTGACCGTTCCCTTTGCCCGTTTTATCGTACAGCACCGCAATGAAATTGTCTTTCCTTTCCGGCGTTACCAGATCCAGCCGGTATGGCGGGCTGACCGGCCTCAAAAAGGGCGCTACCGTGAGTTTTACCAGTGTGACTGTGATATGATTGGCAGTGACAGTCTTTTAAATGAGGCTGAGCTGGTCTCTATCATCGATGAGGTTTTTGCGCGCCTGGAAATCCGTACCGTCGTCAAAATCAACAACCGCAAGGTCCTTGCCGGCATTGCCGGGGTGATCGGGCAGCCTGAGCGGATCATCGATATTACTGTGGCCATTGACAAGATGGAAAAGATAGGGCTTGAAAAGGTGAAACAGGAACTTCTGGAGAAAGGAATTCCTGGTGAAGCCATTGCCCTTCTGGAGCCCATCCTTCTTCTCTCTGGCGATACGGGAAGTAAAATTGCGCGGCTGAAGGAGATCCTCGCCTCATCGGCTGTTGGCTTAAGAGGTGTGGAGGAGTTGGAGATTCTCTTCGGGTATATTGAGCGTTCGGGGGTGCAAGCGGCGACGGAACTCGACCTTACCCTGGCGCGGGGACTGAATTACTATACCGGGGCGATCTTTGAGGTGAAGGCCCTGGATGAGAATATCGGGAGTATCTGTGGAGGAGGGCGTTATGACGATCTGGCCGGGGTATTTGGCATGCCCGGGGTTTCGGGGGTCGGCGTCTCCTTTGGAGCCGAAAGAATTTATGATGTCCTCACCCAATTGGGGCTTTTCCCGGCGAAGACGGGGGAAACCACGCGGCTGCTCTTCGTGAATTTCGGGCCGGCCGAAGAAACCTATATCCTTCCGCATCTGGCCAAAGCCCGTCAAGCAGGCCTCAGCGCTGAGATCTACCCCGACCACGATAAGATGAAAAAGCAGATGAACTATGCCCACCGCAAAGGCATTCCCTGGGTGGTGCTGGCTGGGGAAACCGAAATGGAACAGCATAAACTGACCCTGAAAAACATGGAAACGGGCGATCAGATGCTGGTCACCCCCGAAGAGCTGATAAAAGTCGTAGCCGGGGAGAAAAAAACTCCCCAATTTTAGAAAAAAAATCATGAAGCCTTCCATACATCAGATATCGCCCCTCCCATTGACTTTTGAGATCATTGAGGAGATCCTGGAAAGGGACATGCGGCTTGAGTTATCGGCAGAATCGGTAGCTCTGATTGAAAAGAGCAAGGCCTACCTTGACCGCAAGATCAGAGAAGCCGAAGGACCCCTATATGGGATCACCACAGGCTTCGGGGCTTTATGCAATATCACGGTGCCCCATGATGACCTGAGCCGTTTGCAGGAGAACCTGGTGTTGTCTCATGCCTGCAACCTGGGCCCTGAGGTGCCCCATGATGTCATACGGCTGATGCTTCTGCTCAAGGCACACGCCCTGGCCCGTGGTAATTCGGCGGTGCAACTGCGTACCGTTCAGATGATCCTTGACCTTTTCAACCACCACATCGTTCCGGTGGTGTGTGAACAAGGCTCCCTGGGGGCCAGCGGGGACCTGGCGCCTCTGGCCATGCTTTTCCTACCCCTGCTGGGGCGTGGGGAGGTATACTACCAGGGCGAAAAGCGGCATGCTTCCGATGTGTTGGAAAGTCTGGGCTGGCAGCCCCTGCAGCTCGAAGCCAAGGAGGGGCTGGCCCTGCTCAACGGAACCCAGTTCATGAGCGCCCATGCCGTGTATACCCTCCTGAAGGCCTTCAGACTGATTAAGCTGGCTGACATCATCGGGGCGCTCTCTCTCGATGCCTTCGACGGACTCATAGAGCCTTTCCTGGAGAATATACAGATGATCAGGCCCCATCCCGGCCAGGCACAGACCGCTGCCAATTTCAGGTACCTGCTCACTGGAAGCGAATTGATGGCACAGCCGAAAAAGCATATCCAGGATCCTTACTCCTTCAGGTGCGTACCACAGGTGCATGGTGCCGTTAAGGATGCCGTGAAATATGTGGCCGGGGTCGTGGAGATCGAAATCAACTCGGTCACCGATAATCCCACGGTTTTCCCCGATGAAGACAAGATCGTGTCAGGCGGGAACTTCCATGGAGAACCCCTGGCCTTGTCGCTTGACTTTTTAGCCATTTCCCTGTCAGAGCTGGGGAGCATCTCGGAAAGGCGTACTTACCGGCTGATTTCCGGGGAGAGGGGACTCCCCGAGTTTCTGGTAGCCAACCCCGGACTAAATTCAGGATTTATGATTCCCCAATATGCTGCGGCTTCGATTGTCAGCCAGAACAAACAACTCTCCACCCCTGCTTCCGTGGATTCCATTCCTTCGTCGAACGAACAGGAAGACCACGTCAGCATGGGAGCCAATGCTGCGACCAAAGCGCTGAAGGTGGCCGACAATGTGTTGAAAATTCTCTCTATTGAATTGTACAATGCTGCCCAGGCTGTAGAATTCCGCAGGCCTATGCACACCAGCCCGGTGCTGGAGGACTTTATGGCTCAATACCGTACCAGGGTTTCCTTTGTCTCCGAAGATACGCTTATGTATGAAGGCATCAATGAAACCATCGACTTTCTCGAGAGCGGCAGGTTTGTGTTGTAGTGCCTGGTCGGAATCGGTTTCCTCGACGCCTCTGCCGCAAGGAGGTTTAATTATTCCCTTCTTTTGCGGTACTGGTCAAACATGTGCACCCTGAACTGGTTTTCGGCGCGGTAGAGTAACAATACTTTCTGTGGAGAGAGGATTTTCAGGAACTTTTCGTTGTATCCCGAGGAGATATCGGCCTCTTTTTTGAAGGTTCCGGCGATGTCACGGGTAATGGTGATGATTTCCTGGTCGCTCAGAGAGGCATTTTCATCCCTGGTTTTCATTTCCAATTCGCGGCGTTTGAACTGAAGTTCCATCCTTTCCTTTTCGAACTGGTTGTAGACCGGCCAGAATTTCTGTGCTTCGTCGGGGGTCAGGTTGATCTTCTCGGTGAGGAAGGCTATTTTCTGGCTTTTAAATTTCTCAAAGTCGGGGCCTTCCTTTTTCTGAGCCTGGCCAGCCAGGGTAAAGAGGAAGATGGCCGGAAGGATGATGGCGATAATTTTTTGCATGGTTTTCTTATTTATCGTTAATTTCCATGTAGATGTCGAAGGCGCTATAATTGGCAGCCAGGTAACTCTCGAGGGTTTCGTCATCGAGGGGGTCGGCAGGGGAGTCGTTTTCGAGTAACGACAGGAAGGTATGATCATCGACATGTTCTACCAGGTTGATGATTTTTTCAGATTCTGCGGGGAGAGCACGGGAGGTGAAGACCTCTTCGTTGGTGATCAGTTTTGCGGGCCAGTAAACGATCAGAAAGACCGCGGCGAAAGCGGCGGCGAGGCTTGCCACAGGCCTCAGATAATCGACCAGGCGCAGTTTCCTGGTCGCCACGGGGGCTGTTTCCTGCTCTATGGCTGCCTGCAGCCGGGCCGGAAAATCGTCGAAATAACCCCTTGGAACCCTGAACGGCAATTCCTTGCCTGCTCCGGCGATTTCTTCGGGTATATCTTCAGAGAAATTCATCGGTTTTATTTTATTCATGGACTGTTTGTAATTTAAAAGGTTTAATGGCATGACCTATTCATTGTTTGAAATGAATTCTTCCACTTTACGGGCGGCATGGTGATAGGAAGCCTTAAGGGCCCCCACCGAGGTGTCGAGGATCTCAGACATCTGTTGATAGGGCATCTCCTCAAAATAGCGCATGTTAAAGACCAGTCGCTGTTTGTCGGGGAGGGTAAGGATGGCCTTCTGCAGTTTTTTCTGGATATCGCTACCCTCAAGGTAGTCGTCGGCTTCGAGCCTGTTTTTCAGGTAATCGCTCACCTCGTTCATGGAAACCAGGGTATGGCGTTTTTGGGAATTAATGAAGGTGATCGATTCGTTGGTGGCGATTCTGTAAAGCCAGGTAAAAAGCGAGGATTCTCCCCTGAATTGACCCAGGCTTTTCCATACCTTAATAAAGGTGTTTTGTAAAACGTCGTCAGCATCTTCGTGGTTGAGGACCATTTTCCTGACATGCCAATACAACCTCTCCTGGTACCGGGTCACCAGTTCCTGAAAGGCGCTGTGGCGGGAGGTCTCCGAAAGGAGCCTGTCCACCAATTCCTGGTCGGGAATCTGCATAAAACGTTTTACAATAAGACCAATGGAATCGCGAAAGGTTTAAACCGCGTTTATATTCTGAAGGTTAGACCCTCCCTCAGTTGGCGGTCATAGTTTTCCCGGTCGAAGCGGTAAAGCCTGGCGGCCCGGTGGGGAACATTCTTTTGTTTTTCGCCTGTTTCCTTGAGAAAATCCATCTTCTGGATTTTTTTCCGGAAGTTGCGGATGTCGAGTTTTTCACCAAGGATCACTTCATACATGGTTTGCATCTCGGTAAGGGTGAACTTGTCAGGCAACAGGTGAAAGCCGACCGGGTGATACTTGACATTTTCCCGCAGATGGTCGAGGGCTGCCCTTATGATTTCTTCATGGTCAAAACAGAGGGAAGGCAGTTTATTGATATCGAACCATTGCATTTTGCGGGTCAGATTGGATTGGCGGATATTATGGTACCGGGGGTTGATCAGGGCGTAGTACCCAACGGTGATCACCCGGTAATATGGAACCCTCATATGGTCACCGAAGGTTTGGAACTGCTTGAGATATACATTGGCGAGCCCAGTACACCCTGTCGTGATGTCCTGGGCATAATCATCAAGGCTGGCCCCTTCGGAAGCATGGGCCCCGATCAAACCCCACGTGGAATCGGCCTGAAGTCCCGGATGGGTCTCGTAAAGAAACTTCACTTCCTCAAAATCCTCGTGCTCCCGCAGTGTATGCAATAAAAGCTTGGGATCAGCCTGCCAGAGCAATACATTCAGTTTCTCACCGTCAAAACCGAAAATCACACAGTCGACAGAGATGTTTTTTAAAAGCATGATGCTGTTTTGTTACGTTTAGTCGATATAAAGATAAACAGTTTTTTTTAGTTACTGTCAAATTACAATAAGAAAAAGCAGCCTGAAAGTGAATTATTTTTAATCCAGTTGGTGGGTTGTCAGAGGGGGAGAGAGAGGATATTTCAATCCTTGGAGGGAGGTTGTGCATTCCGTTGAGTCCATTTCCCGCCGGCTCTGCTGTGGGGGGTTTACTTCCGTTTGGTAATAAAAGGTTAAATATCGGGAAAAAGTGAGGGCCCGAAGTATTAATGAGTTGATTTTTATAATTTTGCTTCTTGATTACAACAATTAATGGAACAAAAAAAATGAGAAAATTACTAGTTATTGCATTATTGGCCGCAGTGTTTGGGTGTTCAAAGCCTGAGGGTTATAAGATTGAGGTAGTGCTGAACGGGGCTACAGGGAAGGTATTTCTGGAGCAGCGTGAGGCCGGCAGTTTTGTAGGCGTTGACACTGCCGAAGTTGTTGACGGGGTCGCCCTTCTGGAAGGAAAGGTGGAGTTTCCCGGCATGTATTATCTCTCGGTGGAGGGGATAAACCAGAAGGCCCCATTGTTTGTAGAGAATGTGTCCATGAAGGTCACGGGTCATGTAGACTCGCTGCGTTCGGTCGGAGTGACCGGGTCGCCGGTGAACGATGAGTACATAGCGATCAGGGATGAGCTGGACAGGGATAACAAGGCTGGCATGGCGAAATACCAGGAATACCAGCAGGCTATCCAGGCCGGTGACACCATCAATGGTGCCCGCCTGATGGAAGAGGTGACAGCCATTTTTGAAGGTCAGGGAAAGAAAGTGCTCGATTTTGTGAAGAACAACAAATCGTCATGGGTGACTCCGGTGTTTCTGACGCAGGTGCAGCAGAGCATGGAAGTGGATGCTCTGGATTCCCTGGTGGCTGGTCTGGATCCCAAGCTGTCGGTAGTTCCTGCTGTTGTAGAGATGAAGGAGAGGATTGCCAAACTGAAGACCGTGGCCATTGGTCAGACCGCCCCTGATTTCACGCAGAACGACCCCGAGGGAAAGCCCGTGAAACTCTCTGATATTTATGCCATGAATGAGTATACTCTGGTAGATTTTTGGGCAGCCTGGTGTGGTCCTTGCCGTCAGGAAAATCCAAACGTGGTGGCTGTTTTCAATGATTACAAGGCCAAAGGTTTCGGTGTTTTCGGGGTTTCACTAGACCAGGACCGTGAGCGGTGGCTGCAAGCCATTGAAGACGACAAACTGGAATGGCCGCATGTTTCCGACCTGAAATACTGGCAGAATGAGGCTGC
>CAZMMX010000013.1:2912-75785 GCA_964567485.1 uncultured Prolixibacteraceae bacterium | reverse complement strand
TGGGTCTGATCGGGATCTCCGTAGGCGGGGCATCTTCCATAAACCGGATGGAGAGTTTAGCCCCCAGGGCATTGGAATAATCGAGTGTCGACGATACCTGCGGTAAACCCGCGGCGATGGCTTCCCTGAGCTGGTACTGGGCTTTGTCAATGGCCATGGCCGAATTCTTCAGGGTCTTATTGTACTGAATCGCCTGTTTTTTGGCCCCCTCCAGGTCAAAGGTCAGCTTCTCCTGAGCCCCCCCTGACCACACCCCGAGAACCATCCCGGTGATCAAAAAGAATCGTTTTAAATTCATCGTTCTATCAAAATTATTAATATTCTTAACTCTCCATTTCTCCTATCACCTGACTCCGACTTGAGTAGGTTTCGAGGAGACTTATTCCCTTTGGGGTGCACAACCCCCTGAAATAGGGGATGAAAATATTCACCATGGCCTCCGTCTTCGTCATTTTCATCCCTTTCAGGGCATCACTGCTGTGAAACATAATGACCAATTCTGAGATGAATATGTCAACAATGTCAATTTTAAGATCTTCCCTGAACACCCCCTCACGTCTTCCCCTTTCCAGAAGATGGTAAATCACCGAAAACTCACGGCACTTTTCCCTGTTACTGTAATAGGAAAGGTTTACCCTGAACATGTAACGCTTCATATCTTCAAAGATGACCGGGTTGAATGTCATCATTTGTCTGTGCTGCATCTCCGTAATTACAAAAATCGCATCAATCACATCGGGTGATTGGGCGCTGATCTCCATTAACCTGATGTTATTCTTGCGGATCATGTAGTCGATCGACTGCAGCAACAGTTCATCCTTATCGCGGAAATGCTCATACAACGTTCGCTTCGATATCCCCAGTCCGGAAGCAACCATGTCCATGGTGAGAGCTTTCATCCCCATCATGCTGAAAAGCTCCGCTGTCCTGACGATTATTTTTTCCTTTATTTCCATCGCTGAATTATGGGCACAAAACTAGAAAACCATTTCGGTTTTTCAGTTTTTTATCCGGGGGATGCATGATGAATTAACAATAACTTACCACAAAAAAAGAGAGCTGTCGTGAACGGCAGCTCTCCCTGGTTGGGTTTTACCCTTTTTTATTTTCCGAAATCCATAGAAGCCAGGCGTTTGTAGTAGTTATACCTCCATTTGGCATTCTCTTCCGCGGCGGCGAAGAGTTCGTCGGCCACTTCGGGGAATGATTTTTTGAGGGAGGTATATCTCACTTCTCCGTTCAGGAAAGCCTGGAATTTCGTCCAGTCGGGTTCCTTGGAGTCGAGTTGGAAGGGGTTTTTCCCTTCGGCTTCGAGGAGGGGGTTATAGCGGAAGAGGGACCAGTAACCGGCTTCAACGGCTTTTTTCATCTCCTCGTTTGATTTGCCCATACTACTGCGGAGGCCGTGGTTGATACAGGGCGAATAGGCGATGATCAGGGAGGGGCCGGGATAGCTTTCGGCCTCTTTGAGGGCGTTGAGGAATTGGGACTGGTTGGCGCCGATGGAAACCTGTGCCACGTAAACGTAGCCATAGGAGAGCATCATGGCCCCCAGGTCTTTTTTGCGTATTCTCTTTCCGGCGGCGGCGAATTTCGCCACGGCACCCACGGGGGTCGATTTGGAAGACTGTCCGCCGGTATTGGAGTAGACCTCTGTATCGAGTACCAGCACGTTGATATCCTGGCCGCTGGCCATGACATGGTCGAGACCACCGTAGCCGATGTCGTAAGCCCAGCCGTCACCGCCAAAGACCCAGATCGATTTCTTCACCAGGTACTGCTTGAGGTCAAGGATATCGGCCGCATACTTGCCGGTTTTTCCCTGGAGGGCTTCCACCACTTTGGCAGAGGCCGTCACCGATTCATTGGCCAGGTGACGGTTCTGGAGCCATTCGGCAAAAGCTTCCTTCTCCTCTGCGGAAATGCCATTTTGCATTTCGGTTTGCATGATATCGGCGATGCGGTCACGCTGGGCGTTGACTCCTTCCGACATACCGAAGCCATATTCAGCATTGTCTTCGAACAGGGAGTTGGCCCATGCCGGACCATGGCCCGAGTTTTTATGGACGGTATAGGGAGTGGCCGGTGCCGATCCTCCATAGATGGATGAACATCCGGTAGCATTGGCGACCATCATCCTTTCCCCGAAGAGCTGGGTGATCAGCTTCACATGGGGGGTCTCCCCACAACCGGCACAGGCTCCCGAGAATTCAAAGAGAGGTTGTGCAAACTGGGTGTTCTTCACCAGTTTCGATTTTTCGACCACGTTCTCTTTCAGGGAGACTTTTTGGACCATATACTCCCAGTGGGGAATTTCCCCGCGCTGCGATTCGAGGGGTTGCATCACCAGGGATTTCTCTTTCGAGGGGCATACATCGGCACAGTTGCCGCAACCGGTGCAGTCAAGCACGCTCACCTGGATCCTGAACTGGAGATCTCCGAAGGTCTTGGAGGGCGTAGCCTGTTTGGTCACCATGGTTTCCGGTTTTCCGGCCACCTCTTCGGGGTTGAGCAGGAAGGGCCTGATGGCAGCATGAGGACACACATAGGAACACTGGTTACACTGGATGCAGGTTTCTGAATTCCACTCGGGCACCGTCACCGCAATCCCCCTCTTTTCATAAGCCGCCGTCCCGGGCAGGAAAGTCCCGTCTTCGTATCCCACAAAAGTGGAGACCGGAAGGTCATCTCCCTTCTGGGCATTCATCACGTCGACCAGCTCGGTGATATATTTCGGCCGCAGGGTGATATCCTTCTCCTCCACCCTGACCACAATGTTTTTCCATTCTGCAGGAACCTCGACCTTGGTCACGTTTGATCCCCCGGCATCGATGGCGGCATAATTCATCTTGACGACCTGTTCGCCCTTTTTGCCATAACTCTTGAGGATCGCCTTTTTCATCTCTTCCACGGCCATTTCAAAGGGAATCACATTGGTGATCCTGAAGAAGGCCGACTGCATGATGGTATTGGTACGGTTTCCCAATCCGAGGTCAACCCCCAGCTGTGTGCCGTTGATGATGTAAAAGTTGATGTCGTTTTCGGCCAGGTATTTCTTCATGTGATCGGGCAGCCGCTCCCTGGTCTCCTCAGCATCCCAGATGGAATTG
The DNA here is from genome assembly GCA_964567485.1 of uncultured Prolixibacteraceae bacterium. Lineage (GTDB taxonomy): Bacteria > Bacteroidota > Bacteroidia > Bacteroidales > Prolixibacteraceae > UBA1413. The sequence goes on along the minus strand of CAZMMX010000013.1, from coordinate 72,675 downwards.
AGCAGAAAGGAACCTCCTTTCTTGAGTCCCTTGAGGACATCGTAAAGATGAAGGTAGGCAGGCACGTGGCAGGCCACGAAATCGGGCATGGTCACCAGATAAGTCGACCTGATGGGTTTATCCCCGAAGCGGAGATGCGAACAGGTGAAGCCTCCCGATTTTTTAGAGTCGTACTGGAAATATCCCTGGCAATACTTATTGGTCGATTCCCCGATGATTTTTATGGAATTTTTGTTGGCGCCCACGGTACCGTCGGAGCCCAGGCCGTAAAATTTCGCCTGGTAGGTACCTGCCGGAGCCAGGTCCACTTCCGGCTTCAGGGGAAGTGACTTGAAAGTCACATCGTCGACGATGCCAATGGTGAAGTCGTTTTTGGGTTCTGCCATCTCCAGGTTCTCATACACCGAGAGGATCTGGGCTGCCGTGGTATCTTTTGATCCCAGGCCATAGCGGCCTCCGACGATCAGGGGAGTGCGGCCGGTGCCGTAAAAGAGGGACTTGATGTCGTGATAGAGGGGTTCTCCTTCGGCGCCGGGTTCCTTGGCCCTGTCGAGAACGGCGATGCGCTGCACAGAGTCGGGCAGTACGTCGTACAAATATTTCGGAGAGAAGGGACGGAAAAGGTGAACGGCAATCAGGCCTACCCTTTTGCCCTCGCTCATCAGAAAGTCGATGGTTTCACGAATCGTCTCGGTGACCGATCCCATGGCCACGATGATATTTTCGGCATCGGGGGCCCCGTAATAGGTGAAGGGGTGGTAATTCCGGCCTGTAATCTTGTTGATTTCCTGCATATAGCCTTCTACGATATCGGGAACGGCATCGTAATAGCGGTTGGAGGCTTCCTTGGCCTGGAAGAAGATGTCGGGATTCTGGGCCGACCCCCGGGTTACGGGGTGCTCCGGATTAAGAGCGCGCCCGCGGAAAGCCTTCACATCCTCCATGTCGACGAGCTGGAGCATATCTTCGGTGGTGATCACCTCGATCTTTTGGATTTCATGGGAAGTGCGGAAACCATCGAAAAAGGAGACGAAGGGAACTCGCGATTTCAGGGTGGCCAAATGGGAAACCCCGGCGAGGTCCATCTCTTCCTGCACGGAACCGGCAGCCAGCATGGCAAATCCGGTTTGACGCGCGGCGTAGATATCGCTATGATCCCCGAATATACTGAGGGCATGGCCGGCAAGGGCCCTGGCACTCACATGGAAAACTGCCGGCAGGAGTTCCCCGGCGATCTTGTACATGTTGGGAATCATCAGAAGCAGACCCTGCGATGCCGTATAGGTGGTGGTCAGTGCCCCTGATTGCAGGGCTCCGTGGACTGCCCCGGCAGCCCCCCCTTCACTCTGCATCTCGGCCAGCCTGACAGGCCGCCCGAACATATTCTTCTTTCCGTTGGCGGCCCACTCATCCACATATTCCGCCATGGTGGAGGATGGTGTGATGGGATAGATACAGGCCACCTCACTGAACATGTAACTGATATGCGCAGCGGCATAGTTGCCGTCACATGTGATGAACTTTTTTTGCTTTGCCATAATCGACCTGGTTATTTGTTTTTAATCTGATAATATTTTGGTTAGTACATAAATCCGAAAAGCCACAGGGGAATCCGGTTTCCCTCGCCGGTTTCTATCATATCGGCAGCGCAATACCCCCCCACGGGGGCTTCACACTTACGCCCCCCCACGGTAAAATGAGCATGCCCGTTGACCAGGAAGTCCGCCGACGGAGAGGCCTGAAGACGGTTTTCCATCCCTGTCTGGTGACAGAAAAAGGTCTGCCGCAAGTTGGTGCTTTCGGCCCGCTCGGGAGCTACCGTATATAAGATATTGGTATCGTACATCAGGATCTTTACCGGTTTGCGGGCCATTCCTTCATCCCCGTTGATATACAACAACCTGATAAGCCGGGCATTCCTGAGATAGTGAAGATAGTTCATCACCGTGGCCCGCGAGGTGCTGATGGCCGAGGCCAGCTTACTGACGTTGGGCACCATGGGCGTCTCCGAAGCAATGAGGTAGAGCAGTTTTCTCATCCGGGGAAGATACTTCAGCTCCATCTGGTTGATATAAGGAATGTCGGTTTCCAGGGCCAGATTGATATTTTTGAGCAACGTGTCGGAATAAAACTCCCCCTCGCCATTGAAATAGGGATACATCCCCGACCGCAGATACTCTGAGAAATACGCCAGCGGTTTCACTTTCTCCGTGATCTCGGCAGCCTTCACGCGGTGACCCGTGAGGATCTCATCGAAGCTCAGAGGCTCAAAACGGCTTCCTGTCCTTCTGTTCAAATACTCTCTGAAAGAGAGCCCCTCGAGGTGATAGAGGGTGACAATACCATTCAGGTCGGGATTTTCATCGGCAACGCGCAAAACGGGAGAGGCCGTGAAGACGATCTTCAACCCGGGAATCTCATGATAACACTGCCGCAATTCCTGTGACCACCCGGGGTATTTGTTCACCTGGTCGAGAAAAAGAACCCTCCCCCCTATCTTTGAAAACTCGTCGGCAAAGGAAAAAAGCCGTCTCCGGGTGAAATAAAAATTATTGAGGTTGACATACATCACCGACCGGTCATTGCCATACAAAGATCTGATATGGTCGAGTAAAAAAGCGGTCTTCCCCACCCCTCTGACCCCCTTGATACAGATGAGCCTTTGATCCCAGTCAATTTTCCCCGCCAAAGGACGTGAAAAATGGGAAGGCAGGGCATCCAGGAGCGAAAAGTGATGTTTAACCAGTAATTCCAAAACAATAACTTATGGAGACAAAAATAGCAGATAAAACCATTTTTTGCAATCTAAAGATTACAAAACGGAGTTTTATCTGCTATTTATAATTGTTAAAAATAAGCGGCAGCAGGAAGGGGTCAGGCGTCGGCGTTCATGGAAATGAGGAACTCTTCGACCGATTTGGTTTTCATGAGTCTGTCTCTCATGAAGTCCATGGCTTCCAGCGAGTTCATGCCGCCGAGGTAATTTCTGAGGATCCAGATTTTGTCGAGGATATAGCGTGAAAGGAGGAGATCTTCGCGGCGGGTGCTGGAAGCCGGGATATCGACCGAGGGAAAGATCCTTTTGTTGGAGAGTTTGCGGTCGAGCTGGAGTTCCATGTTTCCGGTCCCCTTGAACTCTTCGAAGATGACATCGTCCATTTTGGATCCTGTTTCCGTAAGGGCAGTCGCCAGGATGGTGAGAGATCCCCCTTCCTCAATGTTGCGGGCGGCTCCGAAGAAGCGTTTAGGCTTGTGGAGGGCGTTGGCGTCGACGCCCCCCGAGAGAACTTTCCCGGAGGCTGGTTGTACGGTGTTATAGGCACGGGCCAGACGGGTGATGGAGTCGAGCAGGATGACCACGTCGTGGCCGCACTCCACCAGGCGTTTGGCTTTTTCGAGCACCATATTGGCAACCCTGACGTGTCTTTCGGCAGGTTCATCAAAAGTCGAGGAGATCACCTCGGCGTTGACGCTGCGTGCCATATCCGTCACTTCCTCGGGGCGCTCGTCGATGAGGAGCACGATCATGTAAACTTCAGGGTGGTTGGCGGCAATGGCATTGGCAATCTCCTTGAGCAACACCGTCTTTCCCGTTTTGGGCTGGGCCACAATCAAACCACGTTGTCCCTTTCCTATAGGGGCGAACATGTCAACGATGCGCGTGGAAATGTTGTCATGGCCATTCCCGATGAGTTCGAACTTTTCATTGGGGAACAGCGGCGTCAGATGCTCAAAGGGGACCCTGTCACGGATATACTCAGGCGAGCGGCCGTTGATCTCCAGCACCTTGATCAGCGGGAAGAATTTCTCACCCTCCTTGGGCGGACGGATGGTTCCGCGTGTGGTGTCACCGGTTTTGAGCCCGAAGAGTTTGATCTGGGACTGCGAAACATAAATATCATCGGGGGAGTTGAGGTAGTTGAAGTCAGCAGAGCGCAAGAAACCGTACCCCTCGGGCATAATCTCCAGGACTCCGGTATTGGCCACGATTCCCTCGAATTCGTAGTTCTTGTCAATAACAGGTTTTTCAGGTTGCTTCTCCTGTTGTTTTTCGGACTGTTTTTCCGACGTTCTGAAAGCACGCTGTCCCTCTTTTTTCTGCTGCCATTCGGGTTGTTTGAATTTCCGTTGGAACCCGCCCTGCTGTGCAGGAAGTTCCCCGGGTATTCCTTTCTCTTCCCCTTCTCCGGACAGGGAAGTTCCCGTCGTGAGTTCCATGGCCGTATCACCGCCATTTTCACCTTCCAGGTCAGCAGAGACCCCATTTTCTTCGGAAAGATTCGCCCCTTCGGGAAGATTCAGCAGATCGTCCTCCAGGCGTTCTCCCTTTTTCAGGCCGCGGACTTTTTCCTTTTCCTTGCCTCCCGGTTTATCGTGTGCAAACTCCTTCATGATGGCGCGCAACTGTTCATGCCGCGATGAAGGGGTCCCCTGGGGTATGGTAATATCCTGTGGCTCGGGGATTTCAGCGTCTCCTTCCTCAGGAGTACTTACGGCTTCACTGTTTCTGGGCGGATTCTCCTTCCCTATCACCTGGCGGATCAACTCCTTATAGCTCTTTTTCCCTTTTTTTCCCTTCACGGGTGGCTGTCCGCCCCCCTTAGCCTCTCTTTTGGCACCACCGGCAACCTGATCAGGAGAATCCTCCTGCATGGGCGTCCTGTCCACTGCAGGCTCCCCTTGAGCTGCCACGGAAGATGTTACAGGGGGGTTCTGCGGAACTGCGGGCGATGCAACACCCGGCATTTCTCCCAGCTCCCTGCCGGTGCGGGTCCTGATGACCTTGGCCCTGGGCTCTGGCTGCTGAATAATCTTTTCAGCATTCTGCACCGCTTGGATATCAAGAATCTTATATATGAGATCCTGCTTTTTAAAGGACTCAACACGCTTAATCTGTAACTCCTTACCAATTTCACGTAACTCGGGAAGGAGCTTCTTTTCAAGTTCAGAAATATCAAACATTGTAAAAATAAATTTTGAAATAAAGTTGATTTTTGTGGCAGATCCCGGCGAACAGAACCGAGGAGAGTTAAAATCTGTTCCTATGGTGGTGCAAAATTACTTATAAATCGTCAATTACCAAGTGACGCGGCAACTTTTTAAATAATATCTGCGGAAATTCAAAAATGGATTTCCTTCCTGTTTATATCTCAGGACAGGAGCGCTAATAAACTGATAATGTGAACATTAACCACATCAAACAAAACACCAATCCCTCACTGTTTATGAGACAGTGTTTGTTATAGCAGGGGCCAGGCACATTTTTCAGTGAAAAATACGGAAAAATTTTCATTTAATTGCTATCTTCACCCCCCGAAATAGAAGTGTAAAAACTCCGCAAGCCAACTTACAACAAACAGACCCTGTCAACGGATCAAATGGTTTAATGAGACAGCTTAAAATATCCAAGCAGGTCACCAATCGTGATACGTTATCTCTTGACAAGTATCTTCATGAGATAGGGAGGATTGAGTTGCTCAATCCGGAAATGGAGGTAGAGCTGGCCAAGAAGGTAAGATTGGGTGACCGGGCGGCTTTTGAAAAGCTGATCAAGGCCAATCTCCGTTTTGTAGTATCGGTGGCCAAGCAATACCAGAATCAGGGATTGAGCCTGTCAGATCTCATAAATGAGGGCAACCTGGGGTTGATCAAGGCTGCAGAGCGGTTCGATGAGACCCGCGGGTTCAAGTTTATCTCCTATGCCGTTTGGTGGATCCGCCAGTCTATTCTGCAGGCCCTGGCCGAAGATGCCCGCATTGTACGTCTTCCCCTGAATAAAATAGGCTCCATCAGTAAAATCAACCGCACTTTCAGCCAGCTGGAACAGGAATTCCAGCGGGAGCCCACTATGGAAGAACTTGCGGCAGTCCTCGAACTGAAACCCGACCTGATCGAAGACTCCCTGAACCTCTCTTCACTTCATGTCTCCATGGATGCCCCGTTGCGCGATGAGGAGGAAAACACCCTCTATGATATCCTTCTCAACAACGACTCCCCCGTGGCCGACAATGAACTGATAATAAGCTCACTGAGAAAAGAGATCGAAAGGTCGCTATCCACCCTGAGTGAAAGGGAAGCCGACATTCTTCGCTTTTTCTTCGGGCTGAATGAATACCCGGCCATGACGCTGGAGGAGATCGGCGAAAAAATGGATCTGACCAGGGAGCGGGTTCGGCAGATCAAGGAAAAGGCGATTAAAAAACTGAAAAACAAATACAGGAACCAGCTGCTAAAGAGCTACCTTTAGAGGTAGCTGGTCCCGCATACCGACAAGAATGATAGCTCCTTCCATACTGGCAGCCAATTTCGGCCATTTGGCCCACGACATCGAAATGATCAACCACAGTGATGCTGACTATATCCACTGCGACATTATGGACGGGGTGTTCGTTCCCAACATTTCCTTTGGGCTTCCGGTGGTGGAACAAGTAGCGGCCATTGCCACCAAACCCCTCGATGTTCACCTGATGATCATCCATCCCGACCCCTTCATTGTTCCCTTTGCCAGGGCAGGAGCTTCGGTGCTGACGGTGCACTGGGAAGCCTGTCCCCACTTGCACCGCACAGTGGCCCACATCAGGGAGGAAGGGATGAAAGCCGGCGTATGCCTGAACCCGCACACTCCCGTCCACCTGCTTGAAGAGATTCTGCCCTCGGTGGATATGGTGCTGATCATGTCAGTCAATCCCGGCTTTGGCGGTCAGAAATTCATAGAGGGAAGTCTGCGGAAGGTCACTCTTCTGAAGGAGCTAATCCTGAGGCACAATCCCGGCTGTTTGATCGAAGTCGACGGCGGTGTGAACCTGGAAACGGGAAAGCGGCTGCGCGATGCCGGCGCTGACATCCTGGTGGCCGGGAGTTTTATCTTCCGGTCGGCCGATCCTGCCGGAACCATCCGTCAGCTTAAAAATCTCTGATCACCAGCCGGTGACCATCATTTTGTCGGCAACCCCGCGGGCCACCTCTTTCCCCTGTAGTTTTTCAGCCAGACGAAGAGCGAAGAAGAGGGCACTTCCGGGGCCATTGCCGGTGACCAGGAGACCATCCGCCACCACCGCTTCTTTACTGAGGAGAGCCCCCTGGAGATACTTCTCAAATCCCGGATAACAGGTCGCCTGCTTCTTCTCAAGGAGCCCCAGACTTCCCAGCACCATGGGTGCAGCACATATCGCCGCCACCATCCGACCCCGGGAGTGAACCCCGGCCACCAGATTTCTGACGCCTTCATGGGCCTGAAGATGAGCCGCCCCAGGCATCCCCCCCGGCAAAACCACCATTTCCACCTCCGAAAAATCGGCCTTCTCAAAAAGAAGATCGGCCATCACCCCAATGCCATGGGCCCCCGTGACCTCTTCCCTGCCCGTCACCGACACCAATAAGAGCTCTACACCGGCACGACGCAAAACATCAGCGACCACAACGGCTTCCATCTCTTCAAAACCATCGGCAAGCAACAAAACCACCTTTTTCATACGTATATTTGCTATTTAATGTATTGTACTTCAATTACATATCGAGGTAATGCCTAATCGGTTCTTCACGCCCATGGAACTCGCATGGAGTAAATATACATGCCCTTTTGTGTTTGAAGCACCATGCTCGTTTCATGCGAATAAATTGTTTGTTTAATGGCCACAGGTAATAGCCATGATTGGTTTATGCATTCCTTTTGGTGAAATAATGATCATGGCTTTTTCATCACCACCTGTTTTTTGCTATGAAATCCCAGGCCACTATTTCGCCCCAACAGCTTGAAATTACCTCTTTTTTATAAAACGCACAAGGCCATCATAAAAAAAAGGGCCTGCCGGCAGGTCACTGCCAGTAAAGCCCCGCCGGAACAAAAAAGTAAAAATCAATTCGGGGAATACTCTCCCAGCACTTTCTCCAGCTTTTTGCGGGTGAAAAATATGCGGCTCTTCACGGTTCCCAGCGGAAGATCGAGCTCCTCGGCAATCTCCTTGTACTTATATCCGTCAAGGAACATCGTAAAGGGAATCCGGTAATCATCATCAAGCGAACGGATGGAACTTATGATTTCACGGGATCGGAAATCAGAATCGGGTGAGGGATAAAAATGACCGCCCACGGTAAAACTGAAGTTCCCTGAAGGATCAAGGGTATTCCTTGATTTGACGTTCCGGCGGTAGTCATTTATAAAGGTGTTTTTCATGATGGTGTAGACCCACGCTTTGAAATTGGTATTGCTGGCAAATTTATCACGGTTCGAAAGGGCCTTCAGCAGGGTCTCCTGAACCAGGTCATCAGCCTTCTCTCTATCGGTGGTAAGGCTCAGTGCGTAATATCGAAGCTTGTTCTGCAAATCCAGAAGGGCATTGGTAAACTGTAACTGAGTCATAACGGTCATTTTTTAGTTCATTGCAAAGATACAACAGCCAAATAAATATAAAAAGGTTTTTTATACTTTTTGTCTAAAATTATATCTATCGACGATAGACAAAACTGATCAGCCCCGTTCCAAGGAAATTTATTAAATTTGCCGCGTACCCCGGGGCAAAGATGCCGGGGAGGGTTTATTAAACAAAGAGTCAGAAATTTTAGCAAGATGTTAAAAGGGATATTGTCGATTTCGGGGCAGCCGGGACTATTCAGGATGGTTGCTGAGGCGAAGAACAGGATTATTGTGGAATCATTGCTGAATGGCAAGAGGATGCCGGTGAGTGCCACGGCCAAGATCAGTTCGCTCGAAGATATAGCTGTGTACACCACGGGGGGGGATATTCCCCTGAAGGAGATTCTGAAGAGAATTGCCGGTCAGACCCAGGGGGGATCAACGGGTTCTCCCAAGGCTACGGACCAGGAAATCAGGCGTTATTTTGAGACGGTAGTTCCCGACTACGACCGTGACAGGGTTTACATTTCCGATATCAGGAAGATTCTGATATGGTATAACCTTTTACAGGAAAAGGAGTTGCTCGATTTCACCGAAGAGGAGGTCTCTGAGGGTTCTGAGGCGCCTGAAGGGAGTGACGTTTCCGGGGCGGAAGGAGTTCCGGGGGAAGCGGGCACCGGGGATGAGGAGCAATAAGGTTTAGGATTCAGAAGAGGGCGCCGTTTTTTCCGGGTGCTGAGGTCATCCTGATTTCTTTGTTCTTTTCCAGAAGTATTTCGAAAAGTCTGACGGTGGCCAGGGCATCGCCGGCAGCTCTGTGGCGGTCATGGATGTCAATTTCGAGGTCAGCGCAGAGGTTGCCCAGGGAATAGGAGGCATGGCCGGGCAGCAGCTTACGGGAGAGTTGTACCGTACACAGGGTCTTTCTATGGAAATCGAATCCCAGCCGTTGGTACTCCTCCCTGATGAAGCCGTAATCGAAACGGGCGTTGTGGGCCACAAAAGTCTTCCCGGCAGTGATTTCTGCCAGATCACGGGCAATTTCGAAAAAACGGGGGGCACCGGCCACCATCGCATTGGTGATTCCTGTAATTCGCGAAACAGGCCGAGGAATATCCATTTCGGGATTGATCAGCGTGGAAAAAGAACCGGTAACGGATTCCCCGTTGTGAACATATACCGCTATCTCGGTTATCCTTCCGTATTTATAAACAGTCCCTGTAGTCTCGATGTCAATGATTGCGAACAATGTTGAAAAAATTATTGATAAATTTTAGAGCAATAATCACGTTAACAAGCTCAAAGATTAAAAATATTTAGTTAGTTTTGTATTACACTATTTATAAAGTGCATAATTTTATATATAGCTGGAATTAAATCAACTTTAAATTTAATAAATATGAAAAAAGTTACACTGTTTTTCTTAGCTAACCTTATGACACTGATTGTGGTGGCGCAGACCTCTGACAATAAGTGGGCATTAGGACTAGGTGCAGGTCCATATTTCTCACACAGGCAGGAGTTACTGGGGGGAGAAGAGCATAACGCATGGAAGAGCCTGTTCCTTACTTCAGAATTATCCCTGGGCAGGTATTTGAGTCCTTCTTTTGATGCCGTGCTTAAGGGGAATGCCGGTTTCCGTAACATTGACCTGGTAAGTTCCGGTGAGAGCGCGAAGTCTGACTTTACCACTGTCGCACTGAACCTGAAGTACAAACTGGCTAATGACAAATTGTTCTCCTCGAATGCCAAAATTCAGCCCTATCTTTTTGCGGGTCCCACCCTGCTGACCGACAATTCCGAATCCAAACTGGACTTCGATGCAGGTCTGGGTTTCAGGATTCCGGTAGGAAGTGGTAAAAACAACATTTACCTTGAAGGGAAATATTTCGATGGTCTGAAACCGGGTCTTGAGGACAACTACAGTCCCGAAGGAATTACCGACATCAAAGACAGCCACATTGCCATTACGGCCGGTATGGACTTCGGTCTTGGAAAAGCCAAGGACAGCGATGGTGACGGTGTGCCCGACAGGAAGGATAAATGTCCCAACACTCCGGCCGGAGTGGCCGTGGATGCCGATGGTTGCCCCCTCGACAGGGATGGTGACGGCGTGCCCGACTACAAGGATGACTGTCCTGACACCCCGGGTCTTGCCAGCCTCAACGGCTGTCCCGACAAGGATGGTGATGGTATTGCCGACCACCTCGACGAATGCCCCGATGTTCCCGGACTGAAGAAATTCAATGGTTGCCCCGACACCGACGGTGACGGCGTGCCCGATCCGAAGGACGAATGCCCCGACACGCCGAAAGGATGTGCCGTTGACGCCAAGGGTTGCCCGATCGACACCGACGGTGATGGGATCATCGACTGTGAAGACCAGTGCCCCAACGAGGCCGGAACCAAGGAAAACAAAGGCTGCCCCGTGACCTGCATCGACTTTGATGTCGACCCCGTCTACTTTGACTTCGACCGCTCCACCCTCCGTCCCGACGGAATGTCAGCCCTCGATGCTTTCGTGTCCAAACTGGGAGACTGCAAAGAATATGAAGTCGTGGTCAATGGCCATACCTGCAGCATCGGTTCGACCCGCTACAACCAGGGTCTCTCCGAAAGACGCGCCCAGGAAGTGGTCAAATACCTCCTCACCAAGGGTTTGAACAACGCTTATGTAGGCTCCAAAGGCTATGGCGAAACCCAGCCCGCAGTGCCCAACACCAGCAAGACCAACAGGGAAAAGAACCGCAGGGCCGAAATCGACCTCAGCGTAAAATAAGAGAATACTGAATTCAAACTTCTCACCTTACATCAAGAAGCCGTCTCACCCGAGGCGGCTTCTTTTTTTCTGTACCCTCCCCTATCATGCAGCCCCCTAAAAAAAAGAGAGCGAAATACTTTTATATGTCATAAATTCTTGCTATTTTACAACAAGGAATTCACCCCAAAGGGCGATTTCCTTTTATATCTTTTATATCTCTTTTATGAATTTGTTTGTTGCAAAACTGAGTCCGGCCACCACCGGCCAGGACCTGGAAGAGCTCTTCAAGGAGTTCGGGGAAGTGGTTTCCGCCAAGGTGATTTTTGACAGGGAGACTGGCAATTCCAAGGGTTATGGATTTGTCGAGATGAAAAATGATGATGAAGCCAGGGCTGCCATAGAAGCTCTGAACGATTCTGAGGTTGAAGGGAAGCAGATGGTCGTCAAGGAAGCGCGGCCCCGTGAGGATCAGCCGTCCTCGAGGAAGCCTTTTGTGAGAAGAGGGGAAGCTCCCCCGCACAGGAGGGAGGGAGGTTACGGGAACAGGCGTTACTGACACCCGATGGTCAGGGGAGCCATGAGGGAGCCTGAACCAACCGGGAGCCTTCGTCGTTGCGCAGGGCGTATTCGAATCCCGGTTGCAGGCTGAAGGCTCCTGTCTCCCCGCTGATGTGAAGGGCCAGGTAACCAATCTGGTGTTCCTGGGTGCCGGTCAGGGTAGTGACGATGCGGTGGACGGCTTCTTTACAAGCTTCCGCCGGGGAGAGACCATTGCGCATCAGTTCAACGACCAGGAAAGAGCCGAGGGTTTTCATGACCAGTTCTCCCGAGCCGGTAGCCACGGCACCCCCCACCCTTCCGTCGACAAAAAGGCCCGCCCCTGCTATGGGGGAATCACCGACCCTTCCGTGCATTTTGAAGGCCATACCGCTGGTAGTGGTGGCTCCGCAGAGCCTTCCCCGGCTGTCGAGGGCCAGGAGTCCTATGGTGTCGTGATTTCTGAGGATCTCCTTTTCAATATTGATGACCGGTTTAAAGCCTCCGCCCTCCTTTTTCCATTTCTGCCAGGCTTTACGGGCTGTGGGGGTGAGCAGGTTTTCCCTTTTGAAACCGTTGGCCAGGGCGAAATCGCGGGCTCCCTTTCCCGAGAGCATCACATGGGGGGTTTTTTCCATCACCTGGCGGGCGACCGAAATGGCATGGATGATATCTTCCAGGAAGGTGACAGACCCGGCATTTCCCTTCTCGTCCATGATGCAGGCATCGAGGGTAACCTTTCCGCGTGCGTCGGGTAATCCTCCGTAGCCCACCGAAATCACCGCCGGGTCGGCTTCAGGCACCCGGGCACCGGCTTCGGCGGCATCAAGGGCATAACCACCACCGGCCAGAATCTCCCAGGCAGCCTCGTTGGCCGCTGCCCCGAAATTCCATGTAGAGACGACCACCGCCTTTCCCTGGCTCTTCAGGGGTGCCGCCATCAGCGGCTTCCCCTCCAGAAGGATCCCGCCAAGGGCCCCCCCTGCCATCGTCATAAAATCACGTCGTGATACCATATTCCCCTGTTTTTATGGTTATTGCCCTGAAACCATCGGAAATGCCGGTGGTCCCAGGAAGCTCTTTTGTACCCCCCCGGTATCGATGATGATTTTCTGCACCACGACTCCCGGGTCTATCCTGGTGATGGTAAGCCGGTGTTTCCCGGGAGCGGAAATCGTATGCTTGCCGGAAACGTAAATGATATTGTTACGCATCCACTCTTCCCAATCCCTGTTGGTGTAATTCCCGTGGATGTCGAGGATGCGGGGGGGCTGATCATCGATGGCTACGGCCACCCGTTTCCCCGCCCCGAAATAGTCCAGCGTCGGGGAGAGTGCCAGGATGACTTCTGCCTCGCCTGAGGTGTGGAACCAGAGGTCATATTCCAGGGTGGGATTATTCGCGGGCTGGGAATCGCCGGGAGCGGTGACCGGGAAGGTCGTCATCCCCGAGAGCGTGCGGCCGAGTCCGGGCACCTCTTCCCAGGTCACTCCGTTTTTTTCACTTTTCCTTGAGAAATGGGCGGCCTCAATGGAGAAGTGGCCGTTGCTTTCCGCAAACCCCAGGAATCCTGAGGGCAGGGGTTCCGGGTGAAACACCTCCAGAAAAAGGGTAATGGGGTCCCCTTTCCGGGGAGTGATGGTTACGGTGACGGTGTGAATTCCCGTGGGGACTTCCCCGCCTGCGGATGAAAGCCAGATCCGTTCTTCCCCGCTGATGGTTCCCTGCCGCGGCACTATGCTGAGCCAGGGAGCGTCACAGGTGATGGTATACCCGATGGGAAGGGTTCCGGCCGCGTAAATATCGGCATAGGTAGAATCGGTATGCCAGGTATCGAGCTGCGTGATAAATTTACAGGAGTCTCCCTCGCCCAGGAAGTCAGGGGAACCTTCGACGGCCACGCGCATGATCTCCTCTTCAGGGAGGGGGATGGTTTGCACACGGGGCATGATATTCCGGGGAGGTTCCTGCCACCAGAAATAACCGATATGGGTCTGGTCCATCATGTGGTTCCATTTTCCGCCCGACAGCTCCCGGTTATACTGAAGGGTGAGGAGGGAATCACGCAGGAAGAGGTCAGTGACCCTATGAGCGAGGCTGTTGGTGGTGGAGCGTCCCTGGCTGGCGTAAAGGCGGTTTTTACCCGCGGTCACATAGAGGTCGTTAAGGTTGGCACATGCCTCGATGGGAAAGAGCAGCAGCTGGAAGAAGGCATCGCGGGTTTCTGCGGGGAGTTTTTCACTGAGGCGCCGGGCCTCTTCCGCCAGGGCGTTATAACCGGCAGCCACTCTTTCGGCCTCCCGGTAGTTCACCAGACTGTAGGTCGAAGGATCGAGAAGTTCGGGTTTGCGCCGTCCGTTGAAGCGTCCGTAGGTATCGACCATACGGGCAATCTCGGCAGCATGGTCCTCCCCGAAGAACGCCCTGGCCCACCGCAGCGAATAACCCTCCATCAGTTCCATGGTCATGGCTTCAGGATCCCAGGCCATGTCGAGGAAGAATTGGGTGGGAAACTCCATGGGTTTGATATCCCCCACGTTGACCACCCATATGCGGTCGACCCCATGGCGGTAGGTGAGGTTCATCTGTTCCCACACCCGTGGGATAGGATTGGTATTTAGCCATTTATAATTCCGGGGTCCTCCGACATAGTCGAAATGGTAATACATGCCATATCCGCCGTTGCGTTCAGGAGCGCCGGGAGGGGGGAGTTTGCGTACGTTGCCCCAGTTGTCATCACAAAGCATCAGGGTCACATCGTCGGGAACCCTCATTCCCAGGTCGTAATAATCCTGCACCTCCTTGTAGAGGGCCCACACCTGGGGTGTTTTGGAGGCTTCCCTGCCGGTGACCTGCTCAATGATTTCCCGCTGATCGGCGATGATCTTTTCGAGCAGGGAGATGTTGGCATCACGGCTCATGGGTTCGTCGCCGTCACCGCGCATGCCCACGGTGACCAGGCTTTCATAATTTCCCATCCTGGAAATCCCGGTGCGCCAGAATTCCCTGAGGGTATCGGGGTTCTCCTGGTAATTCCAGGGGCCCTTGCCAAAGCGGCGCCATTCATCATGGGCACGCATCATGGGTTCGTGATGGGAGGTCCCGATGACCACGCCATAGGCATCGGCCAGGGCGGGGTTCAGGGGATCATCGTCATAGAAAGCCCTGCCCCACATGGCAGGCCACAGGAAATTCCCCTTCATGCGCAGGATCAGTTCAAATACATTTTCATAAAAGGCATGGTTGAAAGCCCCGAATTTTTCGAATACCCAGCCGCTGAGGGCCGGGGCTTCATCGTTGATGAAGATCCCCCGGTATTTCACCCTGGGAGCGTGGAGCACCACCCTTTTGGCGGTGACGCTGAGGTTTACGGCCTTTTTCACGGGAACGTCGGCCCACCAATACCAGGGAGAGACCCCTATCGATGCCGAGAGGTCGTAGATTCCGAAAATGGTTCCCCGTTTGTCGCTGCCGGCAATCACCAGGGCCTGACGAACCCCCGGAAAGGGATTTTTCACCACCTCTATCAGGGAGGACTCCCACTGGCCCTCGATTTCGCGGGGATTGATTTTTCCGCGTGCCACCAGGTCATCTACCAGGGGGCTCATCCCCAGGGTGCCGGTGATGATCAGGTTCTTGTGACCCCGGGGAAGCTCCTTATACAGACGGGATTCCCGGCCACTGACCCGGCCCAGGTCAAGGCACAGATCCCCGGCAGCCCGCTGCACTCCCTGAAAATCCCCGCCACTGACCACCACAGCAAGGGGATCCCCCTGCACAATCAGCGGGAAAGAGCCCCGTACTTTCTCTAAGGTGACAGGGACGTTGCCTTCGAAGGCCTGCACTCCGGAAGAGGCTATCAGAAAGAGGAAAAGCATGGCCAGCACACGAAAGCGTAACCCCCCGGCCTGATGATGGTGTTTCATATTTCGGTATTTTAAGTTCGATTCGTTTTCCGGGCACGCCCGGCCCCCCGGGAAGGCAGCGGTTACTGCCCTTTCATCCAAAAAGCCAGCGGTTACTGCCCTTTCATCCGGAAAGCGGCCGCATAACTTCTGAAACTTCTCAGATGCCCAGGAGCATTTCCGCGGGGTCTTTTCCCAGGAAAACCATCTTCCGGGGATCTTCGATCATCTCCTTGAGCCTGACCAGAAAGCCCACGGAGTCCTTGCCGTCGATGATACGGTGGTCGTACGACAGGGCGATATACATCATGGGTCTGATCTCCACTTTTCCGTGGACAGCCACCGGGCGTTCCACAATGTTGTGCATGCCCAGGATGGCCGACTGGGGCGGATTGATGATCGGTGTGGACAGCAGGGATCCGAAGACCCCACCGTTGGTGATGGTAAAAGTCCCTCCTGAGAGTTCCTCCACCGTGATTTTTTTGGTGCGTGCTTTTTCAGCCAGCGCCTTGATTTCCTGTTCTATTTGTGGCAGGGATTTACTCTCGGCGTTACGCACCACGGGAACCATGAGTCCCCGCGGGGTTTGCACGGCAATGCCCACATCGACGAACCGGGGGGTGAGAATATCGTCCCCGTCGATCTGGGAGTTCACCGAGGGGTGGTATTGCATAGCCAGGGCTGCTGCCTTGGTGAAAAAAGCCATAAATCCCAGCTTCAGTCCGTGTCTTTCGGTGAATGTCTGCTGGTATTCCCGGCGCATCTCCATCAGGGCGCTCATGTCGGCTTCATTAAAGGTGGTGAGCATGGCAGTTTCGTTCTTCACCGACACCAGTCTTTCGCTGAGGCGGCGGCGGAGCAGCGACATCTTTTCCCGGTCGGTATCGCGGCTTCCTGTGGAGGGGGCGGAGGGGATCACATCCATCGGCCGGTTGCCCAGGGCGACGACCGCTTCCACTTCCCTGCGGCCGATACGTTTGAGGCCGCTGAGGAGGTCATCAACCGAGAGGTCGTGTTCCTTCATCACCTCGCGGGCCACCGCCGTAATTTTCAGACGTGAGGCTTCCGGGGAAGGCTCTTCACGCTTCGTTGTTGTGGCAGCCTCCCGTCGGGGATGATCCTCGCGCGGGGTCTCACGGGGCTTGGGGGTTTCCCGGGGCGTCCCTTCCTGCGATGCTGCCTGTGCTGCCGTGCCGGAAGAGGAGGCATCCCCCTCATCTGCCGGAAGCTCCACACGGGTATCTATGGTGCAGGCCACCGACCCCACCGCCACGGTTTCCCCTTCCCGGGCCACGATGGTGAGTTTTCCCGACTCTTCGGCAATGATGGTCAGGGTAGCCTTGTCACTCTCCACCTCGGCAATCTCCTGGCCCTTGCGCACCAGCGATCCCTCTTCGGCCATCCAGCGGCCTATCTCCACTTCAGTGATGGACTCACCCGGACTGGGAATTTTTATTTCAATGATCATGGTTAATTAGCTTTTAGAGGTAAAATCATC
Organism: uncultured Prolixibacteraceae bacterium; assembly: GCA_964567485.1. Classification (GTDB taxonomy): domain Bacteria; phylum Bacteroidota; class Bacteroidia; order Bacteroidales; family Prolixibacteraceae; genus UBA1413. Next base: position 55,621 of record CAZMMX010000013.1, on the reverse strand, counting down.
ATCGGGGGCAAACACAGTGTCCAGGATTTTCTGGAGTCTTTTTTTGTGCTGTTCCATCAATCCCCCTGCGGGGCTGGCGCTTTCGGGGCGGGTGACGCCCTTCCACCCCAGGTGGCTCAGCTTGCGCTGGTAAAAGGGCCAGGCTCCCTGGTTTTCAGGCTCATCCTGAGCCCAGAGAGTGGAGGTCGCCGCGGGATAACGGGCGATCACTTCCATGATCTGCCGCTCGGGAATGGGATAGAGCTGTTCTACACGTACCAGGGCGACACCATTCACTTCCTCTTCGTTTCTGCGCTTCAGCAGGTCATAGTATAGTCTTCCATTGGTGAAAACCACCCGTTTTACCTTTGCGGGATCCACGAGGTTATCGTCGATCACTTCCAGGAAACTTCCCGTGGTGAGGTCATCAAGGGTCGACGTCACCAGGGGATGGCGGAGCAGGCTCTTGGGGGTAAAAACCACCAGGGGCATTCTGAGGTTCCACAATACCTGGCGCCTGAGCAGGTGAAAGAAATTGGCCGGCGTTGTGGGCACCGTCACCAGCATGTTGTTGTTGGCAGCAAGAGTAAGGAATCGTTCGATCCTGCCACTAGAATGTTCAGGTCCCTGGCCCTCATAGCCATGGGGAAGGAACAGGGTCAACCCGTTCATGAGGCCCCATTTTTCTGCTGCCGAAGAGATGTACTGGTCAATGACCACCTGGGCGACATTGGCAAAGTCACCGAACTGGGCTTCCCAAATGGTGAGACCCCCGGGTTGCGCCAGGGCATAGCCATATTCAAATCCCAGAACCGCATATTCCGACAGCAGGGAGTTGTAAACCCTGAAGGGCGCCTGATTTTCAGAAATATGCTGCAGGGGAATAACCTTACCGCCGTGATCTTCGGAGGTGAAGGCAGCATGGCGGTGGGCAAAGGTTCCCCGTTCTGAATCCTGGCCACTCAGCCGCACCGGGTGTCCCTCCTCCACCAGGGTGCCGTATGCCAAAAGCTCACACATCGCCCAATCGAGACGGTTATCACGAATCATCTGCTGCCTGTCGGAGAGGATACGGTTCACCTTATTGAAAAACTTCATCCCTTCAGGGAGATGATTGATGCGTTCAGCCACGGCGTTCAAACGGTTCCACGATACTGCGGTGACGGTTTCAGGCTGCGAAAAGATATGGGCGGCCTTATCATACTGTTTATACTCCGAGCGCTGAAAATGCAGGATATCCAGTTTTTCGATCTTTTCGGAGGCCTGATAGCAGGCCTCCATCTCCTTATCGAAACGGCGGACTTCTTCACGGCTCTCTTCGGAAGTCATCACGCCCTCATTTTCAAGTTTGGCAGTGTAGATATCGCGGGGATTGGGGTGACTGGCGATGGCCTGGTAAAGGGTAGGCTGTGTGAAGCGGGGTTCATCGCCCTCGTTATGGCCATACTTGCGGTAACAAAGGATATCGATGAAAACATCGGCATGGAATTTCTGGCGGAATTCCATGGCCAGCCTTACCGTATAGATCAGGGCTTCCACGTCGTCGCCGTTGACATGAAAAACCGGACTCCGGGTGACTTTGGCAATGTCGGTGCTGTACGTGCTCGACCGGCCTTCTAGGTAGTTGGTGGTAAATCCCACCTGGTTGTTGATGACCATGTGAATGGTCCCTCCGGTTTTATACCCCGGAAGCTGGGACATCTGAATGGTCTCATAGACGATGCCCTGGGCGGAAATGGCGGCATCGCCATGGATGAGCACCGGCGCCAGTCTGCTGAAGTCCCCCCCGTAGATATCATCAATGCGGGAGCGCGCAAAACCCTCCACCAGTCCGCTGGCGGTCTCCAGATGTGACGGATTGGGCATCAGTTTCAGCTTCACCTTCCTTCCGATGTCGGTCTCCACTTCACTTTCATAACCCAGGTGATACTTCACATCGCCCAGGGCGACATCGGCCACATATTCGGTTCCGTAAAACTCCTTGAAAATATTACGGTAGGGTTTCTGCATGATGTTAGCCAGGACATTAAGCCTTCCACGGTGGGCCATGCCGATGATAAACTCTTCGATGCCCAGTTCGGCTCCTTTTTCGACCACGGCATCGAGCGAGGGGATCAGGGTCTCTGCACCTTCGAGGGAGAAGCGCTTGGCCCCCACGAATTTCTTGTGTATAAAATTTTCAAAACCCACCGCCTGCACCAGGTGACGGTACACATGACGGCGGCCTTCGGGCAGAAAATCGGCGCGGTTGCGGCTCTTCTCCATTTTTTCACGGAGCCATTCCACCACTTCGGGATGACGGATATAGACGTATTCCACGCCCACCGAGCCGCAGTAGGTAGCCTCCAGGTGGGCGATGATCTCCCTCAGCGGGGCCGCACCCAGGCCTATCTCCTTTCCCGCCTGGAATACCTTGTCGAGATCCCCTTTCTCCAGGTTGAAATTCTCGGGAGCCAGCGTGGGCGTGTATTGCCGGCGGCTGCGCACAGGATTGGTTCTGGTGAAAAGATGGCCTCTCTGACGATAGCCATGAATCAGTTGCAGGACAGAAAACTCCCGGGTCATCTCTTCGGGGATCGCTTTTCCCGGTTTTTGGGGAAACTGGCGCACGGCCAGGTCAAAACCCCGGAAAAAATATTGCCAGCTGACGTCAACCGACCCCGGATCTTCGAGGTATGAGTTGTACAACTCCTCAACGGCCCCCATCTCCATATTGCCCACAGGATCCGATTTGTTCATATTCGATGTGCAGTTTTATCTGTTGATTTCGTATGATTCAAACAATAAAAGCCACCGGTTGTTTAACCCATGATCTCTTTTTTTCAACAGGGTCACGGCTGTGGGCAGGGAAAAGGGCTCAGCGATTGTGGGCCTTCAGTGCGAAAGCGTGGCCTGCCTCAAAAGCCCTGATATTTCCATCGACGATCGCCTCTCCTTTTTTCTTGAATATCATGGCAATGGCCTCCCTGATCTCCTCAGAGGAGAGTCCCAGGAAAGGGGTGGCCGCCCCCAGCATCACCATATTGGACCCCCGGGGGTTGCCCAGGTCCCGGGCGATGGTATCGGCATCGATGAGTACCTTGCGGGGGAGCTTGCTGATCTCAGCCCTGATCAGGTCAATATCGGGGTAATCGGGGATGTTGTCAAAAACCGTGGAGTTGGAGACCAGCCAGCCCTCCCCGGAAAGCCAGGGAAGATAGCGCAGCGACTCCATGGGCTCCACAGACAGGATAACGTCGGCTTTCCCCAGGGGGATCAGATCGGAAGCTATGGGCTGGTCGGAGATCCTCAGATGCGACATGACGGCCCCCCCCCGCTGACTCATGCCATGGGTCTCGGCCTGTTTCAGGAACAATCCCTTGTCCACTGCCGCCACACCAATGGTGGCAGCAATCGAAAGAATCCCCTGTCCGCCGACACCCGCAAGGATAATATCACTCTTCATGGTTATGGTATTACAATTCTTTTTGTCTTTGTTTTTCGCGTTTTTCTCTGGCCAGTTTCTGGATGCAGGGGCGGCGGGCGATGACCACGGAAACCCCGGGGGAGGCCATCTCTTCTCTGATGACCTGAACCATTTCGTCATGGTTCTTTTTCAGGGGCACGACGACGCGGATATGGGCGGGGGCAACGCCCACGCCGGCGCAGATAGCCTCGATTCTTCCGCGGGCCTGGGAGTCCTGGCCTCCAGTCATGGCAACCGCCTCATTGTCAAGGATGATCACGGTCACGTCGCTCTTTTCCACCACGCAGTCGAGGAGTCCGGTGATGCCCGAATGGGTGAAGGTAGAGTCCCCGATGACGGCAAAGGCAGGTCTGAGACCGCTGTCGGCAGCTCCTTTGGCCATGGGTATCGAAGCCCCCATGTCGACGCAGGTATCGATGGAGCTATAGGGTTGAAGGGCTCCCAGGGTATAACAGCCGATATCGGAGAATACCCGGCCATGCCCCGGTCCCGTGTCGAGGGCCTCGTTGAGGGCCACATAGAGGTCCTGGTGGCCGCATCCCTGGCAGAGGGCCGGGGGACGGTTGGCCACCACGGGGGGAACAGCGAGGCCTTCGGCCACTTCGCGGCCCAGGGCACGTGCCACATGGTCGGGATTAAGTTCCCCGGCACGGGGAAGGGCACCGCTGAGACGCCCCGATATGCGGGTTCCCTTGCCAAAATAGTCGGTGAGCTGCTCCTCCACGATGGGAAACCCCTCCTCCAACACCAGCAACTCTTCACACTTCTGCCCCAATTCCATGACCTGGTGACGTGGCAGGGGATACTGGGAGACCTTCAGCACCGGATAGGGACACACCCCTCCGGGATAGTTCTCCATCAGGTAGTTATAGGTAAGGCCGCAACAGATGATGCCCAGGCTGTTTTCCACTCCTCCGGTCACATAATTCCATGGGGACTTTTCGGCACGGGCGACCATCTCCTCCTGTTTAGAGAGCAGGTTTTGGTAATAGCGGCGTGCGAAGGCCGGCAAAAGCAGGAACTGTTTAGGGTTAGAAGGCAGGGTCAGGGGGTTTTCCTCCCGGGGAGTCCGGCGTTCCACGCCTGAGCGGGAGTGCGCCAATCGCGTGGTGATCCTCAGCAGCACAGGGAGGTGAAGGGCTTCCGAGAGGTCCAGACCTTCAATCACCATGTCATAGGCTTCCTGCTGGTTTGAGGGTTCCAGAACGGGAATCATGCCGAATTTCGCATAGTAGCGGGAGTCCTGTTCATTCTGCGAGGAGTGCATCGAGGGATCGTCGGCCACAGCCAGCACCAGTCCGCCATGGACCCCGGTCACACAGGAATTCATGAACGGGTCAGCAGCCACATTCAGTCCCACATGTTTCATGCATACCAGCGACCGCTTCCCGGCATACGACATTCCGAGGGCGGCCTCATAGGCCGTCTTCTCATTGACCGACCAGCTCCTGTGGATATTCCGGGTGACGGCCTCAGGATTGACCTGGATATATTCGGTGATTTCGGTGGAAGGGGTCCCCGGATAGGCATAAACACCCGAGATGCCCCCGTCAATGGCTCCCTGGGCGACCGCTTCCACGCCCAATAACAGGTTCTTTTGCATGAATATGAAGTTATGGTTCTTTAAGGAGTCAAATATAGTTTTCCCGGCCTTACCAAACAACCCGAAATGTCATGTTTCGGAGGAAAAAGCCCTGAAAGTACCTCCGGTCTCCTGCCATTCACGCAGGTCGTGCTGCTGTTGCTTCCATTTTCCGGCGAGCGCACGCAGTGAAGCATCGGCATGGGTGAAGAACATACGGTAGGCATTGCAGAAACGGGGTTTCCGTTGGTCGGCAGGGTCCCTGATGCGGTCTTTGGTGCACCCGCCATAACATTTGGTGAGCCAGGGACAACGGCGGCACTCCCCGGGGAGGAGCGACTTGGCAGCACCAAAACTCTCCTGTTGTTTGGAATTGAGCATTTGGGAGAGCCTGCCGGTCATGATATTTCCCAGTTTCCACTTAGGCTCCACAAAAAAGTCACAGCTGTAGACATTGCCATTATGTTCCACCACCACATAGGGACCGCAGTTTTTCATCATGGTGCATTCGGGAGCTTCCCTCCCCACATAAGCATGAAATACCGACTCAAAATGACGAATTGAGGTGGTGGGTTCCCCGTTGCGGAAGTCGGCCATCCAGAGGTCAAAAATCCGGCATAGAAAGCGCCCGAAGTCGTCGGCAGTCACCGACCAGGAGGCTGCCCGCGAGGGATCAAGGGGATCGGTCTCCACCACGGGAATAAACTGCATCCAACTCAATCCCAGGGATTTATAATAATGATAGAGCTCGTCGGGAAACCGAACCGAATAGTCGGTGAGACAGCAAAGGACATTGACGGCGACGCCCTGTGTGAGGAGCATACGGGCGTTGGCTTCCACCCGCTGATGAGTGCCCTGCCCTCCCCTGTCACGGCGATAATGGTCGTGGATATGGGCGGGGCCGTCAAGGGAAATGCCGACCAGCCAGTCATATTTCTTCAGAAATAGGGCCCATTCCTCATCCAGAAGTATGCCATTGGTCTGTAACCCATTTCCGACCGTTTGGTTGCGGCCGTACTTACGCTCCAGGGCAATGGCTCTTTTATAAAAGGGCAACCCCATCAGCGTGGGCTCCCCCCCCTGCCAGGTGATATTCACCGCGGCTCCTCCCTGCTGCATGACCTGTCTGATCAACTCCTCCTGGAGGTCATCACCCATCCGGTGCTGCGGCTGCTGCGGAAACAACGCCCCCTTTTTCAGATAAAAACAGTACGAGCAGTTAAGGTTGCAGTCGGGACCGGCAGGTTTGACCAACACCGAATTCAGTATCTTTGTTCTGAGTGCCATGGATCTCTCCTTCTTTGTCAACAAACATAGGCAATTTGAGCGGTAACAAAAACAGGAGAGGCAAGGAAATCAAGAGCTCATTGTTCATAAAATCATTTCGGAGATGTGGTGAAGCAGTCTATTTTATCTATTTTGGTACGTTTCCGGAAAGGGTCTTCACCCTGGGAAAATTCCGGAAAAAGGGAAAAGAAAAAGGAGAACCAAAAGGACAGATTAATAATGAATGCACTCACCCGCACGCCCGCCCCGGGAGGTAAGAGGAGGAAGCTGAAGAAGCCGGTCCGCAGGTTTTTATGGGGCGTTGGTTTTGTCCTGTTGATGGTGGTGATATTACCGCCGGTGTTCAGGATAGCCGGTAATTCCGACGGCAAGAGCCACGGACCTGCGCAGGTCGCGTATTTCAAGGATCTCAATAAGGAACATCTCAGGTATGCGAAGTCACGGGGAATCGTCCCCCTGAAAGCGGGCGATGACGCCAGGGAGCAGGCTGAGAAGCTGGCAGACCAGGGCAGGCTGGTTGTGGTTAAAGACAACAGGTATTATGTGGTGGCTCACCTGACCCACTCCTACCCTTACCTGATTCCCGAGGCCTCGGCTCTTCTTGACGAAATCGGAAAACGGTTCCGCAAAAAACTGAAAGAGAAAGAAATGCCGGAGTACCACTTCAAGGTCACCTCACTCCTGCGAACCCCTGATAGCCAGAAGCGGCTCCGCAGATCCAACGGAAATGCCACCACCCAATCGGCCCATCTCTACGGGACGACTTTCGACATCACTTATAAAAGCCTGACAAAAAAGAATTTTTTGGGAGGGGAAAGGAGCGTGGCCGACGGCGCCGCCCTGCATCTGCTCTCGGAAACCATCGGGGAACTGCGCCAGGAGAAGAAACTGGTGGTGGTCACCGAAAAAAAAGAGCGCTGTTTTCACATTACGGTAAGAAAGTAATTCCCGTGGTAAACAATAATTCCCTTTTGTCATGGTTAATTGAAGAGCTCCACTTAGATTTGCCAACATGAATTTCAAAACCTTCACTCTTTTATGGTTACTGACAGGAATGGTCGCCTGGGGGGCCCGGGGACAGGGCAGCAATGCCACCCTCACGGGGAAGGTCACGGGGAAGGAGGGTGCTCCCCTGGAGCTGGTCAACGTCTCGTTGCGCAATTATCCCATAGGTACCACCACCAGCCGGAGGGGAGAATACCTGCTGCGCATTCCTGCGCGTCGCGAAGTCACCGTGGTCTTCTCAGCCATCGGGTATAGGCCTGTGGAACGGACGGTCACGGCAGCCATTGAGGAGAGGCTCACCATCGACGTGGTGATGGAAGAGCTTACCGAGGAGATCGGAGAGGTCAGAATCACCGAAACCCGCAAAAACAGGGGAACCATAGAGCGCATCGACCCTCAGATGATCAATAATCTTCCGGTGTCAGGCAGCGGATCGGTGGAAGCCCTGATCAAAACCCTGCCCGGGGTCTCCTCCAATAATGAACTGAGTTCCCAGTATTCGGTACGCGGGGGTAACTTCGACGAGAACCTCGTTTATGTCAACGATGTGGAGATTTACCGTCCTTTTCTGATCAGATCGGGACAACAGGAAGGACTGAGTTTCATCAACAGCGATTTGGTGTCGTCGATCGAGTTTTCAGCAGGAGGATTCCAGTCAAAATACGGGGACAAGATGTCGAGTGTTCTCGACATCAAATATCGGAGGCCTTCTGATTTCAGGGGTTCGGCATCGGCCAGCCTTCTGGGGGGCTCTTTCCATATCGAGGATGTGGCCCTGAAGGGAAGGCTGTCACACATTACAGGAGTCCGGTACAAGAGTAACAGGTACCTGTTGGGAACCCTCGATGAGCAGGGAGAATATGATCCCCGCTTCGTCGACCTGCAGACCCACATCACCTACCGGCTTAACGACCGGCTCGACATCTCCTTTCTCGGAAATATCGCGGAGAACATCTACCGTTTCATTCCCCAGACCAGGGAGACCACCTTCGGCACCTGGCAAACCCCTCTGAATACCAAGATCTATTTCGAGGGGAGCGAGGAAGACCGCTACAGAACCTTTCTGGGCGCCCTGACCGTTAATCTTCACCCCTCCAACGACCTGAATTTCAAATTTATCGCCTCTGCCTATTCGGCTTCTGAAGCCGAGACTTACGATATCCTGGGGGACTATTACCTCAATGAGCTCGAGCGCAACATGTCGTCGGAGGAGTTTGGCGACAGTGTTCTCAACCTGGGTGTGGGTACTTTCCTGAACCATGCCCGCAATACCCTGGATGCCCGCGTGATGAGCATCGCCCACAGGGGAGCCTTTAACAGCGAACGCCATCTGCTGAACTGGGGAATCGGGATCCAGCATGAGTCGATCGACAATTCCATCAATGAGTGGATCTACCGCGACTCCACAGGCTACTCGCTGCCCTATTCCGACCGGGAAGTCCTTCTTTACTATACCCTGAACAGTACAGCGAAGCTCTCCACCAACCGGATCACAGGATTCTTCCAGGACACCTGGCAGTTTCCCTTTTTGTCGGGAGATCTCTATCTCACGGGAGGAGTCAGGGCCCATTACTGGGATTTTAACCGGGAGCTCCTGGTATCGCCGCGCTTTACCTTCAATTTCTTTCCGGCCTGGGAATCCAATGTCTCTTTCCGCCTGTCGGCGGGAATGTACCATCAACCGGCCTTCTTCAGGGAGCTGATCACTCCCTCGGGAGCCATCAATACCGGCAACAAGGCGCAACGCTCCTTCCAGGTACTGGCAGGCAGCGACTACATCTTTACGGCATGGAACCGGCCCTTCAGGTTCACCTCGGAGGCTTATTACAAGTACATGTCGCGGCTGGTGCCTTACCAGATTGACAACGTACGCATCAGGTACCGCTCTGATGAAGTGTCGGAGGGATATGCCGCAGGCGTCGACATGAAAATCAACGGTGAATTTGTGAGCGGCGTGCAGTCATGGGCCAGTCTGTCGCTGATGCAGACCCGCGAGAACATTGCCGGCGACGGATACGGATACCTTCCCCGTCCTACCGACCAGCGTGTGAACTTCAGCCTTCTCTTCCAGGACTATCTTCCCGGAAATCCCTCCTGGAAGATGCACCTGGCAGGGTATTATGGATCTCGTCTGCCCACAGGACCTCCCAACTCCGAGAGGTTCCAGGATATCTTCAGGATGCCCCCCTACAGAAGAATAGACATGGGGGTTTCCAAGGTGCTGATCAGCGAAAGCAGACCATCGGCCAACCGGTGGCTCCGCAACTTCAGGGACCTTTCCCTCAGCCTCGAAGTCTTCAACCTGCTAAACATCAATAACACAGTCTCCTATTTCTGGGTGTCGAGCAGCTACGGCGACATGTTTGCCGTCCCCAACTACCTCACCTCCCGGAAAATCAACCTGAAACTCTCCCTTACTTTCTGATCTCATTTTTCCGTCTCCCTTTTTTGCACTTCTGCCGTTGGAAATGGACGCCCCGTTTGTATATTTACGGGACATAATAATAACCACCGATGAGACTCCGAATTTTCCAGGCCGACGCCTTCACGGATGAACTCTTCAGCGGAAACCCCGCTGCTGTGATTCCCCTAGAGAAGTGGCTTTCCGACGATCTGATGCAGAAGATAGCGTTAGAGAACAACCTTTCAGAAACCGCCTTCTACATTCCCGGGGAGGATTGTTTTCATCTCCGGTGGTTTACCCCATCGACCGAGGTGAGTCTCTGCGGGCATGCCACCCTGGCCACAGCCCATATTCTCTTCACCCATATGCAGTATGGCGGCGACGTGATCGTCTTCAAAACCCTGAGTGGAGATCTGACCGTAGTCCGGAAAAATGGCCTTCTCTATATGGATTTTCCCGTCTCTCCGCTGAAGGTTCATCCGACACCCCAGGGACTGACCGCTAGTTTGGGGTTACGCCCCATAGAAGTGCACCATGCCGGAAAATATCTGCTGGCCGTTTATAAGAATGAGGCCGAGGTGCGCCGCATTGTCCCCGACTTTCCCGGATTGGTCAGGCTTCCCTATCTGGGAATTATCGTGACTGCTCCCGGCGACGGGGTGGACTTTGTCAGCCGCTTTTTTGCCCCGGCCATGGGGATCAACGAAGACCCGGCAACAGGGTCGGCCCACACTGCTCTGATCCCCTACTGGTCGGCAAGACTCGGCAAAAAGGAACTTCAGGCCATCCAGGTCTCCCACCGCGGGGGAACCATGCGTTGTGAAGACCACGGCGACCGCGTGAAAATCGGCGGCAAGGCCGTCACCTTCATGGAGGGAAATATTAGTACATTATAACCTATCACTGACCCTATACCCCCCAGGAAAGCTGATTTTTGCCCTTTCCTGAACAGCCGGCACATGCCGATACCACTAAACTCTTGAAAATCAGTCGATTCCAAAAATGAAAAAATTTACGTAAAATTCTTCCCATTTTGGGAAAAAGTCGTATCTTTAGGCTTGTAAACCACACATCTGTATTGCCGGACGCGCAGCAGACAGATGTAATGACACAAGACTAAAATATAGCTTTATGGATGCCCCTCAAGAAAAAAGTAAATACAGAATTTTTATTGTTGAAGACAATGAGTTGTATGCCAAAGTACTGAAGAAGCAGCTGGAAAACAGCCAGTTTGAGATTTCTGTCTTTCATTCGGGCCGTAGTTGTCTGGCCCACATGTACCAGAGGCCTGCAGTGATCACCCTTGATTACCGTTTACCCGACATCGGAGGGGATGAGATGCTGACAGCCCTGCTGAATCTGGATCCTGCGGTGCATGTCATTATCATTTCGGGGCAGGATGAGATTGAGACGGCGGTGAAGCTTCTGAAGGCAGGGGCTTATGATTACATTGTCAAGGGCCCCGATACCCGGGAACGGCTGTTCCACACGGTAAAGAACATATACAGTTCCGATCAGTTGCGCAGTGAGAATGAAACCTTGAAGCATGCCATCCATGAGAAATATGATTTCAGGAAGCTGATCAAGGGGAACAGCCGGCAGATCGAGCGTATCTTTTCCCTGATGGAAAAGGCGACGACCACGAATATTTCGGTGTCGGTCACGGGGGAGACGGGTACGGGCAAGGAGCTGGTGGCCAAGGGGATCCACTTCAATTCGAGGCGCAAGAGCCAGCCTTTTGTGGCCGTCAATGTTTCGGCGATTCCCGAAGGGCTCATCGAGAGTGAGTTATTTGGGCATGAGAAGGGGGCATTTACGGGAGCCGATTCGCGCAAAATCGGCAAATTCGAGCAGGCGAACGGGGGTACCCTTTTCCTCGATGAGATTGCCGACCTTGACCTGAGTCTTCAGGCCAAGCTTCTCAGGGTGATCCAGGAGCGGGAGCTTACCCGCCTGGGAGGGAACCAGGTGATTCCCCTTGATGTGCGCATCATCACGGCCACCCATAAAAATCTGGAGCACCTGGTCAACGACCATAAATTCCGGCAGGACCTCTATTACCGTCTGCTGGGATTACCGATTCACCTGCCCCCATTGCGGGAAAGAGGAAATGACGTAATCATGCTGGCCAAGTATTTCGCCGATGAGTTCTGCCGCGAAAACGGCATGGATGCCAAAACCCTGACTTCGTCAGCCAAGGAGGCGCTCCTGGGGTACACCTTCCCCGGGAATATCAGGGAATTGAAAGCCCTCACCGAGCTGGCCTGCGTGCTGAGTACGGCCAATGTCATCGACCGGGAGCATTTCCAGTTCACCCTCAACGGAACCTCCATCAACCTTTTATCTGAAGAAAAAACCCTGGAGGAATACACCAGTGACATCATCAGTCACTATCTGGTGAAGTACAACCAAAACGTGAAGCTGGTTTCCAGCAAACTCGGCATCGGGAAATCGACGATTTACAGGTTTCTGCAGCTCAACGGTCAGAACGAGAAAGTCACGGCGTAACGCCCCTTTCGGGGACCGCCACTTATCCCCACAATTCTGCAAATCACTGATGCGTCATGGTTATGGGGTGACGACCGTTTCGATACCTTCGACTACGGCGTCAGGAGTGATTTTCTTCACCATTCCCTGAAGGACCTTTCCGGGGCCTACCTCCATGAAATAGCCGGCCCCGTCTTTCACCATATTCTGTACGGAACGGGTCCATAACACCGGAGAGGTCAGTTGGCTGACGAGGTTATGCCTGATGGTTTCAGGGTCGGTTGTCGGAAGGGCGGTGACATTTTGGTAAACGGGGCACCCCGGGGTGTTAAAACGGACCGACCTGATAGCTTCCGCCAGTTCGTCGTGGGCCGGTTCCATCAGGGGAGAGTGGAAGGCTCCTCCCACCACGAGTTTAAGTACCCTCTTAGCCCCACGGGCGGGGAGCAGTTCACATGCCCTGTCAATGCCGGAAAGGGTACCCGATATCACCACTTGTCCCGGACAATTGAAATTGGCGGGAACGATGACATCGTCGATCGAGGCACACACTTCAGCAATGGTGTCGTCGTCGAGTCCCACCACGGCGGCCATGCCCGAGGGCATCAGGTCACAGGCCTTCTGCATCGCCAGGGCCCGCTTGTGAACCAGCATAAGCCCATCCTCGAAAGTGAGGGCCCCGACAGCCGTAAGGGCTGAAAACTCCCCCAGCGAATGGCCAGCCACCATGTCGGGAAGAAAACCATCCATCACCCTGGACAGAATCACACTGTGCAGAAATATGGCAGGCTGGGTCACCCTGGTCTGTTTCAGATCGTCGACCGTACCTTCAAACATAATGTCCGTAATGCGAAACCCCAGTAGTTCATCAGCCGTCTCAAACATCTCACGGGCAACGGGTGAATGATCATATAAATCTTTGCCCATTCCGGGATACTGCGCTCCCTGGCCGGGAAAAACAAATGCCTTCATCCTTTTTTCATTATTTGTTTCATGGCAAAGATAAAGGATTCCTCTCTTTCAGAAGCAGAAGCCGGGGTTGGCAATGGCTGCCTGTGATGAAATTTAACGCATTCCGTTGTTTTTTCAAACTCCTGGTCAGAATTTTCTATCCTCTCCTGCCGGAAATCGTTAATTGGACTATTTTTGCCTTGTTCACATCAAGACCATGCCTAATTTTCAGCTTATGAGACTAAAGACCATTCTGGGGCTCGTTATTATGATGGCAGCCTGCCGTCACGAGAGCGGTGAGAAGTTATTATCGTATGTGCATCCTCTTACGGGCACAGCACCTTCCCTGCGTGAGGGAGGAGCCCCGGGGCAGTATGCCGACGCGGGGCAGACCATTCCTGCGGTGACGGCACCCTTCGGGATGACGCAGTGGACCCTTCAGACCCGCAGCAAGGAGACTCCCTGTGTGGCTCCCTTTTATTTCCTTGACGGAATGGCCGAGGGATTCCGCATCTCCCACTGGATGAGCGGCGGCTGTCTCAGCGATTACGGGAGTTTCACCCTTTCCCCGGTGTCAGGGCAGTTTACCCTTCAGCCGTCATCACGAAAAGCGGCTTATTTCTTCGATAATGACCGCCACTCTCCCGGCTACAGCGCCGTGCACATGCCTCTCTATGAACTGATCACCGAGATCACCGCCACCCGCCGGTGTGGCTTTTTCAGGATTTCCTGGCTTAATCCCAATGATGCCATGGTCGTCATCGACGTCAACAATGACCATGGCGAAGGCTTCCTGGAGATCATTCCCGGGCACAATGAAATTGTGGCCAGCAATCCGGTCCGCGGAATCTTCGGCCGTGAGGGGGAATCGGCAGGGTTCAGCGGACATGTGGTCATCAGCTTCGACAGTGAATTTGAGAGTTACGGCACCTATGCCGGAAGTGACTATCATCGCGGGGAGACCACCGTTACAGGAGAGGAGGCCATGGGCGGTTTTGTCATGCTGAAGCTGAACCCTGACCAGATAACCCGCATCAGGGTCGGCACCTCATTTACCAGCATTGAGGAGGCCCGCAAAAATATGGAGGCGGAGATTCCCGGCTGGGACTTCGACACCACCAGGGAAACCCTGGAAGCCACCTGGGAGGAGTTACTGGGACGAATCGAGGTGGAGGGAGGCACGCCGCAGGAGCGCAACATCTTCTATACGGCTCTCTATCACAGCTGTCTCCATCCCCGTCTTTTCAGTGATGCCGACGGTTCCTATCCCGGGTTTGACGGCGACAGCCTGGTTCGGCATGCCGAAGGGTTTGACTTTTATACCGATTTTGCCGCCTGGGATACCCACCGTGCCCAGATGCCTCTGCTAAGCCTGATTGCCCCACGGGAATACCGCGACATGGTCACTTCGCTGATCGCCATGGCCCAACCAGGAGGATGGCTTCCCTCCTCCCCCATACGGCACCAACACCATACGGCATCCCTGGGCGATTACGCCTCCATCATCGTTGGCGACGCCCTGATGAAAGGCGTGGTCACCGACAGGGAAAAAGCCTGGGAATTCCTGCGAAAGAACTGTTTTGAAACCACCGCCACCCCCGGAGAATATGCCCGCGGAATGGGAAGACGCTCCCCCGGGAGTTATCTACAGCTGGGATACATCCCCCTGGAAGATGCCGTCCCTTGCGCCTTTGCCCCTGAAGGGCAGGTTTCCCGAAGTCTCGAATATGCCGTTGGCGACTGGGTGACCGCACAGGTGGCAGGCCTGCTCGATAAAAAGGAGGACGAAGAGGCTCTGCTGCTGAGGGCCCAGAATTACAGCCTTCTCTACGACCCCGCCAGAGGATGGTTCTCAGGAAAATATGCCGATGGCTCCTTTACCCAAGAATTCAGCGAATCCGGAAATATGCCCTGGCTTTCAGAGACCACACCTCAGCAAGCCTCCTGGGCGGTGCCCCACGATATCCCCGGACTCATCGCCCTGATGGGGGGAGAAGAATCCTTCAACCGAAAATTGGAAACCTTTCTTACGGGCGGAAGCTTCCACCTGGGGCACTCCCCTGTTTACCATGTCCCCTATCTCTTCAACTATTCCGGAGAATGGTCCAAGACCCAGGAAGCCGTGACCTCGCTGATGCGCCGTAATTTCACCGACGACCCCGGGGGACTGGCCGGGAATGATGACGCCGGACAACTGTCGGCCTGGTATGTTTTCTCGGCCATGGGCTTTTACCCCGTGTGCCCCGGCAGCAATGAGTTTCAGCTGGGAGCCCCTCTCTTCCCCAGGGTGCGGCTTCACACTGCTATGGAAGGAAAAGGAACTCCCCTGACCATCGAGGCCAGTCGCTCCCAACCCGATGAACCCTTCACCAGGGTCACCTTCAATGGCACGGAAATTCCCCCGGTTTTGAACCATGACCAGATTCAAAAGGGGGGAAAACTGAAGTTCGTGCAGAAATAACCGCCGGTATAAGAAAGAAAATATCCCCTGAAAGGACGATAGGGTATCACAATTATGTGTAATTTTAAAAACACTTTAAAAATCATTTTTAGTACCAACCAATTAAAACCGTAGAAGTATGACAGAAGATGTTAACCAGGAATCTCAACCAAAAAAGGAGAGCCTTCTCGACAAAGCCAAAGAACTGGCTGATAAGGCGGAAGATTTCTTTGAGGACACGGCCGAGAAGGTAAAAGCGAGTGAGACCTTCAAAAAAGCCGGAGAATTGTGGGATAAGGCCGAGGATTACGTGGAAGAGAAAGTCGACGACCTGGAAAAAAGCGGGATCAAGGAGAAGTTGAAGAACTTCGCCGACAAGATGGAGGACAAGGCGGAAGATCTATTGGAGAAGGCAAAGGTCACCGGCAAGAACCTTGCCGACAAGGCCGACGACCTGGCCGATGATGTTGCCGGGAAATTCAAGGGAAAAGCCAAGGAAGATGCCAAAGAAGATACGGCAACGCCTCCCGAAGCCCCCCAGGCCTAGTATTAACTTTATAAATTGAACTATGGAAAATATCTTAGGAGCCATCCTGTCTCAGATCGATGACCGGTCGCTAGAGGTCATCAGCAGTCAGGCCAACGTACCCCCTGATAAGGCGAAGAATGCCCTGGCCAGTGCCATTCCCATTCTCATGAATGCCTTGGCCCGGAACAGCAGCACCCCTGACGGGGCATCGGCCTTACAGAATGCGGTAGCCCGTGACCATAACGGAAGCCTTCTCGACAATCTGGGGGCTCTGCTCGGAAAGCAGGAAGTCGTTGAAGACGGTGCCGGCATTCTGAAGCATATCCTGGGTGACAGGAGGCAGAATGTGGAACAGTACATCAGTAAGGATGCCGGGATGAACAGTGCCGCGGTGGGCAGGATTCTGGAAATGGCAGCTCCCATTGTCATGGGTTTCCTGGGCAAGAAAAGCGCAGGCGGCGCCAACACCAGCGTTATCGGAGACTTGCTGAACTCCTACCTTAACGTGGAGAAAAAACAGTCGCCCCAATCGCAGGGCGTCATCAATCAGATTCTGGACCGTGACAACGACGGCAACGTCATGGACGACATCGCCGAACTGGGCATGTCGTTCCTCGGCAGGATGATGAAAAAACGATAGCCATCACCCGGGAAATGACACTCCGTTTATTCAGGAGGGCCCTTTTCCCCGCCGGGTTCTCCCGGTCATAAAAAATGCCGGTTTTCCTTACGGAGAACCGGCATTTTCTTATGCTCCGGCAGGTCATTCCCGCCGCAGGAGGTTATTCCACCGGAGGAATCACCAGCACCTGTCCCGGATAAATCTTGTCGGGATGGGTCAGCATTGGCGTATTGGCTTCGAAGATCACCGGATATTTATTGGCATTGCCATAAAACTGTTTGGCAATCTTGGAGAGGGTATCTCCCGACACCACGGTATAGAACTCTTTTTCAGGTTCCGTAGGAGGAATCACCGGAATCTCGGACCCCAGCGGCAGAACGGCCAGCCTGTCTTCGACCTTGGAAATGCCTTCCACGTTGCCGGCGGTCACCACAATCCTGTTCTTATTGGGAATGGTGTCTACCTTTCCGGTCAAGATCACGGTCTCATCATCCACCACCGCCTTCAGATTTTCGGTTTTAAAACCGAAACTGGAGATGTGTTTCATGATAAGGTCAGCCTTTTCCTGTTCCTTTACTTCTTCTGATTTGCCGAACAACTTGGTCCCGGCACCTTTTAAGAATGATACTAATCCCATAGAAAATAATTAATAAATGATGAAATGAGTTAATCGAAAACTTCGAAGGTTATTTTGCATGTGACGCGGAATTCCGCGACTTTGTTGTCCTTAACAACAGCGCTCTGGTCCTGCAAATAAACAGAGCGAATGCCCTTGAGAGATTTGGAGGCAGTACTTACCGCGTTCTGCACGGCATCTTCCCAGCTTTTTTCAGAAGATGCCATAATTTCAATAACTTTCAATACTGACATAGTGGTATCTTTTTTAAAGTTTAACAATTATAAAATTACTAAAATTTTCAGAAGTTTCAGAATATTTCAAGCATTTATTCATTAAAATCCCAGAGGTTACTGGTCGCGCAGGGCGGGAAGGAGCCTTGAGGGGGTGACCAGAGAGCGGGCAAGGAGGTAGATCCAGAGGCTGCCGTTGAGCAGGATGAGCAGGATGAGCAGGGTGATAGTGCTGGCCGATATGGGGTTATGGCTTCCCGTCAGGGAGGGGATGACTGCGGTGAGGCCCGCCACGAATCCTGTCACAGTGCCGGCGGCGAGGAGGAAGAGGTATTCTGTAAAGAGGTGGAGGACCACTTTTTTGCGGGGGAATCCCAGGGCCAGGAAAGTGGCCAGTTCGTGACGGCGTTCGAGGATCGCTCGGGCCACCACCAGGGCCAGTCCGACCGTGCCCAGGGCCAGGGCGAGGACCCCCAGGGCCAGGAAAATGGAGAGATAGGTGTTGGTCACCGATGAGAACTCGGCGAGCCTGCGGGAAGCGGGAGTCATCTCAATGCCGGAATCACGCAGAAGATCCCTGATCTCTCCCGACAGGGTCTCTTCATTTTCGGGGGCCCACCGGGTTAAGAAGGCTGTGGAACCGCTGTGTGTCGGGAAATAGCGGTAGAAATGGGATTCTGCGATGATCACCGACCCCTGGAAGATGGAGGGTGCCAATCCCCCGATCAGCCTGATGCGCAGGGTATCGCCGCTCTCTGCCTGGTAAAGGAGGGTATCTCCGATTTTCATCATCAGTCCCCACTGGATGACCGTCTGGTCGGCAATGCCGGGAATGACGCCTCCGGGAAGGCTCTTGGTCAGGGAAGCCCAGGGATCTTCGGGGTTCAGTTCCGGGGTGGCGGTGGCAAAGGAAAAGCGGCCTTTCAGGAGTGCGGGGTTAACGCCGAGGATCGGGGGATTGTCAATTTTGTTGAGGTTCAGGCAGCTGGCATCGTCGCCGGCGACCCTGCTGAACTGCACCACGCTAAAGGAGGTGTCGATTCCTTCGGCGGTTCTTCTGGCGGGGTCGTTGAGGTCATAGAGCAGGGGAACGGAGAGTTCTGCCCATGCCGAAAAACCTCCGGTTCCCGAGGTAGGATCAGCAGCCCTGGCGTAGAGGTTCTGGCGGTTGGCGCCGGTAGCCACGACGATGAAAGTTCCCAAAGCGAAAAGAAGAAAGATGGCTGTTGACCTTTTCCTATGGCGGGCGGCCATGCGCAGGGCCATACGGCCGGGAGTCATGGCATCCCCTCTGTTTCCTTCCAGGGAGGCAAGAAGCAGGGAGAACGCCGCCACCATACCTGCCAGCAGCAGTGCTCCGGAAAGGAAAAAGAGAACCGGATGGGCGGTGAGGATGCCGGTCAGTTGTAGCAGCAGCAGCAGCAGTGCCGCCGTGGTGAGGAGCAGGGCGGCCACTCTTCTGCGGATAGTTCCCTGGGGTGACGGAGGGGAAACGCTACGGCGGTGGAGGTCGGCGATTTGCCGTTTCATGACGCCTCTCAGGGGAAAAGCAACGGCCCCCAGGGCCACCAACAGGCTGATGAAAGCGCCCAGGGCCAGGGTAGAAGGGTTTATTTTCAGGAAGATCACGGGCGTCCTGACAATATCCCACCATAGGGTATTCAGGAAGGCAAAGATGACCCTGACATAAGCCACGGCCAGGGGGATCCCCGCGGCACCTCCGGCGATGGCGACCACGGAAGTTTCAGCCATCAGCAGGCCGGCGGCTTTCCGGGGTGTAAAGCCCAGATGAAGAAGGGTTCCCAGTTGTGATTCTCTGGTTTCGAGGTTCAGCCGGAACAGAAGAACGGTAAGGATAATGGCGGCCAGGAGGAGGAAGAAGCTCAGTCCCAGGAAGAGCTGGCCGAAGTCAACCCCGCCGCGGGCGGCAGCCATCCCCGACTCCTGCACCGCGGCGATGGAGAAGCCCAAGGCTGCCGGGGTCAGCTTTTCCCGGAAGAGACGGAGGAATTGCTGTTCCGAAAAGTGCTCTGTGGGAAAGCGGATGGCGGTGAACTCCCCGAATCGGTTGGCCCATATTTCACCTGCCAGTTCCGGGGAGACGAAGATCTTGGGGGTTCCCCGGTAGCGGTTCCAGTAATCTTCGTCGCGGTCTCTTATTTTTCCGAGATCTATGGGAACGCCGGCTTCCCATTCCCTGCAGTGGCCGGCATCGGCCATTCCGGGGAGGGGCGGCATCAGGGTACTGTCGGCCCATACGCCCGCGAGGGGAACCACCCGGCATATCCTGAAACGGCGGTTTTTTTCTACCAGCTGGCGTAAAGGGCCTATTTCATACCATGTCATGGTCACCGAGTCCCCGGCAGCAACGCCCAGGTCGCCGGCGACCCAGTCATTGACCACGATATCGCCCACGGCCAGAGAAGCCCCAGGCAGCGAAGAGGCAAAGGAATAGGGTACTTCCCTCTTCCCTGTGGCGATGGAATTTACGAAATAGGTCATCAGGGGCCGGGCTCCCGCATGGGCGGTAAAAGCCTGTGCCGTCTCCCGGTCCAGAAAAATGCGTTCCGTGGAGATTTCCCATTCTCCGGTGGTGGGGAGCTCCCGCAAGAAAAGAGAGGCATCGGCGGGAGTGATGATCTCCCTGAGGAGGGAGTCAATTTGCCGGGTTGGGGGATTCTGGGTAACCACCACCCTGTTGGCTTTACCATCCAGCGCCATGAGGCTGTTGAGTCTTTCGAGGGAGACGAAGAGGTTATGGGGGGCGCTCTGGGAATTCCGAAGGTTGAAAAGTCCGGCCCCTGCCGATGGCAGAATGGCCGCCACGGTAGCCCTGAGGGTCACGGTGGCCTCCTTTTCCGACACAAAGGGGGTGTTGCGGGGCACCGGGGAAGCCTTGGCAATCCTGACCATAATGGGGTCACCGGTTTTCACGTTCAGTTGGAGGGCCACATTTTCGCTGATGAGAACCTGGTCTCCCTGAATAGTGGGAAAACCGGGGAAAATAGCGCCGAATTGTGCATCTATACCGTTGATGGTAAGGTGGTTAACGCGATAGGCTCCTCCTTCAGCCACGGCCATTCCTTCGAGCATCAGCACAGGTGCCGCGGGGACTCCTGCCGCCTGTGAGAGTTCCCGGGCCAGGGCGGCACGGAAATAGCGGTCGGTGACCGAAATAAGGTGAGTGGTATTTCCGAGGCGGGAGAGGGTGATTTTTTCGAGGCTGAAACGCATGGAGTCGCCGATGAACAGGGCGCCGGTGAGGATGGCGGTGCTTAGGGCTACTCCGAGGGCCACCATGAGATGACGCCGGAAATAGTGGATAAGGCTGCGGAAGATCAACCGGGTTCGCGACATGGTCAGAGGGTTAATTGTCCGTTACGGAGATGATAAAGGCAGTCCATGCGGGCTGCCAGTTCCGCGGAATGGGTCACGGTGACCAGGGTGACCCCCTCTTCGCGGCTCAGTCCCGTGAGCAGGTCGGCCAGAATGGAGGCGTTCTCTTCGTCGAGGGCACCCGTGGGTTCGTCGGCGAGCAGGAGATGGGGTTTGTTGACCAGGGCACGCACTACCGCGGTGCGCTGGCATTCGCCGCCCGAGAGTTCCCCGGGTTTCTGGTGCCGCTGCTCCCAGATTCCGGTTTTCCGGAGCAGGTATTCAGCCCATTGCTGTTCTTCGGGGGTTACCTCCCTTTTAAAGGCCAGCAGAGGCAGAAGCACATTCTCCATCATCGACAGCTGGGGCATGAGGTGATGCTGCTGAAAGACAAATCCCAGTTCCCTGTTGCGGAAAAGGGCGAGTTCTCTGTCGCTGTAACCACTGATGTTGCGCTCGCGGAAGATAATCTCCCCGTGGTCGGGACGATCGAGGGCCCCGATAAGGTTGAGAAGGGTGGTTTTCCCGCTGCCACTGGGGCCCACGATTCCGGTACGGGTACCAGATGCCAGTTTCCATGAGAGCCCTGAAAGCACCGGTCTGAAGGCATGGCTTCCCGGTGTTCCGTATCCCTTGTGAATATCGTTCAATTGAAGAAGCATCTCCATGTTATCCCAGTTATTAGGGCACTTCCGTAACCTCCCCGTGAAAGGTCAGGCGGAAGGTGCTGATTTGGTGGTTTTGTTATCCTTTACTTTTTTGTAGAGGGCGATCATTTCGTTGGCATGGTCGTGGATGTTAAAGAGCTTCATGACGCCTTCGCGGGCTTTATGGCTGAGGGTGTTGAGGGTGGCCGGTTCATGGAGAAGGGCGGCCCAGGCATCGGCCAGTTTTTCCGGGGTGTTGGGGGAATAGGTCCTTCCGCCTCCCGAGAGGGTGATGATTTCGGGGAAGGCTCCCAGGGCAGGCTGTACGATGGGAATTCCGCTGGCCATCAATTCGGTCAGGTACATGCCGAAAGCCTCGCCATTGCGCACGGGCACCGTGGCCAGTGCCGTCCTGCGGAAGAACTCCCTTCTCCCCTCCCCTTCAAATTCCTCGTGGAAAATGACGTCACCGATAAGGCCGGCGCGGGCGATTTTTCTCTTCTGGGTGGCGATAAAGCGGTGATCGGCAGCGGTGGATCCCCCGGTGACGATGAGCCTGACATCGCTGAGTGCCGCCTGCCTCCTGAGGAGTATAAAGGCGTCAACCACAATGTCAAAGCCGTTTTCAGGGCACAACCGCGAGATATACCCCAGGGTCCTGTTCTTGCCCGAAGTGGGGATGAATTCATATTCGCCGGGGTCTACTCCCAGGTAAATGGGAAATACCTTGTCGGCAGGCAGGGCCATACGTTCCTTCATGACGCCGGCAAACCAATGGCTCACGGCAATGAAAGCATCGACGTCGGCGGCTTTCTCGGCCATGAGTTTCCAGATGCGCTCACGGAACTCGGGTTTCATCACATCGACCCACACGTCTTCATCCTGCAAGGAACACACGATGGGGACATCGGTCTTTTCGCGGATCCTGTGTGCCAGTCCGAGCAACAGGGCGTTCGACAGGTGGATGACATCGGGTTTACAGTGCCCGGCAATCCAGTCGGCCAGTTTTTCGAGTTCTTCCTTCTGCTCGCCCTCTTCGCCCATCAGCATCGACACGGTCATCTCTTCGAGACCTGCAGCATTGGTAGACCCGGCCATGGAGGCAGCCAGTTTCAGCACCGGTCCCTTATTGAGGAGTTTGTCGACCCACGCCGGGGCTTTCCGCAAAAATGGGAACATCTGCTTCAGATAGATGCTCACGGCCCCGTAAAATACAGGGACATCGGTGATGTCGCGTTCGTCGGAGAAAAGAGGAAGGTACATGGGGATTTTCACCACCTGATGACCTTCTTTACGGAGAGCATCCACATATTTACTGTCGCGCAAACAGTTACCGCAATAAAAGGAACCTCCTGAGCCGGGGATGATCTGTAATATGTTCATGACTTAAAAATAACGTAATTCTTTACACTATGTTCACCACATCCCCGGGATTCCTGCACGGGAATCCTGATTTTCCGAAATCATGCAATTCTGACCTGCTGATCCTCCGGAATCGGATCTTCCGTTACTCTGACCTTCTATCTAGGGTCCGAAGCAATAGATATTTCCGTCAGAGGCCCCGGCGATGATGCGGTTACCGGCGACGGCGGGATTGCTGATGATGGAAGATCCCACTTCGTAGCGCCATATCTCCATGCCGTCGGCAAGCTGCAGGATGAAGAGGTCTCCGCGCATGTTGGCCGCCACCACGTTTTTCCCGGCGATGACGGGCGAGGCTTCCACCCTGTTCCCGGTATTGAAGTTCCACAGTTTTTTACCGCTGTTTTTGTCGAAGCAGTAAACGTTTTTATCATGGTTGGCGGTGACGACATAGTTCCCCGCCACAGCCGGGGAAGCGATAAAGGGAAGTTTCACTTTGGCATCTTCCCATTTCCAGGAGATGGCTCCTGCCGCCATGTTGACTTGTGAGAATTTGCCGTCGTAATCGCCGATCCAGGCTTTTTCGCCCTCCACGGCCACGGAGCCGGCGACATAGGTGGCCACGTTGATCTTTCTGACCACCTTTCCCGAGGCGATGTCGACGAGATGAAGGAATCCGTCGCATCCCCCGAAGACGGCCATGCCGTTATGGCAGGCTGCCGCGCCGTTGATGTAGTTGTCAGACTCATATCTCCACCGTACCTTTCCCGTGGAGGCATCGACACAGTGGAGGTAATAATCGTAGCTTCCCACCAGAAGAAGGGTGGTTTTTCCCGACTTGTACCAGTTCACCGACCCCACGATCTGGTTTTCGGTTTTGTACTCCCACACTTTTTTGCCGGTTTTGAGGTCGAGGGCATAGAGGATACCTTCGAGGTTGCCGACATATACTTTCCCCTCGTGGATCAGCGCGGGGGCTTCTATGCCGTTGGAAGTTTTAAACTGCCAGAGCAGTTTTCCGTTCATGTCGAGGCAGTAGACGGTGCCGTTTGAGGAGCCCGTGACGATCCTGTTATCACACACCACGGGGGAGGATTTGATCATGCTTCCGGTGGAGTAAGTCCACAGAAGCCGGGGTTTGGCGGGCAGGTTGGCCGAGAGGCTTCCGGTGAGCCGCTGGTTACCGCGGAAAATCCCCCAGCACCCCGCCTCCTGGGCGGTGGTGGCCCACGGCAGGGACCCCAGCAGGAGCACCACAAGGCTCTTTACGATATATTTACTCATATTTCTCATGGTTAACTGGTTTTTCATGGTAGCCCTGATGGGGATGATATGCCCGAATCAGGTGCACCCCTGCTCAATTACGATTTACTGCTCCTTTCACCGGACAGGAGGGCACCCTTGCAGAGTGACCATGCCTGAATCTATCAAAAACCCCGCCATCGATTCCGTCCCGATTCCCCAGAGAGGATTTCACTCTCCTGTTTCCGGGGAACTTATGGGTTCGAGGGCGCCGGTGGGACAGGCGTGAGCCACCTTGAGGGCTACTTTTTCGAGGGCGGCATCGAGGGATTCGTCAAAAGGAATGCCGATTTCCACGTCGAAGCCGCGGCCGATGAAGGTAAGTCCGAATTTCTCGCGGTATTTCTCCGTCAGGCGCACGCAAATGCCGCATTTCATGCATTTCTGGGCTTCGTAGACGATGCCTGCGGCCTGGAATTTTTTGGTCATATCGCGGCGGGGGGAACTCTGGAATCTTTTCTGGCTGGCCTCATAGCGGGTTGAGAAGTCGCGGAGCCGGCAGTCGCCGGCAGCCCGGCAATCGCAGTGCATACACCGGCGGGCTTCCGCCACGGCTTCTTCGGGGGAGAAACCCCGGGAAGGCTCGGCAGGAAAACGGCGTTTCCCCTCCACCGATTCCTTGAGGTATTCGGCGAATTCCGTGGGGCGCAGTTTTCCAAACCGCGAGTTGAAAAGCCGGGGTTCCCCGGTGATGGGCTGTCCCGCGAAATACTGAAGCACCGCAAAGGCCACCTCCTTACCCTGGCCGACCGAGCGTACCGCCAGGCGGGAGGAGCGCAGAACACTGCCGATGGCAAAAACCCCGGGTTCCGAAGTGGCATATCCTTCTCCCGTGACCTGGAGACCCTTTGGCGTTCCCGCCAGCTGGAAAGATTTGGTGATGTCGTCGATATTTCCGGTAGCAACGACAAGGGCGTCATAGGAGTTTTTGAGTTCTCCGAAGCGGCGGTCGTCGATGGTGGTATTCCCGGTAAAGAAGACCCCGGTGGAAAGGATGGTGTTGATTTCCCTGTCGAGGACCTCATCGGGAAGGATATCCCTGCTGATAGCGGTGCGCAGCTCTCCTCCGGGCAGGACCGCCCTGTCGAAGAGGTGGGGTTCCACGCCGCGGAGACGCAGGTAATAGGCTGCTGCCAGTCCGGCAGGACCGGCGCCGATGATGGCCACCCGTTTTCCGGTCAGCGGGGGCACCGGCCAGGGGTGGAGGTCGTTTTCGTCGCCCACGAAGCGCTTGAGCAGACAGATGGAGACGGGTTCGTCGACTGTTTTGCGGTGGCAGGCTCCCTCACAGGGGGCGGGACATATGCGTCCCAGCACGGCAGGGAGGGCGATGTCGCGTTTGACCACGCGCAGGGACTCTTCCCAGTTTCCGGCGGCGATCAGCCGGTTCATCAGGGGAATGTTCATGTGGGCGGGACAGCCGATCTGACAGGGGGCTTCACAGTCGCCCACATGTTCGCTCAGGAGAAGTTCCAGGGCCATGCGGCGTCCCTCTCTGACTTCCTCATCTTCGGTGACGATCTGCATATCCTCTGCCACGGCCACGGAACAGGAGGGGAAGAGCCTTCCGGAGCCATCCTTGACCAGACACAACATGCAGGAGGAGAAATGGTCCAGTTCATTATGGAGGCAGAGGGCGGGAATTTTCACCCCTGCGGCTTCCGCGGCCTTCAGCACCGACGTGCCTGCGGGGACCTCCACTTCCCGGTTATCAATTTTCAGTTTTATCATCTCCTGGTGGGTTTAAATGATGTCGATGGCATTCACGGGACAGGCAGGGCGGCAGGCGTCACAGCGGATGCAGGCTTCGGTGTCTATCACATGTTTTTCATGAGGGGTAAAGGGGATGGCATCGACAGGGCATGCCTGGGCGCACAGGGTGCATCCGATGCATTTGTCGTTCACCACATATTTGATCAGGTGGATACATTTACCAGTGGGGCAGCGGCCTTCAAGATGGGCTTCATATTCATTGCGGAAATACTTCAGGGTGCTCAGCACCGGATTCGGAGCGGTCTTTCCCAGTCCGCAGAGGCTTCCCTTTTTGGTCCACAGGGCCAGCCGTTCCAGTTCGACGAGGTCGGCGCGTTTCGCGGTTCCGCGGGTGAGGCTTTCGAGGATGTCGAGCATTCTTTTGGTGCCCAGGCGGCAGAAGGTACATTTTCCGCACGACTCATGCTGGGTGAAGGAGAGGAAAAAGCGGGCGATGTCGACCATGCAGTCGGTGTCATCGAGGACGACGAGTCCCCCCGACCCCATCATGGCTCCCAGTTTGGTGAGCGATTCGTACTCAATGGGGGTATCGGCGAGTTCCGCGGGGATGCAGCCCCCTGAGGGTCCTCCGATCTGTACGGCCTTGAACTGGCGGCCGTTGGCGATGCCACCGCCGATTTCGAAGATCACCTGGCGGATGGTCGTTCCCATGGGCACCTCGATGAGTCCTCCGCGGGCTACCTTGCCCGCCAGGGCGAAGACCTTGGTTCCTTTGCTGTTCTCAGTGCCGATGGCGCTGAAGCGGGCGGCCCCCTCCCTGAGGATATAGGAGATCTGCGCCAGGGTCTCCACGTTATTCACCAGCGTGGGCATGTCGTTATATCCTTTTTCTGCCGGAAAGGGGGGACGGATATGGGGATATCCGCGCTGTCCCATCAGGGAGGCGATCAGGGCGGTCTCCTCTCCGCAGACGAAAGCCCCAGCCCCCTCGTATATTTCGGCATCGAAGGAGAACCCCGAGCCCAGGATATTCTCCCCCAGGAGGTTGTTGGCATAACAGATGGCCAGGGCCTCTCTGATGCGGCGCACCGCCAGGGGATATTCAGCACGGATATAGAAAAACCCTTTAGAGGCGCCCACGGCGTAAGCGCCGATGATCATCCCCTCGATGACACGGTAAGGATAGGATTCCAGGAGCATGCGGTCCATGAAAGCCCCGGGGTCTCCTTCGTCGCCATTGCAGATCACGTATTTCTGGGGTTGGGGATGACGGGCTACCAGTTCCCATTTGATGCCCGTGGGAAATCCCGCACCTCCGCGCCCCCTGATGTGGCTGGCTTTCACTTCAGCGATCACCTCAGCAGGGGCCATTTTCAGCAGGGCCCGGCGTACCGCCCGGAATCCCCCACGGCTTTTGTACTCCTCCAGGTCCAGGGGGTTGATGATGCCCCGGTGTTCTGTGGCAATGGGGATCTGGTGGCCCAGGAAGGCGCTCACGGGCTTATCGCGCACATCGAGGACGTAGCGCTCAATACCCTCCCACCGGGCGTCGGTTTGGATATATTCCATGGTGTCGAGGAGCTTGCTTTTCAGCTTTGCAAAGATCCCCGATGGCTTGAAATGGTTGTTCACGATATCCTTGACATCCTCGGGTCTCACCTTGGAATAAAGGACCGGTTCTCCGCCGGTGGGGACAATCTCGACCAGGGGCACCTGGTGGCACATGCCCACACATCCCACATGTTTGAGGGTGACCTTGAGTCCCTGGGCGTTCACGGTCTCCTCCACGGCATTTTTGATCTCCTCGGAACCACTGGCCACGCAGCAGGAACCCAGGCCAATGCGTATCTCCCCGCGGATCTCCGTGCCGTCAGATTTCCGGAACTGCTTCTTTCCCTTTTTCGAAGCCTGGGCCTCGAAATCGGAAATGATATCGTCGACCTGACCGGTGGTGACATGGCCGTAGGTCACCTGGTCGATCTGCACCACAGGAGCCAGGGTACAACAGCCCAGACAACTCACCTTATCGAGGGTGTAATTTCCCGATGATTCGGTATGTTCTCCCTCTTTCAGGTTAAACTTCCGCATGAAAGCATCGTAGACCTGGGTGGCCCCCTTAACATGACAGGCTGTGCCCACACAGATCTTGATCATGTGTTTTCCCACCGGCTGCAGCCGGAACTGGGAATAGAAACTGGCCACGCTGAAGATATCGGCAGGGGTGATCTCCGTTGTCTCGCTGACCCGCCGCAGGGCTTCCTCCGGAAGGTAATTCAGCTCCTTCTGGATCGCCTGCAGAATCGGGATCAAGGCCCGCTTTTCACGCCCCTTCTCCTCTACGATGCGGTCCACCACAACATTGAACCCTTCCTTTATTTCACTCATATCATATATGTGTATGTGTGTACTTTATAAAAAGCAGGAAATCACAAAGTCTCTTCTCTATTATCATCTATTTGCTGCCAATGCAGAAGATACGTCCTCCGGCCCTGACGAACATGCGGTTGTTGGCGAAGGCCGGGGTGGTATGTACCTTTTTTCCCAGGGATGATTCCGCCAGGAGTTTCATTTCCCTTTCGAGGGCGTACACCTGAAGGAGGCCGTCGGTATTGAAGATAAATAGTTTACCGTCGGCGACCACGGGTGAGGAATAAAATCCCACGCCATTGTCGGCTTCCCAGAGCTTGGTACCGTTTTTAGCGTCGTAACAAACCAGGACGCCATAGCTGGTGGCGATAAAGAGGAGGCCGTTGGCGACGACCGGGCTGGCGACTTCGGCGAGGTATTCGTCGTTTTCCCAGACGATGTGGCCGTTTCCGGGGTTGACGGCGGCCAGGCGGGCATATTCATTAACGGCAAAGATCAGGCCTTCGCCGAAGGCCGGGGAGGGTCCCACTTCTCCCGCGAGGACGCTGGCCTGCCAGAGTTCTTTTCCTGATTCCGCGTCGTAGCCGGCCAGGAGGGGATCGGCCGCCAGGACCACCTGCATACGACCGCCGATATTGGCCAGGATGGGGCTGGCCCAGGAGATCTTAACGTTGCGGGTGGTCTCCCAGAGGGTTTTTCCGCTTCCGGCATCGAGGGCCATCAGTTTGCGTGACTTGTTGGTGTCGTACTGGACGTAGACCTTGTTTTTCCAGGCGATCAGGGAGGAGGAGTGGCCGTAGTGGTTGTCGGGGACTCCCAGGTTGCGCGCCCATACGCGTTTTCCCGTGTAGTCGGCGGCCAGGATGTCGCCGGTGGCGAAAAGGGCATAGACATGGATTCCGTCGGTGGCCACCGAGGGGGCTGCCAGTCCGGTATCGTCGGTGGTTTTGGGAGGTGACGCCGGAGACCCCTCAATTTTATCGGCGGGGGCGGTCCACAGCAGCTTACCGCCATACCGGTCATAACAATAGAGCTCTCTTTTCTGGCTGTTGGCGCCGGTGACAAAGAGGCGGTCGCCCCAGATCACCGGGGAGCTGTTGCCCGGCAGGGGAACAGGAACCGACCAGAGGATATTCTTCCCCGAGGCACCGTCGAAGTCGACGGGAATGCCGGTTCGTCCGGAAACGCCATTTCCGAAGGGTCCCCGGAAAGAGGGGTAGTTGGCCCTTACCGCCCCGGCATCGGGGAATGTCATTTGTTGGGGTGCTGCCAGGGAGTCTCCCCCGGCCACTGCGGCGGCGCCGGCCAGGGACGAATCGCCGGCGACAGGCAGGGAGTCTCCCTGAGCCATGGCAGAAGTGTCGGCCGTGAGCAGGGCGGGATTCTCACCCACCTCGATGACTTCGATGCCGGAAGCCGCTTCTGCATTCTCAGCCACTGCATCACCGTTGGTTTTGAAGGCATTGAGGTGGTCGACAGAAGCCAGCGATGCCGCCAGGGCCAGCACCAGGAAGGCGACGCCTCCGAAGATCACCCCTTTCTGCGCCAGGAGGCGCGAGGCTAGTTCGTTTTCCTGTTTGGGATCGGGAATCTCGATTTTTGAGTGCAGGGAGTGGTAAATCCTCAGGGCCACGGCAAAAACGAGGGCTCCGAAGAGGAGAAGGTAGCTTCCGGTTTTTACCTGCCAGTGGCTGTTAAAATAGGCCTTTCGTGCCAGCAGGTCGAGGTTGCGGATATCGTTTTTCAGGGCGTCGTCATCGGGGTTTTCAGAGAGACGCTGTACCAGGACCTCCAGGGCTTTGCTCTCCAGGGGGTCATATTTGCTGACCTGCCAGTAGTTGAGCAGGAGCAGCAGGGCCACGGCAAGGCAAAAGATCCCTGCCACCACGGCCACGTTGCGTGACAGGGCCAGACGGTTCCGCAGGATAAGGCTCTCCGTGGCAGAAGTGGTGGGTATTCCGGTTCCGTCGGGGCCTTTTATGGGTTCTTGTTCGCTCATAGGTCGTTATTTGATCGCTATTTTCTTATCGATGGGACAATAGTCCATGCACCTGCCGCAGCTGAAACAGTCGCCGCGGTTCGGGGTATAGTCGCTGTTACGGCGGAAGGTCACCTGGCTCAGCAGAGTGAGGGCGATGACCAGTCCGATGAACCCCCCGGCCAGGGTACTGCCGGTGCGAAATTTCCGGCGCACCACGGTAGCCTCTTCCACCAGTTGTTCCATGGTCTTTCCGGAACTCAGGAAAGTCTGGACATCGAGGTTATCGGGGTCGTTTTTCACCTCGGGATGGGTGATGAGGAGTTCGGCGAGGTAGACTTCCGCGTTGGCTTTGGAAAGCCAGGTATGGGATTTATAGCCCACGAAACCACCGGCGGCCACCCACACGGGAATCAGCAGGAGATAGATCAGGAACTTCCGTGATTGGCTGCGGGAGCCTTTGATCACCTTGGGATCGGTGGGATAGTCGATGGCGTCGAAGGGGCATGAGGTGGTGCAGAGTTTACAGCGTATGCATTCTGCGGGGGTGATGGTCATGTGCCATTTGGAGACTTTTGAGGTCCATTTGAGTAATACGCCATAGGGGCATAGAAAGCGGCAGTAGGGGCGGCCGATGAACATGCCCATCAGGAGGAAGGCCACGCCGAGGATGGCCATCAGGTGGGGGGCATCCATGCGGAAGATCCCCACAAAGGGGTCATAGCGGCAGATGAGAAAATCGGTACCTGTGGCTGCAAAGAGAATGGCCAGGGCGAGGTAGATATAAGGGATGATACCCAGGGTTTTGCGGAGCCACGCGGGCAGGGAAAGGGGCTTGACGATGATCAGATCCTGGATGGCCCCCAGGGGGCAGGCCCCGGCACAGAAGACCCTGCCAAAGAAGAGGGAGAAAATCAGCGGTAACAGGAAGAAGAGAAGGACGGTCACCGATATGGTATAGGTGGGGTCGGCAAAGGAGAGGACGACATTCTGGAGGGATCCCACGGCACAGATGCATCCGTCGCGGTAAAAGCCGAAATAGAGGAGCGTAAAGAGGGACAGCCCGAGGACTCCCTGGCGCGACCGTTTTCTGAGGACGAACCAGGCCCCCAGGGCCATGACGCCCACCAGGAGGGTGACATCGAGCCATTCCATGGCTGTGGAGCGTGGTTCCGGGGTGACCGTGTCGGGCTGCTCATACCCCGATTCAAATTCCGGTTTCGGAAAGCGCTGCTGCTGTCCCGCGGCACTTCCGGCAGCCAGGAACATCATCAGGGCCAGCATTCCCGCTATGAAAATCCGCTTTACCATATATGAAATCTTAAATCTTAAGTCGTAAATCGTGAATCGTGAGTCTTGAGTCTTGAATACAAATGTTCAGATGGTTAAAACATAGAAGGAGTCTAATCCCGGGGGCCATCAGGTTTTTGTGAAGTCCCCTTTGACCTTATAGGCATCGCTGGCTTTCACGCGGTGGATGGCATTGGAGGGGCACACCCTGGCGATGGCGCACTGGTTACAGTTCACGCAGAGGTCGTGCATGATCTGGAGGTGGAGGGATCCGTTGCCGAACGAGGTGCACCCTTTCACGCATTTGCCGCAGCCGATGCAAAGATCTTCGTCGATGATGTATTCGAAATAGGGTTCTTCGATGAATTTCCGGGAGATGGCAGCGGTGGGGCATAGTTGGTTTTCGCCGCCGGTGGTCAGGGCGTTGCTTCCCGGTTTGAAGTACCCGCCGCAGAGGTCGCAGTATCCGCAGAGGTCATAGGCATGGACGCATTTCACGGCCGAGGGACTCAATACGCAGTCGGTGGCGCACCTGCCGCACTGGGTACATTCAAAGGGGTCGATCTGCCACACCCACTTTTCACTGCTCATGTTGGCAGCCGTGAGACCGCCGATGCCTCCCAGAGCCAGCGCCAGGGAGAGTCGGACTCCCCCCTGGATGAATTCCCTGCGGCTTTTTACTGTTTCATCTCCCATGGTCTTTATTTTTATTCTGACAATCTGAAGCCTTCCGGCATCTGGCACAATTGCGGCCATCGCTGCACTCCTCCTGCGGGGTGACCTTTCCGGCAGCCAGGAGGTATCCGGCGGCTCCCAGCAGGGCACCAGCCATCAGCAGGCGGGCGCCATTCCTCAAAATATCACGTCTCAGCATGGTCATTCTTTCTTTTCAAAGATCCTGATCATTTTTTTCTGGGGATCGAGGACGTAGACCCTTCCCTGGTCGTCGCAACAGACATCGGGGATTTTCTGGTCCTCTTCGAATTTCGCCGGGGCGGCCACCACGCCCACCAGTTCGCCTGAGGGTTTATATTCCTTGACCCTGAAGACTCCCTTTTCGCAGGTGATCATGTTGCCGTCGGGGAGGAAGGTGATGCGTGCGGGGTTACAGCATCCGCCAAAGCCGGCGATACCCTGGGGATTTCCCTGCCAGAATCCCCTGAGGGATCCTTCATAGGTGTACTCTTCCAGGGCGTGTTTTCCGGGGTTGACCACCCAGAGGTCCCCGTAAGGACTCACCGCCAGGTCGAAACAGGGCCCGGGAACGATAAAACCGTGGGCGCTCCCCTCCCCTGTCTGGCTTGTGAATTCCAGTTCTTTGGTACCATCGGCACTGAATCGGTGAACACGGCGCCGTCCGGCATCGGCGGCGAATATTTTCCCTTCCATGGCCGCCAGACAGGAGATATGGCTCAGGGAGTCGAGGTCCCGGAAGCTCCCGGTTTTCAGACCAGCCGTGTCGAGGAGGAAGACCTCGCTGCCGTTGCTCACGTATAGGGTACCTTCTGCTTCCGTGAAACAGAGAGGCGTGAAGTCCAGGGTGATTGCGCCGAGCAGTTTTCCCCCGCTGTCGAGGTGGAGGATCCTGTGATCTCCGGCCACGGTAAGGCGGCCTGCCGACCAGGCGATGGCCACGGGATTTTCCATGGGAAGCTTCAGGTTGCGGGTTTCACGGTAGAGAATCAGCGATTCGTCGACGTCGGTTTGTCCCGCCATGTCGTAAGCATAGGGATTGGCTTCCTGGTGGTCGGGACGGGTCGAGATGAAATCGGCCACGAAAATGACGGCGATGACCAGGGCCAGGGCAATGAGGAAAAAGGTGAGGGCTTTGTTCTTCATGGGGCCGGTTATTTTTTGATGTTGATACAAATCATAGTGGTGGCGTCGCGCAGGACCAGGAAACCGTCGGCCAGGGCCAGGGGAGCCCAGGCGTCGTGGCCGTCAGCGATGACGGTGGCGTGGTCGAGTTCGCGGTATCCGCTGGTGGAAGGCTGAAGGATATAAAGGGTGCCATCCTCATGGAGGAGGAAAATTTTGTGGTCTGCCATGAAGTAAGGGCCCAGGCCGAAGCGCTTGTCAGAGCCACTCGACCATACCACCTTCCGGGTATCGGAAGGGTGAACACAGATGAGCTGATTCCGGAGGGCTCCTCCGTCTTTGGGAAGGATGCCGAAGAGGTGGCCGTCCCACAGCAGGGGGGTCTGTTGTTCACAGGCCAGGCCTTCACTGGGTTTGTAGTCATAGAGCACGTCGGCCGAGAATTTTCCGTTTTCCTCTTTCATCTGGAGCATCATGCTGCCAGCGCCATAGCCTGCGGTGATGAAGATTTTGCCGTCGGGCATCGCCAGGGGTGAGGGTGCCACCACCTGTTTATTCCATGCGGAAGTTTCCCAGAGGATGGTTCCCCTGTCGGGTCCGTCGGCGGCAATGCCGGCTACGCCTCCCGAAGCAATATAGAGGTACATTTTTCTGCCCCCGAAGGTATAGGGCATCACCGAGGAGTGTGACATTTTCCAGCCCCGGGGATTGGGAGTCTCCCACACTTTTTCTCCTGTGGTGAGGTCAACGCCGATCATCAGGGCCTTTCCTCCCGTGGCAATGACGGCAATGTCACCGTCAATCAGGGGACACTGTCCGGTATACCAGAGGGGGACTTCTGACTGGTACTCCTTTTCGATGTCGATACCCCAGAGGAAGTCTCCGGAAGCCCTGTCGAGGCACATCACATGACAGCGGGGTCCCATGGTGACGATGAAGCTGTCGGAGACTGCGGGTACGGTACGCGACATGCCGTGGTTACGTTTGACGTGGACCTTGTAACCGCGGCGCCACAGCTCCTTTCCGGTGGTGAGGGAGAAGCAGCGGAGGAAGTCGGCAAATTCCGACTCGCTGTAGTCGAGGAGGTAAACGAGACCTTTATAAATGGCGGCACCCGAGTGGCCTTCCCCCAGTTCCACCTTCCAGAGAATTTCAGGGCCCGAAGCGCCAAAGCGCTCTTTCAGGGGAATGGAAGAAGTGGCGATATTGTCGGAGTTGGCGCCCCGGAAGCGGGGCCATGTCTCGGTCAGGGGAGTATAGTCATCGGCATAGCGGTCAAAGAGTTCTCCAATGACCACGGTATCCCCGGCACCTCCCGCCCCCCGGTTGTCCATTCCCGGCAGACTCTGGGTAAACGTACGGGTGGGATCATGGCTCAGCCACCAGATAAAAAAAATCAGGGCTAAGGCCACCACACCCCAGGTGGCCAAACGGGGTATTTTCTCTTGGTCGATTTTCACAATAACAACTATTTACCGTGGTCATTGGCCGGAAGGAACCATCCTTTTCCCTCACCCAGCCTCCTCCGGGAATTGTGTGAACGATGACAGAAACACAATTTTAGCATCAGATGGTGATCCTTCGCCATCGATATCCTATGAAGACCTGATTTTAAACACCATCAGCACCTCGCCATGGCGAAGGAACAATTTTCCATCGCGTATGAAGGGGTGGGCCCAGTGGGGTCCTGTTCCCTCAGTGACCCGGAAGGAGCTGATGACGTCGAGTTTTCCGGGGTCGGGTCTGACCAGGGCTACATTACCCCGTTTTTCCTCATAAAGATAGAGCAGTCCGTCGGCCCACACCACGGAGCCCTTATTCTCCCAGGAGGTCTCCCATTTGATGTCGCCGGTGCTCCATTCCATGCATACCCAGTTGCCCTTGCCGTTATTGATCCAGTTGGAGCCATAGAGGTAGCCGTCAACGAGAATCACGCCATGATGGTGGTTATCGAGGACCGTGCTGGTATACTTTGGGGTGACGCCGAGGCCGTCGGGGTTCATTTTCAGCATGACCGCCGGGTAGTCGTATCCCATGGTGATGAAGATCTCATCTTCGTGCCACACCGGGGTGTTGGCCCAGATCAGTCCCGTCTGGTCCCACTTGGCGCCGTCCCAGTATTGGTAGGACCAGGCGACCTTTCCTGTTTCCGGGACGATAGCGATCAGGTTCTGGCCTGTGGCGGCCAGGATATAGCGGAAATTACCATATTGGTAAATCGTTGGGGAGATGTAACAGCGTGGACCACCCACGGAGGCGGTTCTCCAGATCTCCTTTCCCGTCATTTTGTCGAGGGCCACCACCGAGGTTTCATTCCCTCCGGGAGAACAGATGACGAGGTCGCCGACGATCAGGGGGCTTTCGGAGACCCCCCAGAGGTGCCACTCGGCCTGGTAATCTCTGTCGACGTCGACCGACCATATCAGGCTGCCGTCGCCCCTGTTATAACAGCTGAGTTTTCCGGTTCCCGCCAGCACGTAAATTCTGTCGCCCTCGATGGTAGGGGTGGAGCGGGTGTCGGGGTAGGAGTTCTCCCAGGAGCGCCCGTAGCTCACCTGCCAGAGAAGATTTCCCTGCATGTCGACGGCCGAGAGGTAATCGAGGGTATCGATCATTCCGGTGATGTAAATGGTGTTGTCGACAAAGACGGGAGAAGAGTATCCCTTCCCCAGTTTGTCGCTTTTCATCAGGAGTTCGGGGCCTTGGGCAGGCCAGGAGGCCAGGAGACCGGTTTCGCTGAGGTATTTACCATCGCGGTTTTCACCGCGCCACTGGGTGATCTGGGCAGTAAGGCTTCCGGCGAGGAGACCGGCGAGGAGAAAACAAACTGTTTTACGGATCATAAAAAGCACAGGTATGGGATGATATAAAGTATTGTAAATTAAGAACAACAGGGATTTCATTTAATCTTATAGACGACCAGGGCGTTTCCGTGGCGGACCAGGAGGCGGCCGTTGTCGATGACGGGATGGGCCCAGTGTTGTGCGGTGCCATGGGTCACCTTGGTCTGGGAGAGGATTTTCAGTTCTGCCGGGTCGGCCAGGAAGAGTTCACCTCTTTCGGTATACCCAAACAGGAGGCCATCGGCGGTGACTGCTGTTCCGTTGGCCAGGCCTTTAAGCTGTTTTTTTTCCACTCCGGAATTCCAGTCGATAGCCATCCAGTAGCGGTTTTTATCTCCGGAACCGATGATGGATCCATTGACCAGGACCGCCCCGCCGATGCGGTTGTCGAGGGTTGTGGAGACCCATTCGGGATGAATGGAGCTTCCGTCGGGGGAGAGTTTCAGTTTCACGCCTCCCTGGCCGTACCCGCTGAAGCAAAAAACCGCGCCGTCGTGGTAAATGGGGGTGTTGGCCTGAACGCTCCACTGGTTGGGATGGTGGTGTGTCCACAGCAGTTTTCCCGAAGCTGCGTCAACGCCGGCGATCCAGGAAGCGGTATGGGTCACCAGAAGGGTACGCCCGGGGATTTTCACCAGCAGGGGGGTGCAATAGCCCGAGAGCTCCTCCTTGATGGAGGTGCTCCAGATAAGGTCACCAGTCATCCTGTTCAGGGCTACGAGGCTATTTTCAGGACCCCCGGGAGTCACAAAGAGCTTATCGCCGTCGATGGCGAAGGTCTCGGTGACGCCCCACTTGATGTTGCGTCCTCCCAGTTCTTTGAAGGTATCCTTTTGCCATTTCACCTTTCCTGTTCCGGCGTCCATGCAGGTGACCACGCCCATACCCGAATACTGGTAGAGGAGGTTACCCACGACCACGGGGGTACTGCGGGACCCCGGATAGCTTTCGGTGAATTCAGGGCCGTAGGGAGCTTTCCAGAGAAGTGTTCCCTCATTCGAAAGGGCATAGACAAATCCGGTGGTTTCCTCGGTGCCGGAGGTGTAAATCTTACCGTTGACGACGACGGGCGAGGAAAAGCCAGCGCCGAGGTTTTCGTAAGTCCAGAGGATCGCAGGTCCTTCGGCAGGCCAGGAGCGGAGAAGCCCCATGTCGTCATAGGTGCCGTTACCGTGAGGCCCCCGCCAGCGCGTGGGATTCTGGGCATAAGTATAATTCCCGGCAATAAAGAGGAGTACAATAAAAAGCGTTTTGATCTTCATAATAACAAAGCTAAAATTTCCAAGGTGGGTATAAAAATAGTCGCTCGCGGGCGATTTGCCAACCGTGTGCCGAAATTTAGCTTTATTTTAAATAAGGCCTTGAAAATTAACAGCCTGTTAACAAAAGATCAAAGGGCGAAGTAGTCCAGTCTTTCGGAATCGGAGTTGTTACCCGCCCCCGACTCTCCGCCGCTTCCTGCCATGATCTGTGAGGTAAGGGTGGCGACCCCTTTTGAGTTTAAGGGATTAAAGAGGGCGTTGAAGCCGAAGGTGGAGGAACCACCGGCCGGCAGGGCAGCCTCCATTCTGAAGATGTGAAATTCCGCAGAGGAGGAGTCATAGCTCCAGGCCCCGTTATTGAGGGGAACGCCAGCCAGGGAAGTGACCGCCGCGGAGAAGGGGCCGTTGAGGTTCCATCGCTGATCACGGGGTATGACCACGGTAATCGTTCCGGAAGTGGGCATATTGTTTACTTCCGTGATTTTCACCACCACATCGAAGCTGGTCATTCCTGACAGCACATTGGGGGTGATGGTCATCACAGGAGCGATGTCGGGTTGGGAATTCCCTTCCTGAACCACAGAAATGGTGACGGTGTTGATGGGCCCGGCAATGGTAATGGTGGCCACCCTGACGGCTGTTCCTGTGTTGGCCTGGCAGTCGACGGTGACACTGTCACTCCCTTTTCCTGAAGCCGGGGCCAGGGAGAGCCAGGAGGCATTGGAAGAGAGCGACCAGTCGAGGGTGCTGCAGTCGCCGGTGGTGATTTGGAAACCTGATGAAGACGCGGTTGCCGGGAAGGTGAGGGAATCGGTGTTCACCGCCAGGGAACAGAGAGAATCGGCAGGGGGTGCCAGTTCAAAGACCGTGACGGCATAGTGTTGCATACCTTCATAGGTACCCCCCCAGGGAAAGACTTGATCACTGAGGTCCCAGGTATTACGCACATAGACCAGATTACCCACGGGATCATAGCCATATCCGGCCATGGAATGGCCCTGTACCTGGATCATCACCGGCCTTCCGGCGTCAATCTCGGCCTTGTACTGGTCAAAGGTAAAGCCGGCAGACCTGTTGTTATAACCGCTGATATACTGGTTAAACCTTCTGACGACCTGGTACCCCGTCGATTCGAAGAAGAGCTCCAACCCAAGGCTTCCGTCGCCGCTATTGTTGCCGGAATAGGGCGAATTGTCGACATAATAATAGAAGATGGTGCTTCCGTCGACGTTGTCGTATTCCGACTGGCTGGTGCCCATGAAGTCGGCGGTACAGTCAGGAGGGGTATGTTCTGTCCAGTTGTTGACCAGATAAGGATCGCGGGCAGAGCTCAAGTATTCTGTATAGTAATCGTCGACATGACCGCGGGAGGTGCGGCCGTCGAGGCCGTTCATGGAGGCGCTCAGAGGGCATAGGTTTTCCCGGCTGCCTGCGATGGTGACGGTCCCCCACCCCAGGTTGTTGAGGGGGGCGCTGCCGCCGTTGGCCGGGCCTGTATAAAGGTTGGGGTATCCGTTGTTGTCATACCAGGCGGCCATCATAGCCGCGACTGTGGGAGAACATCCGAACGACCAGATATAGGCCGGCATTCCCGGAATGATCACTGCCGTGGCGGAAGGGACGGCAGCGGCAGATGCCGCTTTGAGCTGCCGGGGAGGCATCCCGGGAACCCTGACGATTTCTATCGGGGCCTCGTCGGGACCGGTGATCACTGCCGAGACCAGGGAGTCAGGAAGTGTAGAGATCCCCGTTGTCTCTTCCGGACGGGGTGTCAGGGTCATGAGCACATCCTGCTGGCCCTGTGCAGGCAGGGAGCATGACAGAATCATGCCCAGCGTCACAACAATACATAGAAAGGGCCTCAAAAGGGCCAGTGCGGGTTTGTCCATACTTTTGCAACTGTTAAATGTTTATAGCTGTTTTGTGCGGTTTGTACCAGCAAAAATATGGATTTCACTGACTTATAAAAGAATCCGTGAAAAAAAATTCAAAAATAAAGAGCTGCTTTTCTGTAACGGCCACCACCCGGGGGTTTCCGGAAGATTATGCGTCGTCATCGTCGTCACGGTCTCCATTTTCCGAATAGTCCCCATCGTCCCCATCGTCATCGTCGTTATCGTCGTCACCGTCGTTTTCCGGGAAGTCCTCCCCGTCGTTTGGTTCCTCTTTCTGCCGGGTGAGGATATCGACGATTTCGGTGGGTGAAAGTCGTTTGACGTTGGTGATCACCATGTCTTCTTCGAGGAAGTTACCATACTGGTTGCACTCTTCGATCACCCCGCGGAAGATCTCCTTGAGGGGAGCCTTGATGGGAAGGATCACCAGGGCGGTGGTGAAATCGATCATTTCGTTGAATTCTTCCAGTACCCCGTCGTTATTTTCGAGGGCGTAGCGGAGTTCGTCCTGGAGCAGTTTTTTCTGTATGGCGGTAAAGCTGTTACCCTCGCGGTTCAGGAAAACAACGAAATAACGGAGTTTCCGTCCTTTTCCTCCGAGTCCGGTGGAGATGAAGACCTGTTGTTCGTCGAGCAGGGAGCTTTGCAGGAGCATGCGGCTTTCCTGGTAGGCCAGGGTGGTCCAGTCCTTCATTCCCTCATCGGGGTGATGGTAATATTTCTCAATAGTCCGGAAGGCCTCCACCTCAGGCAGGGAAGCCAGAGCCACCAGAATTCTCCGTTTCGTTTCACCAGAAGTTTCCGCGTCAAAGAGCAGCGCCGCCTCTGTGGCCACAGCGGCCATATCCTCCTCCTTCCTCAACTTGCCGGCAAACCCGAAATACTCCATCTGGAGCTGAACATCTATCTGTTCTTCCAGCACATTGAAATTTTCGGGCAAATGTTCCAACGCTCTCCTTACCTTATCGTACAGGAACTCCTCGTCCATCCCTTCCTTTTTTGTTAAGTTACAAAAATAACGATTCTGGCCTATCAGCACTCATCGGTACGCTGAATAATCCGGAACAAAAATTTATATTTGCAGTCGCTATTTATATTTAATTTAAATAAAAATACTGCAATCTTGAAGCTCAGCGAAGTCAGGAATGACGAAACGGTGGTGATTACCAAGATCTTGGGACATGGATCTTTCCGTAAGAGGATCAATGAGATGGGATTTGTGAAGGGGAAGGAGATCACGGTGATCAAGAATGCCCCCTTTAACGGGGCCATAGAGTACCGCTTATTGAACTATAACATTACCCTTCGCCGGTCGGAAGCCGAACAGATAGAAGTGATTGCCCTGACCGACTATGTAGATTCCGGGGAGTCGGGTTATGAAGGGGTGATCCAGAGGGAGGAGGATTCCGGGGAGGTGCTGGTCAGGGGGAAGAGTATCAACGTCGCGTTGGTGGGGAACCCCAATGCCGGGAAGACCACTCTTTACAACTCTCTTTCCGGAGCCCGTGAAAAGGTCGGGAATTACAGCGGGGTGACCGTGGATATCCGCAAGACCAGTTTTGATGCTTTCGGATACCATTTTAACATCTATGACCTTCCGGGAACATACAGTCTGACGGCCTATAGTCCCGAAGAGATCTATGTCAGGAAGTTCATCTATGAGGAGACCCCCGACATTGTGATCAACGTTTTGGAGGCCACCAACCTCGAGCGGAGTCTTTTTCTGACCACCCAGCTGATTGACATGGACTTGCGGATTGTGGCGGCGCTCAACATGGTCGATGAGTTGGAAAAGGAGCATCAGACCCTGTGCCATGATAACCTGGGGCGTCTTTTGGGGATTCCTTTTGTGCCGACTGTGAGTAACCGGGGACAGGGAATGCAGGAGCTTTTACAGCGGGTGATCAGCGTATACGAGGGAAAGGATCCCGTCACCCGTCATATCCATATCAACTACGGACCTGAGATAGAATCGTCGATCGGCGTCATCAGGGCGAAGATCAGGGAGAACAAGCCCATCACCGACAAGATCAGTTCGCGTTTTCTGGCCATCAAGATGCTGGAGAAAGACAAGCAGGTGATGGAGCTGATGGCCGATTACCGCAACTACATGGGAATTGTGGCCCTCACGCACAGGGAGATCACGCGCATTGAGGGGTTATATGCCGAGGAGAGCGAGACGGTGGTCACCGATGCCAAGTATGCCTTTATTTCGGGAGCCCTGAAGGAGACTCTCCGGGCACCTGCGCCCCGGGTGAGGAATATCTCCGAAAAGATCGACCGGGTGATGACCCATCCGAAGCTGGCCTTTCCCCTGTTTGCCGGAATCCTCGTTGTGGTTTTCTGGGCGACCTTCACCCTGGGGGCCTACCCCATGGCGTGGATAGACGCGGCGGTTTCCTGGTTCAGCAACGGACTGCGCACTATCCTTCCCGACGGTATGTTCAAGGATTTGCTGATCGACGGCATCATCAGCGGCACCGGAAGTGTTCTGATCTTCCTGCCCAACATCCTGATTCTCTTCTTTTTCATCTCGTTGCTCGAGGGCACGGGATATATGGCCCGGGCCGCCTTTATTATGGATAAGATCATGCACCATTTCGGGTTGCACGGCCGTTCCTTCATCCCCATGATCATGGGATTCGGGTGCAACGTTCCCGCCATCATGGCCACACGGACCCTCCGTAACAAGAGGGACAGGATCCTCACCATGCTGATCATCCCCTTCATGTCGTGCAGCGCCCGCCTGCCCGTATACATCCTGATCATCTCGGCCTTTTTCACCAGCCACCAGGCCCTGATCCTCCTCGGCGTCTACGCCTTCGGCATTATCGTGGCCTTTCTGACGGCCCAGCTCTTCAACCGTCTGGTGTTCCGCAACAAGGGAACCCCCTTCGTCATGGAACTCCCGGCCTACAGGATGCCCACAGCACGAAACATCTATTTCCACATGTGGGACAAGACCAAACAGTACCTGAAGAAGATAGGCTCGGTAATTCTGATCGGGGTGGTGATCATCTGGGCGTTGGAGTACTTTCCGCGAACGGCCCCCTCAGCTTCTCAGGACTCCCCCGGCACTACCGGAACCCCCGTATCCTCCTTTTCAGCGTCCGGCTCTTCAGCACTTCCGGCAGCAGAAGCCCCGGCGACGTCGCGCTCTTCCCTCTCTCCGGAAATTGGGGCCGGAAGCACAGACAGGGAACCCGGCACTGAAGCCATTGATGAAACCGTGGATGCCGAGACCCGCCGGCTTTCCAACTCTTACCTGGGACGTATGGGCAGGGCTATTCAGCCGGTGATGGCGCCCCTGGGTTTTGACTGGAAGATGAGCATCGCCCTGCTGGCCGGACTACCCGCCAAGGAGATCATCATCAGCACCATGGGAGTGCTTTACCAGTCCGACGTGGAAGAGTCGACCGTCAACCTCCAGGAAAAACTGAAAAACGAAGTCCACACCAGCGGCAAGCTCCGGGGAACCCCGGTTTTCAACACTGCCTCGGCCCTGGCCTTCCTGGTCTTCATCCTGATCTATTTCCCCTGCATCGGCGTGGTGGCCACCATCAGCAACGAATCGGGCCACTGGAAATGGAGCCTCTTTTCCATTCTTTACACCACCCTGCTGGCCTGGGTGCTGGCCTTTATCACCTACCAGGGCGTCTCCCTGCTGATCCCATAGCCCGATGACCCAGGAAATCATTACCGCTATCGTTATTGGGGCTGCCGCCGTGGCGGCCTTCTGGAAGCTATACCGCCGGCTGGGGGTAAAGCCCAAAAAGGAGGATTGCGGCAAACCACAATTTGACGGAGGTTCGGGGTGCGGAAGCTGCGCCGCCGATTGTCCCCTGAAACCGGGAGCTCCCCGATCCCATACATGAAAAGGGTGCTCTAAAACCAGAGAGCCTCCCGCCTCTTCACTGAACAAACGGCTCTGAAAGCCCGGGAAGCCATCCAATGTCAACTTGCCGCTCCAAATAATTAAAAAGCCTGCTATCTTTGTTACACGCAGTGATCAGGTGCTGAAGGTCACATCCTTCACTGTTCCTGTTTAGCGGTAACCCGACAATTCCTGAGAAAAATGAAAAAATGTGCATTCCTAGCCCTGGCGGTTGTGCTGGCAGCCTGCCAATCCCCGGAAACGAAAAGCTCCTCCCCGGAAGAGGGAAAAATCGTCGTCTACCAGGTCTTCACCCGTCTTTTCGGGAACACCCACACCACCAACAAACCCTGGGGCACTCCTGAGGAGAATGGGGTGGGCAAGATGAATGATTTCACGGGCCCGGCGCTACAGGAGATCAAAGCGTTGGGGGTGACCCATATCTGGTATACCGGAATTCCGCACCACGCCACGGTGACCGATTACACCTCCTTTGGCCTCACCCCCGACGATCCCGACGTGGTCAAGGGGCGTGCCGGCTCCCCCTATGCGGTCAGGGATTATTACAGTGTCGACCCCGACCTGGCGGTGGACCCTGCCAAACGGCTGGAGGAGTTCCGCAGTCTGGTGGAGAGGACTCACCAAGCCGGTATGAAAGTGATCATCGACATTGTCCCCAACCATGTGGCCCGCCGCTATGAGAGCATCGCCAAACCCGAAGGAGTGGTGGGTTTCGGGGAAAACGACGACACCGCGGTGGAATATGCCCGCGATAACGACTTTTACTATATTCCCGGGAAGCCTTTCGAGGTTCCGGAGCCCCAGCAGGGGTACCGGCCCCTGGGTGGCGAGGCGCACCCTTTGGCCGACGGACGGTTTGAGGAGAATCCCGCCAAATGGACGGGAAACGGATCACGGGAACCCCGGCCTTCCCATTGGGACTGGTATGAAACCGTGAAGATCAACTTCGGGGTGCGCCCCGACGGCACCAAAGATTTCGACCTGTTGCCAGCAGGGTATGACCAGCGGCCGGTGGCTGACCACTTCGCCTTCTGGCAGGGGAAAAGCGTTCCG
The DNA here is from genome assembly GCA_964567485.1 of uncultured Prolixibacteraceae bacterium. Lineage (GTDB taxonomy): Bacteria > Bacteroidota > Bacteroidia > Bacteroidales > Prolixibacteraceae > UBA1413. Next base: position 11,220 of record CAZMMX010000013.1, on the reverse strand, counting down.
GCTTCGTGGGTCAAATTCCGCGATATCGCCCTTTTCTGGCTCGACCTGGGCGTCGACGGCTTCCGCTTCGACATGGCCGAGATGGTGCCCGTGGAATTCTGGAGTTTCATGAATTCCGCCATCAAAAACAAAAACCCGGAGGCTTTCCTGCTGGCCGAGGTCTACAATCCCGCGCTCTACCGTGATTATATTCATAAGGGTAAGATGGATTACCTCTACGACAAGGTGGAGTTGTACGACACGCTGAAGAACATCATCCAGGGGCGGGGGTCTACAGACCATCTGGCGGCTATCCAGACAGGGCTGGCCGACATAGAGCACCACATGCTGCACTTCCTCGAGAACCACGACGAACAGCGCATCGCCAGTCCGGAGTTTGCCGGTGACCCCCGGAAGGCCCTGCCGGCCATGGTCCTCTCAGCCACCATCAGCACCTCTCCCACCATGGTCTACTTCGGACAGGAAACGGGGGAACCGGGAGCTGAGGAACCCGGCTTCGGGGATCCCTCGCGCACCTCCATCTTCGACTATATCGGGGTTCCCCACCACCAGCGGTGGATGAACGACGGCGCCTTCGACGGCGGCGCCCTTCTTCCCGAAGAGTCCGCCTTGCGTAACTATTATAAAAAACTCCTCAACTTCACCATGGGCAGTTCCGCCCTGATGGGAGAATACCGCGAAATACACACTTACAACCGGGAAGCCACCGAAGGGTATGGCGATAAGCTTTTCAGCTTCGTGCGCTGGAGCGCCGGCGAAAAGCTGATCATCGTCTGCAACTTCGACGCCGAACAGTCCCAAAACATAAACCTGGCGATTCCCGGGGAGGTCATCACCACCTGGGGGCTGAAGGAAGGGAGCACACCCCTCGCCGACGAGCTGTCAGAGGGAAAAAGCGAGCTGAAAGTGGAAGGTAGCCGGGGAACCGTGGCTCTGGAGATTCCCCCGCTGGGGTCGGTGATCCTGAGAGCAGAGATCAGGTGACCCTCAAGGGTCCACTACGGAAATCATTCAGCCAACCGGTCAGGAGACCACGCCATGATCCCATCAGGTGGCCCTTCGTTCATGCGATCACTTCCGGAGCAGAAAACGGGTTCCACCGGGGAATAGCAGCTTCTCAGGCGGGTACCCCGTAGTATGAAATCGCTCAGGATTATTCCAATTCTCATGAAATTATCTGTTTTGAAAGTGTAAATTTGCCCCACCATTAAAAATCGCAAAAGGTGAAATACCCATGAGATGATCATGCAGCAAACCAAACCATTGACCACAGGGGTATTACATCTGTTTCATGGAATTTACCACAGCAAATGAATATTTTAAACAGATGAAAAAATTAGTATTAACAGTTGCCATAGCGGGGATGCTGATTTCCTGCGGCAAGAAACAAACACAAACGACTGAGGTGATGAATCCTTTTTTTGAGAAGTACGACACTCCCTATGAGGTGCCGCCGTTCGACAAGATCCTGAACGCCCATTATCTGCCCGCCTTCACGGAGGGGATGACGCAGCACGCTGCAGAAATTGAGGCCATAGCCGCCAACACTGAAGCGCCGACGTTTGCCAACACCATCGAAGCCCTTGACCGGAGCGGTGATCTGCTCGACAGGGTCTCCATTGTGTTTTTCAATGTCAAGGAAGCGCACACCAACGATTCCCTCAATGTCATCGCCGAAGAGGTAGCCCCGAAGCTTTCGCAGCACAGGGATGCCATCATGCTGAACGAGGCGTTGTTCGCCAGGGTGAAAGCGGTCTACGACAGCCGTGACACCCTTACGCTCACAACGGAACAGATGAGGCTTCTGACCGAGACCTTCAAGGATTTCGTGCGTGGAGGGGCCAACCTTCCGGCCGAAAAAAAGGAAGAACTCAAGAAAATCAATGAACAGTTGTCGCTCCTCGATCTGAAATTCGACAAGAATTTGCTGGCCGAGACCAACAGCTTCAGGATGGTGATTGACGACGAGGCCGATCTTGCCGGACTGCCGGAGACGGTGGTGGCGGGTGCTGCCGAGGAGGCCAAAGCCGCCGGCATGGAGGGCAAATGGGTCTTCACCCTGCAGAAGCCCAGCTGGATTCCCTTCCTCACCTATTCCGAAAAGAGGGAACTCCGCGAGAAGCTCTACAAGGCAATGTACAACCGTGCCAACAACGACAACGGATTTGACAACAAGGAGGTGATCCGTCAGTACCTGAAACTGCGCCTTCAGAAGGCCAACCTGATGGGGTATCCCAACTGGGCCTCTTTCGTGGTCGACGATAATATGGCCAAAACCCCGGAGAATGTCTATGAACTGCTCATGAAGGTGTGGGAACCCGCCATTGTCAGGGCCAAAGAAGAGGCCGCCGACATGCAGGCGATGATTGACCGCGAAGGCGGCGATTTCAAACTGGCGAGCTGGGACTGGTGGTATTATGCCGAGAAGGTGCGGAAGGAGAAGTTCGACCTCGACGAGGAGCAACTGCGTCCCTACTTCGAGCTGAACAACGTGCGCGACGGTGTCTTCGCTGTGGCCACTAATCTTTACGGACTCACCTTCACCAAAATGGAGAACATGCCCCTTTTCCACCCTGAGTGCGAGGTGTACGAGGTGAAAGACGGCGACAGTTCCCTGATCGGGGTGCTCTATATGGACTATTTCCCGCGGGAGTCGAAAAAGGGCGGCGCCTGGATGACCAACTACCGTGAGCAGTATACCACGCCCGACGGGGTCAATGTACGGCCGGTGGTCTCCATCACCTGCAACTTCTCGAAGCCTGTGGGTGACAAACCCTCCCTGCTGAGCTATGACGAAGTGGAGACCCTCTTCCACGAATTCGGCCACGGACTGCACGGACTCCTGTCGCAGTGTACCTACAAGAGCCTGGCAGGGACCAACGTACCGCGCGATTTCGTAGAACTCCCCTCCCAGATCATGGAACACTGGGTCGACCAGCCCGAAGTGCTCAGGATGTATGCCCGCCATTACCAGACCGGCGAGGTGATTCCCCAGGAACTGATCGACAAGCTTGAAAAAGCCGGCAAGTTCAACCAGGGATTCGTTACCTCGGAATTCATCGCCGCGGCACTCCTTGACATGGACTATCACACCCTGACCAACGCCGACAGCATCGACATCAACGCCTTTGAGCAGCAGGCCATGGAGAAGATCGGACTCATCAGCGAGATCATCCCCCGCTACCGCTCCACCTATTTCGCCCATATCTTCTCATGGGGCTATTCGAGCGGCTACTATGCCTATACCTGGTCAGAAGTGCTCGACGCCGACGCGTTCGAAGCCTTCAAGGAGGCCGGCAACATCTTTGACCCGGCGGTGGCCAAAGCCTTCCGCACCAACGTGCTGGAAAAGGGCGGCACCGAAGACCCCATGAAACTCTACCTCCAGTTCCGCGGCAAGGAACCCAAAATCGAACCGCTGCTGAAAAACCGCGGACTTTTGTAATCCTGGCGTCAGGTTCTGATCTGGCGAAAACGAAAAACAAGAGGCGCCACTCAACCTGTTTAAAATAATATTGAAAACCACCCTGTTCCCGGGGTGGTTTTTTAGTATTACTTGGAAAGATATTCTATAACTGTCCGTTACGGATTATCTTCCAACTCCTTTTCGAGTGCCTGTTTGATCATCTGATTGAGGGTAATCCCCCTGACCATGGCCATTCGGGCAGCTTTCTTGTGAAGCCCTGGACTGATTCTCAGATTGAATACCCCTTTGTAGGATTTTTCAATGGGTTTCCCTTCGGCCTTGCAGTCTGCAATATGCTGATTCACCATCTCCTTAAACGCCGTTTCAAGCTCTGAAACGGTTTCACCTTCAAATGTCACCAGATCATCTATCCCCTCTATCTTCCCGTAGAAAAGATGGTCATCGGAACTATACCCCACTGTCCCGATAAAATCTTTATAAGTCAATACATTGTTCATAGCACTCCCAATCCTCTTAGTTCCTGTTCTATCAAATCCAATTGATATCGTCTCAATATTTTCCCCGGATGAGGTTTATGCAGTTTTATCTTACGGTTGTTCGTTCCATTCACAAATACCACCCTGGATCCGGTACCTTGCACTTCGCCATATCCAAAAAAGCTTAATATACGTGCTAATTCAGAGTAGGTAAAATCGGTAGGTTTACTTATAAACCTGTCAATCAATTTTTCCCTGGTAGTCATATGGACGATTTCAGTCGTTCAAATATACGAAATGTAACTAATAACCAGTTACAAAATATTGAAGTTATTTTCTCCTCGAGCTTAACTTTATTGGACCTCCTCGCGGCAGACCCGGCGAGGAATCCGATTCCGTCAAGGCATTCTTAAGTGTCGTGTTCGCTCACCCCGTGGCAGAGCCGGCGGGGAATGCGCTCACCGGAATTCAACAGTTGATGCGGAATCTAAAAAATTCCACATTGCTATGCACTCCCGGTCTTGTCAATGCGTATCAACAGCTTCATTAATTCTCGTCGGGCCAGGGAGCAGGAGAGTTGCCGGCCTTGAACAGCCGTCTTAAGAAAAGTGGTGAAAATTAAGAACACATGTGCGGGTCAAAAGGTTAATTGATTATCTTTAAAGGATGTTCAAAAAAAGGGACTACTGGTCAACATTTCAGCCCAAAGAGTGTTTAACTTAAAAACCGAAGTATAACACCATTGCAAAAATAGGAATTACCATGTTTGACATCGAATTAATCCAGAAAGTGTATGCCGGTTTCCGGGAGCAGGTTTCCGAAGCCAGGAGAATTCTTAACCGTCCGCTGACCTATGCGGAAAAGATACTATACGCCCATTTGTTTGATTCTGCGACCCGGCAGGCTTTTGAGCGGGGCAAATCCTATGTGGACTTTGCTCCCGACCGGGTGGCCATGCAGGATGCCACGGCCCAGATGGCGTTGTTGCAGTTTATGAATGCAGGAAAGAAGAGCACGGCGGTTCCCTCGACGGTCCACTGCGACCATTTGATTCTGGCGCATGACAACGGCCATGCCGACCTGAGAGCTTCCCTGCAGAACAATAAGGAGGTCTTTGATTTTCTGGAATCGGTGAGCAACAAATATGGCATAGGCTTCTGGAAGCCGGGAGCGGGGATCATCCACCAGGTGGTGCTTGAGAATTATGCTTTTCCGGGCGGGATGATGATAGGCACCGATTCGCACACTCCCAATGCCGGAGGTTTGGGCATGGTGGCCATTGGCGTAGGCGGTGCCGATGCTGTCGATGTGATGGCTGGCATGGCGTGGGAGCTGAAGATGCCCAAGCTCATCGGCGTCAAACTGACCGGCAGGCTGAACGGATGGACGGCCCCCAAGGATATCATCCTCAAGGTGGCCGGTATTCTCACCGTCAAAGGGGGCACCGGCGCCATCATCGAATATTTCGGGGAGGGGGCGCAGTCGCTTTCGGCCACCGGCAAGGGCACCATCTGCAACATGGGTGCCGAAGTGGGCGCCACCACGTCGCTCTTCGCCTATGACGAGGCCATGGAGCGTTACCTGCAGGCCACGGGCCGCAGCCAGGTGGTGGAAGCCGCAGCGGCCATCAGGGAGGAACTCACCGCCGATGCGGAAGTCTACGAACAGCCTGAAAAATATTTCGACCAGCTCATCGAGATCGACCTCTCGGAACTGGAGCCCCACGTCAACGGCCCCTTCACCCCTGACCGGGCCACCCCCATCTCTCAACTCGCCGCGGAGGCGGCTGCCAATGGATGGCCGCTGGAGATTTCGGTCGGACTGATCGGGAGTTGCACCAACTCATCGTATGAGGATATTTCGCGTGCTGCTTCGGTGGCGCGGCAGGCCCTCACCAAGGGACTCAAGACCCGTTCTGAGTTCACCATCACCCCGGGGTCGGAACAGGTGCGCTACACCATCGAGCGTGATGGCTTCATCGACCTCTTCGAGCAGCTGGGAGGCCGTGTCTTCGCCAATGCCTGCGGTCCCTGTATCGGCCAGTGGTCGCGCCCCGGCGCCGAAAAGGGAGAAGTCAACACCATCGTCCACTCCTTCAACCGCAATTTTTCAAAGCGTGCCGACGGCAACCCCAACACCCATGCCTTTGTCACCTCTCCGGAAATGGTGACCGCCCTGGTGATCGGGGGACGCTTAGACTTCAACCCGCTCACCGATATTCTCATCAACGACTTGGGAGAAGCCGTAAAGCTGGATCCTCCCACGGGATTTGAGCTTCCCCCGAAGGGTTTCGACGTCGGGGATGCCGGCTACCAGGCTCCCGCGGCCGACAGCAGCGCCATCGAGGTGATCGTGGACCCGGCCTCCAAACGTCTCGAAAAACTCTCTCCCTTTGCCCCCTGGGACGGCCGCAACATCATGGGGGCCCGTCTGCTCATCAAGGCTTCCGGGAAGTGTACCACCGACCACATCTCCATGGCCGGACCGTGGCTTCGTTACCGCGGCCACCTCGACAATATCTCCAACAATATGCTGATCGGCGCCGTCAATGCCTTTAACCAGGCCACCAACAAGGTAAAGAACCATCTGACCGGGGAATACGGGGAAGTGCCGGCGGTGCAGCGTGCCTATAAGGCGGCAGGCATTCCCACCATTGTCGTGGGCGACCATAACTATGGCGAAGGCTCTTCGCGCGAACATGCCGCCATGGAACCCCGCCACCTGGGGGTTCGCGCCGTCATTGTCAAGTCCTTCGCCCGCATCCACGAAACCAACCTCAAAAAACAGGGCATGCTGGCTCTCACCTTTGTGAACGAAGCCGACTATGACAAAATCGGCGAAGACGATCTGTTCCACTTCACCGACCTCATGGCCTTCACCCCCGGGAAACCCCTCCATCTCGAGGTGGTCCACCCCGACGGAAGCAAAGAGGTGATCGCGCTGAACCACACCTATAACGAACAGCAGATCGACTGGTTCCGGGCCGGATCGGCACTCAACCTCATAAGCAAGCAAAATGCATAAGATAAAAGTACTCCATCCGGTGGTTGAGCTTGACGGCGACGAAATGACGCGCGTCATCTGGAAGTTTATCAAGGAGAAGCTGATTCTTCCCTACCTCGACATCGACCTGAAATATTACGACCTGGGCATGGAGCACCGCGATGCCACCGATGACCAGGTGACCGTGGATGCCGCCCATGCCATCCTGAAATATGGTGTGGGGGTCAAGTGCGCCACCATCACCCCTGATGAGGCGCGGGTCAGGGAGTTCGGACTGAAGAAGATGTGGCGGTCGCCCAACGGCACCATCCGCAATATCCTCGACGGAACGGTCTTCCGTGAGCCCATCCTCATTCAGAATGTACCCCGGTTGGTGCCGGGGTGGAAATATCCCATTTGCATAGGCCGTCATGCCTTTGGCGACCAGTACCGGGCCACCGATTTCGTCACCAAAGGACGGGGTAAGCTCACCATCACCTTCACTCCGGAAGGCGGCGTCCCCGTGACCCGCGAGGTTTATGACTTCACCGGCGACGGCGTGGCCCTGGCCATGTACAACACCGACGCCTCGATCCGCGGATTTGCCCATGCCTGCATGAACCAGGCCCTCGACAAGAAATGGCCCCTCTACCTCTCCACCAAGAACACCATCCTCAAGCAATACGACGGACGCTTCAAGGAGATCTTCCAGGAGATCTTCGATAAGGAGTACAGCGACCGTTTCCGGGAGGCCGGCATCACCTATGAGCACCGCCTGATCGACGATATGGTGGCTGCGGCCCTTAAATGGGAAGGCGCCTTTGTGTGGGCCTGCAAGAATTACGACGGCGACGTGCAGAGCGACACCGTGGCCCAGGGCTTCGGATCGCTCGGACTGATGACCTCGGTGCTGGTCACCCCCGATGGGAAAACCATGGAAGCCGAAGCCGCCCATGGTACCGTGACCCGTCATTTCAGGATGCACCAGCAGGGAAAACCCACCTCCACCAATCCCATCGCCTCCATCTTTGCCTGGACACGCGGACTGGCCTTCCGGGGTAAGCTGGACCACACCCCGGAGGTGGAAAAATTCGCCCACACGCTGGAAAGGGTGTGCATCGAAACCGTCGAAAGCGGAAAAATGACCAAGGACCTGGCCCTGATCGTCCATGGCGACCAGTTGCAACCCGAACACTACCTCACCACCGAGGCCTTCCTCGAAGCCCTCGATGCTAACTTGAAACAAGCACTTGCAAAGTAGGTCGGGGTTAAGCGCTGTAAGCACGACCCTATGGTAGATTGAGGTCAGGGTTAAGGTCGCGGCTAAGCGCTGTAAGCACGACCCTATGGTAGATTGAGGTCAGAGTCAAGGTCGCGGCTAAGCGCTGTAAGCGCGGAATTATGGTAGGTTGAGGTTGATGAT
>CAZMMX010000013.1:0-2812 GCA_964567485.1 uncultured Prolixibacteraceae bacterium | reverse complement strand
AAGGTCGCGGCTAAGCGCTGTAAGCGCGGAATTATGGTAGGTTGAGGTTGATGATAAGATTAATAGCGAAATCGATAAATCATCTAATCACCAAATCAACAAATGGGTTTAGGTTGAGGTCGAGAAAAAGCAAAAAAGGATAATTAACGATAATAGAGAGATAAAGAATAATTTAAGAATTAAGATTTTTCCAATGGGTGATAAAATTAGACTAGTTAACGGCAAGCTGGTAGTTCCCGACCATCCGGTGATTCCCTTTATCGAGGGGGATGGCATTGGTAAGGACATCACCGGGCCCTCGCAGATGGTTCTGGATGCCGCGGTGACCAAGGCCTATGGGGACCGGCGCCGTTTGGTGTGGAAGGAAGTGCTGGCCGGGGGCAAGGCGTTTGCCCAAACGGGGGAGTATCTTCCGGAGGAGACCCTGGAGGCATTCCGTGACTATCTGGTAGGCATCAAGGGGCCGTTGGAGACGCCCGTGGGCGGGGGCATCCGTTCCCTCAACGTGGCCCTGCGCCAGACCCTCGACCTCTACGTCTGCATGCGGCCGGTTCGCTGGTTCAAGGGGGTCCCCTCTCCCATCCGGTTCCCCGACCGGGTCGACATGCATATCTTCCGGGAGAATACCGAGGATATCTATGCCGGCATCGAATTCATGGCCGGCAGTGATAAGGCCGAAAAGCTGCGCAAATTCATGGAGGACGAATTGGGCGTAGACCAGGTGAGGTTCCCTGAGAGTTCCTCTTACGGCATCAAACCGATCTCGAAGGAGGGGTCGGAACGGCTGGTACGCGCCGCCATCCGTTATGCCCTGGACCGGAAACTACCCTCTGTCACCCTGGTTCATAAGGGAAACATCATGAAATTCACCGAAGGGGCTTTCAAAAATTACGGCTACGACCTGGCGGAAGCAGAATTTGGCGCTCAGGTATTTACCTGGAAGCAGTATCTTCAGATCAGGGCGGAAAAGGGAAAGGCAGAGGCCGACGGGGCCCTGGAGGAAGCGGTGAAGGCCCGTAAGGTGATCATCAAGGATGTCATCACCGATGCCTTCCTGCAGGAGTCGCTGCTCCACCCCTTTGACCATTCGGTGATCGCTACCATGAACCTCAACGGGGACTATATCTCCGACCAGTTGGCCGCCATGGTGGGAGGCATCGGCATCAGTCCGGGCGCCAATATCAACTACGACAACGGGTATGCCATTTTTGAGGCCACCCATGGAACGGCTCCCAACATCGTGGGGACCGGCAAGGCCAATCCGGGATCGCTCATCCTTTCCGGAGTGATGATGCTGGAATACCTGGGGTGGGACGAAGCTGCCGAGCATGTGTACGACGCCCTCGACCACACCTTTTCGAAGCGGAGGGTCACCTCCGACCTCTACACCCAGATGGAAGGCGCCACCCTGCTCACCACGGAAGAGTTCGCACAGGAGATCATTGACAATATGCACTAATAAGAATTCACAAAAAACTAGAGAGTATGGAATACATTAAGAACAGATTTTACCAGAAGGCGATCAAGTGCTCTTCCGAGTTCCAGAGGATCCGCAAGGAGTATGGTGACAAGGTCATTGCGCAGGTGACCATTGACCAGGTATTGTCGGGCCAGAAGGGGATTCCGGCGTTAGTGACCGACACGTCGAACCTCGATGCCAACGAGGGGATTCGTTTCCGGGGGTATACCCTTCCCGAGTTGCGTGAGAAGCTGCCCAAGCTGACTCCTGAGGGAGAGCCCCTTCCCGAGGGATTGTTCTACCTGATGCTGATCGGGGAGATTCCAGAGAAGGATGACGTGATGAACATATCGCGCGATTGGGCCACGCGGTCGCACGTTCCGCAGCATGTCTTTGACGTGATCGACGCCATGCCAAAGATTGCCCGGCCGATGACCTTCTTCAGCACCGCCATTCTTTCCATGGCCACCGAGTCGGTCTTTCAGAAGGCTTATCGTGCCGGGGTTCACAAGAAATTCTACTGGGATTTCATGTATGAGGATGTGATGAACCTGATTGCCCGTTTGCCGCGTATTGCCGCCTATATCTACCGGAAGCTCTACCACAACGGCCACCATATAGATCCCAATCCCAACCTCGACTGGGCCGGGAACCTGGCTTACATGATGGGGTTTGACAACCTGGAAGTCAAGAGGCTTCTGCGGCTTTACATGGTGATCCATGCCGACCACGAAGGCGGGAATGTCTCTGCCCATGCCACGCATTTGGTGGGATCGGCGCTGAGCAATGCTTACTATGCCTTTGCTGCCGGAATGACGGGACTGGCGGGGCCTCTCCATGGTTTTGCCAATCAGGAGGTGATCCACTGGATGTTCGAGATGATCGAAGCCCTGGGAACCGAGGAACCCACCGACGGGCAAATCGCCGCTTACATTGAAAAGACCCTCAAGGAAGGACGGGTAGTCCCGGGATATGGTCATGCCGTGCTGCGCATCACCGATCCCCGGTTCAGCGTACAGCAGGCATTTGCCGAAAGGTATGTCAAGAACGACAAGCTGGTGAACCTGGCCAACGCCATGTACCGGGTAGCCCCACCGATCCTCGACGCCACGGGAAAGATCAAAAACCCATGGCCCAATGTCGACGCTTTCAGCGGATCGCTGCTCCACCACTACGGAATTACCGAGTACAATTTCTACACCGTACTCTTCGGTGTTTCCCGCGCCCTGGGAGTGCTGGCACAGTTGATCCTCGACCGGGTCTACGGCATGCCCATTGAAAGGCCCAGTTCACACCCCCTTTCGTGGTACAAGATGAATGCCGAGGGTAATAGTGACGGATGCTGACCCACTG
>CAZMMX010000012.1:0-78087 GCA_964567485.1 uncultured Prolixibacteraceae bacterium | reverse complement strand
CTCCCTGGATCTCGCCGTTGCTGTCGCGACCCCGGAACATCACCGCCAGGGTGCATTCGAAATATTTGGTGCTCACCCCCAGCAGGGCCGATATCCACATCCAGAACATGGCGCCCGGACCACCGGTGGCGATGGCCACGGCCACCCCGCTGATGTTGCCCATGCCGATGGTGCCCGCCAGCGCCGTAGAGAGGGCCTGGTAATGCTTCAGCTGTCCGGGCTCATCAGGATGATCATATTTTCCTGTGAGAATCGACAGGGCATGGCCCGTATACCGGAGCGGTACAAGTCGCGAATATACCAGGAAGAAAAATCCCCCACCCAACAGCAGGATCAGGATGGGCGTCCCCCATATAAAATCGGCCGCCCTGATGATCGTTTCCCCGATGTCTCCTTCCATAACCCAAAGAAACAATTTTCTGGCGGATTTTGATCCTCTGAAACCGGTTCCCGGAGTACCGGGATGTTTTTATTTATTAGGGATGGTTGGCGAATTTCTCGGGACGGCACCCCCCTTGTAAATGGCCACGGGGAGGTTCAGGACGTTGCCCATCAGGGTGTTGGCTTCTTCAGGGGGGCACGATATACTCCTCCTCCTTCCACCGGGGAAAAAAGCGCGAGGCCAGGGCATCACTCTCTCCCGGAAGATGGGATTTTCCGAAGACCCGTTTCAGCGCCATCCCCCTCGTAAAAAATAGCCCCGGAATTATAAGATATGACCATCGCCTGAAAAAAAATCACCGGTGGCTGTTTTTTTCATGGCTGGAATAAAGTTATGCCAAAAAAAACAGGATGGAGGGGTGAAAAAAAAAGTGTCGTCAGTCTTTGTAATCATAAAATTCGTTAAATTTGAAGGACTGACTAACATAAAACATATTAAGTGATCTCCATTTAGTTTTTTGATTTCCAATTGGAAAAGCGGGGCATTTTTACATGCCTGGTAATTTCGTCATGTGGCCTGAGAAAGTTTTCCAGCGAATAAAATAAGATTAATCTCACACACATTTTTAATAACTAAAAACTATGAACCTATGAAATTGAATGGCATGAAAAGCTTTCCTTATGGGGAAGCTGGAAGAAGGGCAGGGCGTATTCTCCGTCTTGTTATTTTTAATTTACTGGGATGGGCGATGATGGTATCGGCAGGAATGGCCTATCCTTCTGATACCGGAGGTCTCAACATGCTCCAGCAGCAGGGAAAGAAAGTTTCGGGGGTGGTGACCGACCAGAATGGCATGGCCATTCCCGGGGCCTCTGTCGTGGTGAAAGGGACGACCATCGGAACCATCACCGATTTTGACGGGAAGTTCGCCCTGGAAATTCCCACCGATGCACAAACCCTTGTGGTCTCTTTTGTGGGGATGAGGACACAGGAACTGCCTGTGGGTGACCTGACAATATTCGAAGTCACTATGGAAGAAGAGACCATTGGCTTGCAGGAAGTGATTGCCGTGGGATATGGTACCCAAACCAAGAGGGAGATTTCCGGGTCGGTCACCAACGTTTCAGAGAAGAATTTCAACAGGGGGGTGGCCCGTACCGGAGTGGACCTGCTCAAGGGTAAAGTGGCCGGTTTGACGATCACCAACGGAAGCGGGGATGTCACCTCTGACCAGACCATCAGGCTGAGGGGGACCTCGTCGCTGAATGCCAGCAGCCAGCCTTTCATCGTGGTCGACGGGGTGCCGGGAATGAGCCTGAATTCGGTGGCTCCCCAGGATATTGAATCGATCAGTGTGCTGAAAGACGCGTCAGCGGCAGCCATCTATGGTTCCCGGTCGGCCAGTGGGGTGATCCTGATCACCACCAAAAAGGGAAAAAAGGAGCAGACCTCTGTCGAGTATGAAGGCTATGTGGCCATTGATAATGTCACCAATATTCCGGAGTTGCTGAATGCCGGCGAATGGCGGGATTATACCTCCCAAAACGGGATCAGCACTTCGGGGCTCGACTTGGGCGGGAATACCGACTGGTTCGGTGAAATCATGCGCACCGGGGTCACCCAGAACCACAGCCTCTCCATGGCTGGGGGCTCGGGGTCGCACAATTACAGAGCCTCTCTTTCTTACCTCGACCAGCAAGGGGTCGTGAAAGACAACCTCTTGGAAAGGTACAATGCCAGGATGAGTTTCAACCAAAAGGCCTTTAACGATAAACTGGACCTTACCTTTACCGGGGTGATGACCCAGAGGAATTACTCCCCGACCGATACCAGGAATTTCGTGCTGGCCTACAACATGATTCCGGTCTATCCCGTAAAAAATGCCGACGGTTCATGGTATGATAATGAGGAGTATGACCAGGGCAACCCGGTCAGGAACATTGAATACAACTCCCGTGACAATAAAAACAACCTCTATTTCGGAAATATCAAAGCCGACCTGAGTCTCTTCAGCGGCTTTACGGCTAGTCTGAATCTGCTGAAACAGAGGGAAAACAACGAATATGGGGAGTATAACAATTCCCAGACCGAAAGGGGCCGCAACGATATCGGATATGCCCAGCGCAATGCCTGGACAGCCGACAAACAGTTGCTGGAAACTACCCTGAATTATAAAAAGGTCCTGGAGAACCACAACATGAACTTCCTGGTGGGTTACTCTTATGAAGATAATATCTACCAGAGCATGGGAGCCCAGAACCGCCAGTTTGTGACCGACCTGTTCACCTATAATAACCTCAGCGCAGGGGAGAACCTCCGTTCGGGCGATGTGTGGTCTTCCAAGAACATGAGTAAGCTGATCTCCTTTTTCGGCAGGGTGAACTATACGCTCCTGGGGAAATACGTGGTGACCGCATCGGTCAGGCGTGACGGTTCCTCAAAATTCGGGGCCAACCACCGCTGGGGTACTTTCCCCTCGGTATCGGCAGCTTGGCATATGAAAGAGGAAAACTTCCTGCGGAACGTCAACGCCATTGATGATCTCAAGTTCAGGATTGGTTATGGGATTTCCGGTAACCAGGAAGGGCTGAGCCCTTATCTGTCGCTGCCCCTTTACGGCAAGGCCGGACAGTATTATGACAACGGCAAGTGGTACAGCGCCTACCAGTTTGACCAGAATGAAAATCCCGACCTGCGATGGGAGCAAACTTCCATGTTCAATGTGGGGTTCGATTACAGCCTCTTCAAGGGAAGGATCAACGGAAGTATTGACTATTACGACAAAAATACCAAAGACCTTCTTTATACCTACTCGGTGCCCCAGCCCCCCTACCTGAAGGGAACCATGATGGCCAATGTGGGATCCATGAATAACAAGGGTGTTGAGTTTCTGATCAACGGCGATATCGTCCGTAGCAGCGATTTCCGCTGGAATGCCTCGTTCAACATCGCCCATAATAAGAATGAGATCACCAGCCTGTCGAACGACCAGTTCACCACCAGTGCCATCAAAACCGGTGATGCCTGGATCCGCGGAGGCTCCAACAATACCACCCATATTGTCGAAGAAGGCAAGGAAGTGGGGACCTTCTACGGATGGCTGTGCAAGGGCATTGACGAGAATGGAAAATACATTATGGACGACATGATCGATGGTAAAGCGGGACTCACCGATGAAGACCGCACCTATATCGGTTCGGCACAGCCCGATTTTACCTATGGCCTGGCCAATATACTGAGTTATAAGAACTGGGAACTCAATTTCTTCTTCCGGGGAGTCTATGGCAACGATATTCTCAATTTCTCGAAGATGTCGTACGCCACCACCCAGTGGCTGCCAGGCGCCAACGTGCTGAAAGAAGCCCTGACCATCGGACTGAAGGAGAGCCCGCGCTATTGCAGCTATTATATCGAGGATGGTAGCTTCCTGCGTCTTGACAATGCCAGTGTGGCCTACAATTTCGACACCCAGGGCTGGTATGGTATAAACCGGCTGAGAGTTTACCTCACCGGACAGAATCTCTTCGTCATCAGCAAGTATACGGGCCTCGACCCTGAAGTGAATATGTCAGGACTTGATCCCGGTGTGGAAGGCCGTGAATATTACCCGAAATCATGCACCATTTCTGTTGGCGTAAACCTGAGTTTCTAATTCATTAATTCAAAACATCATGAAAAAAAGTATATTATTCATCTTCATAGCGGTCGTCTTCGCTTCTTTGGGATACACGGGTTGCACCAACCTTGACGAAGAGGTATACGACAAGCTTCCGGTTGACCAGTTCGGAAAGAATGCCAAGGAGGTCAATTCGTTGATTGCTCCCATTTACAGAACCCTGAAAGAGGTTTACCCTGCCAATTACTTTTATCTGAGTGAATGTTCAGGGGATATGGCCATCACGCCGACCCGTAAGGGGGGAGACTGGTGGGATGGCGGTCAATTCAAGGAGTTGCGGTTCCATACGTGGTCCCCGGGGACCAGTGCGGTAGTCAGTTCCTATAATTCGGCCACTTCGGGGATTACCCTGTGCAATAAGATCTATGCCATGATCGATGAGAATCCCTCGATCGAGAACAAAGAGATGATTCTGGCAGAAATCAGGGGTGTCAGGGCATTCTGGTATCTTATGATGCTGGACTATTTCGGCAACGTGCCGGTGGTCACCGACTTCAACGATAAGGAACTTCCCGCCACCAAGCCGCGTGCCGAGGTTTATAAGTTTGTGCTCGACGAACTCAATGCTATAAAGGGTGTCGTCCGCAGCGACGTGAGTTCGGCAAGCTATGGCAAGATCACCAAAGGGGCGGTCTACACCATGCTGGCCAAGATGTACCTGAACGCCCAGGTGTGGAACCCTGCCGGGGGCGCCAAATGGCAGGAGTGTATCGATGCTTGCGATGAGGTGATGAAACTTCCCTATCTGATAGAGCCCACCTGGAAAAACAGTTTCATCGTGAAGAACCAAAATTCCCAGGAAATCATCTTCCCTGCGGTGTTCAGCACCAGTGACGGCGGCAACACCATCGCCCAGCGTACCCTGCACTATTTGGCAGCCCCTTCTCTGGGACTGAAGATCGGGACCTGGAACGGGGTGTGTGCCATGCCTGATTATGTCAAAGCCTATGACCCTGCCGACAAGAGGTTAGGCTGGTCCTTCCTGACCGGACCGATGAAAAATCCTGCTACGGGTGAGACCTACATCACCGCACACGGCCGGCCGCTGATCCATACCGTGGATGTCACTATGAAATATGGTTTCGATGCCGATGGCTGGGGCCAAACCGAACAGGAAGATGGCGCCCGCTGCTGGAAATGGGAATTTGAAAGCGGCCAGAACGGCGATGCCGAAAATGACTTTGCCATATACCGGCTTGCCGACGTCTACCTCATGAAAGCCGAAGCACTGGTCCGTGCCAACGGGGACATTGCCGAAGCGACCCGTCTGGTGAACGTCATCAGGGCCAGGGCATTCGATAGTCCGTCCAAGCTGAAAACGACCGTCACCCTGGAAGATATTTACCAGGAAAGAAGGTTTGAACTGGCCTGGGAACTCAGCAACCGCCAGGACATGATCCGCTTCGGGACCTTCCTCAACGCCATCCCCGGATGGAAAGGGGTCACCGATGCCAAGTACCTCCTTTTCCCGATTCCGCGGACGGCCAGGGATGCCAATCCCAACCTGACTCAGAATCCCGGCTATTGATTCACGGTGGTTTTCCGCTGATTGGCAGGAAGCTGCAAATAACAACAGCTCTGCTGTGGCATTGAAGAAAGGTGGTCTCCAAAGCGGGGGCCACCTTTCATTTTTTCTGTTAAATTTACGGCATAATAAACCAACATTCCATGAAACGAATTTTTTCCTTCCTGCTGATTCTCCATCTGGTATTGTCAGCTTATTCGCAACAGGCACCACGGCTGATGGTCAGGGCCGATGACATGGGCTCTTCGCAGGCCGCCAATGCGGCCTCCATGCGTAGTTTTACCAACGGCATCATCACTTCGATCGAGGTGATGGCCATTGGTCCCTGGTTTCCGGAAGCGGTCAGGCTGCTCAATGAAAACCCGGGTATCGACGTAGGCCTTCACCTGGTGCTGACCAGTGAGTGGGACAATATCAAGTGGCGTCCCCTGACCTCTTGTCCAGGACTGACCGACAAAAACGGCTATTTCTTACCGAAGATCTTTCCTGATAAGAACTATCCGGGACAATCGGTGGTAGAGAATAAGTGGACGCCGGAGGAAGTTGAGAAGGAATTCCGGGCCCAGATTGAGCTGGCCCTGAAAAACATACCCCGTATCAGCCATATATCGGGTCATATGGGGTCTACGGCCTTTGACCCCCGGGTGGCCGCAATCACCGCTCGCCTGGCAGAAGAGTACCACCTGCCCAGTGTCGACGCTCGCATGATGTCTTATTTCAACCGGGAAAATGGGGACAAAGCTCCGGAAGGTGATGCCGGGGAGGCTGCCGCTTCTTCCTTTACCCTGGAGTATGCCGGTTACATGGGGCCTCATGGCACCCAGCAGGAGAAGATCTCCAGTTTTATTGCCATGCTCAACAGCCTGGAGGCCGGGAAGACCTACCTCTTTGTCGACCATCCTGCCTTCAACACGGAGGAGATGCAGGCTGTCGGCCATATCGGCTATGAAGATGTGGCGGTCGACCGGCAGGGGGTCTACGACCTGTTTACCAGTGAGCGGGTGAAGCAGGTCATCGGGGCCAGGGGAATTGACCTGGTCAGTTACAACGAGGTGGTCAAGAGTCTTCCCCGGAGCACCCCGGAAGCAGAAAATGTCAACCCAGCCGGAATCAGCGACTATTTTGCGGCAGTGAAGGAGAGCGGACAGGAGCTGCACAGCCTGATGGTTTTGCGTCATGGTAAGGTCGTCGCTGAAAAATGGTTCGAAGGCCATGGCCCGGCGATCCCCCATGTGATGCACTCGGTGAGTAAAACCTGGACTTCCACGGCGGTGGGTTTTGCCGTCCAGGAGGGACTTCTGAAGGTCAGCGACAAAATCATCAAATATTTTCCAGAAGATTTGCCGGCGAAGGTCACCCCCTGGCTGGCCGATCTGGAGATCCGCGACCTGCTGACCATGTCGGTGGGACATGCCACTGAGCCCTCGGTGAACAGGAGTGAGCCTGAGTTAAGCTGGGAGAAGATATTCCTGGCCCATCCCATCGACTTTGAACCCGGAACGAAATACCTCTACAACAGCATGGCCACCTATATGGTGGCAGCTATACTGCAAAAAGTAACCGGACAGACGGTGCTCGACTACCTCTACCCGCGGTTGCTGCGCCCTCTGGGGGTCACCGGGGCATTCTGGGAAACCAGTCCCTCGGGCGTCAACTGCGGCGGATGGGGCCTCCATATCAAAACCGAAGATATGGCCAAGCTGGGGCAGTTTTACCTCCAGAAAGGAAAATGGAACGGCAAACAACTGCTGAACCAGGCCTGGTTTGAGGAAGCCACCCGGGCCCATATTACCCAGCCTCCGCAGTGGTTCCCCAAAGATGGCGATGCCAGCCAGAGCGACTGGGTGCAGGGTTACGGCTACCAGGTGTGGCGCTGCCGCCATAACGCCTTCCGGGCCGACGGCGCCGTGGGACAGTTCATCATTGTGATCCCCGAAAAGGATGCCGTGGTGGTCACCACCGCCAACATCCAGGATATGCAGGGGGAAATCAACCTGATCTGGGATCACCTGCTTCCGGCGATGAAATAAAATAAGCCGGATGGAACGAAGATGGCCGGTAAACCACCGTAGGTGGGGGTGGTATGGTAGAATAGTGGTTACGGTATGATTTCCTTCAAACACCTTAGGTGGGATAGTATGGTAGAATTTCGGGTACGGTATGATTTCCTTCAAACACCTTAGGTGGGATAGTATGGTAGAATTGCGGGTACCGATCATTAAACTAAGCATTGTAGAAAGATGCGAAAGTATGGTAGTACAACCTCCGCTGTACATTATCCCTTAAATATGACTGGTAAATCCGGCATATTAATCATAATATTCAAATAAATACCTTGGATCATAATCCACCTCGAACTTATTTAACAATTCGAGGTATTCCTCCCGGAATGATTTCCGTTTATGGTGATCTTCTTGTTTCATGATGTATTGAATCACATCATTTCGCTGAGACCGGGAATAGGAAAACGCCCCGTACCCTTTTTGCCACCTGAACTTCCCAGGTACAAAACGGTTTTCGTTGATCCATTTGGATGAACTTGCCTTTATTACTTCCATAACGTCGGATACGGAAGTTGCAGGGCGAAGTTCAAAGAAAACATGGACATGGTCTTGGGCGCCGTTGATGGCAAGAGGATATTGCCCGGAATTTTTCAGAATGCCATATATATATTCGAATAATTTGGGGCGGAAAGAACTCAGAATGAAATTTTCCCTGCCTTCCATGGAAAATACGGCATGAATGTTCAGTTGAGAATAGGTGTTGGCCATGATAGGGGGTTTCAGGCTTACAGCCCTGCGATACTAACGGACCTACGGTCCTACCAGCACCTGTCCCTTTTCCAGGAGGAGTTTTCGTAATTCCGGGTAGGGCACTTCCTGAACCGCCAGCACCTTGTCGATAGCCAAACAGGCCGCTGCTGCGGCCGACTGCCCCAAAATCATGAACACCGGCTCCATACGGATCGACCCATAGGCAATGTGGGTGGCCGACATGCACACTGGCACCAACAGGTTGGTGCACTCCTCCTTCCGTGGAACGACAGATCCATAGGCGATCTCATAAGGCCCGGGCAGTTCCACGCCCACATCTCCTTCATCCTGCACGTAGCCCTGTTCGTCGACATAACGCTGCACATTGTGGGAGTCGATGGTGTAGGAGCCCATCCCGATAGATGAAGGGGTGGGCTTCTTTTTCATCAGTTCGTTTTCAGTCATCACGAACAGGCCTTTCATCCTTCGGGCTTCCCTGATATACATCTGATAGGGCCAGCCCCCGTTTCCGGGAAATTCATCGGCTGCCAGTCCCCATGCGGCCATCCGTTCCCGCTTATCGGCCGGCATCCGCGGATCGTGGGCCATAAAATAAAACAGCCCCTTTTGATAAGTCTCATGCTCTCTGATGATCTCCTCTCTTCTTTCGTAGGAACCTTCCGGGTAATCGTAGTTCATACCGATGTTGTCGCTGCTGAAGGGACCATGGTTGTTGGTGTCGGTTTTCCGGTTGGGGATGGCGTCAAATTTTTCAAAACCTTCGTCCCAGCCTGTCTGAAATACCCTCAGTAAAACTTCGTATTGAGAGGAGTCGTAATTTTCAGGCCGCGGAAAAGGAATGCGGTTTTCATCGAGATTGGTCATGCATAGCCGGAAGCAATAAGCCTGCACGCGGTGGTCGGCGGTACCGTTCTCTCCCGGGGGGTCGGGACTGATCCGGGGTAATAGGCCACTGGAGGAATCGCCCGGAATCTTATATGCACTGACCGGAGAGGATAAGAACATAAAATTATGGCGGTGGTGCTGTGCCCCTTTCTGAATACCGTTCCAGGTTTCCCCGTATTCGGCATTGCTCTCCCGCCCGACAGCATAGCTGACGCCGGCCGCTGCCATCAGGTCCCCTTCGTAGGTGGCGTCAATAAAGATCTTTCCACGGAATCGTTTCCCGGAAAGGGTGGTGATGGCCACGATCTTCCCGGCACGGAGTTCCACACCCTTTTCCCGGTCTAGCCACTCGTCACGGTATACCGTGATGTTGTTTTCACCGACATAATCCTCAAAAATCTGCTCCGCCACGTGGGGTTCAAAGAGCCACATGGTGCGGTTCTCCCCGTCAATGGCCGGGGTTCCCTGTCCGCGGTTCCCAAACTCCTCTCTCTTCTGCCACTGCCACGCCGCCGAGTCGTTGTAATGGAGCCATACCCGGTGATAAAAATCACGCGACAATCCGCCGATCGTCTCCTTCTTCCCGGTATCGGTATAGCCGAGTCCGTTCGAGGTGAGTCCTCCCAAATGGGTGTCGGGAGAGACGATAAGGACACTTTTCCCTGTGCGGGTCACCTCCACGGCAGCGATGACCGCCGCGGAATTTCCCCCATAAATGATTACATCGGCCGATTCTCCCTTATCCGCTGTGGCGCAGCCCTGGAAAACCTGTCCGTAGATCAGAAGCATCAGGAATACAACGATGCTATGACCTTGCATTATACGGCTTTTCTTATTTTCATCTTTTCCCTGATCCCCCCATATTTCCCCGGTGAATCCCTGATGGGAATTCCCGGAAATCAGGTGCTGGGGCTTATTTGTTTTGCCTCTGTTTTCCATTTCTGATTTTTTGTTTTTCATTCCTTATTGATCATCTCTTGGTCTTGACTTTATACGTCCAGAAAGCGGCGGCGCTCAGCACGGTACATCCCGCACCGGCGCTATACGATATGGACTTACTCAGGGCAAACCCTTCGGGAGCCAGCAACAGGTAGGTGGTAATGACGGCCGTCATCATCAGGGCGGGGAGTAGGGTGATCCAATAGTTTTTCCCTGACCGGAGCAGATAAATGGTGATGGTCCAGAGGACCAGGGTGGCAAGGGTTTGGTTGGCCCACGCAAAATAGCGCCAGATGATGCTGAAGTCGATTTGTGTCAGTAACAGGCCGATGGCGAAAAGGGGTATGGAAATCAACAGTCTGTTTTTCACGGGGCCTTGTTTGAAGCCCAGGAAGTCGGCTACGATAAGGCGTGCGCTGCGGAAGGCGGTGTCGCCTGAAGTGATGGGAGCCGCCACCACTCCCAGGAGGGCGAGGAACCCCCCGAATTTTCCGAGCAGCTCGTTGGAAATCACGTTCACCACCCAAGCGGCATTTCCCTGGTGCTCAGCCATCACCCCGTTAAGTTCCCTGATGCCTCCGAAAAAGCTCATGCTGATGGTGGCCCAGATCATGGCCACCACCGATTCCGTGATCATGGCGCCATAAAAAACGCGCCTCCCCAGCTTTTCATTGGTGATGCAACGGGCCATCAGGGGCGACTGTGTGGCGTGAAAACCCGAAATGGCCCCACAGGCTATGGTGATAAAGAGCATTGGAAAAACCGGAAATTTCCCGGGCTCTGTATGGAAATTCCGGAGATTGGCCAGCGTGAGCTCCGGAATGTGATACCCCTTGACCAGCAGGGCTGTGATGAGCCCCACCGCCATAAAGAGCAGGGCAAAGCCAAAGACCGGATAGATGCGGCCTATGATCTTGTCAATCGGTAACATGGTGGCTATGATATAGTAGATGAAAACCATCCATACCCAGAACGTCATGGTGAAGAAATCAGGGGTGATGCCTTCCAGGATTTTGGCCGGACCGGTAATAAAGACGGCTCCGACCAGAATCATCAGGAAAACGGTGAAAACCCTGGCAAACTGTTTCATCCCTTTTCCCATATAGATGCCGATAATTTCCGTGATGCTCAGTCCCTTATGGCGAATGGAGAGCATTCCGCTGAAGTAGTCGTGGACGGCCCCGGCGAAGATCCCCCCCAGAACGATCCAGAGATAAGCCACCGGTCCCCACATGGCTCCCGCCACGGCCCCGAAGATAGGGCCCAATCCGGCAATATTCAGAAACTGAATCAGGAATACACGCCACCAGGGCAGCGGCACGTAGTCGACACCGTCGGCCATGGTCATGGCCGGCGTCGCTCGGCCTCCATCGGCCCCTTCAATACGTTCCAGAAAAGATGAGTAGTATAAAAATCCCGCGAGGAGGACGACCAGAGAGATAATTAGTGTAAACATGTTGATGTGGTTTCATCGGGAAGGGGACGAAAAAGCCCCGTGCCGGCTATTGAACTCCTCAAAATTAACAAAGTTCAATTCTAATATTTAGGGGTCGATGAGAAAATTCAACACGAATAGTTCTATTTTTATCCTTTTATTTTCCAGATGTCATGTTAAAAATCTCCTGTAAGGTCACAATCTTTTTACTGTTGCTGGTGGTCACCTTCCGCTCCTCTGCGCTGAAGCCCGAGGGGGTGGATCTCAGGAACCATCCTCCCCGCATTATCCGCACCTGTTGCATGTTCGGTTCGAGGGTGGGGGTGGTAATGGTCCCCTTCCTGAGACTCTCGGCCATTACCAGTCCGGCAGCGATGGGAGCCCACTCCTTTCTGGGGGGTTCCGGCGAAAAAAATGGGGTGGTATACACCCGAAAAGGGGGATTCATCGATATGGGACACCTGCGCGACCAGGCCGACTGGACTGCCTACCTTTTCTCCCTGTTGGAGGAAGAACAACCCAGGGGGTTCCTTACCCGGAATCTGGGATTTGAGGGGGGTGAGAAAAGCCTGCAAGTCGTCATCCCTGCTGATTATAGCCCTGAAGAGCTGTTACACCTGGCCGGGCGCATGGCGTATGATCTTTCCGTGTGGCATGAAATAGCCACCTGGTTTGGCGTCTCCTCTGTTCCCCTGGTCCCTGAACAATATTCCAGCTTTTCCCCGGAAGATGTCTACTCTAACCTCCTGGGAGTCTTTCTGGGTATGGAAGCCATCAGGAGTGACCTGCCCTACGATGAGGCCATGACGCTGTTGGTCAGACAGAAGATGGAGGAGCTGGAGGCTGTGGACTCCGAGGATGCGACGGCCTCAGCCATGGAGTCGGTCAGAGACCTCTGGTGGACCCGTGTGCGAAGGTATCCCAGTTCCAAGGTGGTGATGCTCCGTCATCCCTTGCCCTATGATCCCGTTTGTCCCTACCTGATCCCCCCGGCCCCGGGCGATTCCTTGTCCAGCGACCCTATTTGCCTCCCCGCGGTCTCTTCCCTCTGCTGCTCCGCCGATACCCTCTATGAACTGGCCATCAGGGTGAACCATAAGTTGCCCTTTCAAAAGCTCTTCCCCGGTCGTGAGGATCGACGTATTACCCATAGGGATTTCGACACGCTGGTCACACAGATCAAAAAGGAGTACGAAACCGGTTTTCTGGTGCCCGGCCGAATCAGGGACGACAACAGTAAGGGAGACTCCCCGCAGAGAAAAGAGAGAAAAAAGATATCGAAAGCTGAAAAAAAACGGACATGAAGAAAGTCACACGTGATGAGTGGAAAAAGGGGGTGATCACCCTGCTCCGCATAGCCATCGGATGGCATTTCCTCTATGAGGGATTTGTGAAGCTGGCCGCCGGGGAGTGGTCCTCGTACACTTATCTGGTGCATACTTCGGGACCCTTTTCGGGTTTTTACCATGCGCTGGCCTCATCGCCGGCATTGGTCAATACCGTGGATTTCCTGAATGTGTGGGGATTACTTCTTGCCGGTGGGGCTCTTTTTATGGGCATTTTTCTTCCCGTGGCCATGACGGGGGCCATCCTTCTGCTCCTGCTATACTATTTCGCCTATCCTCCCTTTGGGAGCAGCCTGATAAACAATGTGTCGGGACAGTTTTACATCGTGGACCGCAACCTGCTGGAAGCCGTAACCCTGCTCCTTTTGCTGCTCATCAAAGAAAAAGGGTACGGACTTTTTGCCCTTTCTTTTTTCAGGAAGGGGGGTAAGCAACAGGAAGCGGAAACCCTGAGCGAGCCTGCTGGTACCGGGGATCCTGTGGCTGTCACTGCCGATTCTTCCCGCAGGGAAATGGTGAAAAACCTGGTATCCCTGCCCTTGTTGGGAGTTATGGGGTGGGGGGCTACCGCGGTGACCCGCCGCTTTGGCGTCGATACCCTGTCGGGTGCGACCATACAGCTTAAAAATTCCGACCTCCGGAAACTGGAAGGGACCCTGCCTTCCGGAAAAATAGGAAATCATGAGATCAGCCGTCTGGTCATGGGCGGCAACCTCATCGGCGGCTGGGCCCACTCCCGCGATCTTCTCTATGTTCCTTCCCTCTTCAGGGCCTACAACACCGAGAAGAAGATTTTCGAGACCCTTCAGTTGTGTGAAAAGGCGGGCATCAATACCATTAATATTGGCTACCCGTCGAAGGATTTACTGGCCAAATACAAAAGGCTGACGGGCAGCACCCTGAAGGTGATCTCCCAGGTGGC
Source organism: uncultured Prolixibacteraceae bacterium (assembly GCA_964567485.1). Lineage (GTDB taxonomy): Bacteria > Bacteroidota > Bacteroidia > Bacteroidales > Prolixibacteraceae > UBA1413. The sequence goes on along the minus strand of CAZMMX010000012.1, from coordinate 64,203 downwards.
CCCCAACATGGATAAGGGGGACTACTATGAGCAGATCAATGGAGCCATCGATGCCGGGGTGGACATTCTCCAGGTGCAGGGCAACTGGTGCGACTGGCTGGTCCGCGATGGAAAAACCGAAGTCATCGCAGCGATGCTGGAGAGAATCAGAAGCCAGGGGTATACGGCCGGATTAGGAGCCCATACCGTCGATTCACTGATCGCCTGCGAAGAGCTGGGCATCCTTCCTGATTACTATATGCAGACCATGCACCATGATAACTATTGGTCGGCCCATCCCCTCGAGAACAGGGTGCCTTTTGAAGTCGACGGCAAGAAAAACCCGGAACACGACCGGTTCCATGACAACTGTTTCTGCCTCTTTCCCGACCGTACCGTCGAATTCGTGAACCGGGTGAAGGTTCCGGTGATGGGGTTCAAGGTGCTGGCTGCCGGCGCCATAGCCCCGGAAGATGGCTTCAGGTGGGCCTTTGAAAATGGCGCTGACTTTATCTGCGTTGGCATGTTCGACTTCCAGGTGGTCGATGATGTGAATATCGTCCTTAATACGCTGGGGAATCTCCCCGGAAGAAAACGGGATTGGTTTGCCTGATCCCTTATGCTCCTGTCTTTATCCGGAATTCTCTGCCGTTATCTACACGGGTGACGCCCTGCCTGCATGGCCATTCGTCTCTCATTCTTTGCGGTGTCACCTTACCCGGCGCTGACGCTGTGTTTCCTGATTTCTGCCGATAAAACCCGGGCCCGGTTGCCGGTCAGGCTGTCGAGGAGTTTCCAGAATTCCGCCCCGTGGTTCTTGACCCGGGTGTGCGCCAGTTCATGCAGAAGGATAAAGTCAATCAGATGGTCGGGAAGCTTCATCAGGTGTAGATTCAGGCTGATGTTGTTCTTCCCTGAACAGCTGCCCCAGTTCGTCCGGTTATCGCGGATGGTCACCCTGTTGACCTGGAAACGGTGCTGGGCGGCCAGCTCCTTCAACCGGCCGGGAAGATATTTCCGGGCTTCCCAGCGGTAGATTTCCGTCATGATCTTCCCAATTTGCTCCTGCACAGCCCTGTCGCCGACCTCCAAATCGCCGGGAGTGGAAATCGCAATATGAAAACCAGTTTGCTTCACCGTTGTTTTCGGGCCTCCCTTGCGAATGATCACCCGGTGGTAACGGGTCGCTATTTCTGTCTCCTCCGGAAATGAGGGCAGGGAATTCCTGAATTTCTGCTGCTGCTGAAGGATCCACGCGCTCTGGCTTTCTGCAAACCTGATGGCCTCATCGAGGGAAACCCCCATAGGATAGGAAACCCTGGTTTTTGGCCCTGGCGCCACGCTCAGCCTGATCCTTCGGGACCTTGCGTTCCGGAAGAAAGCGATATTTCCGACACCATTAATTTGAACCACTTTGGATGTCATCCGTATATTTAATAAATGCGTATATTTAAAAACCAAAGATAACCATTATGGAATTCAACAAGAAACTGGAGGTCTTCGGGAACCTGTTAAAACAGGAGAAGCTTTTTCCCGTGGAAGATAAAATTGTGAGCGGCAGCCTGGTCTTTGAATCCCTCGATCCCTTCCCGGGATATTACAGCGATGCCCCCGATGCGTCGCCCCCGGTTTATCTCTATCTGGCCCTTGACAGAATGTACCGCCTTGAGGAGATCATGCGGGTATCCCAACTGGTGGAGCCCCGTTTTGAGGAACACTTTGACGCCGGCAAGGGGATTCTTTATCTCGGGGGAGAAGAAATTCCAGTCATCAGGCTTCGCCATTTCGGGAATTACAACATGGTGGCTCCTTTGCAGGAAGCCTTCAGGGAAGCCGGTATCGGCTATCTGAAGAGGAGTCACCGGCGCGGGGAATACCCTGCCCTGATGCGGATTGTTAAAATGATCTCCATCAAACAGGTGGAAACTCAGGTATATATTGATCTGAAAGAGGATTTTCATGGATATATCGAGATTCCCCGCTTTCTCACCTGGGAACAGTTCGAAAAGGTCACCCGGCAGGTGAAAAACAACTGGATGGGCAGCAAATTCGATGCTGCTTCTGGATCATTTTATGCCGAAGGAAAACTCCATGAGTTTGTCAGAATCTATTCCAGCAAGCTCGATACGGGTTATCTCCAGGATATCAGGGCCCTCTATCTGGAAAAGATGAGCCATCCCCTGTAGGTCATGGTGGTCAGAAAATCCTGTTGAAATGGTTGTCGAGATGCTGGCGCATGCCTTTACGGAATTTTGAGGCATCCCTCTCTGCCAGAATTTCGACCAGACCGCGATGGGAGACATACTTCTTCGGCGTAATGGGCTTGTTGATAAGTCCACTTGAGTATACATATTTGAAAACCGGCAATAGCAACTGTTGGAATCCTTTGAGGGTATCGTTGCCGGTGATTTCATAGAGTTTTCCATGAAACCTGACCTCATAATCGACATCAAAGAGGGTGTCTGATGCGGGAGAGTCTTCGTTGCGTACTATTTCTGCAAGCTCTTCCAGATCCTGGCCGGTGACTCTGCGAACCACCAGGTCGGCCATGCCCACTTCCAGGACAAGCCTGAGCTCAAAGGCATCCCTCAGAGAACGTTGCCCCAGAATGTTGGGGATCATGGACTTCTGAAGGATCTGGGGCAGGTCGGGACTCTTGATCAGCGTTCCCTTGTGCTTGATCGACTCGATCAATCCCATCGTTTTTAGCCGGTTCAGCGATTCCCTGATCACTGTCCGGCTGACTCCCATCATCTGGGCCAGTTCCACTTCCTTGGGGATTACATCGCCCGGACTCAGACTTTTTCTGATAAAAAAGTCGATCAGGTTCATCTCTACCTTGTCGACAAGACTACGGGTATCCACTGCCTCAATTCCGGCAACTATATCTTCTGTATTCATCGTATCAGCCATCTCTCTGTTTAATGTAAACCAAAAGTATGAAAAAAAAGGTTTCCTTTTTATGTACTACATAAATCATTAACGTTTTTTCACAAACACTCCCTTTTCCCCGACATTCGGAGGGGTGAGACGTTTGCATTTTACCTTTTGGGGAGTGTTCTGTCCCTTAAACGAACAAATATAAATTTTAATATGTCACGTACCCCCGTTCTTTATTACAAAAACATGATAAAAAACATATCAATAATCGTAAAAAAAAGTGCAGGATATTTTTGGTAATCTGAAAAGTGAGTTTATCTTTGTTGCTTTATGTAGTACATAAGACATTATCGAATTTTCTAACAATTAATTCAAATGCTATGAACAAAAATTCTGTACTGAAACCGGTTTTTCTGGCATTGGCATTTCTCTTGTCGCTGGGTGTGGCCATGGCCCAAACAGCGATAACGGGAACCGTGACAGATGCCCGTGATGGTTCTACTCTGCCCGGGGTTAATATCGTTGTGGCAGGAACGACCGTTGGTACCATTACCGATATCGACGGTAATTTTTCGCTCACCATACCTGACAATGCTAAAGAGCTGTTGGTTTCTATGGTAGGGTACTCCACGCTTACCCTTCCTGTGGGGGAGGGTACCGTTTACAACATCGCCCTGAAGGAGGCCACCAAGGCCCTCGATGAGGTGGTGATTGTAGGGTATGGTACCCAGAAACGCAGCACTATCACCGGTTCGGTGGCAAAAATGGATGCCCGGTTGCTGGAAACCGGGGTCCGCTCGAATCCGGCCCAGGCCCTGGCAGGGACCATCCCCGGTCTGCGCGTGGCCACCACTACCGGCCGCCCCGGGTCACTCCCCTCAATTGTGCTCAGGGGTGGTACCAACTTTGACGGTTCGGGTAGTCCGCTGATTATCATGGATGGTCAGATAAGGGGTTCCATGAGTGACATCAACCCAGAAGAGATTGCCAGTATCGAGGTGCTCAAAGACGCCTCCGCCACGGCGATTTATGGGGCACGCGCCAGCAACGGGGTGATCCTGATCACCTCCAAAAGAGGAAAGGCAGGGACGGCCCAGGTGAATGTCAAGGTGAAAAGGGGAGTCAGCTACCTGAATGTCCCCTATGATTTTGAAGATGCCGGCGGTTATATCAAATGGGCCAGGCTGGGAGCTGAACAGGCCATTCTGAATGGTGTGCTCGCAGCTACAAACGTGGCAGGTGTGGGACCCCGGGGAACCGGAAACCAGTACAAGGATGCCAACGGCACTATCCTCGACGGAAACTACAATTCCAGGGCGATCTGGAGCGTGATGCGGCTCGATGATGTGAACCGGGAACTGCTGAACAAACCGGGTTGGCAAACCATGAAAGATGTCATTAAAACCAATGCCGCCGGGAACTATGATCCCAACGGAACTTACTATGACCTGATCTACAGGGATTTCAACTACGGGGACTATGGACTCAACGAAACCGCCATCACGCAGGATTATAACATTGGTTTGAGCGGTGGCAACGACAGAGGTAAATATTTCGCCAACCTGGGCTTCTACGATGAAGGCGGTCTCTCTTTGGCTACCTTCTACAAAAGGCTCAACTTTGCCTTTAACGGGGATTATAAAATCAACAACTGGCTGACTTCGGAAAGCGGTATCCAGTTCGCCAGGGCCAACTGGAGAGACCAGTCACTGCAGAATGGGGAAACCAACTACTGGGCCCGTATGCTTTCTGCTCCTCCCACGCTCAGGGAAACCAATGAAGAGGGTGAATGGATCCTCGGACGCGATGCCAGCGACGGAAATCCGGCCTACAACATCGATGCTTACAAAAGGGATTACCAATCCGATAAATTTACCCTGAACCAGGCTTTCAGGGCCGACATCATGAAAGGTCTTTATGTGCGGGTCAGTGCCCTGATGATGTATGATGAATCTTTGGAGGAATCCTTTAACAAGGATTTCCGGACCGGCATTCTGAGTTATACCAATCCCAATACCGGATGGAACAGAAACAGGAATTCCGCGGCGCAGTTCGACCGGACCATCCGTCAGACCTATAATGCCATTGCCAATTACGAGACCCAATTCCTGGGAAAGAACAATATCAATGCCATGGTGGGCTTTGAATTTTACGATTCCTTCAACAAAGGGTTGTATGCTGCCGGTGCCTTGGCGCCGACCGATGATTTTGCCGATCTCGGCCTGACCCAGAACAACAAGGACCAGCAGACCCGCAGCACCGATTCCTGGCACAGCAATGAGAGGATCATGTCGGGGTTTGGCCGTGTGAACTATAACTACGATGAAAAATACCTGCTCACCATGACGGTTCGTGGGGATGGCTATTCCCGGTTGCTGGGAGATAACAGGTATGGGACCTTTCCTGCCTTCTCGGCAGGCTGGCTTTTGCACAAGGAACCCTTTATGCAGCAAACCGACAATTGGCTCTCTTACCTGAAATTAAGAGGCAGCTGGGGGATGAACGGTAATGTCGGCGGCATTGGCACCTATGAACTCCAGGGTTCTTACGGATCCCAGACCGCTTACAACGGTGCCATCGGATTCCTGCAGACCGGATTGGCCAATCCTGCGCTGAGATGGGAAAAATCCAACACCATTGAAGTGGGCAGTGATATGGGATTCTTTGACAACCGCATTTATGCCTCTCTTTCTTACTACAACAGGATTACCGAAGATAAAATCGCCAGTGTTAACCTGCCCACCTCCTCGGGAGTGTCCAGCATCCGTACCAACAACGGGAGGATGCGCAACAGGGGCGTTGAATTGGAAACGACGGTGAAGGCCATTCAGAAGAAAGATCTGAAATGGGAATTTGGCTTCAACGCATCCTGGATCAAGAACACGGTACTGGAGCTTCCCTTCAACGGAAATGAGAACAACCGTCAGGGGGGTCAGCAGATCTACGATCCCAAAACCGGACAGCTGATCTGGGTAGGTGGATACCAGGAAGGTCAGGAGTGGGGAGAAATCTTCGGTTTTGTGAGCGAAGGCATCATCCGCACCGATGAGGATCTGGCCAACTACAACAAGATTGACCTGGCTGCCGGGCAGGCATGGTATGGCGCCTCGGCAGGGAAAAGGGTGGCCAGTCCGAAACTGGTGGCTGAAAAGGGCCTGACGGTGGCCAAAGGATGGATCTCCACTCAGAAGGGCGATATGATCTGGAAGGACATTGATCAGAACGACACCATAGATACCCGCGATATGGTCTCCCTGGGCCGCGTGCTGCCCAGGATCACCGGTGGTTTCAATAGTGCCCTGTCATACAAGGGATTTACGCTTGCCACAAGGATGGACTTTGCCCTTGGGCATATCCAGCAGGATCAGATGCAGATGTGGGCTCTGGGTTGTTTCCAGGGTGAGTTTAACATGACCACCGATGTGAGGGATACCTGGACCCCCGACAATCCCGATGCTGAATTCCCCCGGTACGTATGGGCAGACCAGCTCAACACGAAAAACTTTGACCGGCCCAGCACTATGTTCTGGAGAAAATCAGACTACCTCGCCTTCCGGGAAGTCTCCCTCAGCTACAGCCTCCCCTCATCGCTGCTCGAAAGGGTGAAAATTCCCAAGGCCATTTTTACGGTAACCGGACAGAACCTGGGATACCTCACCGACAGGATGCTGAATCTTCCCGAGCGTTCCGGAAATACGAACGGGGCATATATCATTCCGACACAGCTGATCTTCGGCCTTGATATTACATTATAAGTGTGAATTGTCATCATTAATAGAGAATAAAATGAAAAAGTTAAGATATTTAATCGGAGCAACGGTAATATTTCTGTTGACCGCGGTATCTTGCCAGGAGGCGCTTGATCTTGCCCCCATTGATTATTTCGGGGATGGGAACTACTGGCAGAATGAAGCCCAGGTGTCCAACTTTATGGTAGGAATGCACAAGCAACTTCGTGATCACCAATTCATGTTTGTGCGCCTTGGTGAAATGAGAAGCAGCAACTACAGCAACATTGACCGTCAGAATACTTCACTGAACGAACTGCCCATCATTGAGCAGCGTATCGATGAAAATTCACCCGGCGTGACCAGCTGGGCAGGGTTTTACGGACACATTCTGCAGGTCAACCTCTTTATTCAGAAAGTGGAAGCCATTGAATTCCTCAGCGAATCCCAAAAAGGGTATTATCTGGGACAGGCCTACGGATTACGGGCATTCTACTATTTTCACCTGTTACGTACATACGGGGGAGTTCCCCTTTGGCTGGAACCCGAAGTGCTGAACGGAAATACCGACCCTGTCACTCTGCGGAAAGCCCGTGCCACCGAAGCCGAGGTCCTCGCCGCCATCAAAAGCGACCTGACCAAATCGGTTACTAATTTCGGTAATTCCGCCAGTCCGGCCGATAAAAGCCAGTGGAGCCCCCGGGCCACCCTGATGCTCAAGGGAGAAGTCTACCTCTGGTCGGCCAAGGTTTATGGAACCACCGCCGACCTGGCCGAGGCCAAAAGCGCCTTGAACGGAATTTCCGGAACCAGCCTGATGCCTAATTTCGCCGATGTGTTTGCCTACAACAAGAAAAACAATAACGAAGTCATCTTTGCCCTCAGGTATCAGGTGGGAGAAGCCGAAATGCCGACCTATTCCTATTATCTTTATTCCACCTACAACTTCGACAACCTCCATTACGAGGACTCCCTGGCCTCCGGACCGCTGCTCGTGGATCCCCTGGTGATTGTGGCTTCCAACTCCACCCAGATCATCCAGCGTTACGGCTATACTTTCGAGTTGTTCAAATCCTACGATGTGAAGGATAAACGGAGGGATGTGACCTTCTACGATTATTATAAGGTGACCACAACCGGGAATCCCCCCTATCAGGTCAATATCAGGAATACGGCCCTGGTGAAATTCCTGGGGGTTATCAGCGCCAACAAGAGGTACTTTTCCGATGACTGGACGGTTTACCGCGAAGCAGACCGTTTGCTGATGCTGGCTGAAATTGCCAATGCGGAAGGCGGAGACCCCTCGTCTTATGTCAAGCAGATCCGTGACCGGGCTTTCTTCCCCGACCCCGACCCAACTCCTTTTGTGAATTCTTCAAAAGATAACAACGAACTGGCCATTTTTGCCGAACGTAACAAGGAGTTTGTCCATGAAGGTAAAGCATGGTACGATATGCGGCGCATGAAATACGGTTCTGACTTCCTGGTATTTCTAAATCCCGCTCACCCGTACGGCGTTCTGAATAAGGCCACACAAGCCCATATGGTACTGTGGCCTATCGAAAAGGCCATCTGGACCAATGACCCCCTGGTGAACCAGACCCCGGGCTATGCGACTTCGAAGCCTTAATGTGGCTTTGTATTTGTCCTCTTATCAGGGTATGATTTAGAAAACTTTCCCGTGTTTCCGGGGATGTTCAGGTTCATAGGTTTGATAGAGTTAAGTTGAAAAGTAAGGAACCCGGTTTGCCGGGTTCCTTTACCTGATCATCCTGCCTGCACCTCTTTAGATCCTGCCCCGGGAATCCTCTGCGGAAAGAATGCTAAATTGCATCCCGAAATAGTGGCCTCTGGCAGGCCTGTCAGACCACAGGCGAATTTTAACATAACCAATGAATTTTAAATCAGATGCAAATGAGGAAAGTTAACTTCCCGGTGGCCCTACTTCTGGGGGCCCTCCTGATGCCCCTCGCCTGGCAATGTAAAAACATCACAAAGCCCGATATCAGAGAGAGGGTCACAGGGCTGGAAATATCCCCGGAAAGAGTACCGATGTTTACCGGAAAACTCAATGAAAAGTGCTTCACCGTGGATATGGGTTTTTCCGAAATGGAAAAGATCCCGCTTCTCGAACAGGTAACGGTTTTCTTTACCGAAGGGAGTGAACTTTCGGGAGTGGATTCTGTCAGGGTGGGCTATTCTGACGGTGAAAACTCCCGGGAATTCGCATCCTCAGTGCCGGTTGCGGGCAAAGTGGTCTTTGACGGAACCCTGGAACTCTCAGGAAGTTCCCATTCTCTTTGTTTTGATATCACGCTAAAGCCCGAAGCCGATCTGTTGACCCGGTTTGGCATCGCGGAAATCGAGCTCTCCTTTAAAAATTACAAGGCCCTGATGGTCAAGCCCAGCGAGAGCTATGTTCACAGGACGGCTCTGGTGCTGAGGGCTGCCGGACAGGACAGCTGCGATACCTACCGGATTCCCGGACTGGTGACCACGGGCAAGGGGACCCTGATTGCGGTATATGACAACCGCTACAACAACAGCAAGGATTTGCAGGAAGACATCGACATAGGCATGAGCCGCAGTAACGATGGAGGCCAAACCTGGGAACCCATGAGAGTGATTATGGACATGGGGGAATACGGCGGCAGGTCGCAAAGACTCAACGGTATCGGAGATCCCTGTGTTCTGTATGACCACATCAACCAGACCCTGTGGGTCGCCGCCCTTTGGATGAGCGGCTCGGCACCCGACCAGATGCTCTGGTGGGCCTCTAAACCCGGCATGACACCCGAGGAAAGCGGACAGTTTATCCTGGTGAAAAGTACCGATGACGGTCTGACCTGGTCGGAACCGATCAACATTACCCGCCAGATCAAGGATCCTTCCTGGCAGCTTTTATTACAGGGCCCGGGACGAGGCATCACCACCACCCACGGAACCCTGGTTTTTCCAGCCCAGTTTAAGGCCGATATTGGTGAAAAAGCCCTCGACGGGGGACCCTATACCTGTCATTCCACGGTGGTGACCAGCACCGATGGCGGAAACTCCTGGCAAATCGGCACCGGGGCCAAATCCAACACCACGGAAGCCCAGGTGGTCGAACTGGCCGATGGCCGGCTCATGCTCAACATGCGTGATGACCGCAACCGCCGTGATAAGGGAGAAACCAACGGACGTGCCGTGGCCACTTCCACCGACCTGGGGAAAAGCTGGGAGGTCCACCCCTCTTCCAATGGCGCCCTCCCCGAACCCAACTGCATGGCCAGTATCATCAGCGCTGATGTGACGATCGATGGTATCAAAAAACAGGTGCTCTTCTTTTCCAATCCCAACAACAGGGAGGCTCGCACCAACATGACCATCAAGGCCAGCCTCGATGGCGGCCTCTCCTGGCCGGCGGAATATCAGGTCGAAATCAATGCGGAAGGGGGGTACGGCTATTCCTGCATGACCATGGTCGATGAAAATACGGTCGGGATTCTCTACGAAGGAACCAAGGCGTTATTCTTCCAGAAAATACCGGTGAAAGAGATTGTTAAAGGCCTTTTAGATTAGTGAGTTGTTAGGATCCAATCACATATGGATTTTTGCAAATTCCGGCAGGTTTGTCGGAAGCAATAACTCCAGGAACACGGCTTCCGGAGTTTCCGGAAATTCCCTCCTGAGGAATCGCCTGATTCTGTTTATCTTATTGCTGGTACTGCAACTTCCCACGGCCACCGGTCAGTACCGTGCCACCGGGCAGCAACCCCCTGAGAGACCCCAAAGGATCGCCTGTGTGGGTAATTCGGTGACTTTCGGATATGGCCTGGCCAACCGGGATCAGGAAAGTTACCCGGCCAGGCTGCAGGCATTTTTAGGGGAAGATTTCCTGGTCGGAAATTTCGGCCGTAACGGCGCTACCCTGCTGTCCAAAGGACACAACCCTTATGTAAAAACCGATGAATACCGCAAAGCACTGGAATTCCGGCCCGATGTGGTGGTCATTCACCTGGGGCTCAACGATACCGATCCCCGGAACTGGCCCAACTACCACGATGATTTCATAAGAGACTACCAGGATCTTATCACCTCGTTCAAAACGGAATCAGGCGCTTCCCCGAAGGTTTTCATTTGCCTGATGACGCCCATATTTCCGGGGCATCCGAGGTTTAAGTCGGGAACCCGGGATTGGTACTGGCAGATTCAGGAACAGATCAGACAGGTGGCCCGGAATATGGGGGCCGGCGTGATCGATTTAAATGCGCCGCTCAGCAAAAGAGCTGATTTGTTTGCCGATAACCTCCATCCCGATGCTGTGGGGGCGGAAATCATCGCCAAAACGGTGTATGCGGTCCTGACCGGCGATCATGGCGGATTCAGGCTGGCCCCGATCTTCGGGGAACACATGGTTTTTCAACAGAAAAAACCGGTGGAAATCTTTGGGACGTCCAACAGTAACGACACCATCACGGTAAACTTCCATACCCACACTTCGGCGACAACGGCGGGCCACGATGGCCGCTGGAAGATTATCCTGCCGCCTCTTCCAGCCGGTGGACCTTATCCGCTTCAGATCAGGGTCAACGGTGCTTTGCACGTCGCCTGGAGTGATCTCCTGGTGGGGGAAGTGTGGCTCTGTTCGGGGCAGTCGAACATGGAATTCGAACTGAAGGGATCTGAAAACGGACCGGCAGAAGCCGTGAACGCTACCGACGACAAGCTCCGCTTTTTTAATTGCCAGGGATTTGTCAGGACCAACGCCATCGCCTTTGACTCTCTTTCTTTGCGGCGGATCAATGCCCTTGATTATTTTGAAGGCTCCTGGCAGCCCTGTTCCCCGGAAACAGCCCGCGATTTTTCGGCCATTGGCTATTATTTTGGCCGGAACCTGCGCCGGTCCCTTGACGTGCCCGTGGGTCTGGTCGTTGTGGCCGTAGGGGGCGCCCCCATTGAATCGTTCATCGACCGGAAAACCCTGGAATTCCATCCTGTGCTGGTCGATGTCTTCCCCAACAGGAGTAAAAACGACTTTATATTTGAGTGGGTCAGGCAGAGGACAGCCCAAAATATCTCTTTAAACAACCATCCCCTGCAGCGGCATCCCTATGATCCGGCCTATATTTTCGAAGCCGGCATTGCTCCGCTGGGGAGTTTTCCCCTCCGGGGAGTCCTCTGGTACCAGGGGGAATCCAATGCCCACCATCCGGAACTCTACCGGACCTCCTTTACCGCTCTGGTGCATTCATGGCGGAAATATTGGAGCGACCCGCAGTTGCCCTTCTTTTTTGCTCAACTATCCGGCATTGACCGCCCCACATGGCCTCATTTTCGCGATGTGCAACGGCTATTGGCCGAACAGATTCCGCATACCGCCATGGTGGTGACTTCCGACCTTGGCGATTCCCTCGATGTGCATCCTGTCCAAAAAAAGGAAGTCGGCGAAAGGTTTGCCCTCCAGGCTTTTAACAAGGTGTATGGACGCAAAGTCGTATCGGATGGTCCGGCTCCCCTGAAATCGAAAGTTACTTCCGAAAGCCTGATCATTACATTTAAGTCCGCCCGGAAACTGAAAACATCGGACGGGAAACCCCTCTGTGAACTGGAGATGGCCGGAAATAACGCCATTTTCAGGCCGGCCTCCGGCATTTTGAGAAGAAACACATTGATTATTAGTGAGCCCGGCCAGAAAATCACTGCCGTGAGATATGGTTGGAAACCATTTTCACGCGGGAACCTGGTCAATGAAGCCGGTCTGCCGGCGTCCACTTTTCTCATTAACACAAAGTAATATTTCAGAATATGAAAGAAATGAAAAAATTCGAAGGTTTGATTGCAGCACCGTTTGCCCCTATGAACGGTGCGGGTGAGATTATGCCTGAAGCGATTCCGGGCTATTGTGAATTCCTGGAGAAGAACAGGGTGGGTGGTGCCTTTATCAACGGCTCTACGGGAGAAGGGGTATCCCTTTCCCAAAAGGAGAAAATGGTGATCACAGAGTCGTGGACGGCAGCTGCCAAAAACAAAAACATCAAAGTGATCAATCTGGTGGGAGGGACTTCCTGGCGCGAGTCGGTCGACAGCGCCCTTCACTCGGCGGAGGCCGGCGTCGATGCCATTGCCATCCTGGCCCCCTACTATTTCAAACCTGCCGGGGCTAAGCAGCTGGCCGAATTCTGCGCCCGCATTGCTGAAGCAGTTCCCCAACTACCGGTCTACTTTTACCACATCCCGGTGCTGACGGGGTGTAATGTCCCCATGTTCGATTTCCTGCAGGAGGCCTCGGCGATGATTCCCAACCTGGCCGGTATCAAATACACCCATGAGGATTTCATGGATTTCCTAAGTTGCATCCATTTCATGGACGGGAAATACGACATGATGTGGGGCCGTGATGAGAATATGCTGTCGGCTCTGGTGCTGGGATGCCGCAGCGGGGTGGGAAGTACCTTCAACTATGCTGCACCTCTATACTATAGCATGATCGACGCCTTTGACAGGGGTGACCTGGTGGCGGCACGCCGGCTACAGCAACAGTCGATTGATATGATCCGCCTGCTGGGAAAATACGGCGGCATTGCCACCGGAAAAGCCTACATGAAATACCTCGGCTTTGATTTCGGCCATTTCAGGCTTCCGGTGAAAAATATGAGTGCTGACATGTATGAAAATTTCAAGAGTGATGTGCAGGCGCTTCAGATGGAACCTCTCTTCTCGAAGAGGTAGTATTCATTTTTTAATGATGGTGACCATGGCGGCGTTTTTTGCAGCTTCGTGTGCTGATCGTGAAAAAGAGGTGAGCGGTATCCAGCGCGTGGAATTTCCTGTGATGCCTCCTGTTGAGGGTAAGGCGGTACAGCCTGGACTGGCAGGTCCGGTGGCGGGTGTTAACAGAGATGGACTTCTGGTGGCCGGGGGTGCCAATTTCGAGGGGGAAATGCCCTGGCGCGGCGGGGCCAAGAGCTACCACGACGAGATTTTCCTGCTTGCAAAAAACAGTCAGGGTAATTTCGTCTGGAACATGGCTGCCCAACGGCTTCCTTACCCCATGGCCTACGCGGCATGCCTCTCAATCGATGAGGGAATCCTGACCATGGGAGGCGAGACCGAAAACGGTCCGGTTGCCGATGTTTTCCTGATAACGGTTGAAGAGGGGAAAGTGGTGATCATCCCATACCCATCGCTTCCGGTTCCTCTCACCTCTCCGGGAGCGACACTGGCCAATGGGAAGGTTTACCTGGCCGGCGGCCTCGATGTTTCCGGGGCGGTGGATGCCTTTCTGCTCTTTGACCCCGAGGAGAGGGAAAAAGGATGGCTAAGCCTGCCTTCTCTTCCCGTGGCCCTCTCCCATAGCGTCGTGGCTGCCCAGAACGATGGGACGGAGGAGTGCATTTACCTGTTCGGAGGGCGCAATAAGACCACCGATGTCCATACCTTTTTCAGCGATATCTGGAAATTCACCCCTTCCACCGGGAAGTGGACCCGGGAGGGCGATATCATGAAGGATGGAAAGCCCCTGCCCCTGTCGGCAGGAACCGGCATAGCCGCTGGGAAAAACCAGATCGTGCTCTTCGGCGGTGATCCGGGGATCTATTTCAACCAGACCGAAAAACTGAACAATGCCCTGGCTGTGGCGGAGGAGTCCCAGAAAACGGCACTTCTGCGCGAGAAGGATTCCCTGCTGAGCCACCATCCCGGTTTTAACAGGGAGGTCATGGCCTACCATACCATCCGTAAGACATGGTTGCTCATCGGGGAAGCCTCCGCAGGACTGCCCGCTACCACGGTGGCTTTTTGCTGGAATGATCTGGTCATCATTCCCGGTGGAGAGGTTCGTCCGGGCGTCAGGACCCCCGGCATCACCGCTTTCTCCCTCAAATAAGTAACTTTCCGCCGGAATCTTCCGGAGGTAATAACAGGATATCATCGTATGGAAGTAAAACAGCTGATTCAGCAATACAAGTCAGAACTGCTTGACAATGTGGTTCCCTTTTGGGAGCAGTTCTCCCCCGACCGGGAGCATGGCGGCTATTTCACCTGTCTCGACCGGCAGGGCAGGGTCTTTGATACCGATAAATTCATCTGGCTGCAGGGACGAGAGGTGTGGATGTTTTCCTCGTTGTACAACCGGGTGGAGCAACGGCCTGAATGGCTCGACATGGCGCTTCACGGGGCGGAGTTCCTGCAGAAATATGGACACGACGGGAACCTTAACTGGTATTTCTCCCTCACCCGTGAGGGGAAGCCGCTGGTGGCTCCCTACAATATTTTCAGCGACTGTTTTGCCACCATGGCCTTCGGGCAGCTTTTCCGGGCTACGGGAGATCAGCAATACGGGGAGGTGGCCCTGCGCACCTTTGAGAATATCCTCGGTCGTGCCTCCAATCCCAAAGGCCGCTTCTCCAAGGCGGTGCCCGGCACCCGTCCTCTGAAGGGATTCTCCCTGCCCATGATCCTGTGCAACCTCTCCCTTGAGATCGAGCATCTTCTCACTGCGGAAAGGGTGGAGGAGACCATCGAGCAGGTGCTGCATGAAGTGATGGAAGTCTTTTACCAGTCTGAAACAGGGTTGATTCTTGAAAATGTGAACCCCGACGGAAGTTTCAACGACTCTTTTGAGGGGAGGCTTCTGAATCCCGGGCATGCCATCGAGGCCATGTGGTTTATCATGGACCTGTCGGTGCGGCTGAACCGCCCGGCCCTGGCCCGCCAGGCCGTGGACATCGCCCTGCGTACCCTGGAATACGGCTGGGACCCCCAGTATGGCGGCATCTTCTATTTCATGGATGTCAAAGGCCATCCGGTGCAACAGCTCGAATGGGACCAGAAGCTCTGGTGGGTACACATGGAAACCCTGATCACCCTGGCCAAGGGCTTTCACCTGACCGGTGATAAGAAATGTCTTAGCTGGTTCGAAAAAGTCCACGACTATACCTGGTCGCACTTTCCCGATCCGGAATTCGGCGAGTGGTACGGCTACCTGAATCGTCGCGGCGAGGTCTTACTCCCGCTGAAGGGCGGCAAATGGAAAGGCTTTTTCCATGTTCCCCGGGGATTGTACCAGGTGTATACCACTCTGGAGAAATGGACCTGAGAAAAGGACGCTGAACTCCCTGATGCTGAAGCCGGCGTGGTGATGGCATCCTTCACTATTTAGTGCTGATAAATCAATGTAAAGCTTCGATAATGAGACTCGCCGAAAAAAACTGGTATCCCTGGCTGGTGGTCGCCCTGTTGTGGGTGGTGGCCCTGTTGAATTACATGGACCGGCAGATGTTGTCGACTATGAAAGTAGCCATGATGGGCGACATCCACGAATTGGAAACGGCCGAGAATTTCGGCCGGTTGATGGCTGTTTTCCTGTGGATTTACGGGTTGATGAGTCCGATGGCCGGGCTGATTGCCGACCGTATCAACCGGAAGTGGCTGATTGTGGGCAGCCTGGGCGTGTGGTCGTTTGTGACCCTGACCATGGGGTACTGCACCAGTTTCAACCAGTTATATGTATTACGCGCCATTATGGGGGTCAGTGAAGCCCTCTACATCCCTGCCGGGTTGGCGCTGATCGCCGACTATCACCGCGGTAACACCCGTTCCCTGGCGGTGGGTATCCACATGACTGGTTTGTATGTGGGGCAGGCGCTGGGTGGCTTCGGGGCTACCGTAGCCCATGCCTGGTCGTGGCAGACCGCTTTTCAGAGTTTTGGCCTTGTCGGGATGGTTTACAGTCTGGTGTTGGTTTTATTACTTCATGAAAAGAGGGAAGCCGGGAGTGCCCCCGCTGCGATGAAGGCTCCCGGGGCTTCCGGAGGTTTGGCATCGGTGAAATACAGCCTGGGCATGCTCTTGGGAACCGTCAGCTTCTGGGTGATCCTCTTTTATTTTGCCGCCCCCAGTTTCCCGGGATGGGCCACCAAGAACTGGCTCCCCACGCTATTCTCGGAAAGCCTGGGAATTGATATGGCACAGGCAGGTCCCCTCAGTACCATCACCATTGCCTTCTCTTCGTTTATCGGGGTTATTTCTGGGGGTATCCTGGCCGACCGGTGGATCTCCCGGAACCTTCGCGGCCGCATCTATACCGGGGCCATCGGACTGTCGCTCACCATTCCGGCCTTGTTTCTCCTGGGATTCGGGAACAGCCTGGTTCCCATTGTGGGGGGCGGACTGCTCTTCGGGATCGGCTATGGCATGTTCGATGCCAACAACATGCCCATCCTCTGCCAGTTTGTCTCACCCCGTCATCGTGCGGCGGGCTACGGACTGATGAACATGACCGGGGTATTTGCCGGGGCTTTTATCACCAGCTGGCTGGGAAAATCGACCGACGCCGGTAACCTGGGGAAAGACCTGGCGATGCTGGCCATCCCCGTCGCACTGGCCGTCATTCTCCAACTGGTCACCCTGAAACCAACGGTCGCGGATAAAACAGAAGATTGATAATAATGGGGGAAACGGGGCTGCTGCCTGTAACGGCTCAGAAGCCCAGTCCCAGGTGAACCCCTAAGGAAATGTGGCGGTCCTCCCGGTCAATGCCAAACCCGGCCATGGGGCCGATATGGACTCCCCAAAGATTGAATTCGGTTACCAATTCGGTGTGAAAGGCGGGAAGGATTTCTGTATGCCCGTCATGGCGGCCGATGACCACGCCTGGTCCTGCCGACAACGAAAGAAAGGGGAGGAGGCGCGAGGAAACCAACAGGTTAAGGCCGTTATGATGGTGGCTGCCGGGGATCATTTCCCATCCGAGGCCGGCGCCCCACTGATGGTGTTCTCCCAGCTGCTTCGTCAGGTGGAGATGGTATCCGGGCACCACCCCCTGTTCTCCCACAAGATGGGTGCCGGCAACCCCAAACCCTACATGCCACAGGTGATGGTCATGGCGATGATCCTCATGGCCGTCCTGCGCCAGAGTGGATAAGGGCAATAGAAAGAGAATGCCGGCGTAAACCGGCAGGAAGAATAATTTCATAGAAAATACCTTAAGAAGTTTCTGAAGGGCTAATCAGGGAAGTAACCCCTGATGATACCCCGTTTGGAATCCTTGACAAAAAGGAGGATTTCATCCCTCTCGGTAGATGCCGGCATTTCAGCTTCGATCACTTCCAGGGCCTGTGAAGTGTTGAGCCCTTTCTGGTAAATATAGCGGTAGATGTCCTGGATTTCGCGGATTTTATCATTGCTGAAGTTCCTGCGGCGCAGGCCGATGGAGTTGATCCCTATATAAGAGAGGGGTTCTCTGCCTGCCTTGATGAAAGGAGGAACGTCTTTTCGGACCAGGGAGCCGCCGGCAACCATGACGTGCGATCCCACATGAACGAACTGGTGCACGGCCACCATGCCTGCCAGAATGGCCCAGTCGTCGATAATCACCTCTCCGGCAAGCTGGGTGTTGTTGACCAGGATCACATTGTTCCCAACAACGCAGTCATGGGCCACATGAACATAGGCCATGAGAAGGCAGTTGTTACCCACCACCGTTTTCCCCTTGGCAGAAGTTCCCCGGTGAACGGTCACAAACTCCCTGATGGTGGTGTTATCACCGATTTCCACGGTACTGTATTCTCCCCTGAATTTCAGATCCTGGGGTGCGGCCCCGATGACTGCCCCGGGGAATATCTTACAATTCTTTCCGATTCTTGTGCCGGGAAGAATGGTCACATTCGATCCTATTCTGCTCCCTTCACCAATGACCACATCTTTGTCGATCGTCACAAAGGGTTCAATAACTACATTCTCGGCAACTTTTGATTCGGGATGAACGTACGCTAACGGCTGTTTCATTGACTTATATAAATTAAACAGTATTTCAGTTGTTTCTGACAATCTGGGCCATAAATTCCCCTTCGGCCACCACTTTATCGCCGATGAAGCATACTCCGCGCATCATGGCGATGCCCCTGCGGATGGGGGAGGTAAGTTCCAGCCTGAAGAGCAGCGTGTCTCCAGGGATCACCTTCCTGCGGAATTTTACATTGTCTATCCTGATGAAATAAGTGGAATACTTACCCACCATTTGGCTCAGCACCAGCAGACCCCCGGTTTGGGCCATGGCCTCTACCAGTAAGACCCCTGGCATGACGGGCTCTTCGGGAAAGTGACCCTGGAAAAAAGGCTCATTGATGGTCACGTTTTTGACTCCTACGATCTGGTTTTCCCTGATGTCGATGATTTTGTCGACCAGAAGAAAGGGATAGCGGTGGGGAAGATATTCGGTTATTTTCTTCACGTCCATGAGTGATTCGGCATTGGGATCATAGCGGGGGGCTCCGCTTTCCATGCTGAGGAGTGATTTTTTCAGCATTTTGGCCATGTTGGTATTGGCACTGTGCCCCGGTTTGTGGGCGATGATCCGACCTTTGATATGGCGCCCTGACAGTGCCAGATCGCCGATGACGTCAAGAAGCTTATGACGTGCACACTCGTTGTCGTAATGAAGATCCACGTTGTTCAGGATTCCCTCCTTTTTGACGGCGACGCGTTCGTGATTGAAAAGGTCGGCGAGCCGGTCAAGTTCTTCCTGGTTCATGTCCTTGTCGATGATCACAATGGCACTGCTCAGGTCTCCCCCCTTGATGAGATTGTTGTGTTTGAGAAGATATTCCAGTTCATGTAAAAAGACGAAGGTGCGGCACATGGAGATCTCCTCCCTGAAACGGGATATAGACCCCAGGGAGGCGAACTGGTTGTTGAGGACCCTGCTGTTGAAAGAGATATTGACATTCAGGGCATAGTCATCGTCGGGGAGGGCGATCAGTTCGGATCCTGTCTTTTCGTCGTGATAGACTATTTTTTCCTTGATTTCGAGGTAGCGTCTTTCCACATTTTGGGTCACGATTCCGGCCTTTTCGATGCCTTCCACGAAAACGCGGGCGCTGCCGTCAATAATGGGGGCTTCTTCGTTATTGATCTCGATCATGACATTGTCGAGGCCCATGCCCACCAAGGCCGCCAGGGAGTGTTCTATGGTTCCGACGCGGGCGCCCTCTTTTTCAAGGAGGGTTCCTCTGGAGGTGTCGACGACATAATCGGCGTCGGCTTCGATTACCGGTTGCCCGGCTAAATCGGTCCTGCGGAATTTAAAACCATGGTTTTCGGGTGCGGGAAGGAAAGTCATTGTGACGTCTACCCCAGTATGAAGTCCCCGCCCATGAATGGAAAAAGGCTGGGCAAGGGTTTGTTGCATTATAACCATAACTTATTGATTCAAGTTACTCCGATAATTTAGCTTTTATTACGTTGATCTCTTTGGTGAGGTCTATTACCTCCTGTCTGAGCTGCGGCAGGTTTTTCATCACGGTATACATGCGCACGGCCTGTTTGTAATCGATGGCCGGGGATGCCAGAACAGTCTGATTGGCAGCGATGTTCTTGGCCACTCCGCTCTGGGCACCGATCTGCACATTGTCTCCGATGGTCAGATGGCCTGCCAGACCTACCTGTCCTCCGAAGCGGCAGTTTTTTCCCACTTTAGAACTACCTGCCAGTCCCGACTGTGCAGCCATGACCGTATGTTCTCCGATTTCACAATTGTGGGCGATCTGGATCAGATTGTCGAGTTTGACTCCCTGGCGGATGATGGTGGGGCCCATAGTGCCACAATCCACTGTGGTGTTGGCTCCAATCTCCACATCATCCTCCACGATTACGTTCCCCACCTGTGGAATTTTCTGGTAATTACCGTTTTCCTGGGGCGCAAAGCCAAAACCATCAGCCCCGATCACCGCTCCCGAATGGATGATACACCGAGACCCGATCACCGAATCCTCGTAAATTTTGGCTCCGGCATAAACCACCGTATCATCACCGATGGTCACGTGATCACCGATGAAGACCTGGGGATATATCTTCACTCTTTTCCCGATTTTTACATGGCTGCCGGCATAGGCAAAAGCCCCGAAATAGAGCTCCTCACCCGTTTCGGCCGTCTCATGGATAAAGGAAGGCTGCTCGATTCCCATTTTGGAACCGGCCTTTTGGGATGCATAAAACTGTAATAACGAGGCAAATGCCTGGTAGGCATTCTCCACCATGATCAGGGTGGCCTTATAGGCACCCCGTGGTGTGAAATCGCGGTTCACGACTATGACCGAGGCCTCCGAAGAATAGAGAAAGTGCTCATACTTCGGATTCGAAAGGAAAGCCAGGCTTCCAGACTTTCCCTCTTCTATTTTTGACAGGGTGGAGACTGTTACGTCTTTATTTCCAACGACTTCTCCATGCAGGTATTGTGCAATTTCCCCGACAGTAAACTTCATGGATATAACTTTTAGCGTTGCAAAAATAGAGTAAATTAATTAACAACCAATTCTTTCGTTTTATTCAATTTCGTTTTTCCATAGAATGTATGTGGATTTTTATTAACTTTGCGCCATATTTTCAGAAAGGCTGAGGGTAGGGGGCAAAATGTCCCCTATTTTATTACAGATCATGATTACGAAAGAGCAAATATCGAAACTGGTCGGCGAAAAACTGGAGGAAAACCAGTTTTTGGTCGATGTACGTGTCTCACCCTCACAGGTGATACAAGTGGAAATTGACAGTCTCGATGGGGTGACCATCAATGACTGCGTGGCGGTCAGTCGATATGTAGAATCACATCTCGACCGGGAAACCGATGATTTTGAGCTGCAGGTCTCCTCGCCGGGGATCGACCAGTATTTTAAGGTGAACCGGCAGTATCGCCGCCATGTAGGCAAGGAACTCGATGTGGTTACCCAACAGGGTGAGGAATTCAGGGGTCTCCTGATAGAGGCCGGTGAGACGGGTGTTGTGCTGGAGGTCACCTCCAGGGAGAAAATGGAAGGTGAGCGAAAGAAGCAGCTGGTCACCCGCAAGGTGCCATTTGTTTATGAGGATATTAAGAGAGCTAAAGTTGTCATTTCATTTAAATAATACCGGGAACCATGGAGAACATGAATCTTATTGATACCTTTTCCGAATTCAAGGAATTGAAAAACATTGACCGGGCCACGATGATGAGCGTGCTGGAAGATGCTTTCCGAAGCGTCCTGATTCGGCAGTTTGGCACTGATGAGAATTTCGACGTGATCATCAATATCGACAAGGGTGATTTTGAGATTTGGCGCAACCGGGTGGTAGTGGAAGATGCAAAGCTGGAAGATCCTGCCAAGGAGATCACGCTTGCTGAAGCGAAGAAGATTGATGAAGATTATGAAGTAGGTGAGGATGTGACCGATGAGGTGAAATTTGCTGACTTCGGGCGGCGTGCAATTCTGAACCTGCGGCAGAACCTGGCCAGCAAAATTATGGAGCTTGAGAAGGACCATATCTTCGGAAAATATAAAAAGCGCATCGGTGATATCATCACTGGTGAGGTATACCAGGTGTGGAAAAAGGAGATTCTGGTGCTTGATGATGAGGGCAATGAGCTCATCCTTCCCAAGAATGAGCAGATCCCCTCTGACTTTTTCCGCAAGGGGGATTCGCTCAGGGCCGTGGTGATCAAGGTGGAGCTGCGAAATAACACGCCACTGATCATTCTGTCGCGAACCTCTCCGGTGTTTCTGGAAAGGCTCTTTGAACTGGAGATTCCCGAGATTTTTGACGGACTGATCACCATCAAGAAGATTGTCAGGATCCCCGGGGAGCGTGCCAAGGTGGCCGTGGAGTCTTATGACGAGCGTATCGACCCGGTGGGAGCCTGCGTGGGTATGAAAGGGTCACGTATTCATGGTATTGTCAGGGAACTACGCAATGAGAACATCGATGTGATCAATTTCAGCAATAACCTTCAGCTTTATATTAAGAGGGCCCTGAGTCCCGCCAAGATCAGCTCGATCAGAATACTGGAGCAGAACAAGCGGGCCGAGGTGTACCTCAAACCTGACCAGGTCTCCCTGGCCATCGGAAAGGGGGGCCTGAACATCAAGCTTGCCAGCCAGCTGACGGGTTATGAAATCGATGTTTTCCGTGAAATCGAGGAAGATGACGAAGATGTGAACCTCGAGGAATTTGCCGATGAAATCGAAGCGTGGATCCTCGAAGAGCTGAAGGCGATTGGTTGCGACACTGCCAAGAATGTGCTCAGCCTGACGAGGGAAGACCTGATTGCCCGGACCGACCTGGAGGAGGAGACCATTGACGAGGTCAGACGGATACTGAGGGCAGAATTTGAACAATAACAGCAACCTGGCTGGGCAGTAAGCGCCCTGTCAGGAGATAAATGGCCTGCACCGGCAGTCCGATTACAATTTATAATAGAGATATATGGTTTTAGGCAACGCACAGCGTTTAAGCAAATTGGCAAAAGAGTTCAATGTGGGAATCCAGACGATCGTGGAGTTCCTGCATAAGAAGGGTATTACGGTTGACGCCAACCCTAATACCAAGGTTCCCGAGGACGTTTGCCAGCTCCTGGAGAAGGAGTACAAGAGCGATGTCAAGGTAAAGCGGGATGCTGAGCAGATCACCCTTCGCCAGCAGCGTCCACGCAAGGAGGTGATCACCCTGGATGATATTCATGGGAAAGATGAATCTGAAGAAGACTATCCCGATGACTTTATTGAAGTCAGGGACCTGAAAAAGACTGCTGCTGCTGCGTCGGCCCAGAAGCCATCGGAAAAGGAGAAACCTGCAGAATTACATGAGGAGGCTGCCCGCGAGCCATTAATCAAGCCTTTCAAGATTGTCGATAAGATCGAGCTCGACGAACTTCCGACAGCCAGGAAGAAGGCATCGGAGAAGCCCGCCGAGAAACCGGCGGCCAGGGGAGTCAAACCTTCCGTAAAAAAGGAGGAAGCTCCTGCGGTCACACCTGTTCAGCCTGAAACGACACCCGATACTGAGCCCGTGGCACCTGTCCACGACCTGCCAGAGACCCTTCCCGTGATAGAAACACCGGAAAAGGAAACCGTTGTTGCCGAGACGAAGATTATTGAGGCAGAGCCTCCTGTGGGGACCGACAGCGTCGCACCCGCGACACCCGCCGCCAGCCATGTGGAAACGCCGGCCCAGGAGCACATAACCACCAATGTTCCCATGAGGGAAGAACCCCGGGTCGTAGGAAAAATCAACCTCGATGAGCTGAATACGAGGACACGCCCTGACAAAAAAACCAGGGAGGTGCGTGATCAGGAGAGGAAAGAGAGGATTCGCCAGGAACGGGAAAGCCGGCAGAAAACGACAGCTCCTGTTGAAGTAAAACCCGAAGCTACAGACGCTGCCCCTTCGGCAGAGCCTGAGTTGATCAAAGCCAGGGCTGAAAAGCTGGCCGGGCCTACCATCGTTGGAAAAATCGACCTTCCCGTGGAAAGGGAGAAAAAGGGAACTTCCGACAGTGACAAGGAACGCAGGAAAAAACGTCGTAAGAGAATTCCGAAAGATAATGAAAAGGTCAACCTGGGGGCAAAACCTCATGATGACCAGAAAAAAGCGGAGGAGGCTAAAAAGCCGGCCCGCAAGAAAAAGCTTCTCAAGAAAGAGGTGAATGAGGAGGATGTGCAGAAGCAGATCAAGGATACCCTGGCTAGGCTGACCACCAAAGGCACCAAATCGAAGGGGTCTAAATACCGTCGTGAGAAGAGGGCCATCTTCAGTGAAAGGGCGGCAGCCGAGGCCGAACTCAAGGATCAGCAGAAGAATATCCTGAAGATTACCGAATTTGTGACCGTCAACGAATTGGCCACCATGATGAATGTACCGGTGACCAGGATTATTTCCACCTGTATGAGTCTGGGTCTTTTTGTATCCATCAATCAGCGGCTCGATGCTGAGACCCTTTCGGTGGTGGCTGATGAGTTTGGCTACCAGGTAGAGTTTGTAAGTGTGGCCATTCAGGAGGCCATTGAAGAGAAGGTAGACAGTCCTGAGGATCTGGAGTCGCGGCCGCCCATTATTACGGTGATGGGACATGTGGACCACGGAAAGACCTCCTTGCTCGACTATATCCGAAGCACCAACGTGATTGCCGGGGAAGCCGGGGGGATCACCCAGCACATCGGGGCTTACAATGTGAAGCTCCCCGATGGGAGGAAGATCACCTTTCTCGATACTCCGGGTCATGAGGCTTTTACGGCCATGAGGGCCCGCGGAGCACAGGTGACCGATATTGTGATTATTATAGTGGCTGCCGATGACAGTGTGATGCCCCAGACCATTGAGGCCATCAACCATGCATCAGCCGCTGGTGTGCCCATTGTTTTTGCCATCAACAAAATTGACAAGCCCGGAGCCAACCCGGAAAAAATCAAGGAAGCCCTGGCCAATATGAACTATCTCGTTGAGGAGTGGGGGGGTAAATTCCAGTCTCACGATATCTCGGCGAAAAAGGGAACCGGCGTTCATGAACTTCTCGAAAAGGTTCTTTTAGAGGCGGAAATGCTTGATCTGAAGGCTAATCCCAACAAGAATGCCAGCGGTACCATCATTGAGTCGTCGCTCGACAAGGGGAGGGGATATGTGGCCACCATGCTGGTATTGTCAGGGACGCTGAAAGTCGGGGATGTGGTATTGGCAGGGCAGCATTTCGGCCATGTCAAAGCCATGTTCAACGAAAGGAATCTGAAGATTGACACTGCCGGGCCTTCCGAACCGGTGATCATTCTTGGTCTTGACGGTGCTCCCCAGGCCGGCGAGAAATTCCACGTGATGGAAGCGGAAAGAGATGCCCGCCAGATTGCCAACAAACGGGAGCAGCTGGCCCGTGAGCAGGGGTTGCGCACCCAGAAGCATATTACCCTCGACGAAATCGGCCGACGTATAGCCATTGGGAACTTCCAGGAACTCAACCTGATCGTCAAGGGCGACGTTGACGGCTCCATAGAAGCCCTCTCCGACTCGCTGATCAAGTTGTCGACCGAGAAGATACAGGTGAACGTCATTCATAAGGCGGTGGGGCAGATTTCTGAGTCGGACATCATGCTGGCCTCGGCCTCCGAAGCCGTGGTGGTGGGATTCCAGGTACGCCCCTCCCTGAGTGCCCGCAAACTGGCCGAAAAGGAACAGATCGATATCAGGCTATACTCCATTATCTATGACGCGATCAACGAAATCAAGGCCGCCATGCAGGGGATGCTCTCTCCCGAAATTAAGGAGGAGATCACCGGAACACTGGAAATCGTGGAAATCTTCAAGGTGACCAAAGTGGGGACTGTGGCCGGATGTATCGTACGTGACGGAAAAATCAGCCGCAGCAGTAAGATTAGGGTCATCCGTGACGGGATTGTCATCTACACCGGAAACCTGGGATCCCTGAAACGTTTCAAAGAGGATGTCAGAGAGGTCAAAAATGGCTATGAATGCGGTCTGAACATCGACAACTTTAACGACCTTAAGGTGGGTGACAATATCGAATCGTTCGTGGAAGTAGAGGTCGCTCAGCAGCTCTGATCCTGCCCTCCGGCGCGATCTATCCCCAAGAGTGACCGTATGAGAATAAAGGGAAACGTGAAAGATGCTAAATCGATAATCGTATGAGCGGAGGAGAACTCCTTGTTGTGGTGCTGGTCATTTTGCTCCTTTTCGGGGCTAAATCGATTCCTGACATTGCCCGTATGATGGGCAAGGGAATGCGGGAATTCAAGAAAGCCACCAATGAGATCCAGCGGGAAATCAGCGAAAGCACATCGGATGTCAGGAGTGATTTTAACAAAATCACTGACGAAGTGAAAAAGGAGGCCGATGTGATCAAAAAGCAGGTGGAGGACAAGCCTGCCGGCTAATCTTTAATTTTTACTGTTTTATTCCCGGCATGATCAAAGCTGAAAATATCAGGAAATCCTTTGGATCCCTTCAGGTCCTGAAAGGGATAGACTTGGAGGTTCCTGCAGGGAAGATTTACTCCATCGTGGGAGCCAGCGGTGCTGGTAAGACCACCCTGCTTCAGATCCTGGGGACCCTCAGCGATCCTGATGAGGGAAAGGTAACCATTGACGGCCACGAGGTTTCGGGCATGGGAGAGAAAGAACTTTCCCGTTTCAGGAACCGGAACCTTGGTTTTGTTTTCCAGTTTCATCATCTCCTGCCGGAATTCACAGCTCTTGAGAATGTGGCCATTCCTGCTTTTATTGCCGGTTTTTCCAGGGGAAAAGCAGAAGAACGGAGCCGTGAGCTGTTGGCCTACCTGGGGCTCACTGACCGTGCCCATCATAAGCCTTCTCAGCTTTCCGGCGGGGAGAAACAGCGGGTGGCCGTGGCCCGTGCCCTGGTTAATAAACCCTCCGTAGTCCTTGCCGACGAGCCCTCGGGAAACCTCGACTCAAGGAACCGCGACGACCTCCATGACCTTTTTTTTACCCTTCGCAACGAAATGGGCCAGACCTTTGTCATTGTCACCCATGACGACTCCTTTGCGGAACGCTCCGACCGCATCATACACATCAAAGACGGAGTGATCCTCCCCTGACCCAGTCAAATACGACTTCGCCCTCATCGGCCCGGGACTCTTTAAAGGGTTTTGATTCAAGGTCAAACGAAACCCTGGTCCAGGCTAGCGGAATGCCCCCATCCCCGACCCAGGGAACAGCGCAATTTCTAGGGAGGCGGACAGTTATCGGGGGATAAGCGAACGTGCAGCCACCATTGAAGAGATTGAGGGAACCTGAATCCTTGCAGCTTCTGCAAAGGGAAGTCTATTTCTGTTTTATTTGGAGTCTATTTTGGCTCCGTAGGCCAAATCCCCGGCATCTCCCAGTCCGGGTACGATATACGATTTCGGAGTCATTTTTTCATCGACTGCTCCCAGCCATAGGGTGACGTGCTGATCTTTGATTTTCGCCATTAAATAGTCTACCCCCTGCTGACTGGCGATGAGAGAGACCAGGTGGATGTGTGACGGGGTTCCTTTACTCAGCAAGGCATGGTAACTGATTTCCATTGACATGCCCGAGGCCAGCATGGGATCTGAGAGAATGACCACCTTGCCGTCGAGGGAGGGCGATGACATGTATTCAAATTCGATTTGGAAGCTGTGGTCTTCGGTATATTTCCGGTAGGCTGAGATGAAGCCGTTTTCGGCGTGGTCGAAGATGCGGAGCATGCCCTGGTGCATGGGGAGGCCTGCCCTGAGAATCGTAGCCAGCACAGGCTGCTGTACCAGTTGGGGGACCCTGGCGACACCCAGGGGAGTGGTCACCTCCCGGGGTGCATACTCCATCTTTTTGCTGATCTCATAGGCAAAGAGCTCTCCCAGGCGTTGCAGGTTTTCCCTGAAACGGAGAGGGTCGGTCTGGATCTGGTGGTCCCTGATTTCTGCCAGATATTGATCGATAACCGAATGGCGGTTGCCAGCAATGATAATTTCCATTTGTGGACAGTTATGGGTTAGTTGAGGAAGAGGATAAACCCTTCCGGCATAATTGCCATGGCGAATTTATAAAAAATTGGTATCACAGGGCAATTGCCCGGGGATAATCCTAATTTTGCCATCAACTGGTCGTGATATGAATTCAACAAAAGGAGAACCTGTACGCCAGCCTTTTCACTTCGGGGAATGGCTTCCCTGGCTCTTGGTGTCTCTTCTGGTGGCCGCCACGGCCGGGCTTCCCTTTTTCTGGGATACCCTGCAGCTGGCCTCCCGCCATGCCCACTTTTTCTACGACCACAGCTTCAGTTCCCTGTTTCTTCCCACCGATATGGACAGCGGTCATATTCCCGCTTTCGGGATGTTCCTGGCACTGGTGTGGATGGCGGCGGGCAGAAGCCTGGTGGTCAGCCATCTGGCCATGCTCCCCTTTATCCTGGGCGCTCTCTTCTTCACACGCCGTATCGCCGGAATTCTCTTTCCTCCCCGCCATCGCTGGCTGGTGACCTTGGTCATTATCGCCGATGCCACCCTTCTGGCCCAGTTTACCCTCGTGTCGCCCGATGTCTGGATCGCCTGTTTCTTTACCATGGCCCTTTTTGCCTTTCTGAAAGGGAAAAGGGGGTTGATGGCCCTGGCTTTCATCGGATTGGCCCTGACCAGCGTACGGGGGATGATGATCGTCGCCTCTTTTTTTGTGACCGGGGCGCTGCTCCTTATCTTCACGCGACAGGAGGAACCCCGTGCTTCCCTCCTGGAAAAGGGATTCCGCTATCTTCTCCAATCGCTTCCCGTTTATCTTCCGGCAGCCCTGTTGGCCATGGGTTACCTGGGCCTTCATTTCATCCGCACAGGATGGATCGGGTACCATCCTGACATGCCCTGGTACGACCATTTCGCCCGTGTTGATTTTCGGGGTTTCCTGCGGAATGTCCTCATCTTTGGGTGGCGCCTGGCCGATCATGGCCGGCTTTTTTTCTGGATCGCAGGCGTCGCCACGGCCCTGGTCGCCTTCAGGAAAAAACTTCCCACCACCGCGACCGGCAAAACCCTGATGCTCCTGACCCTGGTGCTCACCGTCGTTTTCAGCTACTCGGCCCTCACCTACCGCAACCTGGCAGGCCACCGCTATCTCCTTCCCCTCTTCCTGATGCTCTCCATGACGGTTATTTACCACCTCTTCCTCTATGTCAGGAGGGAGAAAACGGTGATTTTTCTTTTGTTTCTTCTCCTGGCCGGGGAACTCTCGGGAAATTTCTGGGTCTACCCCGATTCCATCGCCAAGGGGTGGGATGCCAGCCTTGCCTATCTACCCTACCAGTCCCTGCGCCGTGACATGGTCCATTTCCTGGAGACGCAGGGTATCCCTCCTGAAACCGTCGGAACCTCCTTTCCAAACAATATTGCCTTTCGCTTCATCGACCTTACTGACGATACCCGTTCTTACGGCACCGCCGGGGAGCAGGAATTCCGCTATTTGCTCTGGTCGAATGTCTTCAATGATTTCCCTGAGGAACTGAAGGCTAAAATGGACAGGGAAGGCCGGGTGGTCAGGGAAATCACGAGGCTCCAGGTAAGGATGGTCCTGTATGAAAACCAGGATTTTTCGGCTCCTGCGGGGATGGGACAGTCTTACCCCTGAATTCCGTGGGGGCCGTGGCTCCGTGATGTCCCACTCCGCCGGGGGTGACCCTGATTTCGGGTATCATCTCATACTGGCATTTTGGTGCAGCAGAAGATCAGTTCTCGTTCGCCGTTTCCGGTGCACAGTCTTCTCCTCTCATCGGGGGTGAGGCGCTGGCTGTAATCGATTTCCTCGACCCTGATGCCGCTTCTCTGAAGCCTGGTGGCGAAGTCGCGGCCGTGGAGCCTCACCAGGTCGGGTTCCCCGTAGCGTTTCAGCCGCTCTCCGGGGGTGGTCACCGAGGGATCCTCTATGGTAATGGGGCTGTTCAGGTCCATTACCGTCATCACCAGGGCCTGTCCGCCGGTTTTGAGCACGCGGTACATCTCATCGATAGCGCGGGCTTCGTCGGGGATATGCCCCAAGACATGGGAGCAGAGGAGATAATCGAAATATAGGGCGGGAAAGGGGATATGGGTCATGTCAATGACGGCTTCCCCCAGGGCGGGGTTGAGGTCGGCGGCGACATAATCGCCCGGGCGGGCCGATCGTTTGATTCTGCGAAGAATCGGGGCTTCCGGGGCGAAATGGAGAATCAGGGTTCCCGGTTCGAAAACCCGGGTTTCCCGTTCCAGAAAGGCCATCAATACCCGGGTTCTTTCCAGGGAGTGGCACCAGGGACACAGGGCATTGTCACGGGGCTTGTTGCCATAACTCCAGAATTTCCGGAAGCTCCGTCCGCAGCAGTTGCAGGTGACGGCCTGGCCCCGGTACGCCAGGCTTCTAATGCGCATTCCCATCATCAGCAGGGCGATGCGTTGCTTTTCGGGGACCAGGGTCCTAACAATGGTATGGATCATGGGCGGGATATCCTGTTTTTATGAAAGGGAGCCTTCATCAGGTAATAGAGGTACTCCCCGTGAAGAAGAGAAGCTGCCGTATAGTTCCCCTGTTCCATGGGAATACGGTGGAGGTGACGACGGAAAGTCTCTTTTTTGAGGCCTGAAATTCCGAAGGTCAGGGCGATATCCCCTGCGGGGGGGTGAACCTTCCGGAAGAAGGAGGCGGGGACCTCCTCGTCGGAAAAGGGAAAGGAGAAGAGTGCCGGCGATACCCCGAAACGCTCTTTCAGGAGGCGGGTGCTTTCCGTGGCTTGGCGCAGCTGCTCCCCAGGGGTCACCCTGTGGAATTCGGGATGGTCATGGCTATGGCCTCCGATGCTGAAACCCTGCCGCAGCAGGGTGCTGATATCCTCCTCATCGAGGTAGACCTCATGGTTCTTCAGATATTCATGGAAGTCCATTCCCAACAGGGGGGCCACTGCGTTAAGGAGTTCCTTTTGGGGGTATTCCACGGCCAACAGCTGATCTTTGAGGGTCGGAGCTGTGATTCCGGCGGCGGCCAGCAGCTGCGAGGCTTTTTTCGTGGTGGAGTCTCCGGCTTGTTCGGCCCTGATGGTCAGCAGTGACGCTTTGAAGCGGTAAAAGAGATCTTTGTTGCCAATAAAGGCGGTATTGAGGAAAAACGTGCCGGGGATGCCCATTTCCAGAAGGATGGGGGCGATGACGCTCACTGATTCCTTCAGTCCGTCATCGAAAGAGAGGTGAAAACAGGGTCTTTTCGGGATTTGCTCCCCGGTGGCCAGGGCTTCCAGTTGGCCGATGTCAACAGGAGTATAGTGGTGCAGAAGCCATTCCAGGTCACGGCGGAAAGTGAGGGAGTTCCTGATGGGAAGGAGATGGATGAGATGGGGCAGGGGGAGGTCGCTAACGGCGTGGTAAAAGGGAAGGACCAACTTTTGGTTGGTGAGGGCCATCAGGGTTTTCATGGGGAGGGGTGCTCCCAGGCCGCGCGCGATCGTTTTAATGATTTTCCTGCTATCCATGGTGTGACTGGCGTTATTTCCTGATTTTCCTGAGGATCGGGGGAAGTCTGTTCAGGTGAAAGAGATAATAGGGGGCGTTGGTGCTGCCGAAGGCGGCAAAAAAGCGGTCTACTCCTGTGACAGAGGATCCTTCGAAGTCGAAGGTCAGAGGTTGCCCGGCGTGCTCCCTGAAGAAGGTGTCGAGAAGGGCGAAGCCCGCGCGCTGCTCCCTGCCGCGCGGCGAAGAGCAGACGGCCATGTAATAGGCCCGCTGCCGCCAGAGAATAAAAAAGGCAGCAGCTATGACCTCCTGATCTTTGGTGCGGGCGGCCAGGAGAACTCCCCGGCCGTCGGAAAGAGTAGCCTCCATGAGCCTGCGAAACCGGGGCCAGCTATGGGCAGGCATGGGGATGGCGCGTGCGAGGCGCTGCATGGAAAAGAAAACTTCCGCATCTCTTTCGGAGGTCACGGTGACCCCGTGGTGCGCTGCCTTTTTCAGGTTCTGGGTGATGTAATCATCATACCCTTTGGCCACGGCCTCATACCCCTGATGAAGAGCCAGGAGCCGGGTGTGGAGGGGAACCACCTCAAACCCTGCCTTCCGGGCCTCTTGATCCCCGAAACCCGAGGTGGTGTGGATATAGCGGTATTCGGAAGCCAGGAACGAGAAGAACTGAAAGGTGATTTCCGGCGGAGGTTGGGGAAATATGCCCAGTTGCTGGGCAAAAGCAGGCTGGTAGACATAAGCGATGCCCCATTTTCTATGGCGGGCCACTGGCATGACATAACGGTACTCCTCCCACACCAGGACTTCCCACTCCCGGGCCATGATGTCGAGGAACCATGGCCAGGCATAGACCGGGGTGTGGCCGCCGGCGTTGAGACACTGCTCATAACGCGGCAGAATAAGTTCTTTCCGGCTGATGCGGCGCAATGGCGATGAGTTATCCCTGGGCATGCCCGCTTCCCTCCCTGTTCAGGCGCTCAAACACCACCCGGTATCCTCTCCAGTATCCCTGGTCGTTGAGCGATTCGTTGTGCCATATGGTACAGAAGATGCCTCCTGTGGTGCGCACCTCATCGCGGAGGGCGGTTATTTTGGTGATGGCGTCGCGGGGCGTCATCTTCAGGTATTGCCGGAGGGTGCCGTCCATCACCTGGAAAGGGAAAATTCGCAGGGGCGTAGTCTCCTCTTTTTCCAGGTCGTAGAAGAGGAAGGGCGTGGCGGTACCGGCCCTGAATCCCGGACGGTCGGAATATCCCATGGTGTAATCGGTCGTTATGTCAGCGTCGAGAAGCTTCCGGTAAGTCCCGGGAAACTCCAGAAGCAGGTAATGCTGACGGCTGTCAGAGATCTGACGCCCCAGGATCTTTTCCAGCCGTTGTTTCTCGGTGAGAGTCCTGGTGGTCCCGGCTTCCTTGCCGGCAGCATAGGAGGGATGGATCCCCACCGGAAAAGCGTCTGCTGTTTCCCGCACCAGTTTCCACAGCTTCTGATGCTGCCATGATACCTGCTTGTCGTAGGGTGCCCGGTCCCCCAGAAGAAAAAAGAACTTTAATCCGTTCTTTTTTTCGGAGTACAGTGATGAAATGTAAGCGTAGGTATCGTAGGGATCCTCTTTTTTGCAGCATACCACCAGAAAGTGCCTGAGGGCGTCTTTCCACTTTCCCGTGAATATTTTTTTGAGCAGTGCCCCGGCAGTGCGCAGGAACCCTTTGTGGCGGAAAGCCCAGGCGTTGTCAATGTCGATGGTGGTGAGACAACAGGAGGCAGGCGGAGGGAAGAGGGGGGTGCCGTGATTTTCTTCCAGGGCGTCGGCCACCATACGGGCCCAACGGTTAACGACGGCTTTTTCGAGGAGGTCGTACCGGTGCAGAAAGGAGTCAGTCGCCCTGAACCTGCCATGCTGGTCACGGGGCCCCGGGGCATACTCCTCGAGACGTGTGACAGTCAGAAAGGAGGAGGCAAAAGGATCGAACGGCATGAAGGAGTCTTCAGAGGCCGGGAAAAAACCGGTTTCCCCCTTCCAGGAGACGGGTTCCAGGGGGGGCATGACACGTGTCGTGGTGGTCAGCAGGGGATGGGCCCCCATGTAAAGACCTCTGTTCAGGGGCGCTGTGGCATAACAGATCCCCGGTAAGTTCGACTGCAGATACTCTTCCCGGTCGCTGGTAATCCTGACTTCCGAGCCGAGTATATCGTGAAATATCAATTTCAAGGTATATTCAATGCGTGGAGAGGGTATATCGGTAAAAACGAGGATCATAAATGCGTGGTTTGGGGCTAATATACGACAAAACAGTATACTCCCCGACGCCGAAGGGGATAAAAATTCATTTGTTAAATTAACCCGTTGTCGGCGAAACTATAGTAATTTTTCTGGGTGATGATGAGGTGGTCGAGGACCTGGATCTCCATGATTTTTCCGGCCTCTTTGAGTTTTTGGGTGATCTGGAGGTCGGCGTCAGAGGGGGAGAGGTTGCCCGAGGGGTGGTTATGGCCGAGGATCATGGAGGTGGCCGATTTTTCTACGGCCCCTTTCATGATGGTGCGCACGTCGATGACGGTGCCGGTGATACCTCCCTTACTGGCCATGAATTTATCGATAATTTTGTTACTCCTGTTCAGCAGGATGATCCAGAACTCTTCGTGGTCGAGGTCTCCGAGCAGGGGGGTGAGCAGGGCGGCGGCGTCGTTACTGCCGGTGATGCCGGCTTTTTCGGGAAGGAGGTGTTCCCGCCGCCGTCGTCCCAGCTCCATGGCTGCCAGGATATTGATGGCCTTGGCTTCTCCGATCCCCTTGAAACGGGTCAGGTATTCGCTGTTTTTGCGCCCCAGGTCATCCAGGTCATTGCTCACCGAATGGAGAATCCTCCGCGATAGCTCCACGGCACTCTCCCCGGCACTTCCCGACCCGATCAGGATGGCGATCAACTCGGCATCACTGAGCGACCGGGGACCCCGGGACAGCATCTTCTCGCGCGGACGGTCCTCGGCGGCCCACTCCCTGATATTCAACTTCCGGTAGGGTTCCATGACGCTTGGATTGTGGCCTTTCCAAAGGTAGTAACTCCCCGGGGAGTTACCCGCGTGCAGTCGTTTAAGGGTCGGATATCCTATCATGAAAAAAGCCCCTCCTGACATGGAGAGGCCTTTTTCGTCTCTTTATGAAATTGTTGCCTTACAACCGGTTGATTTGCAATGCCAGCTTCGATTTAAGATTAGAAGCCTTGTTCTTGTGAATGACATTCCTCTTGGCGAGTTTGTCAATCATAGATACCACTTCAGGATACAGTTTCTCCGCTTCTTCCTTACTGGTTTCTGAACGGAACTTCTTGATGGCATTACGGGTAGTCTTCGCGTAATACTTGTTATTCAGCCGTTTGTTCTCGGTCTGCCTGATCCTCTTTAATGCTGACTTGTGATTTGCCATTTCAAATTTTCTGTTAATGAAATTAGCAGTCGGTAGGGGATTCGAACCCCTATGGCAAGAATGAAAATCTTGAATCCTAACCCTTAGATGAACCGACCGTTTCGATTTCTTTCTGAAAATCGGACTGCAAAAATAAATCTTTTTTGTAATCCTGCAAAACAGAAGAGAACTTTTTTGCCATTTCCCGGAATTGTTGTGTCAAGTCCTGGTTTTTTTGGCGCTGCAAAGAAAATAACTTTTTTTGAAATTCGGGAGAGAGAGGAGAAAATTTTCTTTAACGCCATTCCACGATGGACCCTCTTTCGGACCCTGTCATTTCCGGGGGAACAGCAGCCCTGACTTCTTTCCATAAGAGGTTGATCAACCTGTGTTTGGCGAAATGACGGCTGTACACAAGACTGACTTCCCTCAGGGGTTTGACCGAGGTGAAGGAGAGAAGGTTTTTGCGGTGTTCTTCCGACATTTCGAGCCTGGCCAGTTCGGGGATCAGGGTCAGGCCTCCCTCCTTGTCGACAATGCGGATGATGGTTTCGAGGGAACCGGCTTCGAACTGAAAGGGGAGTTCTCCGCCGGCGCCGCTCATGTAAGAGCACAGGTTGACCACCTGACTGCGGAAACAATGGCCGTCGCTCAACAGCCAGATGTCGGGAGTGGCTATGTCGGCCGGGGTGATCTCCTTTTTGTTATGTATGGGATGGGCCCGATGGGCATATATCATCATCTCCTCATAGAAAACAGGCTTCTCGATGATTTTCTCCTCTTTCAGGGGCGTCACCAGAATGCCCACGTCAAGCAGGTCCTTATGAAGCAGATCAATGATATTGCGGGTGGTCAGTTCTTCCACCCTGATGATGATATTGGGGTACGCTTTTTTATACCGGCCAATGAAAAGGGGCAGGAGATAAGGGGCCAGGGTGGGGATGATACCGATGCGAAGCACCCCCGATACCTGGTTTTTATGATCCCTGATGATGTTTTTCAGCTCCTCGGTCTGCGTCAGCACTACCCTGGCCTGCTCAATGATTCGCTGGCCCACGTCGGTGGGAATCAGCGGTTGTTTGCTCCGGTCAAAAATGATTACTTCCAGGTCTTCTTCCAGTTTTTTGATCTGCATCGACAGGGTGGGCTGGGTCACAAAACATTGTTCGGCAGCTTTCCCGAAGTGACGGTAAGTGTCTACGGCCACTATATATTCAAGCTGAGTGATCGTGATCATCGGCGTCGGAAAATTTCCCGAAAGGTAGGGATTTATTCCGGAAATGGGGGCGAAGAGCTTCGGAAATGACTCTGGTCTCTTCCGGAGATGACCGGGGATCCCGTAAAAATTAAAGCCGGTTATAATTCCGGTAAAAAATGTATATTTGGCCTTCTTTATTAGGATTCTCATGTTTTTCACCACTTTAGCGGGACAGATGCTTCCCTTTCTGATGACGGTATGCCTGCCGCTGATCTTCTTCCTTTCGGGAAGGAGCGTTGGCGATCAGGAAACGCTCCGTTTTTCCGCCGTACCGGCTCCTCAGGAGTTGGATGCCCTGGTGTATGCCCAAATCCCCGTAACTTCCACTGCGGCCCCTCACTTTTTCGCAGCGGGGACCCTGACACCTGCCCATATCCCGATTCCCGGGGTAGAGGGCATTTCCCGGTTTGTCCTGCCGGAACTAACGCCCCATCTTGTTCCATGGCTTCTTTGCCATCCGGGGAACAAAGCCCCTCCCTTCATTTCCTGATTTGAGGTTCCCCGGCCCGTGAAAGGACCGTTATGCCCATCCCCGGGCAGGACCCTCCAGTCCGGGACATCAGCCACGTAAACCCTGGTGCCGCGGAACCCCATTATAATTTTACAGAACCATCCGGAATTATGGGGACTCAACCTCAACAGCGAAATTCTATGACCAGAAGTGCACAATGCTCTGACCAGATTGACCTACGATTCTGACCGGAAATGTGAAAACCTCTGACCGGATTATTGGGATTTTCTAACCACAATAACAAAATACTCAAAACAGATGCAAAATATAGTATTCAGAACAGGCTTGGTCCTGCTGTTCTTTTTTTCGGCCATGACGTTGCACGGACAGGGCAGGATCACCGGAACCGTGCGTAGTGCCGGCGGTGAGGTGCTTTCCGGCGCCAATATCGTGATCAGAAACACTGCGGCAGGCACCGCTTCCGATAACGAGGGTAGATATGTCATTACAGGCCTGAAAAGCGGTGTTTATGACCTCAGGGTCAGTTTCTTCGGATATGAAACCCTGGAGAAACAGGCAGAAGTCCGCGGTGGTGATGTCACCATTGATTTTGTGATGACGGAGACTTCTATTGACCTGAATGCCGTGGTAGTTACCGGGACCCGTACTGAGAAGAGCCTCCGTAATACGCCGGTGCTGACCCAGTCGATCGGGATCAGGGAACTGGTGAGCCGCGATGTGACCAACATCACCCAGGCGTTGGAAACGGCGGTTCCGGGGATGGAATTTTCGCATACAGCCACCGGGAAGTCTCTCTCCCTGCAAGGGATAGACCCCCAGTATATGGTTTTCCTGGTCGATGGGGAGCGCATTGCCGGGGATACTTATGGGGATATCGACTACAGCAGGATTAACATGGCTTCCGTTGAGCGCATCGAGGTGGTCAAGGGGGCTGGCTCCACGCTCTATGGTTCCAACGCCCTGGGCGGCATCATTAACGTGATTACCAAAAATCCCACCAGGCAAATAAGTCACTCGGCAGCAGTCAGGTTTTCAGAGTACAACACCCAGAATTACCAGTTCAGCGCCGGTGCGCAAAGGGGGAAATTCTCGTCGCAGACCTCTCTGGTTTTTGACAAGACCGACGGCTACGACGTCATGCAGGGCAATACCTATCGTACCCAGGAGCGTGAAGATGCCCTGGTGGTCAGCGAAAAGGTGCGCTTTACCGC
The DNA here is from genome assembly GCA_964567485.1 of uncultured Prolixibacteraceae bacterium. Classification (GTDB taxonomy): domain Bacteria; phylum Bacteroidota; class Bacteroidia; order Bacteroidales; family Prolixibacteraceae; genus UBA1413. The sequence goes on along the minus strand of CAZMMX010000012.1, from coordinate 26,527 downwards.
CTCTTCCGATTTTTTGGTGGAAGGGCGCCTTTCCACCATGGACAAAAACCATGACAACACGGCGGCAGAGCTTTATGACCGTAAAAACAGGGGGCTGACCTGGGGCGCCAAAGCCTCCTGGTTTCCCGGCCACCGGAATGACATCACCCTGAGCTGGAATTCTGACAATTACGAACTTTTTAACAAGATCACCCCCGACTCTCTGGTCAGCGATTACGACAACCGTTACGACAATGCCCGGCTGACCGGGAACTTCAGGCTTGCCCCCTGGAACCTGCTGACCCTGGGAACCGAATATGTCCACGAGCGGCTGGATGCCCCCCGCAACAACATCGACCAGAAAAACAATGCCGACTATATCCTTTTTGCCCAGGAGGATATTCAGGCCGGTCAGGCCCTGAACTTCACCGGCGGTTTCCGTGCGCACAACAATTCACTCTATGGTTGGCATTTCACACCCCAGATCTCTGCCATGGTTCACGTGTGGCATTTTGCCTTCCGCGGTAACTTCGGTATGGGCTACAAAACCCCTTCCCTGAAGGAGAAGTACATGTCGTTCAAACTGCCGGTGCCCGGTCCGCCCATGTTCCTCCTCGGAAATGAAGACCTCAAGCCGGAGACATCACGCTACAGCTCTCTCTCTATGGAGTACACACGCCAGGGGGTTTCGTTTGCGGTGTCGGCATTCCATAACGACATCTCCGACATGATCACCGAAAACCTCGATGAATTTTCTGTTAAGCCCGGAGGCATCATTGAATATACCTACCGCAATTACGACCACGTTACGGTCAGGGGAATCGACGTTCTTCTCAAGACACGGGTGGTCCGCAACCTCCTGTTCACCGGCTCGGTCACCTTTTCCAAGAAGTATGACCAGGTGGAAAACAAGGTCTTCGACAACGTGCGCCACTTCTCGGGGAAATTCAATGCCGACTATCGCATGACTGCCGGAGAGTACGCTTTGAATTTGAACCTCCAGGGGAACTTTTTCGGGGATAAAAAGATCAACCTGATGGATGACCGCACACACCAGACCTCGGTCGTTGATCTGGAGCGTTTTTCTCTGTGGAAACTCACCACCACCCATACCTTTAACACGCACTATTATATAAAGGCGGGTGTCGACAATATTCTTGACTATACCGATCCTTCGGGGGGCTACAATACCGGAACGCCGGGGCGTACTTTTTTCGTGGGACTGGGGGTGAACCTCTGATGAGCGGAGGTAAAGGAGCGATAAATTCCTATTTTTGCAGAAAAAGGGAGCGATGAGAGCGGTATTTGCAAGAGCGGGATATTTATTATTGGGTGTGTTGATGGTGGTGGTGACCGCCTGTGGACCTTCGGAAGAGGAGAAGGCGTCGTCGCGGCTGAAGGTGGCCAGGGTGTTGTTGCAGACCAGTGACACTGCCGGCGCCCTTCTCCATATTGATTCGGTCATCACGCTGCATCCCCGGGCTGCCTATTCCGTGAATGCCGCCACGAATCTGCGCAGGGAGATCTACTGGGATATTTACCAGCGTAAGCAGGTGGCCCTGGATTCTGCCAGGGCCGCGGTCGCCCGTCTTGAGCCTGACTTTATCCTGACCCGCGGGGAGTTTGAGCGCACCTCACGGTATGTCCACCGTCGGCAGATCCCTGAAGAGAATCTCCAGCGTTCCTGGCTGAGGGCCGATGTACTCCCATCAGGGGAGCTGGTACTCACCAGCCAGTTCTATGGCAGCCAGCGGCTGAACCATCACCGGATCAGGGTTTACGACGGCGACCTGGAGGCCTTCACCGATTCTGTGGCTGCAGGAAGTGCCGATATCTACCATGGGAATTTCATGGGCGTCACCTGGGAAAGGGTGACCTTCAGGGAAGGAAGAGAAAGGGATGTGGCCTCCTTCATTGCCTCCCATGGTGACCAAAAACTGAAAATGGCCTTTCTGGGAAGAAAGAGCAGTCATGTCATTTTCCTGGAGGAGAGGGATAAAAGAGCCCTCGCACAATCGGCCGCTCTGGCGCAGGCCCTCAGAGACCTGAAACGCCTCGAGCAGGAGATTACCGCCCTTCAGATCAGATGATCCTGGTCCCTGGAGCAGTTCTTTGATGTGGGGTTGACATTTTGCCAGCCGATTCTTCAGATCAGAGGATTTTTTCGATCTCTTCGGGCGGATTGGCTATGACGGCTTTGTCGCCGTTGACCACAATGGGGCGCTGGAGGAGCTGCGGATGGGCGGCCAGCGCCTCTATCCATTCCCGGGGGGTGAGCTCCCTGTTTCTGAATTCCGCCTTGTAGAGGGGTTCCTGGGTGCGGACCAGCTCAAGCGGCTGCTTCCCTGTTTTGTCGAGGATTTCCTGCACCTCTTCCTCTGTGATTCCCTCGGTGAGGTATTTGCGGATTTCCAGGTCGTAGCCCTTTTTTTCCATATACTTGAGTCCTGCACGGCTGTGGGCGCAGCGGGGGTTATGATAGATCTTCATGACGACATGGTGCTGTTTGCTGATGAAATTGTAAAAATCTTCCTGTGCCCGGAATTTGTGGACGGGATCACTACGGTCGTAGAGGTTTCGGAGGTCGGGATCGAGGATCCTGGCCTTGGTATTGTCGCGTAACTGGATCTGGAGCATTTCCCTGAGTTCCGTGCAGATATCGGGGTCAAGAATGGGAATGGCCACTTCGATGCGCCGGTTGAGGTTGCGCGGCATCCAGTCGGCAGAACTGATGAAATAGCGTTCATCGCCATCATTGCCAAAGACAAAAATACGGGAGTGCTCCAGATATTTGTCGACGATGCTGAATCCCTCAATATTGTCGCTAAGGCCGGGGATGCCCGTTTTCATGCCGAAGATTCCGCGGACGATGAGCTTGACCTGCACCCCCGCCTGGGAAGCTTCGTAGACCTTGCGCATCATGTCGGGGTCGATCAGGCTGTTCATTTTCAGGATCATCCAGGCAGGTTTTCCCTTTTTTGCCAGCTTGATTTCGTGGTTGATCATCTTTGTGAAGAACTGACGCATGCCAAAAGGGCTGACGATGAGGTGTTTGTAGTCGAAGTGCCTATAGTTGTGTTTGAAAAAATCAAAGACATTAGCAACTTCATCGGCCAGCCGCGGGTCGGACGTCATCACCCCCTCGTCGGCATAGATGCGGGCGGTGCTTTCATTGAAATTGCCGGTTCCGATATAGGCGTAGTTCCGATAAACGGAACCTTCCTGCCTTTTGATCCAGAGTAGCTTACTGTGTACCTTCAGTCCGGGAATGCCGTTGATGACATTGGCGCCTTCTTCCTGAAGCTTGTTGGACCAGAAAATGTTGGCTTCCTCGTCGAAACGGGCCTGCAACTCGATCACCACCGTGACACTCTTCCCGTTACGGATGGCATTCAGCAGGGCATTTACCACCTTGGAATCGGAGGCTACCCTGTACAGCGTGATGCCAATCTCCTCGACCTGGGGGTCGATGGCTGCCTCACGCAACAGATCGATGAAGTGCAGAAACATCTGGTATGGATAGTGCAACATCACATCCTTTTTCCGGAGAACCTTCAGAATACTGGTGTGCAGGGGGAGATCCTTGTGCCTAAAGGGAGGCAGCCGCAAGTAGTAGTGGTTTTTCTTCCCGATTTCCGGAAAATCCATGAAGTCCTTGTGGTTGTGGTATTTCCCCCCGGGAACGGCATTCTCCTCCTCTTCAATTTTCATCTTCTTGAGGATGAATTTGAGCAGGTCGGCAGGCATCTCTCTGTCGTAGATGAGCCTTACGGGCCTGCCGGTCTTTCTCTTTTTCAGGCCGGTCTCCATCTTTTCGATGAATGACTTGGAAATGTCGTCGTCGATGTCGATTTCGGCATCGCGGGTAATTTTAATGGTGTAAGCCTCGTAACGGGTATAATCGAAATAGTAGAAAAGGTCGTCGAAGCAGTAACGGATCACGTCATCAAGAAACATGACGAATTTTTTAGAACCTGAAGGGGGGAGGACCAAAAATCGGGGAACCGACCGGCTGGGGATGCGGATCAGGGAATAGGCGAAATCTTCGGTTGCAGACCCTCCTGTCAGCTTGATGGCAAGGTATACCGAGCGGTCACGCAGGTAAGGAAAGGAGTTCTTCTTCGACAACATGATAGGTACCAGATTGGGAAGTACCCGACGCTGGAAATATTTTCTGACAAACACGCCCTGCTTGTGGGTGAGCTGTTTCTCGTTGATCAGGTAGATGTCTTCTTTCCGCAGTTCTTCGAGGATGCCGGTGAAGATCTGGAGCACCTTTTGTTGCTGGCGGCTGACGATTTCCTGGATCTGGTCGTGGAGTTCGCGCGGGGTCATCTCCCCCAGCAGGGCCTCCTCGTCACGCCCGAAATCCACCATGCGGCGCACCGTAGCCACCCTGACCCTGAAAAACTCATCGAGGTTGTTGGAGAAAATACCGATGAACCTGATCCGCTCGAAAAGCGGGGTTGCGGGATCCTCAGCCTCCTGCAGAACCCTCTCGTTGAAGGAGAGCCAGCTGATCTCCCTGTTGATAAATAACTCTTCGGAATTCATAGGTGCCATAAACCTCAAATTTATCAAATTAACCGTTCCGTGATGTTTTTGTTTCCGAATTCTCGGTTTCCCATCATTTTTCCCCACCTTTGGGTGTGCCTGGCCTGCCGTGGCAGGGGGGCTTTGGGACAGGCCCCGTTGTTCAGCAGATATGGTTACTGTGGGTCGCGGTGAGCCGCAATGGCCAGGGTCAGAGCATATAGAGTAATGGTAATGGTTTTTTAGAATGCGGTACCGTCATCTTTTTTTCGATCTCGACAATACGGTGTGGGATTTTCACCGTAACTCGCGGCAGGCCATGCTGGAGGGATTCAGGCTGCTGGGTCTCGATGAAACCCGGTTTGACGTGTTTTATGAGGTGTACAACCGGCACAACGACCGCTTGTGGGAACGGTACCGCCAAAACGGAATCACGAAGCAGGAGCTCTCCCGGGCCCGTTTTGACCTCACATTGGAAGAAACGGGGATCTCAGGGGTCGATGGCGGGGATTTTAACCGCTTGTATCTTGATCTGATGCCCTTGCAAACCCGGCTGTGCGAAGGGGCCCTGGAGGTCCTGGGAATCCTGGCGCCAAAGTATCATCTGCATATCATTACCAACGGGTTCAGCGAAGTACAGTTTAAGAAGATGGCCAGCAGCGGACTGAACCATTATTTCGGGCGTATTTTTATCTCTGAGGAAGTCAAGGCTCCCAAACCCTCCCCCGAAATATTCCGCCATGCCCTGAAATCGTGTAACGCCCGTAAAAAAGAGAGCCTGATGATCGGGGATTCCTGGGATGTGGATGTTCTCGGGGCTTTAAATGCCGGCATCGACCAGGTCCATTATGCCCCTTTATGGCCCGATAACAGCTTCACGGATGAGGAGAAGCAAATTCTGAAAAAAAAAGGATTGAAAACGATCAGGATCAACAGGCTACACGAACTCCTCGATTTTCTCTAGTAAATCATTGAAAAAGAATAGGATACTTCTGATTAACAAAATATTCCTATTGATTCCCCCCAATATGGCCTTGCGATTTGTTAAAATTGATTAAAAAAGGTCAAAAAAAATTAAGATTTATCTTGGAAGTGTAGGATTTCTTTTTTTACATTTGTGTTGGTTGATTTTCGTAAGTAGCCCTGGGGATTTATTATGAAATTCGAATCAAACTTATATGTCGTACATATCGGAGGTATTAACTGGGAATAAGAGGGGGAGAAAGACAGTAAATACCGAATGACCGTGCGTAGGGCAGAACTCAGAACTATTAATTACTTCATTTATTAACTTAAAACTATCTCTATGAAAAAAGTTGCGCTGTTACTAGCCCTTATTCTATTTGGGCTGCAGGGCTTGTTCGCACAAACCCGGGAGATTTCGGGAACCGTGACTTCTTCGGAAGACGGGGCGCCCATTCCCGGTGTATCTGTGGTGGTCAAGGGAACCACTTTGGGGACGGTCACCAACATGGATGGTGGATTTACCCTGAGCATTCCGGCCAATGCACAAACCCTGATGTTTTCATTTGTGGGAATGAATAGTTTGGAAATTCCGGTGGGAACCCAGACGAATTTCAAAATTTTGATGTATCCCGCCACTTTCGGTGTTGACGAAGTGGTGGTGACTGCTATGGGTATTAAGAGGGAGAAGCGGGAAATTACCTACCAGACCCAGAAAGTAGATCAGGATGAACTGTTAAAGATTGCTCCCACGCGTGCTTCTTCCGCACTGGCAGGAAAGGTTGCCGGATTGCAGATTAATGTCCAGAACAACGGGGTGAATCCGACGAGCCAGATCCTTTTAAGAGGGTTGCGTTCGATTTCCGGAGATAACTCCGCGCTCATTGTCATCGATGGATCCATTGCCTCCCAGGGAGCCTTTGATGCGCTGAACCCCAGTGATATTGCTGACATCAGCATTCTGAAAGGAGCCACGGCTGCGGCCTTGTATGGTTCCAGTGCCGGTAACGGTGCTATTCTGGTCACGACCAAGACCGGTCAGAAGGGACAGAAATTCACCGTTGGCGTCAATGCCTCCTATACCGCTGAAACGGTGGCCTATATGCCCGATTTCCAGAGCGAATATGGAACGGGTTGGGAAGGTGCTTATGATGCAGTGGAAAATACCAACTGGGGTCCCCGTTTTGATGGGACACTCCGTCAGATTGGTCCCACCTTTCCGGAAGGTTACGGCCTCGAAACCCAAATGGTCCCTTACGCTCCGGTGAAGGACAATGCCCTTCATTTCTTCGAGACTGGGGATACCTTTAATAATACCGTGTACCTGAGCGGAAGTACGGAAAACAGCAGTTACTATATGTCGATTGGGGACCAGCGTACCGACGGGATTGTTCCGGATGACAAGTACCAGCGCAACACATTCCGGTTGAATGCCAGTAAAAAGATGGGAAAAGTTGAACTTTCAGCCAGTACTTCCTTCTTTACCGACAAGACCGATGTGGTCGGTGGTTCCATCGGCGACCAGGACAGGCCCCTTTACTGGTTTATTCTGAATACCTCAGCCAACATACCGCTGGCCACCTATAAAGACTGGCAGAACCCGCTGAGCTATGGATATGCCGACAATTACTACAATGCCTATTATCAGAACCCCTATTGGGCCATTGGAACAAACCGAAATATTGACGAGTCGAACCGGGTGATCGGTAACCTCAACTTGTCGTGGGACATTCTGGACTGGTTGAATTTCACCGCACGCGGAGGTTTGAACAATGTATGGGGCAACGGAAAGAACTGGCGTGCTGCCCAGACCTACAATTCTGATTTGCAGCCCTCGGCAGGTGCCGTTTCTTCCTTCGTGGAAGATTCTGAATACCAGACCAAGACTTACACCGGGGATGCCCTTTTTTCCGCGAATTTCAACTTCCTGGATGACTTTACCCTGAAATCCATTCTGGGAGGTACCGTGTATGCCACAGATTATCGCGGAAGCACCATGCGGGCCAACAACCTGAGTATTCCGGGGTTTTATGATATTTCCAACGGAACCGGAGAACTCGACGGATCGGTAGATGAATCCCTGAAGCGCTATTTTGGATTCTACGGCGATTTTACCTTCGGATTCCGGAATTACCTCTTCCTGAATTTCTCGGGACGTAATGACTGGACTTCTACCCTGGCCAAGGGCAACAACAGCTATTTCTATCCGGCGGTAGGTCTTTCATTTGTTCTGACCGATGCCTTTGAAGGGCTGAAAAACAACAACATCCTCTCCTATGCCAAGGTTACGGCCAGTAACTCGACCGTTTACAATGACCTTTCTCCGTATCGTATTAATGAGAAGTATTATCAGGCGACCGGATTTCCCTTTGGTTCCATCAACGGTTTCTACCTCGATGGTAGTGCGGTTGACGCCAACATCACCAAGGAAAAGATCAACACCACGGAAATCGGTTTGAACCTGGGGTTTTTTGACAGCCGGATGTGGATTGATGCTTCCTGGTTTAATACGATTACCTCAGACCTGATTACCAACACCACGCCTTCCCGGGCTTCCGGGGCCACCGGCTTCCTCACCAACATCGGTGAATTGCAGGGCACGGGACTTGAAATTACCCTGGGTGGGGCAGTGTTCAAGACCAAAGATTTCCAGTGGGACATCAGCGCCAACTACACCTCCAACGAGACGGTGGTCAATGAGATCTATGAGGGGTTGGATGAAGTCGCCGTGACCACCACAGGACAGTATGGTATTTATGCCGTGGTGGGAGAAGCATTCCCGCAGATTAAAGCCAATGTTTACAAGCGTGACCCCCAGGGACGCATTGTGGTGGATCCTGTCAGCGGTCATCCCCTGACTGAATCGGCTCTTGCCAACCTGGGCAGTACCATTCCTGATTACATTATCGGATTGAATACCAGACTAGCCTATAAGGGGATCTCTGTGGCGGCTACTTTTGATTACCGTACCGGCCACAAATATTACGAACAGGGTTCTGATCAAATGGAATTCACCGGAAGGTCCCTGGCCAGCGTTTCTGCCAACAGGCAGGATTTCGTCATCCCCAATTCGGTCATCGAAACCAGTCCGGGCGTTTTTGTCGAAAACAAAAACATCCCCGCAGCCAATGGTCGTCAGAGTTACTGGACCGACGTGTATAACGATGTGAAGTCCAACTATGTGAAAGATGCCACAGCGCTTAAGCTCAGGGAACTTGCCGTCAGTTACGAGTTGCCGGCCAGCCTGGTCAGCAAAACTCCCCTCAAGAAGGTCTCCCTGGGATTTATCGGAAGAAACCTGTTAACCTGGCTCCCTGCCGACAATCACTTCTCGGATCCTGAGTTTAATAACGAAAACGACAATAGAATTGGTATCGGCGGATACTTCCAGTCTCCTCCGACCAAGTCGATGGGGTTCAGTTTAAATGTTGAATTCTAAAATAATAGAACTATGAAAAATATACTGAAATATTTTGCGCTGCTGTTGGTGGTCGTATCAATGGCTTCCTGTGAGGAGTTTCTGGATGTGAACGTTGATCCAAACAACCCGGTTACGGTGACTCCCGATCTTGTCCTGCCCACGGCCCAGTTATACACCGCCCAGGTGATTAAGAATGACCGGAGGTTGAATACCCTTGGCAATATGTTCATGTACAACTGGAGTACCAGTGATGGTTTCTCATGGTATACCGATGAGTATAAATACAATGTAACCTCTTCGTTTTACCAGGGAATTTTCAACGATACCTATTCGGGTGCCCTCAAACAGTATCAGATACTGAATCAACTGGACAGCTCCTATGCTTACTACGCGGCGATTGGCAAAATCATGAAAGCCTATCATTTCCAGCTTCTGGTGGATGCCTACGGTGACATTCCTTATTTCGAGGCCCTGCAAAGGAGCGCGGAAGCTACTCCGGTGTATGACGATGCCCAGCTTATCTATGAAGATCTCGTCAAGGAACTGACCGAGGGGATCAGGCTGATCAACGATAATCCTTCAAGCAAACAGCCCGGTGCCGACGATATTATGTTCGGCGGGAATATGGATTCCTGGAAGCAATTTGCCAATTCTGTGAAGCTCAGGATCCTGGTTCGTCAATCCAAAATGTCGGGCAGGGAGACTTATCTGAAGGAGCAGTTTGGCATAATCGCCCAGGAGGGCTCAGGGTACATCACGGATAACGCCAGTATTAATCCGGGTTATGTCGCTCAGGTAGACAAGCAAAGTCCGTTTTGGGAAGCCTATGGTAAAGACGCTTCCGGAACCATACAGATGAACAACAATGCCACCTGCGCTTCTGACTATGTCATTGCCTTTTTGACCAGCACGAAAGATCCGCGCATCGACAAGATCTATGAAAAGCCGGGAACAGGTCATTTGGGCGTTCCTCAGGGATTGCTCGATTACGATACTCCGGTTGTCGACCAGTATATGCCGGCTCTGGTGTCGAATCTTGGCCCCGGTCTGTTGAAGAGTGCTTCCATGGGCGCCGTTATCTATACCTCGGCTGAATGTTACTTCAACCAGGCAGAAGCACGGCAGAGAGGCCTGATTTCAGCAGGTGACGACGCCAAGGCCCTTTATCACAAGGGGATTGAGGCATCATTCAGTTACCTGGGTGCTGAAGGTGCCGAAGCGTATTATCTGCAAAACGTAAATCTGGTCGGTTGGGATGCCACCGCCAACAAGATTGAAGCCATCATCACGCAGAAATGGATTGCCACCAATGGAATTACGGCCGAACAATCATGGTTCGATTACAACAGAACCGGTTTCCCGGCTAACCTGCCCGTTTCCATGCAGGCGTCTACTGCCGACCGGCCCGTCAGGCTTGCCTATCCCTCAGGTGAGTTCTCTTCTAATGGCGAAAATGTTCCAGCGCAACCGAATGTGTTTACTGAAAAGATTTTCTGGGCAAAATAATTTAAATGGATAATGATGAAAACACTGAGATATATTTTCATATTGTTGCTGGGCATGGGGCTTTTCCACGCATGCCTGATTGAAGATGAGTCAACGCTCGATCTGAACGATGACGGTCCGAACCTGGCAAGCTTTGAGGCCAGCTCGTTGACTTTCGCTCCTGTGGCTTCCGGGGCAGAATACAAGTATAACGTAAAAATGAAGGTCATCGGGCCTACATCGATGGAAATGGATAAGGACATTACCGTAACCATTGATGTGGATCCTGCTTCCACGGCAGTTGCCGGAAAGCACTACCGGCTCGATAGTAAGACCATGACCCTGAAGGCTGCGGATAATTTCCTGGGTTTACTGCCCATCACGGTGTTGACCGAAGGCAATGAACCCCCGCTGGACCCGGTTCCGGTATTGATTTTGAAAGTGACCAGTGTATCTGGTGATGACCGGATAATCAATAATGGTAAAGCACTTTCGATCAAGTTGAATTATGTCTTCTTCTGCCCCTTTGCCGGACCTTACGATGTGGAGATCCGTTACTTCCACCCGACAGCCGGTGGGTCCTATCCCAACGAACCCTATGGAGGGATCAGACTTGATGAAAAAGAACTTGCTCCTCTGTCAGCCAGTAAGGTGGAAACCTTCTTCGGGGTTTGGGAAGATAACTACACCTATATTGAGATTGATGATGACAACAAAGTGACCATCTCCTTCAACCGGTCCGACGCTAAATCGGGTGATCCCAACGATCCCACCAAAGAGAACACCTACGATCCTGAAACTGGGGTGATCCAAATCTACTACTATTATCCCGGCTCCGGTGGAAACCGTATCTTCTGGGAGAAATTCACACCCAAGTTTTAATTTGTGAGGTGATTATTTCATATCTAATAATTTAAATATGAGCAGAATGAGAAATCTATTAAAATATTTCGCGTCAGGGTTGATCCTTATGTTGTTCGCTTTTGTCTCCTGCGACCTGATCGAAACAGCAGAACAGGATGCCAGTCCTGTGGCCAGTCCTGATAAATACCCGGTTGCTGCGTTCACCACGACCAACAGCAGTGGTACGGTAACCGAAGGGGACACCCTGGTTTATACCATTACCACGGATAAAACGATCGACCGTTCCATTACTTTCAGTGCGAGAAAAAAGTCTGGAACCTTAACCGATGATGACTACAAGGTTCTTCCGGCAGTATTGCAGCCTTATACGAAGACGGCCCAATTGAAGATTGTATTTTTCGACGACGGTTTTCCCTCTGCTGTCGATAAAACGGGCGAATTTGAGGTGGGGGTCTTCGGGATTGCCGAGCATTACCTCCTGAATCCCAGTCAGACGTATCCTATCGTCAATGTGAAGGTGAAGAATTACAACGATCCGACGCTACTTACCGTCATCCTGAGCTGGCCCGGTGAAGCTGATTATGACATGGTGGTTTGGAGTGATACCCCATCGTATCCTCATACGGAATGGAGCGACCAGGGAGCCACCACGGCCAATCCCGAAGTGGACAAGTCCATTTGGCTCTCGGATCCTGCGGGAACCTATTATATCAATTTGATGGATTGGGACGGTCCTGCCTTCGACTACAAATTTATCCTCGGGCACCCCGATGGTTCTGTACAGACCATTGAAGGTACCTTTGACAGGACAGCAAAAACCTACGTTGAAGACGGTTGGACCTCCTGGGGAGGTTCCTATCCCTCTTACCGCGTTCTGAAGGTCGAAAACAACGGTACCACGTTCACGGTTACCAAACTGTAACTCTGTAAACTGAAAATCTGGGTCCGGAGGGAAGAGTCTCCACTTTCTCCTTCAATCATAATTCATGTCATTGGATATTTACCTCCGGCCCTTTTTCTGAAAAAAATCCCGGCAGTTAATGCCGGGATTTTTCTATTCTACAAGGATGGATTTCCTGCCATAATAACAGGTGCCATCAGCAGCATATCCCATGATGTAAATAAGGTATTCTGCTTTTCGGTCCGAGGCTGCAAATTCCACAGAACCCCTATTCCCTGTCAGTGGTGCCTCCGGATTCCAATAGAGGGTGGTACGGAAATCAGGAGTGAGTTCTGGTAGGCTCTGTTCATGGAGTTGAGGATCAGCAGGTTTCTCCAATGCCTGGAATTCCAGGAATGTGGCCGCCCCGTTGAAGGTCATCCCCCCGAAGTTACTGTTTTTGGTGGTGATCATCACAATGCCGTTTATGGAATTTGTCCCTAACAGGTAGGTTGTGTTGATCACATCCACCTTCTCAATTTCGGAAACCGGAATGTCCAGCAGCGCATTGATGTCGAAAACAGGACCATGGTCCAGCAGAACCAACGGAGTTCCGGGAAGGGCATTCCCGTTTTGGTCGGTTACGATAAAAGCAAACCGGGAACCATTTTTCCGGATACTTACATGGGGAACAATCTCACTGAACATCTCCCGTAGGTTTTCCATTCTGATATAATCTTCACTTTTCACGGTGGTCTTGGGGCCATCGATATTGAAGGTATGGGCCCGGTTTCTGGTGGGGGTCAGATCTGTTTTTTTGCTCCTGAATTTTTCCTGTATCTGAAAGTTGGCGTACATGATTTCCAGCACTTCCTGCTGGTCGCTGGTCAACACAAGCGGTATACTTCCGGTAAAGGGAATTTCAGCAGAAAAGGGCATCCTGATGAGGATCTCCTTTTCTATGCTGCCGGGGTCACCGGTTTCAGGGGTAATAAAGATATCGTTGACCCCTGTAAGGTTGTTCAGGGAAACTATGAATTCTCCTTTTTCGTTGGTACGGCTGATATGGAGTTGCGGATTGTTGAAGAGTACAGAAACATACACCTCCTGGTCGGGGAGGGGTTCCTGGCTTGTTTTGTCCCTCAGGATCCCACGGAGGCTCAAATCGCGAATTTCAGGGAGGTAGTCAGGAGTTGGGTGTATCGGCGGCTGATTATTTTCCGGGAAATGCACCGGAATACCGGGGGGGGCTGCCAGGATGGACCCCTTCAGGACCACACTGACGGTGGCCACCTCACAAAGGGATTCCCCGTTCACCCAAAAACGTGCATGAATGGGCTCTCGGGGATGATAAACCGATTTGTCCGTTTCAATTTGTATCTCCTGACCGGGTGATTCAGGAGTGACCCGGGAATTGTTCGGAAACGCCGAACCGGGTTGTTCGCCTGTACGCACAGAACCGGCTTCTCCCGGGGTGCGGTAAACCACCCCGGGGGGGACAGGATTTGCCGGATTCAGGATGGTGATGAAATGATTGGCAAAACTGGCGGCCTGGAAATTCTGCATATAGAGGGTGTAAGCCCGGAGTAGGTACACCCCGGCGTTGATCTCCGGAGGGATTACCACACTGTTGGAAACCCTGAAGTTCGTTATTTTATATTTTTTCCGGAGTGCCGGAATGCGCGTGCTGCAATCGATCAGCTCCACATAGAGGATATTGCTCAGTTGCGGGAGGCTCCTGCCAGCCCCGGTGAAACAGGCTGCAGTGAAGAAAAGTTCTTCTCCGGCCATATAGATGTCTCTGTCGGTTTGCAGGATTACCCTTTCGCTGACAACAGACCAGTCAGGGGTGTTCCCGTTTTGGGCGTGAACCTGCACATGCCCAATAAGCGTCAGTAAAAGCAGCCCTATTAACCGGAAATTATGCCGTCTTATCATGATATGCTTCTTTTTGAAAAATCGGTTTTTGTTTAGATCTTTCCGGACCATCCTTTTTTACTGATCAACCCAGAAAGTAGGTTTACGGGGTTCTCCTCCCTCAGTCCGGCAGTCGACACAATCCTTGTGTACCTTCCCCATTCCGGCGGGAACCAACACCAGGAACGCCGGACCCGGAGATTTGAAGACAGATTCCAGATCCATGCCCACATAACAGCTGTCAAGGTAGAAGGGCAAAGCCGGCCTGTTCATGAAAATCCTTTTCCGGGTCACGGAGGCTACGGTGAAGTACCCCAGAACGGTTTCCTGGGGATCATCGCTGTTCTTTACATTTCCGGCCGGATTGTAAGGCTGTTTTGCCAGGAGAAAATTATCCCCCGAAATCTGTTCCTGCATGCTTTCCCAGTAATAGTACGCATCCTGGTCCAGGCAATACTGACGCAACAGCATACTATACCTGATGCTGAGCCGCTTTGACCGGGTATCGACATGGTGAAGGGGCTGACGAGTGATCCGGGATGCTGCTAAATTGGTGGTTTTGCCTGTGTAAAAGGTTTTGACGTCCTGGGTTTTCCAGCAGGTATATAGGGTGTCATAACCGGAAATGGTATCGATATTGTTGACATAGATCTCCCCGTTATAGTAAATGGCATACAGTTTAAAATCTATGTCGTACTGGAAAGTCTCTGTAATCCTCCACAAGAAAAAGTTACCGGCAGGGGAAGAGTCTTCTGAGTCGGTGTAAAACTGAAACGCGGGTAAGCCGAAAGGGTACCCCTCTTCTTCGAGGTATTGAAGTTCTGAATAGACCGAATCGATATTAACGGGGGGGGCCATCTTCTGAAACGGGGTTTCGTAATTCCTCCCGTCGGGAGTCTGTATCGAGAGCATATATTCCATCCCCGGCTTTCCCCTGACTCCTTCCGGATGGGTCAGGTAGACGCCGTCGGCGTTTTCCACCAGCATTTCCGTATATCCGGCATTATCGGAAAGGGTCACCGTGCATCCCTTCATCGGAATAACTTCCGGTTCTCCCAGTGTGGAAGTTACCGACAGGCTGACGGTGTATGGACCGGGTTCATCCGTGATCATTCCATCAACGACCAAAAGGGATTCATTGTTTCCGGAACTGAGGGGGATCTCTTCCTTGCACCCAGTGATCAATACGGCCAGCAGTACTATCAGGGACTTAATTTTCATAGTTCCCGAATTTAAGGTTGTAACTGACCGAAGGGATCATGGTTCCCAGGATTGAAATTTCATACCCTTTTATTTTTCCCTCTTCGTTCCTGAAAATCGTGGTGTAGGGATTTTTCCTGGCGGTCACATTATACAATGAAACTGACCAGGAACCGTGGGCCAGTTTGGTTTTTTTCAGGTTTCCTTCAAAATTGATGGATATATCAGTTCTGAAATAATCAGGCATCCGGTAGGCATTTCTTTCCGAAAAGGCGATAACCTGGATTCCGTCCTGGAAATAGAGGGAGGTGGGAAATGTAATAGGCCGACCGGTGGAATAGATGGCATTGGCGGAGATGTTAAACCTTTTGGTGAAATTGAAATTGGCCACCGCATTCAGGGCATGTGGCCGGTCATAGTTGGCAGGATAGGTAAATCCCCGGTTATTCATCTCTTTGGTTTTTTCGTTCAGGGCTTTCACCTCTGCGCGGGACCAGGTGTAATTGATCCATCCGCTAAACCGGCCGGTTTTCTTTTTCAGAAAAAACTCTGCACCATACGCTTTCAGGTCACCCTGCAAAATATTGGTCTCAGGATGTTGGTTGGTCAGGAAATCAGCTCCGTCTTTGTACTCCACCAGGTTTTTCACTTCTTTGTGATAGATTTCAACCGATGCCTCCAGTTTATTGCGCCATAGGTTTTTGTATATCCCGAATGAAACTTGTTCCCCGGCCATAGGCCGCAGGTGTGGATCACTCAACTTCCATTTGTTGGTAGGTGATACGGAAATGGTATTGGAAAGCATGAACAGGTATTGGTGAAGTTTGTTGTAACTGGCTTTGACCGACAAGTCGGGCAGAATGGAGTAACGGACAGACAGTCGCAGGTCCAGGTTGTTATACCTGCTGATGGCTTTGTTGTTCCCATACCTGACACTATCCATGATGTTTCCTTCTTCCCGTGGATGGTTTTCCAGGTATTTGTAGACGGTTCCCGGGCCCAGCAAGGCATACCAGGTTCCCCTGATACCCCCTTCTGCCGAAAACTTTTTGGAAATTTCAAACTGGTCGCCGATAAAAATACTGGTTACCAGGGCTTTTTCGGAGGGAAACCCGATGGGGCGGATATGGGATTCTTCGTCAAGAGGCAGAAAATCGCCATGATCTAATCCATAATATTCCATATCTATGCCGGAAAGGAGGGTATGGCTGTCGTTCTGGTTGAACCGGAACCCCAGTTTCAACTCATTGTGATCCAGATTAAATGAATGGTGGCTGGCGAGGTAGCGGATCTCATAGTTCTCTTCTTCGTAAGCATATCGGCTTTTTATCAAATCCAGGTCAAATGCCAGGCGCCGGTTGAAATTATGGCTCCATTTCAGGGAGGTCCCCAGGTTGGTGTACCTGTTTCTGACCCCGAAGGCAATGTCGGAAAAATCGTCGCTTCCGTAAAGAAACAATCCCAGGTTGTTTTTCGGATTCACACGGTATGAAAAGTTCACCAGCGCATCATAAAACGAGGCAGCACTATGGCTGATATCCACATTATCGGTTTGTTTCAGCAGCCAGTCGGAATAGGTGGTGCGAAACGAGGCCAGGAAACTGCCCTTTTCCTTTTTCAGGGGACCTTCGACCATGACCCTGCCTGAAACCGGACTGATCCCTCCCCTGGCTGAGAAATGATGCAGGTTTCCTTTCTTGGCTTCTATATTGAAAATCGAGGATAACCTTCCTCCGTATTCCACGGGAATATTACTCTTATACAGATCAAAACCGTTGACCGCATCAGGATTGAAAGTGGTGAACAGTCCGAAAAGGTGGGTGGCATTATAAACCGGTACCCCATTGATATAGAAGATATTCTGGTCGGCGGGACTGCCTCTCACATTGAATCCTGAGGATATCTCCCCAATCGATTGTACTCCGGGAAGCAGGAGTGCGACTTTGACGACATCCTGTTCTCCCAGGATTACCGGCATTTTTTTAATGGCCGCTGCCGTGATGTTATCCAATCCCATGTGGGTACTCTCTACATTGTGATGGCGGTTGGCCGAAATGACGGCTTCTTCCAGAAGTATCGACTTGGTGGTGAGCGTGATATTCAATTCTCCATCGGAGAGCAGGTTGATTTTGAACGATTTGCTGGTGTACCCGAGGCAGTTGACGGTTAACGTAAAAGGCCCGGGCTCCAGAATAAACTCATACCTGCCTGAATTGTTGGTGATGGCATACCTCTCCTGCTCTTCTATCTTGAGCGTGGCCAACGGAATAGGGGTTCCGTCTTCCTGGCTAGTGACGCTTCCCCTGAGCAATACACGCCCACCGAGTCTGCTCCTTTTTGAACCGATGACAACGGTTTCTGAAATCAAGTTCTGATAGGTTTTCAGGTATTCCCCACCATTCACAGGTTCCTTCAGGGGCGAAGTTTCCAATTCCCCGGTTTCCCCCTCTGCCAGGGACTCCGAAAAAAGTAAATCAGGCCATGCCCTGAGTTCAAAATCCCGATACAGGAAATAATTCCCATATCCGTCAGTAGATACCCGGATACCATGCCCTGAAAAATGTTCCTTCAGTGCCTCTACGACCTGCATATTTCCT
This sequence comes from uncultured Prolixibacteraceae bacterium, assembly GCA_964567485.1. GTDB lineage: Bacteria > Bacteroidota > Bacteroidia > Bacteroidales > Prolixibacteraceae > UBA1413. The sequence goes on along the minus strand of CAZMMX010000012.1, from coordinate 8,688 downwards.
GATCTGACGACCACGGGGAGATCCGGGAGGGTGGCCGGCTCATAAAAGAAGCGTATATTCAGCTCCCTGGCCAGCAATGATGAAAAATCAGACCAGCTTTTTTGCTGCCCCGGCATCAAGATCCGGTCAGGAATCTCCTGACCCCTTGTTGTAAAGACAAGAATAAGGAACACCAGGCTGGCACACAATCCTTTCATCCCCATTTCAGAAAAATCTATTTTTTGCACAGTGTGCCATAAGCTCAGCCATCTGGCGGGAGGTAGCCTTCCGGTACCTCAGGTGGTGTTTTTTCATAAATTGTCGTATATTCTTTTGTTGTTCCCGGGTAAAAGAGTCGAGGAGTGCTGACCTTCTGTTGATGTTTTCCAGTTTTTCTCCTTTCAATAGGAAAATATCGCTTCTTACCCCGGAGAATTTACCTAATGGAGTGGTGTGGGTATAGGAATCGATGAAAATTTTCCGGTATTTCCGCAAAATCCTGACATCGCCGTTAACCACCAGTTCGTAAAAACCGGAATTGTTCCCCTCTGGAAAATAGTGCCGCGCATTGATGAACAGGGAAGTGCCCAGCCTGAACGAATCAACCTGCGATTTGTTGATTTTCATGATCATTCGCGACACTTCTTTGCCCGGGATGGAAAGGATCATCTCATCGATGACCAGGTCATATTTGACCCGTTGACCAGGGAAGGTTTTTCCGTGTATGTAAAGATCTCCCTGCTGCCATTCGGCACCGTTCAGGTAAGGATCTCCGTTTATCGCCGGATTGGGAATCGCATAGATGGTGCCGTTGACCAGTTCATCATCAGCAGAATATGCCGCTTCAGCCATCTCAAGGATTTTTTTCTGTGCCTCTTCGGGATGGACTTTTTGATGCTGTCCATTTGCGGAAAGGGCAAAAAGGAAAAGCAAAAGCAGGCCCTGGTATGGCAACGCGTTAAACTGTACTGGGTTTTTCATACATCAGGAAGATGGCATTAAGGGAGATGTTGGTAATTTCTTTCCTTTCGTGGGATGATCAGGTTATTGTTTGTGTTGCACATTGATTTTGAGGCTGAAGGTGGCAGACTCCATTTCGGCAATAATTTGGTAAATGTACATAAAGTTCCATAAATCTGCTGCGGAAGATCGTCGTTCGATATTTTTTATTCAGTAAGGTTTATCGGGGATGTGGTGTTCTTAAGTTATTTGCCTGTCGGTCAAACCTTCGCCTTTTTTCGTTATTTTCGCACCTGATACTCATTCATAAGAAGTCAGTAACTATTTCGTTATCATGGATCCTAAGCAACTCCGCATTGTTTTTATGGGAACCCCAGGCTTTGCCGTGGAGAGCCTCAGGGCCCTTGTCGAAGGTGGTTACCATGTGGTGGGGGTGATCACGGCTCCCGACAAGCCGGCAGGGAGGGGCCTGCGGATGACGGAAACGGCGGTGAAGCAATATGCCCTTTCCTGTGCTCTTCCCCTTCTTCAGCCTGAAAAACTGAAGGATCCCTTGTTCCTGCAGCAGCTGGCGGCCCTGGAAGCCGACCTTCAGGTGGTGGTGGCCTTCCGCATGCTTCCTGAGGTCGTATGGGCCATGCCCCCCCGGGGCACCTTTAATCTGCACGCTTCCTTGCTTCCCCAATACCGGGGAGCCGCTCCCCTGAACTGGGCCATCATTAACGGGGAAACAGAAACCGGGGTCACCACCTTCCTTCTCTCCCATGAGATTGATACCGGAAAGATCCTGTACCGGGAAAAGGAGGCTGTTGCCCCGGGAGATACCGTTGGAGACCTCCACGACCGCCTGATGGTGAAAGGGGCCCGGCTGGTGGTGAAGACCGTCGATGCCCTGGCGTCGGGGCATTATACCCCTGTGGCGCAGGAAGAACTCATGGCCCATGCCGGGGAACTCAAAGCGGCCCCTAAAATTTTCAGGGAACATATGCACATTGTTTGGAACCACCCTGCTGAAAGGGTGCGCAACCTGGTCAGGGGATTGTCGCCATGGCCTGCAGCCTGGACGACCCTGAAGAACCTGCACCAGGGAGGTGAAACTGAATTGAAGCTTTTCATGGCCGACACCGGAGGAGTGCTTCCTGAGGGGACCCTTCCCGGGACCCTCTGTTCCGACGGGAAGAGCCGGCTGTCCATCGCCTGTGGCGACCGGTGGCTGGAAGTCACCGACCTCCAGCTCGCCGGCAAGAAAAGATTGAAGGTACAGGAGTTCCTGCGCGGATTTGCCGCTCCCGAAAACTACCGGGCCGGGTAACCGCCGGTTTCACGGGTTCAGGGTCTCCAACGCTCAAGGCAGCTCAGCCCTTCGCAGGCCGCTGTGAGCCTGGTAGACCCCATCTGAAGGGTTCTTCCTGGTCATTTTTTGGCTGGGCCAGAACATAACAGCCCCGCTGGTGCCTGCCCGGTGGCTATTTTTTCTTCTTCTGGAGGTTCAGCAGGGTGCCCACAGGGATGACTTCCCCGTATTTGAGCTTGTTGATGCGGTAGAGGGCTTTCAGCCTGATACCATAATACTGGGAGATGTAATGCATCGACTCGCCTTCGGCCACCCGGTGAATTTCATACATTCCCTGTGCCCGTGGTTTTTTGTTCTGCAGGTATAGGATTTCACCGGCCAGGGGCTCATACCCTTCAGGATAGTCGTTAAATTTCCTGATTTCCCACTCTTTGAGGCCGAATTCCTGTGCCAACAGTTCAAAATTGTCGCCTTCGCGGGTAATGGCTGAGCGAAGTCCGTTGTGGAGGGTGATCTCCCGGGTACTATAGGGATTGATGAATAGCTCCTTATTGAAGTTTTCCCCCATTCTCATCTTTTCGACCTGGGTCATTTCGTCGCGGGTCATTTTGTGGTCGAGTTTCCAGAGCTGGTTAAGTTCGATGATTTCAATCACCTTCTCGGCATACCGGGGATCAGTGGCATAGCCGGCCTTTTTGAGTCCCCGGGCCCAACCGGCGAAGTCGGTGGTTTCGAGACCGAAAAGGGAGGCGTAGCGGGGATTGCCCATCAGGAAATTGGTGTGGTCAATAAAGGAGTCTTCCACTCTTTTATACTTCCGGAAGCATTCGTTTTTTTCGTCGTCGTCGTGGTACGACCGGGCGCCTGTCCAGTTCGACTTGCACTTGATGCCGAAATGGTTGTTGGCCTTGCGGGCCATTTCGCTGTTGCCGTCGGCCGATTCCAGACACGCCTGCGCCATCTTAACGCTGGCGGGAATGCCGCTGCGGTTCATCTCACTGATGGCCAGCAACTGGTATTTTCGGATGTATTCGGCACGTGTAAGACGCTGTGAATAGGAGAGGAAGGGGATGGTCAGAAGAAGAAGAGCTATGGTCAGTTTTCGCAATGTCATACCGCTACAATTGTCAAAATTTCAGGTAAATATAATTTTCTTACCCGAAATATTGTACTTTTAGGAAAAAATCGGACCATGATCGGGAGAGAGCTGAGGATTGAATATTGGGAATATACAGGGACGGAAGAGTTGCCCAGGGAGTATGTGCGGTTGGTAGAGGCCGCCCGGGCGAGTTCTGATCATGCCTATTCTCCCTACTCAGGATTCCGGGTGGGGGCTGCCCTTTTGCTGGCCGATGGCACGGTGATCACCGGGAATAACCAGGAAAATGCGGCCTATCCTTCGGGGTTGTGTGCCGAGCGCACGGCCCTGTTTTATGCCAGTGCCAACTATCCCGACACCCCGGTGACGGCGATAGCGATTTCTGCTGCCAATGCCCGGGGCCGCGTCAATGAACCGGTGAAACCCTGCGGCAGTTGCCGTCAGGTGCTTCTGGAGATGGAAGCCCGCTCAGGGCAACCCATAAAAATTATCCTCGACGGCAAAAGCCGGATTCTCCTGTTCGGGGGTACCGACGACCTGCTTCCCTTCAGCTTCAAGCCGGCATCCCTTCAGGGATAAGGCTCAGAAAGGCATTCCACAACGGATCATCGGGAGGGGCGGCCGTGATGACCACGGGTTCCCGCCGCACCGGGTGCAGAAACTCCACCCTGCGGGCGTGGAGGTGAATCCCCCCGTCGGAATTGGAACGCGGAAATCCATATTTCAGGTCTCCCTTGATGTGCACCCCTATTTTGGCCAGCTGGGCCCTGATTTGGTGGTGGCGGCCGGTGAGCAGTTCAATTTCCAGGAGGTGGTAGTTGTCAGAACTGGCCACGGTGCGGTAGTTCAAAAGAGCATGCTTGGAATCGAACGCCCTGAAGGTGTGGGCGTACGACTTGTTTTTTTCGGTACTGCGTGAGATCCAGTGCTCCAGGGTGCCCTGGCGGGGTTCGGGGAGATGGTCGACCACCGCCCAGTAAATCTTCCTGATCTCCTCCCTGCTCTGGAACATCTTGTTGAAGCGCGCCAGGGTCTTGCTGGTCCGCGCCATCAGGACAATCCCGCTGGTAGGACGGTCAATACGATGCGGAAGTCCCAGGAATACCTCTCCGGGTTTGTTATATTTCTCCTTCAGGTAAGCCTTGACGGCATCGACCAGCGGCGTGTCTCCCGTTTGGTCGACCATGACAATCTCCCCGCACTCCTTGTTAACGGCGATAATGTGGTTATCTTCAAAAATGACTTTCATCTCTGGCAAAAGTAAGATTTCCCGCCTAACAGGCACTGCAAGGTACGAAAAATTCAGGCTTTTCGCTCTCCGTGGGTCTGTCGTTTTGGCAGAACTCGTGACATGCCTGCGGTTGACAGGGGGGTGGTTGTGCCATAATTGCCAGCAACTTCCCAATTTCGAAAATGGCATAATGATTGAAGAAGTGAGGATGTTTTCAAGAAATAAAAAACTTAAATATAGAATAGAATGGGAAAAATAATTGGTATTGATTTAGGGACCACCAATTCATGCGTATCCGTGATGGAGGGCAACGAGCCTGTGGTTATCCCCAACAGTGAAGGGAAAAGGACCACTCCCTCTATTGTGGCGTTTGTGGAGAATGGTGAAAGGAAGATCGGTGATCCTGCCAAGCGGCAGGCGATTACCAACCCCAGGAAGACGGTATACTCCATCAAGCGGTTGATGGGCGAGAGCTTTGACCGTGTCCAGAAGGAGGTTCAGCGGGTGACCTATAATGTGGTCAAGGGGGACAATAATACTCCGCGTGTACAGATCGACGACCGTAAATATTCTCCCCAGGAGATTTCGGCCATGATACTTCAGAAGATGAAAAAGACGGCTGAGGATTATCTGGGTCAGGAGGTGACGGAAGCCGTGATCACGGTTCCTGCCTATTTCAACGATTCGCAGCGTCAGGCCACCAAGGAAGCCGGTGAAATTGCCGGACTGAATGTACGCAGGATCATCAACGAGCCAACGGCCGCTTCCCTGGCTTACGGCCTTGACAAGATGCATAAGGATATGAAGATCGCCGTCTTCGACCTGGGCGGGGGGACTTTTGATATCTCGATTCTGGAGTTGGGTGACGGTGTCTTTGAGGTGAAATCGACCGATGGGGATACCCATTTGGGGGGTGATGATTTTGACCAGACGATCATTGACTGGCTGGCCGCCGAATTCCAGAGTGAGGAGGGTGTTGACCTGCGCAAGGATCCCATGGCTCTTCAGCGGCTGAAGGAAGCTGCCGAAAAGGCAAAGATCGAACTGTCGAGCACCACGCAGTCAGAGATCAATCTTCCCTATATCATGCCGGTAAACGGTATTCCCAAGCACCTGGTGAAGACGCTGACACGGGCAAAATTCGAACAGCTGACTGACCAGCTGATCAATGCCACCATAGAGCCTTGTCGTAAGGCCATGAAAAATGCCGGGTTAACGACGTCCGACATCGATGAGGTGATTCTGGTGGGTGGTTCGACCCGTATTCCTGCCGTTCAGCAGAAAGTGGAAGAGTTCTTTGGCAAAAAGCCTTCCAAGGGGGTAAACCCCGATGAGGTGGTGGCCGTGGGGGCTGCCATTCAGGGAGGGGTGCTGACCGGCGAGGTGAAGGATGTCCTTCTCCTTGATGTCACCCCGTTATCGCTGGGTATTGAGACCATGGGAGGGGTGATGACCCGCCTGATCGAATCCAATACCACCATTCCCACCAAGAAAACCGAGACTTTCACCACGGCTTCCGACAGCCAGCCTTCGGTGGAGATCCACGTGCTGCAGGGGGAGAGGCCCATGGCTGCGGGCAATAAAACCATCGGCAGGTTCCACCTCGACGGCATACCGCCGGCGCCCCGGGGCATTCCCCAGATTGAAGTAACCTTTGATATTGACGCCAACGGAATCCTGCATGTCACCGCCCGTGACAAGGCTACCGGAAAGACACAGTCGATCAGGATAGAAGCTTCCTCGGGACTTTCGGATGCCGAGATCCGCAGGATGAAGGAAGAGGCTGCCGCAAATGCCGAATCGGACCGTCAGGCCAAGGAAAAGGTGGAGAAGATCAACCAGGCCGACAGTCTGATTTTCCAGACCGAGAAGCAGCTGAAGGAGTTCGGTGATAAGATTCCTGCCGATAAGAAGCAGCCCATTGAGGCGGCGCTGGCTAAACTCAAGGAAGCCCACAAAAACCAGGACCTGGGCGCTATTGATGCCGCCATGGCCGAGCTGAACAATGTCTTCCAGGCCGCATCGCAGGAGATGTACAACGCCGCTGGTGCCCAGGGAGGTAACGGTGGTCCCCAGGGGGGATATGCCGGCGGGCAACCCCAGCAGGATCAGGGCAACGGCCAGAACAAACAGGACGGTGAAGTGACCGACGTAGACTTTGAAGAGGTGAAATAATCGCCCGGGACAAGCAAAAATCCAATATAGTAAAACCGTTGTATGTGTATTTCATACAGCGGTTTTGTTTTTAGGATAAATGCACAGACAATGGCATGGCAAGCGGTTTCTCTCTTTGATCTTCCTGATATGGTCATTCCCGCTGGATCCTGAATGCTGCCCGATGTACCCCCTGAAAATGTTGTAGCCATGTTTGATGCGATAAAGGAATTTAATGACAATAATGAATAATCAGAGTCTGCTGAAAAAGACTTTTCTATTTGACAATTAATATTTAATCGATAATTTTTGGCAGATGAAGTGCAAAAATTGATGAATACTACCAGAAAAATGAGTGCACCTGTCCCGGTTTACATCAGCCCTAGCCAGCTAACTTTGGAAAATTTCCAACACCATTTGATCAGCAATTGTTGAAGGCAAACCGGTGGGTTGTTCTTGCCGATTTGATTCCCTGGGATGAGGTTTACAGAATGCATCTTAATCGTGTTGGTGTGGCTGAGACAGGCCTGCCCCCATTGAAACCAAGGCTGTTGCTTGGCTCAATTATGATAAAGCATCTGCGTAATCTTGACGACCAGGAAACGGTTGATCAGATATCAGAGAACCTGTACATGCAGAACTTTCTTGGTTATTCCACATTCACTTATTTTGTTCAGTTTGACTCTTCCTTATTTGTCGAGTTTTGAAAGCGGTTAGGGATGGAGAGCTTGAATGAAATCAATGAAAAGATTATCTCGAATAAAGCAACACTTGAGTCAAATCGGCCCTCATCCGATTTGAAATCGGATGCCGGTGACCTGAGGGAAGGAAGGAAGATGGTTCCGGCAAGCAGTATTTGGTTGACCCCAAATTTTGTGGTGTTGTGCCACTGCGTGGGGAAGTAAGATCTAAAAAGATGTATGATGCCCTGCTTATTCATATATTTTGAAACGGTATTCATACCCGAGAATCCTGTGGTGTTACTGCCTGTAAATGTGTGCTTTATAACTTTTGTTTGTGTTTGTAAGATATTATTCTTATTTTTCATCCTGAAAGGAGTATTAATTTTGTTTGTTATTTGGTGTTAACATCCTGAAAATGAACAATTAATGCCAATTTTACAACTTTTTGTTCTAGGTTTTTAGGTGCTATTTTATATATGGTCTATGAAAACATCCCCTTTCTCTAAAATAGAAAAGCAGCTTACGCTGAGTGAAAAAATTGAACAGCAAATTCTTGCAGCTATCCAACAGAAAATATTTCTTCCGGGCGACAAGCTTTTAGGGGAAATGGAACTTGCACATAACTTTGGTGTATCCAGAACTGTTGTAAGAGAAGCGTTGCACCGTCTTGCCGGCCGTGGTGATGTGGAGTTCAGGAAAAACAGCGGTGTATATGTATCTACCAATCAGTATTCTTCTTTAACAGATTCATTATACCATTTGCTGGAAATGAAATGTGGCAACTCCAGTCTACTGAATATTGCAATGGTACGTTTAATCATTGAGCCAGAAGTTGCACGTATGGCAGCCGCTGAAGCTGCTGAAGAAGATATTACAGCAATTAGTAATCTTCTTGTAAAAATGGAGGATAATATTAATGATCCCAAAAACATGATCCGGTATGATATTGAATTTCATCGCTCCATACTCATGGCAACCAAGAACCCGATCTTTCCGGTTATCATGGAGCCAATCTTTCAATTAATGTATAAATTCATTTCCCAGACTTATGAATATCCCCATTCTCCGTTACTGGCTCTAAATAATCATCATAGTATTCTTCACAGTATTGAACAAAAAGATGGGGAAGGAGCTTTTCAAGCCATGAAAGTTCATTTGACACAGGCCAGGGATCACGCTTTGGAAGTATCAAAGTGACAACTGAAAGTTTTACCTCAATTTAATGCTTAATAACACTAGTGTCCGGTTAAGGACTTTTTTAAACGCTGTAAGTTGTTAATATATAATT
>CAZMMX010000011.1:56073-82499 GCA_964567485.1 uncultured Prolixibacteraceae bacterium | reverse complement strand
GCTATTTCCCGGAAATTTCGAGCACAATGACCTCGGGACGGGAGCTGGTGCGTATGGGCGGGCCCCAGGTCCCCACGCCGGGGGAGACGTAAAAATGGGTGTTCCCGATCTTTCCGTAGCCTGCACTGATTTCAAAGATGGCCCGGGTGATGAAATTGAAAGGCCAGAGCTGGCCGTGGTGGGTATGCCCCGATACCTGCAGGTCGACCTGATTTTTGGCCACTTCCGAAAGGTGATAGGGTTGGTGGTCCATCACAATGACCGGACGGGTGGCATCGCTGCCGGCCAGCAGATCCTGCAGGCTCTTCCGCTTTTTCCGGAACATCCGCTCCCCGGTGATGTCCTCCCTTCCGGCAATGACAACCCCCGAAGGAAGCGTCACCGCACTGTCGCGTAAAACCCTGACGTGGTGATCCTCGAGGTACCGGGTGGCATCTCCGGAATGGCCGTAAAACTCATGATTTCCCAGGATGGCGAAGACCCCCTCCTTCGCCCTGAGGTCCTTCAGCAAGTCCCCCAGGTTGTTCCGGATCACCGGTCCCAGGTCCTCATCAAAAATATCGCCGGCCATCAGGATCACATCGGCCTCCTGCCGGTTCATCAGTTCCACCAGCCTTTCCAGCCGTCCGTTGGCAATCATGATGCCCAGATGGATATCGGAGACCAGCAGGGCCTTATAGCTCCCTCCCGGCACCACCTTGTCCAGCACCACCGGCTGATGCACCACTTTGGGATTCCGGGCGTTGAAAAAGCCCGCCACCAGGATCAGGGCAGTCACTCCATAGACGCCTGCGGTGATCCACCGGCCCTTCTCACTGGCCCACGGAAAGGAAAAGAAACCCTTCAATACGGGAATATGGCTGACTCCCCTCAAAATATCAACAAGCAGGAAAATAAGGGTCAGGTAGACCATGGCCCCCAACCAGAGGGAGCCGGCTTTGATCACCACCTCGGCGACTCCCCCGGCGCCCGTGCGTTCCAGGATCCTTCCGGCCATATAGCCCAGGGCTACCACCCAGAAGAGCACGATGGCACCCCACCTGAGGGGCTGCTCCACCGGGAACAGGTTCCGGGTACGGTAAAAAATATAGAGGTTGACCAGCGTCAACACCGTGAAAACGATAAGGAAAAATATCATATAAACATGGTTTATTTTCATTTCAGATATCTTACGGACCTTCTGCATGAGCATGACCGATCCATATTTCAGCCAAAAATAAACAGGAATTCCCCATCAAAGTTCACTTGAGACCGATTAATCCAGGAAATCACAAATTAAACGGCCCGGGGAGGCACCATACCCTAAAAGGCATGTAATACCGGGTCATTTCTCCCGGGGGTCGCCCTGCAGTGGCATCTTGGCCATCTTATGAATCTCGAGCGAAGGATGACCAAACTCGGTAGTCACCTTGCCCAGCAACAGATAGACTCCCCTCCCCTTAAAGGGGTAGTCACGCAGGGAATCGGGAAAATGAACGGTGTCAAAGAACTCTCCGAAGTGGTCCAGGAAGCATCCGAAGTGCATGATTTCTGCCTTTGTGGTGCGCACATACTTGACATTGACCATCAATCCCAGCATCCTGACGGTCCGGCCTTCATAGGCCGCCAGATTGTGGGCATGGATGTCGCTGCGCCAGCGGGTCTGGAGCATGTCGAAAAAGGTCATGGTCACCGGAAATCCCAGCAATTCCAGCTCATCGTAGACCGCCTCCAGGGGATTCTCCTCAAAGTGCGGAAGCTCAAAGTTTTTCTGTGCCCGCGGGAAGAGCTGGTGTTGCACCTGCAGGGTTCGTTTCCTGGTCATGAGCATATGCACCTCCCAGAGCAGGCGGGCTTTCGACTTGCCGGTAAAGCGCAGGGCCCCGGCACGGATCAGCAGGGTCATCTGTTCCCGGGAAAGGGGCACCCGGCTCACGAAATCGTCGAGGGTACAGAACGCCCCGAAACGTACCCTTTCATCCACAATCACCCCGGCCGTTTTCTCTTCCAGTCCGCTCAGCAAGGCCAGCCCCAGGTAGATGCTCTTCCCCTCAATGGTGGTCAGTTTCCCGCTGTGGTTGACACAGGGCAGTTCTATGCTTCCGCCACAGCGGCGTGCCTCATTCACATAAACCCAGGTCTGATAAAAACCCCCGAAATTGTTGATCACCGCCACCATGAATTCCAGGGGATAATAGGTCTTCAGGTAAAGACTCTGATAACTCTCCACGGCATAGGACGCCGAATGGGCCTTGGAAAAGGAGTACCCGGCGAAACTCTCGATCTGCCGCCATACCTCGGCAGTGAGCTCCCGGGGATATCCCTTCAGGGCACAATTCTCATGAAACTTATCCACGATTTTCTGAAACTCTGCCTTTGACCGGTACTTGCCGCTCATGGCCCTGCGCAGCACATCGGCATCGGCCAGGTCAAGACCGGCAAAATGATGGCATACCTTCAGCACATCCTCCTGGTAGACCATCACCCCGTAGGTCTCCTCCAACTGTTCCTTCATCACCGGATGCAGGTATTCGATCTGGTCGGGATGGTGAAAACGGCGGATATACTCGCGCATCATGCCGCTTTTGGCCACCCCCGGCCGGATGATGGAGCTGGCCGCCACCAGGGAGAGATAGTGGTCACACCGCAGCTTCTTCAGCAATCCCCGCATGGCCGGACTCTCGATATAAAAACAGCCGATGGTCTCCCCCGAACGGAGTTGCTTTTTCACCTGCTCATCCTGTTTGAAATTTCCCACCTGATGGATGTCGATATCGGCACCGCAGTTACGACGTATAATCTCCACACTCTCCCTGATGTGGCCGATGCCCCGCTGACTCAGAATGTCGATCTTCTCAAAACCGATGGACTCGGCCACGTACATATCCCACTGGGTGGTCTGGAACCCCTTGGGAGGCATGTCCAGTGCCGTATAGTAATTGATGGGCTTCTCGGAAATCAGGATCCCCCCGGCATGGATACTGCGGCTGCTGGGAAAACTATCCATCATCGCCCCGATGCGGAACATGCGTCGCGTCAGCTCGTTCTCGTTAAGGTTGTTTTCAGGCTCGTTGACCAGCATGTCGATTTCGCTTTTGGGCAAACCATATACCTTCCCCAGTTCCCGCAGGGTGGAACGCCCCTGAAAGGTGGTGATGGTCCCCAACAACGCCGTATGCCTGGCGCCATACCTTTTAAAGATATAATCCTGGACCTCATCACGCTCCTTCCACGAAAAATCGAGGTCGAAATCGGGAGGCGAAGAGCGCTTCGGATTGATAAACCGCTCGAAATAGAGGTTCAGCTCAATAGGGTCGACATCGGTAATGCGCAGGCAATAGGCAACCACGCTGTTGGCGCCGCTGCCCCGGCCGACATGGTAGAACCCACGCCCCAGGGAATAACGGATGATGTCCCAGGTAATTAAAAAATAGGAGGAAAACCCCAGCCTGTCGATGATCTCCAGCTCATGACGCACCCTGTCCAGGGCTTCCCGGTCACTGCCATACCGGTATTTCCAGCCATCCAGGGCCAGTTTCTCCAGCAGGGCACGGTCATCATTCCGGGTACCCGTGAAAGTCTGCTTGTTCTTGACCGTACCAAATTCGAAACTGACACTGCTCTCATCCAGAATACGCCGCGCATTCTGCAACAGTTCGGGGAAGTCGGCATACCATTCCAGCAGTTTGGGCTCCGGCATGAAAACCTCGTCATCGGGAGCCAGCATCCCATGGGTGAGCATGCTCAGCAGAATGTTGTTGTCGATGGCCCTGAGATGCCGGTGCAACAGATAATCCTCATCCCCCCCGAAGGTGACCGGCGCCCAGGCAACCATTTTCCGATAGTCCGCCCTGGAATAGAGGATCCGTAACCGGTTCAGGTCTCCAATCCTCACCCCCAGGTACTCATTCTCACTGAGCTGCTCCAGCCGGCGACTCCCGAAGGGAAAAACAAACCATACATTGGGAAGAAAAGGAGGCATCCCCGGAAAGGGCTTCTTTTCGATCAGGTGCTGGCTCAGGAAATCATTCAGCTCATAAAATCCTTCATTGCTGCGGGCAATGCCGGTGTACATCAGCTGCTGGCCATTACGGAACTCCACCCCCGCCAAAGGCTTGATCCCCACTGCCACAGCCTCCCTGAAAAAATCAAGGACCCCCGTGGAATTATTGATGTCGGTAAGCGCCATCGCCGTCACCCCCCTCCGGGAGGCCTCCCCTACCAACCTCTCCAACGATAGCGTCCCGTAACACAAACTGAAATAACTGTGACAGTTAAGATACATTTTTGATTATATTTTAATCATTGTCGCGATTATAATATAATCATTTCATTGCAACCATCAACAAAACGAAGAAAAAATTTTCTTTTACGGGATCACCACAACTCCCGATGCCAGGGGGCGGGAATGGAGTCAAAGGTCATTCTGATGCGGAATTCCTGCGGAAAATAATTATTGGTCCGGTTGCCCAGGTTTTTGACCCATCCCAGGGGGAGATCCCTGAAGGCAGTCAGGATCCACCCTTTTTCCCTGCCGGGAAGGACAAGGTTTTCCCTTTTCAGGAATCGCAACGCCTCTTCGAGGGAGAGGTTGGCGACAGGGAAGGCATCATCACGAAAAATGCGGGAGAATGCTGAGAACGGATGGGGAATCATGTTGCTTCCTGCCGGCAGGGCGACAGGGATTCCCACCTGCAGCAGGGGAATTTCCCGTTCCAGGAGCGAGAGCAGGGGTACTCCTTCCCCGGGAAAAAAGGAGTGGAGTTCGCCGTTACTCAGGAAAACCCCTGAAGTGCCTGGTGTCACCCAGTTTTCCAGAACCCGTGCCACACTCTTGTCAGAAGGGGTCCACTTTTTCAGGGAATACCGGGAAGGGAGTGATGAAGTGGGGCTCCCTTCTTTGCGTGCCACAGCGGCGAAAAAGCCTTCCCCCCTGACCAGGTGGGGATAAAAGCGGTATCCGGTGATCTTTCCCCTGCGGGAAGTGACGATAGGCCATGACGGGTCAGGGTTTACATCCAGGAAAAGGGCGCCGGCTTCTTCGGCCAGCCACTCCATATTCTCCTCGTTTTCGTCCTGGTTGAAGGTGCAGGTGCTGTAAACCACCGCGCCTCCCGGTTTCAGGCATTTCCAGGCTTCCGCCAGAATTCTCCGCTGCCGGGCGGCACATAACCTGACATTTGCGGGGGACCACTCGGCAGCCGAACGGTTATCCTTCCTGAAAAGTCCCTCTCCGGAACAGGGAGCATCGACGACGATCAGGTCAAAGATCTCCCCCAGGCGCGAAAAAAGGGATGGATCCCCATTGGCGACGACCACCCCGGGGGACCCCCATTTGCTGACATTCTCCTGAAGAATGCGTGCCCTGCTGCGGATCACCTCATTGGTCACCAGAAGATCACCGTGACGGAGCAGCGACATCAGGTGGGTGGCCTTTCCTCCGGGAGCCCCGCAGAGGTCCAGAACCAGGGCCGGAGTCGCAGGCCATACAGCCTTGCATAACTCCCCGATAAACATCGACGATGGCTCCTGCACATAATAGGCCCCTCCGTGCAGCCAGGGATCGGCAGTGAACAAAGGGCGCTCCGGAAGGTAAAACCCGGTGGAACACCAGGGCACCTGATCGGCAGGTAAACCCGCTCTCCACTTCTGCGGATTGACCCGCACCGATACCGGCGACTCCCCCGACATGGAGGTTTCAAAATCACTAAAAAACTCCCCGAGCTCACTTTTCATCCTTTCCAGAAAAGCCTCCGGAAATTTATTTACCCTCTCTTCCCTCATTTTTACCTCCTCTTAGTTTATTGTCAGGCGGTTAAAAATAAAATAATTCTCAATTCTGAGTGTTGATTCAAATAAAATAATTATAATTGCACCCGATTTGAGTCTTGACAGCAGCGTGTCAGGTTTTACTTTCAGAGCTTCACCGTTTGAAAAGTTTTATCACGCCTAACTGTTTTCAACCTCAACGCCACTTAATTAATTATCAATTTTTTAGTTTAAATGAACATTTACATTTCAAATTTAAGTTTCGATGTCAATGACAACGATTTAAAGGAATTATTTGAAGAATACGGCGAAGTTTCTTCAGCAAAAGTGATCACAGACAAGTTTTCGGGAAAATCGAGAGGTTTCGGTTTTGTTGAAATGGCGAACGATGAGGAAGGCCGCAAGGCTATTGAGGAGCTCAACCAGGCTGAGTATGATGGCAAAACCATCAATGTCTCCGTTGCTAAACCCCGTGAAGATCGTCCGGAAAGGAAACCTTTCGGCGGTGGTAACCGTGGCGGTGGCGGCTTTGGCGGTGGCAACCGTGGCGGCGGCTATGGTGGCAATCGCGGCGGCGGCGGCGGCTTCGGCGGCGGCAACCGTGGCGGTGGTGATCGCGGTGGTGACCGTGGTGGCTACAACAAGTATTAATCAGAAGGATCTCTGGTCCCGCGGGACCAAACCGAACTATAACCGGCCTTCAGTCCGGCGTAAAGGGTTTCATCAGAAACCCTTTTTTCATTTCCCCCCATTTGATCCACTGCAGGTGAACGGCGCCCATACCGGGCCCTTTCCACATGCGGCAACGACAGGAAAAAATCACATATCGCCTCTGATCCGTGCCAGCGAATAACCCAGAGCCTCCAGCGAAAGATTCAGAAGTCACCCGAAGGGGGTCTGCCAAGTCCCGATGCCCCCGCAATAGCCATCGCCAGGACCACGGAATATCTTAAATTTCGTACCTTTGGCACACCTTAATAAAATGAGAAAATTCAGTTTCATACTCTTCCTGTTTTTCTTCCAGGGTGCCGGCACCCTGTGGGCCCAATTGTCGGAAGGAGGAATTCCCAGGGTTCCCCTGGCGCAAAAATCGGCCTCTCACTCCCGGGAAACCCTGCCGGAGGTCAGCAATGAGCTTTTGCTGTGGCAGAGCATGGCTGAAAGGGAGGAAGATGCCAACCTGGGGAAGCTCAAACCCCTGAGGTTTGCCCACGCGTTCACGACCGGCTATACGCCGGCGACCCATGGTACCTGGGCGGTTTCTGCTGACGGATGGCAGATCTGGCAACTGACCCTCCATTCACCGGGGGCGCTCTCCCTGAATGTGATCTTCAGCCAGTTTTCCCTTCCCGGAAAGGCCAGGCTTTTCCTGTTCACCCCGGGACAGGAGCTGATCAGAGGAGCCTACACCTCTGCCAATAACGCCCCCGAAGGTGTCTTTACCACCACCCCGCTTCCCGGAGACATCATGACCATTCAATACGAGTGCCCCGCAGGTGACGCTGCTGACCCTCCCTTTGTGATCTCCACCGTCAACCATGACTTCCTGGGAATTCTCAAATTTATTGATGAACGCCGTCCCATGGGGGTCACCGCGGAAGCTTGCAACATCGATGTCAACTGCCAGGCCGCCGACAGATGGCGGGAGGTGCAGAACAGCGTATGCCGTATCATGGTCGAGGGAAGAGACCTCTGTACGGGAACCCTTCTCAACAACAGCGCTGCCGACCAGAGGCCCTATATCATCACGGCCAACCATTGCATCAGCACAGGCACGAAAGCCCAGGGTTCCCTTTTCCTCTTCAATTATGAGAGTCCTTTTTGCGGGCCTCTCGATGGCGATGTGACCAACTCCCTGTCGGGGAGCCGTCTCAGGGCCACCCTCGACAGCCTCGACTTTGCCCTGGTGGAACTCAACACCCCACCGCCTCCCTCCTTCAGACCCTATTACGCCGGATGGAACCACGACCCCGTCCTTACCGACACCCTCGCCTCCATTCACCATCCACAGGGAGATATCAAAAAAATAGCCATCGATGACCAGGCAGCCGTGAGCTCCTCCTTCCTCTCCTCTTTCAGAAAAAACAGCTTCTGGAAAGTGCTCCGCTGGGATGCCGGCACCACCGAAATAGGATCATCGGGTTGCGGACTCTTCAACCGGCAAGGCCAGCTTACCGGCACCCTGTCAGGGGGAGCCGCCAACTGCTCCAATCCCGTCAACGACTATTTTGCCCGCTTTGACCTGGCCTGGGACTACCGGGGAGACTCCACCCGCCAGCTGAAATACTGGCTGGACCCGGCCCGCACCAATCCCATCAGCGTCAACGGAAAACAGTTCAACCAGGGCGAAGAGCTCAGCAAAACCTTCACTCCTCTCAGGGAAGGAGATGCCTATACCCTGCTGGCCATCAGCGGTGCCGGCGCCCCCTGGAAAGGCTACTGGACCGGCACCAACAACACCGGCATCACGGAAATCGCCACTAAGTTCTCCATCCCCGGCAAAGAAATGGTTCACTCCGTCGCCCTGGGGGTGGGAAAAATTAATGCGGCCGACAGAAACAGCTCCGTAGCCCTGCGGTTTTACAACCTTCAGGGAACCACGGTGATGCCCTTCAGTTATGAGAAAACCATAGCCCTGAAAAACCTGGTCCCCGATGCTATGAACCTGATCGTCATTGATCCTGTTTTTATGCCTGGAGACTCCTTCCTGGTGGCCCTGAACCTGGAGCACATCAGCACCGGCGATACGCTGGCGCTGTTCCAGACGATCCGTAATTCGGGCCCCGAGAATCTCTTCCTGCTGAAGAATGGCCTTTGGACCAAATTCTCAGATCTCTTCCCTGACGGGAGCTACGGCGCCCTGGCCCTGGAAATCGCGGCCTTTAACGCGGAACTCTCCACCAACGACACCCTTACCGGGGAGCACCCTGAACATTTCCTGGTCTATCCCAATCCCGCGGTTTCTCACATCACGGTAAAAAGCAGAGAACTTCTCCTGCCGGAAATGATCTCCCTTTACTCCCTGACAGGCCAGAGCCTGCCCGTCAGGGTCACCTCCCTGACGGCCGGAGAAACCGGCATCACCTTGGACCACTACCCACCGGGGGTCTACCTCCTGATCATTAAATGGGAAAAGGGGTATTCCCGGCATAAAATAGTACTTACCAGCCGGTGATCCTCTATGCGAGCATATCTCTCCCTTCTTTCCGTTTCCCTGGCTTTTCTTTTTTCCTGCCATGGCAGCCATCCGCAAGGAGGTGTGGCTGAAGGCAACCACTATGCCCGGGGATTCTCGCTCCTTGATTCCGGCGGATATACCCTGGTGAGGGTGTTCAACCCCTGGGAACAGGCACGGAATGTGGTGATGGAGTATTACCTGGTCCCGAAAGAGAACCCCGTGCCTGCACATCTGGAAGGGAAAACCGTGATCCGCACCCCTGTTGACAGGATCATCTGCATGAGCACCTCCCACCTGGCCTTTCTGGAGGCCCTCGGGGAAACGGGGAAAATCACCGGGGTCTCCGGAAGCGGCTATATCACTTCTCCCAGGGTTCTCAAGCGCCTGGAAGAGGGGTTGGCCGTAGATGTGGGATATGGCCAGAATCTCAATTTCGAGGAGATGATCAGACAGCAGCCTGAAATGGTCATGCTGTATGGCGTTGACAGCGAAATCGCCGGATTCCTGGGGAAATTCAGGGATCTGGGGATTCCGGCAGTAGTCAACGCAGAATACCTGGAGGAGACTCCCCTGGGCAAGGCCGAGTGGATCCGCTTTGCCGGCGCCTTCCTCGACCGGGAAGAGACCGCCGACTCCCTCTTCCGGGCTGCCGAAGAGCGCTATCTCTCCCTGCAGGCCCTCATCAGCAGCGTGAGGGAAAAACCGGAAGTCATGGTGGGACTCCCTTACCGCGACACCTGGTGGATTCCGGGTGGGAACTCCTATATGGCCCGGCTTATCAGCGACGCCGGAGGCAGCTTTACCGGCAGGGGAAACACCTCACGGGAGAGTGTGGTCATCAGCATGGAAGAGGCCATAGGCCTCTCGGCTCATGCTTCCCTCTGGATCAACACCGGCAACGTGACCACCAAAGAGGAAATTCTGGCTTCCGACAGCCGCCTGGCAAGCCTCCCCGCCTTCGCAAAAGCCCGGATATACAATAACAACAGACACACCACCCCCGCAGGGGGCAACGACTTCTGGGAAAGCGGAACGGTAAGACCCGACCTGATCCTGGAGGACCTGATCCGCATTTTTCATCCCGGGCTTTTGCCTCCGGGAGAGTTGAACTATTACAGAGAGGTACTGTGAACACCCTGCTTCACCATAAAAAACGCAAAAGTGAGGGATGGCTGCTGGCAGCCTTCGCCCTGCTGGCCGTGGTGCTTTTCGTAGCCGATATCCTTTCCGGGTCGGTACTCATTCCCCTGGAAGAGGTCGCCGGGGCGCTCTTCCGTCCCTCCATGGCTGGGGAAACCGTCAACACCATCGTCAGGGAGTTCAGGCTTCCCAAGGCCATCACAGCGGTGATGGCCGGCATGGCCCTGTCGGTCAGCGGATTACAGATGCAAACCGTTTTCCGCAATCCTCTGGCAGGCCCTTATGTCCTGGGAATCAGCGCAGGAGCCAGTCTGGCCGTGGCCCTCTTCGCCCTGGGGTTCTCCTCCTTTCTGGCGGTGGGATTCTCCTTTGCAGGCAGCTGGTCCCTGGCCACCATAGCGTGGGCGGGAGCCTTTGCCGTTATGCTGCTGATTCTTTTTGTCTCCTCGAGGGTAAACGACAACATGACCGTTCTGATTCTGGGCATCCTCTTTTCCAGCGCCGCCGGAGCCGTGGTTTCCATCCTGCAGTACTTCAGCAGCGAATCGATGCTCAAGGCCTTCATCGTCTGGACCATGGGGAGCCTGGGCAGCATCACCACGAACCAGCTCACCGTGGTGGTCCCTGCCGTCATCGCAGGCATCCTCCTGGCCCTGGCAAAAATGAAGGAACTGAATGCCTTTCTCCTGGGCGAGAACTATGCCCGTTCCCTGGGGGTTCCCATCCTCCGCAGCAGACTCTGGATATTCCTCAGCGCCAGCCTGCTGGCGGGGACCATCACTGCCTTTTGCGGCCCCATAGGATTCATAGGAATTGCGGTGCCTCATCTGGCACGGGTGATCTTCCGCACTACCGACCACCGGATCCTGTTGCCCGCGGTGATCCTTCTTGGCGCCAATGCTATGCTCCTGAGCGACATCATCGCCCAGCTCCCCGGGTTCCAGGCCACCCTGCCCATCAACTCGGTGACGGCCCTGCTGGGAATCCCCATCGTCATCTGGATGATCATCAGAAACCGGAAATTCGCAGCCTTGTGACCAATAAAGATAACAACAGCGCCATTACCATCACCCGGCTTATGATGGGATACCCCCCGGCAGGCGGAGAGCCCGGGTTTGTACGCCGCGACATCACGTTTTCGGCCGCCAAAGGGGAATTGGTGGCGCTGATCGGCCCCAACGGGTCGGGGAAAAGCACCCTGCTCAGAACCATGGCGGGGTTCATCCCCCCTATGGCAGGAGAACTCCTCTGGCAGGGTAAGGCTATTGACACCTTCAGCTCCAGGGAACTGGCACGCATGATCAGCTTTGTCTCCACCGAAAATGTCTCCGTGCCCAATATGCGTGTCGCCGACTTGGTGGCCTATGGAAGATTCCCTTATACAGGATGGCTGGGACGCCTCCACACTTCCGACAGGGCAGTGGTGGCGGAAGCCCTCCGGAAAACAGGACTCTCTGCTTTTGCCCGCAGGGAAGTGGTCACCCTCAGCGATGGCGAACGCCAACGCGCCCTTATCGCCAGAGCCCTGGCTCAGGATACCCCCTTCATCCTCCTCGATGAACCCACGGCATTCCTCGACGTCAGCGGCAAATACGAAATCTTCCAGTTGCTTCGCCAACTGGCCTCAGAAGACGCCAAAACCATCCTTCTCTCGACCCACGACCTGGGCATTGCCCTCAGGGAAACCGACAGGTTGTGGATGCTCACCGCCTCAGGGAACTATGAGGGTGCCCCCGAGGATGCCGTCCTGCAGGGATGGCTCAACCACCTCTTCAGCAACCCCCTGGTCGGCTTCGACCACTCCTTGGGAGATTTTTTCTTCCGCAAGGAAACCGCAGGCACCGCAGTGGTCTCAGGCAGCGGGGAAGCCCGTGACTGGACCTGCCGCGCCCTCCGCAGGGCAGGCTTCGCCATATCAGAGGAAGAAACGGCGGGCATGACCATCACCGTCACGAACGGCGAAAACCCCGACAGATACAGGTGGACGATGACCCGGGAAAACAAGAGCCGGGAATTCGAAACCCTCCATGCCCTGGTCAGCTACCTGAAGACAAAATCCTGACCACTCCCCCGAAGTTTTCCCTAATCCTGGCAAAAAAAAACCGGGATCCCTCCCGGTTTTCCATATAAATTGGAGAATTATCCTCCCTTACTGTTTCAGCCATTTGTCAAGCCACTGGACAAATACCCTTTGCCAGAGAATTCCGTTCTGGGGTTTGAGCACCCAGTGGGTTTCCTCAGGAAAGAAAAGGAACTGTGCAGGGATATCCCTGAGCACAGCGGCATTGAAAGCTCCCATTCCCTGGGTGTAGGGAATCCTGAAGTCTTTTTCGCCGTGGATCACCAGTATCGGGGTATCCCAATTTCCCACGAAATGATGGGGGGAGAAACTGTAGGAGCGTTGCGCCGTGGCGTTCGATTTGTCCCAGAAGGGACCCCCGATATCAAAGTTTTCGAACCACATCTCTTCGGTAGTGACGTATTGCTGGTCGAAGTTAAAAATTCCGCAGTGGGAGACAAAAGCCTTAAAGCGGCCGTTGTGGTTTCCGGCGAGGTAGTTGACGGCGAATCCCCCGTAGCTGGCACCCACGGCCCCCAGTCTCTCCCGGTCGACATAAGGTTCTGCGGCCACATCGTCAATGGCCGCCAGCAAATCACGGATATTCTGACCACCGTAATCCCCGCTGATCTGTTCGTTCCACTCCTGACCGAAACCGGGAACTCCCCGACGGTTGGGAGCCACCACAATATACCCCCCGGCTGCCATCATCTGGAAATTCCAGCGGTAGGACCAAAACTGGTTGACGGTACTCTGGGGGCCTCCCTGGCAATATAGCAATGCCGGATACTTCTTCGCGGGATCAAATCCGGGAGGATAAATCACCCAGGTCACCATCTCCCTATTGTCGGAGGTCTTCACCATCCGCTTCTCCACCTTGCCGAAAGTCAACTGATCCAGGATCCCCTTATTGACGGCGGTCAGGGGTTCCTCCCCTCCGGTCACGGGATGGACCAGGCAGAGTTCTGCAGGTTGCGACATGGAGGTTTTGGTGACCAGCAACTTATCACCTGCCGGAATGGGGTGGCCGTAATTGTGCACCCCTTCAGTCAGGCAGGCGATCTCCCCACTGCTCACGTTAAGGGAGAAGAGCTGGTCGGTGGCCTCCACACTGCTGACAAAATAGAGGGTGGTGCCATCACTGCTCCAGCACATCTGTTCCGCGTTGTTGTCGAAGTCGGCAGAATAATCCTTTTTCTCACCGGTGGTGAGGTCGGCGATGAAGAGCCTGATCTTGTCGGCCTCATAACCGTCACGCGCCATGCTCTCCCAGGCCACCATCCTGCCATCGGGTGAAAAAAGAGGAATCCGGTCGTACCCGGGCATCCCTTCCGTCAGATTGGTGGTGCTCCCGCTTCCGATATCATAGAGGTAAATATCGGAATTTGTTGAGAGAGAATAGGCCTTGCCCGTTAACTTCTTACAGGTGTAGGCCAGCTTTGTGCCATCGGGGCTCCAGCCAATCTCCTCAATGCCCCCGAAAGGCTTCATGGGAGAGTCATACCGCTCCCCTTCCATGATATCTTTGTCGTCAGAGATCTTGCCATCGCCATAAGAGGCCACAAAAATGTGGTTGTAGGTGTAATCATGCCAGCTGTCCCAGTGACGGTACATCAGGTCATTCTCGAGGCGGGCATTGGCTTTGGGCAGGTCAGGAAAGAGATCGTGGATATCCTGATCGAGCTTCACGCTTCTCAGGAGGCAGACCTTCTGTTGGTCGGGACTGTAGAGAAATCCCTGAACGTCCTGATCTCCCTCAGTGACCTGCGCCAGTCCGCTGCCGTCAGGATTGATCTCCCACAGCTGGCTGCTTCCCGACCGGGAGGAGAGAAAGGCCAGCTTTTTGCCGTCGGGTCTCCACTGTAGCGAAGACTCTCTTTCCGCAGTATCGGTAATCCGCTTCGATTCCCCGGAAGTGAGGTCGGCCAGATAAATATCCCTGTAAGATTTGTCTTCCGGAATATTAAACCAGGTCACCGTATAAGCCACCCATTTACCGTCAGGAGAAACAGCGGCATCCCCGATCCTTCCGAAGCTCCACAGGACCTCGGGAGTCATTACTGGTGATGTGAGCACCGGCGTTTCAGGAAGATAATTACCGGCCACGGAAGCTTCCCCCGAACCCCCGTTTTTTTCCTGGCAGGCAAGGAACAATGCCGGCAACAGGAGAATTCCAATCTTTTTCATATCTGTACTTGTTCTGGTTAATTAATTCCTGATGACGTCCATTCCGGTCCCCAGGTCCGACACCCTGCCGGCTGTGCCTGTCATGGGCCAGCCCGCAGCAGGTCGCGAAGGGGCTAAAATACATCTATTCCTTTAAAAATAACAGGACAACAGGCATAAATAGAAAAACCGCCGGGAGGGCATGATCGGCTGCGGCGCCCTCATCTCCGGCGGTGTGCACAGACCGTTAAACGGCAGTCTGTGCTTAGCTGCCACCTATCCTGCGGTTATGGCAGCCCTGAAAATTCCTTAATAGCGGTAAACCCCGTTAAAGGTATGGACCTGGTCATCGTAATCGACCGATTTCACCGTGAAACGCACCGAATCCTGGCCCGCGACCTTCAGCGACGACAAATCGAACGACACCAGAGCATTCATCGAATATACCAGATCATCACCGTTGTCATTGTGCCTGAACTCCAGCTCAAAGGGCTGACCTTCAGCCTCCAGAGATCCCGGAGCCCTCACCAGATTGATGAAATGCACCTTATTCCGGCCATAATACCGCAACTCCATGTTCAACAACTGATTGCTGCTGATCCATACATCCTCAACAATCACGGGATCATTCCCAATACTGTCCTCCATGGCAGAGGTCAGCTCTATGACGCCCTTCCTCAATACTTCCCGGTAGGAATTGACCCTTACCAAATACTCCTTCACGCTGTCATTGACCAGCTTGTCACCAAGAATCGTGTAATTGACCAACACCCTGGTTCCGCTATCGGGCAACGAGGCATGAATACCCCCAATGACGGGAAACAACAACGAACCATCATCCAGCCTGATGGTAGCCGAACCACTCCCCTCCTTCTCCACAAATCCCAGACTGATCCATACATTGTCAAGAGAGTAATGGTCATCATCCTTCAAACACGAGGTCAACACCAGGCTGACCAAAAACAAACCAATTATTCCTTTTCGTCTCATCGCTTTTTCTCCTTTCTTTTCCTCTATGATGCAAATATCTCCCCCTCTGTTGCGTCTTTCTCAAAAATTTCGACCCATCCCCCGGAACTTTTTTCCAAGCAACAAATTATATATGTAAAAAGATATATATTTGCATGTCTGCAAACTGAACAAATTTCCCGGTACACGGTTTATGGAGATAGTCTATTTTTGCAGAGTGACCGGAGTAGTTATAATTAAGGTAACAGGAAAGAGATATGAGAAATACAGTATTGTTTTTAGGGGTTACGGCCATGCTGGCGGTTTCATGCGGGAACACCAGGGCCAGGACAGGTGATGAGCAGAAGGCGGTGTTGCCTTCAGTGGAAGCTTCTGCCGTTGCAGAGGAGGTTCCGGCAGCAGATGAAGCAGCTGCTGTTTCCGGAGGGATCGACGACAGTGGACTACTGGGAACTCCTGAAGGAGAGCTTCTGGCCGAAGCCAGAGCGGCTGCCTCAACAGGAGGAGATGCCGCGACTGAACCCGGCAAGGCCCAAGGGGGCACCAAACTGATCACCAAGGAGGAATTTCTGAAATCGGTGTGGAATTATGAGAAATCACCGAAGGAGTGGGTTTTTCTCGGGGACAAGCCTGCCATTATTGACTTCTACGCCGACTGGTGTGGCCCCTGCAAGATCGCCTCTCCCATCCTGGAGGAAGTGTCCCATGAATATGCCGGGAAGGTCGATGTCTATAAAATAGACACCCAGAAGGAACAGGAGCTTGCGGCAGTCTTCGGAGTCCGCAGCATTCCCGCCTTTCTTTATATTCCCATAAACGGGAAGCCGACCATGATGGCCGGGATCGCCCGCACCAAGGAGGATACCAAAAAGATGTTCATTGATAACATCAACACTATACTGCTGAAAGCCCAATAGACTTGCGGCTCACATTCCGCTGAAACCTCAGGGAATCAGCTGAAAAATATCGGCAAACGCCGGTATTTTTTTTTGTATTTTGGCCCCATGAAACGAGCATGGTGCTTCAAACACAAAAGGGCATGTATATTTACTCCATGCGAGTTCCATGGGCGTGAAGAACCGATTAGGCATTACCTCGATATGTAATTGAAGTACAATACATTAAATAGCTAATATACGTATGAAATACCCATGCATCAATTATGCACCAACCGGAATGATGAACCACATGGGTAATACATGTGTTTCCAGCAATTTACCAAATGAACGTTATAATATTTAAACAAATGAAATACATCACAGGTTTACTATTCCTCGTCGTTATGTCCGTACTGCCGGGTTGCCGCGAGGAGGGCGGGGTCGCTTTTTCGCCCGCTGATTTCGTGGATCCCTATATCGGAACCGACGATCACGGGCATGTCTTTCTGGGGGCTAATCTTCCCTTGGGGGCGGTTCAGGCGGGTCCCGTCAATTTTGTGAAGGGGTGGGACTGGTGTTCGGGGTACCATTATTCCGATTCCGTGCTGACGGGATTTTCGCACACCCACCTGAGCGGTACCGGTATCGGCGATCTGGGCGATCTGCACATCATGCCCTACACGGGGACATTGAGACTTCTGCCAGGATCGCAGGAAGACATTTCGCAGGGGTATGCCTCTTATTACTCCCATGAAGGGGAGAAGGTCAGACCGGGCTATTATTCCGTGCAACTCAGGAGCTGGGGGGTCACCGCCGAAGTCACCGCGTCGGAACGCGTGGGGTTCCACCGTTTTACCTTTCCGGAAAACGATACCGCCAGGATCATCATTGACCTGAAGATGGGGATTGGCTGGGACATGGCCACCGCCACCGACCTCCGCAAAACCGGGGAAGCCACCCTGACGGGCTACCGCCACTCCCGGGGATGGGCCCCTGACCAGCACTTTTTCTTCGGACTGACACTCTCCGAAGCGCCTGACGAATTCAGACGCTATGACCGGGATCTCCACGAAGTCGCCGCCGGCGACACCACCAAAGCCCTGAAGGGAGTGCTTACCTTTTACCCCCCGGTCAGCCACGAAATCCTCCTCAAGGCAGGAATCTCCCCCGTGTCGGAAGAAAACAGCCTGGCCAACATAGAGGCGGAAATTCCCCATTGGGATTTTGAGCGCACCACCGGTGAGGCCCTGGAAAAGTGGAACCGGGAACTGTCGGCAATAACGGTAAAGACCAATGACACCACGGCCCTCCGCACTTTTTACACCGCCCTGTACCACACGATGATCCACCCCTCGCTCTTCAACGATGCCAACGGCGATTACCGCGGTACCGACAGAAAAGTCTATTCCAACCCCGGATTCCAAAACTATTCCATTTTTTCCCTCTGGGACACCTACCGGGCGGCTCACCCCCTCTATACCCTGACCCATCCCGAACGCGTCGGCGATATGGTCAACTCTATGCTGGCCATCTTTGACCAGCAGGGAAGCCTTCCCGTATGGCACCTCATGGGCAACGAAACGGGCACCATGGTGGGGAACCACGCCATCCCCGTCATTGCCGACGCTTACCTGAAGGGGATTCCCGGCTTTGACGCCGGAAAAGCCTTCCACGCCATGAAAACCACCGCTCTTTCCGACGATGGCGACGGACTCAAATACCTCATCGAAAAGGGATGGGTGGCCGCTGACTCTACCCAGGAATCGGTTTCTAAGGGTCTCGAATATGCCGTCGACGACTGGGCCATTGCCGCCATGGCCAAAGCCTTGGGAAAAACCAGCGACCATGCCCTTTTCTCAAAAAGAGCGGAATATTACCGTCACTATTACGACCCCGGAGTGGGCTTCTTCAGGGGCAAAAATTATGACGGCTCCTGGAGCCATCCCTTTCACCCTGTCTTCACCCTCCATGAACAGGGCAACTATACCGAGGGCAACGCCTGGCAATACCTATGGCTGGTACCCCATGACCCCGCGGGACTCATCGCCCTCCTGGGCGGAGAAGAAGCCTTCATCCGCCGCCTCGATTCCCTCTTTCTGGTTCCCAGTGAACTCAACGAAGGAGCTTCCCCCGACATTTCGGGGCTCATCGGACAGTATGCTCATGGCAACGAACCCAGCCACCACATCGCCTACCTCTATGCCTTCGCCGGACAACCCTGGAAAACCGCGGAAAAAGTGAGGGATATCCTTACCCACCTCTACCACGACACACCCGACGGGCTTTGCGGAAATGAAGACTGCGGCCAGATGTCGGCATGGTATATCTTCTCCTCCCTGGGATTCTATCCCGTGAATCCCGCTAACGGCGTCTACGTGCTGGGAAGCCCCCTCCATGATGAGGCGACCCTCCGTCTTTCCGGAGGAAACACCTTTACCGTAAAGGCGCGCAATAACTCCCCACAGAACATCTACATCCAGTCGGCCCGTCTCAACGGAAAACCCTGGAATAAAAGCACCATCACCCACAGCGATATCCTCAATGGAGGAACGCTGGAACTGGAAATGGGACCTTCACCCGGGGAGACCTTCGGCACAGGGAGTGGAAAACCTTAACAAAGAGACTTCAGATGAGAGCAGAAATTATAACTATCGGCGATGAGATCCTCATCGGCCAGATTATCAACACCAATTCTGCCTGGATGGGGCAGCAACTCAGCCTCGCCGGTGTGGCGGTCGTGCGTAACACCACGGTTGGCGACAAACACGACGACATCATGGCAGCCCTGGAAGATGCCCGGGGACGTAGCGACCTGGTGCTGATCACAGGCGGACTGGGGCCCACCCGCGATGACATTACCAAAAAAGCCTTGTGTGACTTCTTCGAAACGGAACTGGTTTTTCACCAGCCCACCCATGACCAGATCAGGGAACGCTTCCACAACCGGGGAATTCCCATGAACCGCCTTAACCGGGACCAGGCCCTGGTGCCGGCATCCTGTAGCGTCCTCCTCAACACCCTGGGAACCGCCCCCGGAATGTGGTTCGAAAAAGAATCCCAAATTTTCGTCTCCATGCCAGGGGTCCCCTTTGAAATGGAGGGAATCATGACCCGGGAAGTCCTGCCCCGCCTGGCCGCCACAGGTCGCACAGAAGTCATCTATCACCGCACGGTGCTGACCCAGGGAATCCCCGAATCGGTGATGGCCGAAAAACTGGAAGAGTGGGAGAACACCCTGCCCCCCCACATCACCCTGGCATACCTCCCCAATCCCATGGCCGTCAGACTGCGCCTCAGCGCCCGCGGAGATAACCGCGACACCCTGGTCAGGGAAGTGGAAGAGAAAATTACCGCCCTTACCCCCCTGATCGGAGAGAGCATCTACGGTTACGACGGAGATACCCTGGCCCTGGCCCTGGGAAGATTGCTCACCGCTCACCACCAAACCCTCTCCCTGGCGGAAAGCTGTACCGGAGGATATATTGCCCACCTCATCACCCAAACCCCGGGCTGCTCCGCCTGGTTCCGGGGATCGGTCACCGCCTATGCCAACGACCTTAAAACCTCGATCCTCGGCGTATCTCCCGCCACCCTTGACCATCATGGTGCGGTCAGCAGAGAGACAGCCCTCGGAATGGCGCAGGGAATCCGCACACAAACAGGAAGTGACTTCGCCCTGGCAACTACCGGAATCGCCGGACCCGACGGGGGGTCTCCCGAAAAACCCGTAGGCACCGTTTGGATTGCTGTCATCGGACCAACAAAATTTTTCTGCGAAAAATACGTTTTCGGAAATGACAGGGAGAGAAATATCATGAGGGCATCACAAACCTCCCTACAGCTTCTGCGTAAACTGATCCTGGAAGAAAACTCCGGATCCTGAAATACCATAACCCACAAAAAATTATGGCGGGAAAACAATACATTAAATAGATAATATAGGTATGAAAAAAGGGATCATCATAGCGGGAATTGTTTTTGCGGTATTACTGGGAACCCTGGTCCTGGCTCCGGTGCTGTTCCGCGAGGCCCTGCTGGAAAAGACAAAAAGCACCCTGAGTGAGAACCTGAAGGTAAATGTGGATTTCGATGGATTCAGGCTCTCGCTGCTCAGGAGTTTCCCCAGGGCCAGCCTTTCCCTCACCGGTGTAATGATCACCGGAAAAGAGGTATTTGCCACCGACACCCTGCTGAAAATCCCTTCCCTCTCCACGAAATTCGGGATCTTTGACCTCTTCAGTCCGTCAAACCTGACCATCCAGGAGCTGATCCTTGACGAGCCGGAACTGCGTCTGATGGTCTCCCCAACAGAAAAAGCCAACTGGGACATTCTCCCCGATGAGGTCCCCGAAACCCCTTCCCGAGGAGATGAGGAGCAAGGCTCCTTTGGCCTGGAACTCGACAGGATCGTCATCAACAAGGGGTATATCAGTTATACCGACCATTCGGCACCCCTCTTTTTCGACCTCCGCGACCTTCTGCTCGAGGTAAAAGGGAACATGTATGGCAGTAACACCCGCCTGAGAATCAGTGGTTCCTCGGAAAGTTTCAACCTGGCCTACGATTCGGCCACCTATATCTCACAGGTCCGCATGGAACTGGAATCGCTGCTCGATATCAACTTCGACACCTGGCACTTTGCCTTTACCGAAAGCGAACTCCTCGTCAACGACCTGCCCGTCGACATCGGGGGAACTTTTTCCATGCCCGGGGATTCCATCTTCTTTGACCTGGGATTCACCTCCAAGGCCTCGGAATTCGCCGATTATTTCACCCTGGTCCCCCCCGACTACGAACACTACTTGAAGGAGCTGAAAGCCGAGGGAAAAGCCGCCCTCAGGGGTAGTTTCAAAGGGCTGCTCTTCGAAGAGGAATATCCGGCACTCGAGCTCTTTTTTACTATTGAAAACGGGAATATCCGCTATGCCGGCTTACCGGAAGAGATCAGGAATATCAACGGAAACCTGGCCATTCTCAAACCACAAGGGGGCTTTAACCTCACTGCCGTCGACATCGCAGAGGTGCGCGCCGAAGTCAGGAATAACCCTGTCAACCTCAGGCTTCACCTCGCCAACATCACCGAAAACATCAGCTTTGAGGGAAACATCACCGGAAAAGTCAATTTCGACCACCTCCGCGACGCCATTCCCATGGACAGCACTAAGATTTCAGGACTCCTCGATCTGAACATCGACGTGGCCGGAAATATGGCCGCCATAGAAAATAAACAGTACGGGCAAATCACAACCGACGGAGTGATGGAACTCCAAAACTTCTCCTATGAAAGCAACAAGTTCACCATGCCCGTGACAGTCTCCTCGGGAAAACTGGATTTCGCCCCTGAAAGGATCAATCTTCACCGTATGGAGATGAAAGTCGGCCAAAGTAATATGTCGCTGGCCGGATTTATCACCGATTACTATCCCTACCTCTTCGCACAGGAAACCCTGCATGGTAATGTCACCCTCGATTCCGATTTTCTGAACCTGAATGAATTGATGGCCATGGCCGGCAATGCAGAAACTGCGGCGGAACTAAAAGCAGCAACAGGGAAAAAGGATACCCTGAAGAGTTCCCCCGAAGCCTTCGAAGTCCCCGAAAAACTGAACCTCTCCCTGCAAACCAATATCCGCAAGGCCCTCTACGACAAACTCACCATCAACAACATACGCGGACAAGTGGTGGTCAACGACGGTCAGCTTGACCTCAATGGCGTCAGCATGAACATCTTCGAC
Organism: uncultured Prolixibacteraceae bacterium; assembly: GCA_964567485.1. Lineage (GTDB taxonomy): Bacteria > Bacteroidota > Bacteroidia > Bacteroidales > Prolixibacteraceae > UBA1413. The sequence continues at coordinate 60,626 of CAZMMX010000011.1, read as the reverse complement.
GGAGAGATGAAGCTGGCAGGGACTTACAAAAATACCCCCCGCAAAACCCCTGAAGTCAATTTAACACTTGACCTGCTTGATTTCGACATACCAACGGCATTCCAATCGCTGAAACTGATCAGGAGTTACCTCCCCATTGCCGCACAGAGCAAGGGAAAATTCAGCACCTCCATCAACATGAAAGGAGAACTGGACAATAAGATGGGACTGGTGTTGGAGAGCCTCAACGGCTCAGGAATATTCAATTCCATGAATGTGCAGGTACTCAACTCCCCCGTTTTTAACAAAATCAAGAGTATCCTCAGGGAAGAAAAACTCCGCAATCTGAAGATTGACGATTTCATGGCCAGTTTTACCATCGAGAACGGCAACCTTCTGCTCAAGCCCTTCACCACGAAAATATCGGGACAGGAAGCCACCTTTACAGGGAAACTCAATGCCACCAGTCTTATCGACATGGAGATCAGTTTCTTGGTCAACCGTGATGCCCTGAGCCAAAACATCGAAAATACCCTGGGCATGATTCCCGGCCAGAAAAATATCCAGATCATCCCCGTTGGGGTCAACATTTCTGGACCGGTAAACAATCCCGATGTGAAAGTCGATCTCTCCGACGCCAGGAAAATGATTCAGAAGGAGGCGGGCAACGCCACCAAAGAGGAAATCCGCAAATCGGTCAGCAAGATCGGGGAAGGCCTGAAAAAACTGTTAAAATAACCGGCCGTCAGGAAAGTGCCTCAGTTTCACCGGGGGAGGCCGCGCCCAGGATACGGCGGATCCTGATATTGAAGAGGGCAAAAAGGATGGACATCACCGGACTGATCAGGTTAAAGAAGCAATAGGGAAGGTAGTCGAGGGTGGCCACCCCCAGCACGCGTGACTGTGTGGCCCCACAGGTATTCCAGGGAATCAGCACGGAGGTCATCGTCCCCGAATCCTCCAGGGTACGGCTGAGCACTTCCGGCTTGAGCCCCATCTGCTGATAGGCCTTCCGGTACATCCTTCCCGGAATGACGATGGAGATGTACTGGTCGGAAGCTGTGAAGTTGAAGAAGAGGCAGGTACCCACCGTGGAGGCTACCAGGGAGGCTGCCGTATTGGCGTACCTGATCACCGGACTGGTGATCCTGCGCAGGAATCCGGCAGCTTCCATGGCTCCCCCGAAAATCATCGCCGAAAGAATCAGCCAGATGGTATCCAACATCCCCCGCATTCCCGTGGTGCTCAGTAGTTCATTGACGTTTTCATTGGGAGTGGTGAGGGACACCTTGCCAAACATCGCCTGCATGGAGGCAGTGTAACAGGCCTGCAAGTAACTGCCGGCATCCTCGGCCACGCCGGTGATGATCTGCGGCTGGAAGATCACCGCACACAACGCCCCGGCAAGGGCCCCGGCCAGTAACGCCGGCAAGGGAGGAACCTTCAGGATGATGATCGTCAGCAAAAACAGAGGCACCAGGAAAAGCCACAAACTGATATGAAAAGTCGCACTGATAGTCCCCTGAACACTCTCCACGTCGACAGCACTGCCGCTGAAATCATAGCTGAAACCAATCGCCAGAAAGATAATAAGAGTGAGGATCATGGAAGGGGTGGTCGTATAGGCCATGTACCTCACATGGGTGAAGACATCGGTACCAGCCATGGCAGGCGCCAGATTCGTGGTATCACTCAGGGGCGACATCTTATCGCCAAAATACGCCCCGCTGATGATGGCTCCGGCCACTACCGCCTCGTTGATCCCGATGGCCTTGCCAATCCCCAGAAGTGCCACCCCGATGGTCGCCACCGTCGACCAGGAACTCCCCGTGGCCACACTCACGATGGCCCCAACGATCACTGCTGTGAAGAGAAACAAACGGGGCGAGATAATCTCTAAACCGTAAAATATCATGGCCGGAACTACACCACTGATCATCCAGGTTCCCGCCAGGGCCCCAATGATCAGAAGAATCAGGATGGCAGGCATCGCCGAATGAATAGTCCCCGTCATCTTCTTCAGTATCCTCTTCCAGGAGACTCCCGTCCTGAAGGCCAGAAGGGAAGCCACCGCTGCCGCCAACAACAGCGCCATCTGGTTGGACCCCGCCAGCGTATCCTCAAAAAGAAAAACATTGGCGGCCAGTAACCCGATCAGAAAAACCAGCGGCAGCAAAGCTTCAAAAAGGAGAATTTCGCGATCCTTTTCTTCTGTTTTCATACTCCGGCAACAGTTATTTCCTCAAACTAACACAAATATTCTGAGATTACGTAGGGCTCCTCTGATAAAAACCGGAAGATCACCGGTAAAAAAAACAACAGGATAATTATTTGTTTTATTTTGCGTTTCTTCTTGGTAAGGTATTAACTATGGAGCATTTTTACAGGATGTTCGCCCGCATCATACTTCTACTGCTCGTCATACCGGCAATATCAGCCGCCCAGCAGGAACCCGGAGGTCTTTTCCTGACAGGAAAAGTCACCACGGAACAGGGAAATGTGAACGGCGCCATCATACGCATGAACCGCAACGGACAGCCCATGAAGGACTACCAGGTGCTGCCCGACGGAAAATTCGAACTCAGATTCGAATTCAACAATGACTATGTCCTTATCTTTCAGAGAAATGAGAACTTTCCCCAAAAAATCGTCATTTCCACACATGTCCCCCCCGAAGTCCTTCGCCGTGATCGCAAGTTCCCTCCCTTTCCGGTCGATGTGAACCTTTTTACGGAAATAAAAGGCGTCGACCGTACCTTTTCCGAGAATGCTATCATGAAAATATACTATTCTTCTTCGGTAGACAATTTCATTCCCGAGACCTATTATAACAATCCCCAGATCAAAAGGCTGATTGACCAGGCCATCTGGCAGAGCCAGAATGTCAGAAGGGAAGCTGATCTGTTAAAGAAGCTCTCGGCAGCAGAACTCGCGGAACTAAAAAAGGAATATGACGGTCTGCTGAAAAAGGCAGGCAGCGAATTCGACCAGGGTGAATATATCGCTTCTTTGGGGGATTACAAGGCCGCTAGCCGGGTATTCCCGAATGAGCAGTTTCCAAAAGACAGGATCGCCGAAATCAACGACCTGATAGCTATTCTGGGATTGCAGGCAGAACTCGACCGGCAGAATGCCGAAAGGTATAAGGAAATAATCGGGGAAGCCGACCGGCTTTTCGGGCTGATGGCATGGCCGGGCGCCAGAGAACAGTACTCTCTGGCACTTGAAGTTAAGGGGGGAGACCCTTATGCTTCCGGGCGCATCTCCGAAATCGACAGGCTGGTCGCCGAAACAGAACAGGCACGTCTGGCACAGGAAAAGGCCCGGTTAGAGGCCGAACGGCTGGCACAGGAACAGGCAGCACGCCTGGCCACCGAAGCCGAAGAGCGCTGGCTGGCTGAAGAAAATGCACGTCGCGAAGCCGAACGCCTCGCCACCCTGGAAGCGGAGCGACTAGCCGCCGAAGCCGAAAAAGCCCGCATGGCCGAAGAAAAGGCACGTGTGGAAGCCGAACGGCAGGCACGCCTGGAGGCTGAACAAAAGGCGGCGGAAGCCGAGAAAGCCCGCTTGGAGGCCGAACGGCTGGCACAGGAACTCGCAGCCCGGGAAGCGGCAGAGGCAGAACAGCACCGACAGGCCGCACTGGAGGAGGCAGCCCGCCAGGAAGCCCTCGCCCAACAGGCAAAGGAGTATAACGACGCCATTGCCTCAGCTGATCAGGCCTTCACACAACAGGATTACACCCGGGCGATCACCGGGTACCGTTCAGCCCTCAGGATTAAACCGGAAGAGAGCTATCCCTCCTCCAGAATCGCCGAGGCTGAGACCATCCTTGCTGAGCTGGCAGCTGCCCGAAAAGCCTACGATGCCGCCGTAGCCACTGGAGATAAGGCGTTCAAACAGAATAATTACCGGCAGGCACGCAGGGCTTATGAAGAGGCCCAGAATGCCCTGAGCGCAGAACCCTATCCTGCACAAATGCTGGAAAAGATAGATGAAATCGAAGCCCGCGAGGAACAGCTCACCCGCGAAAAAGAACGCCTCGTAGCCGAACGGCAGGCACAGCTGGAAGCCGAAAAATTACGCCTGGCCGAAGAAAAAACGGCCCGCGAAGAAGCAGCACGTCTGGCTGCCCTGGCGGAACAGGAAAAAAGATATGCCGAAGCCATCACCCGGGGTGACGAATTCTTCACCCAGAAACAGTATAGCCAGGCCATCACATTATACCGTAACGCCCTCAGGGAAAAACCAGAAGAGAATTACCCGCAGCAAAAGATCACGGAAAGTGAAACCCTACTGGCCAACCTGGCGGCAGCCCAGCAAGCCTACAACGAGGCGGTGGCTGCCGGGGACCGGGAATTCAGGCGCCAGGCTTATCCCTCAGCCCGGGAGGCATTCCTCAAGGCACAACAGGCCATAAGTGAAGAAAAATACCCCGGGGAAATGATCGCCCGCATCGACGCCATTACCGCAGAACAGGCCAGAGTCGCCGAAGAAAAGGCACGTATCGAGACTGAACGGCTGGCAAAACTGGAAGCAGAACGGCTGGCAGCCGAAGCCGAAAAGGCGCGTCA
>CAZMMX010000011.1:0-55973 GCA_964567485.1 uncultured Prolixibacteraceae bacterium | reverse complement strand
CTGAAAGGCTGGCAAAACTGGAAGCAGAACGGCTGGCAGCCGAAGCCGAAAAGGCCCGCATTGCCGCAGAAAAGGAAGCAGAAGCCGCGGCACGCACAAAAGCCGTCACTAACGAGACGGACGCATTGTATAACGGGATCATTGCAACCGCCGACCAGACCTTCGAGGGCAAAGAATACAACGTTTCCAGGGCCTGGTACTATAAAGCCTTGGAGATCAAAGCCAATGAGCCCTACCCCACCGGCCGCATCGCTGAGATCAATGGCATCCTGGGCTCCCTGCAACTCTCTCAGCGCGACAGGGAATTCCAGGAGTATATCGACAAGGGGGATGAGGCCTTCCGCGCCGGACAACTGGCTGTTGCCCGGGGTTGGTACAACAGGGCCCTCACCATAAAGGCCGACGACCAGTACGCCAAAGACCAGATCGCCGATATCCAGATGAAAGTGGCCGAAAGAATACAGGGAAATGCCGAGAATTCCTTCCTGGAATATCTGCAAGAAGGAGACAAAGCACTAAGCGGTAAAAACTATAACGTTGCCAGGGTTTGGTACCACCGGGCAAAGCATCTGAAACCAGGAGACCCCCGGGTTGCGGCAAAACTGGAAAATTTGAAGAAAGCCATGGCTGGAGAGTGAAATAAAATGCATATTTGTAAAAAAAAGTCAATATGGGAAGAGTATTAGTCATTGGAGCAGGGGGTGTAGGCACCGTTGTCGTGCACAAGATGGCAGCCATGCCTGAAGTTTTCAGCGACATTATGCTGGCCAGCCGTACCAAATCCAAATGTGATGCCATCGCCCGTAAAATTGGGGGTGACCGCATAAAAACGGCTAAAGTGGATGCCGACAATGTGCCACAACTGGTATCCCTGATACGCACCTTCAAGCCTGACCTGGTGGTCAATGTGGCCCTGCCCTACCAGGACCTCACCATCATGGATGCCTGCCTCGAAACCGAAACCAGCTACCTCGATACCGCCAACTATGAGCCGAGGGATGAAGCCAAATTCGAATATAAATGGCAGTGGGCTTACCAGGAGAGATTCCGCGACGCCGGCATCACCGCCATCCTGGGATGCGGCTTTGATCCGGGAGTCACCAGCGTATTCACCGCCTACGCAGCTAAACACCATTTCGACGAAATCCACACCCTCGACATCGTCGACTGCAATGCCGGAGACCATGGCAAAGCCTTTGCCACCAACTTCAACCCTGAGATTAATATCCGCGAAGTCACCCAGAAGGGGAAATTCTATGATAATGGTAAATGGGTGGAAACAGAACCCCACGAGATTCATAAACCCCTCAATTACCCTGAGATCGGCCCCAAGGAGTCTTACCTCATTTACCACGAAGAGCTGGAATCGCTGGTCAAAAACTTCCCGACGCTGAAGAGGGCCCGGTTCTGGATGACCTTCGGACAGGAATACCTGACCCATTTGCGGGTGATCCAGAATATCGGCATGGCCGGAATTGAACCGGTGATGTATGAAGGTCACGAGATCGTGCCCATCCAGTTCCTAAAAGCTGTGCTCCCCAACCCCGGGGACCTCGGTGAGAATTACAAGGGATGGACCTCCATTGGCTGCCGCATCAGGGGAATCAAAAATGGCAGGGAAAAAACCTACTACGTTTACAACAACTGCAGCCACGAAGCCGCCTATGCCGAAACTGGCACCCAGGCGGTCAGCTACACCACCGGCGTACCGGCAATGATCGGCGCCATGATGTACCTGAAGGAACACTGGAAAAAACCGGGAGTCTTCAACGTAGAAGAGTTTGATCCCGACCCCTTCATGACCGCCCTCAACCAGAACGGGCTTCCCTGGCATGAACTTCACGACATTGACCTGGAGCTTTAACCTTATGTCGCCCTATCTTCCGGATTTCCCACGGAAATAAAGAAACCCTCTCTCTCAGAAAACCCTTTCTGAAAGAGAGGGTTTCTTTTTCGGGTGAATTACTTACCTTTGCTCCATAAACTGAACAAAGATGATTCTGACCATTTCACTTTTGCTCTTCTATTTTCTCACTCCCATTCTGATCATCTATCTCACACACATCAATAAAACCATCAACAGGGTAGGCTCCATTGCCATTGCCTATCTTCTGGGGATTGTGGTGGGGAATATCCGGATTCTGCCCCGGGGGAGCGATGCTTACCGGGCGAACCTGCCGGCACCCGATGGATCCCTCTTTCTGCCTGCCGACCAGGTCAGGTCCATGGCCGAGGCCGGAACCATCACCGCCAACGACATCATGGTCAATCAGATGGCTTCCATGCAAAGTCTGACTTCCAATATTGTCATTCTCATCGCCATTCCCCTGCTGCTCTTCTCGCTTGACCTGAAAAGATGGCTTCACCTGGCCCCGGAAGCCATGAAATCCCTGATCCTGGGCGTGGTCTCCCTGATCATCGTCATCTTCGCCGGTTTCCTGTGGCTGGGCGATAGCATTCCGGAAGGATGGAAAGTGGGAGGCATGCTCGTGGGGGTTTACACCGGAGGGACACCCAACCTGGTGGCCATCGCCACGGCACTGAAAGTCTCCCCTACCGTTTTCATACTGACCAACACCTACGACATGGTGCTGAGTGCTTTTGTCCTGATTTTCCTGATGACCGCCGCCCAGAGGGTATTTAATCTCTTCCTCGTTCACTTCTCCGACACTAAAAAGCATAAGGCCGTTTGCAAGGTCATCAAGGAAACCGAAGGCGTCGACAATTACCTGGGAATGCTCTCCTGGAAATCGTTCAGGCAACTGCTCGTTGCCATGGGAATTTCCATAGCCATCGTGGCAGTCAGTTACGGAGCGGGACTCCTGGTTCCCAAGGAGATTCAGACTACTGTCATCATCCTGACGCTGACGACTCTGGGATTAATGGCCTCCCTGGTCAAAAAAATCAACGCCATCGAACACACCTTCCAGCTGGGAATGTACTTTATCATCGTCTTCTCGCTGGTCATCGCCTCCATGGCCGACCTCAGGGCCATGTTCAGCATCGAATTCCTGAACCTCTTCCTCTTCGTCGCCGTCGCCGTTTTCGGTTCAATTATCATCCATGTGGGGCTTTCAAAGATCTTTAAGGCCGACACCGACACCACGATCATCACCATCACCGCCCTTACCTTTTCCCCACCCTTTATCCCTGCTGTTGCTGCTTCCATCCGGAACAAAGAGGTTATCCTGACCGGTATCGCGAACGGACTGATCGGTTATGCCGTCGGCAATTACCTGGGGGTCTCCCTCGCTTATATTCTCAAGGGACTGATGTAAAAATCCCTTATCCCGTAATGTTCGCAGGGAGTCCCCTGACCAAAACCGGTTTCTTTTCATGGACCACCGGGAAGAAGATCTCGACAGGAGTGATGCCGCATTCATCGATCATCTGCAGGCTGTATTCCAGCTGTCCCAGGTCCGCAGCAGCATTGTTGGTCCCCAGCGAAAATTTCAGTCCGGCCTCCCGGGCTGCCCTGATGATGGCGGCTGAGGGCACCTGGTAACGGGCGTTGATTTCCAGGGCTACGTGGTTATCCCTGAGTACCCTGATCACCCTTTCCACCCTTTCCGGAGTCCATAACAGCTCATAGCGGGGCATCAGGGCATCGGGCAGAAGCGTGGGATTTACATAGATATCCACAGGTTCCTGCGACATGATCGCCTCGATCTTAGCCACCAACTGATCCATAAACTTCTCCTCATCCTCCACCCATACCTCTTCGGGAATCCACAGGCGGTTTCTCCTCCCTTTGTCATCGGTAAAGGTGAGGGCATCGGTAAAGACATAATCAAATTTCGCCACCGCTTCAGGAGAGAAAAGGGTGATCCACTCCCTCCCTTCGGCCTGCATTCCCCTGAAAATAGGTTTTCCCCTTACGGTATCCATGTAAGCAGCCAGAGAGACATCATCGGTCACCGGAAATTTAAGCCCGCAATTCGGGGCAATGCCATAGTTGATCCCCAGCCTCTGGGAATTCTCAATGGCTTCTTCAATGGTCAGTCCTCCTTTCAGGTGGATATGATAGTCAATCAGCGGAAAATTGGCTTCCATCAGTTGGGTGACCCGGGCATCCCAGGCTTCGTCGACCTTCAGGGGAACCACCTCCCCGACAGGGAGGGTCTTTACCTTCAGGGATCTCATTTTTACCGTCCCGGAAGTATGACGTACCGCAAAGGTCCCCGAAGAAAATAACTTCCCGCCCGTGGCAGCACTCCGCCAGGGGTTGAGAGGCTGGATATATTCCATCACCCTTACCCCGTTGACAAAGGTCTCGGCCTGATTTCCAGAGACCCTGACCATCAGGGTGAACCACTCCCCATCTTCTGCCATGGGGAAATAAAGGTGCCTGATGCCTGCCAGGCTTCCTGTTTTCATGGCCCGCGCAGGATCCCCATCCTGTTGCACCGAATTGCCAATAACCACGCCATACCCCTGTACAGGAGTGATCGCGGCAGACAGTGACTGGTGAAACATAATTTCGGCAAACGATCCGGGGGCCGTCATCACCTCCGCTTCCAGAACAAAGTCCCGGTACTCCTTTCCACCGTCAAAAATCAGGGTGCCAGCACCTCCGGAACAAACCAAATTGCCCTCTTCCCAACTGAAAGTGGCCGGACTCTCCAGTGCCGTCCAACGGCTCTCCTTTTCCAACAGCGAATCCCATTTCTCCTGTTGCGGCTGACAGGAAACCCACACAACAGCCATGACCAGCACAGCCCAAATCATTCTTTGCATCTGATATCGGTTTTATTTCCCGAAAGTAAGTAAAAAAAAGGATACCGGTCAATGCTTATGCTCTTCCTGAGAGGCTTCCTTGCTATCTCCGGACTGAAGCATACGGTCGTATTCCTCAGAGGTGATTTTCCCGGCGGTGTATCCCTTTTTCTCTATGGCTTTTGCCAGCGATTCTCCTGAGCTCTTCCGGGGGTCATAGACCACCTTCACCGTGTTGGAGACATGATCCACCTTGAGATCCTTCACGCCTTTCTCAAAACGAAGATGATCAAAAAGGCTCTTCTCGCAGGCGGCACAGTGCATATTGCTTTTAAACCAGACCGTGGAACTTTTTTTCTCCTGTCCGGTGGCTCCGTTGGCCATGGCGACGAAGGCCACAATGGCCATAATAAATGCTATCCGTTTCATACACTCTATTTATCAATTTGTTATTATCAGTTGTAGTTCAGGGTGAACCTGATTCCCAGGTGAATCCGCCGTCCCATCAGCGGTCCCCAGATGTTGGTGGCATCAAATCCGGGCCCGTAGGGATTGGAGGCTCCCAGCACCGGGGTATCCTGCATATAGCCGGTAAGGTTTTCAGCGCCGGCATAGAGGCTCCAATATCTGAAATAGCGGGTGATTTGGGCGTTCATTACCGTATACGCCGGAAATTCGTCGGACTGAGAACCGTAGTAGATGTCCTCGCCGGCGTACCGAGCCCCGGGCAACCGGCCTCCCCCGTTCACCTGAAGGGTATAGTCCAACATCCACTTTTTCAGGTTGGTGGTATAGTTGACCGTGAAAAGACCCTTATACCGGCTGGTATAAGGCTTTTCGAGGAGCTGCCCTCCAATGGTCTGCTTAACATCGTTATGCCGCCAGGCCAGGGTCACGTCGAGGTTACGGATCACCGGGACCCTCACGTCAACCTGCAAACTATTCGCATAGGACTTCCCGTCAAGGGGCTTCAGTCCTATTTCTGTGGCCGAGGATTCCCGGTCAACGACCAGCTGCTGGATAAAATCGGTACGGTAAAACTCTGCGGTAATCTGGAGATCCCTCTCCCACAGTCTGTAAGTCTGAATCAGGCTGATCCCATAGTTCCAGGCCTCTTCCTGCAGGGCTTCTTCAAAGTCAAGCGACCGGTACCCCGAGAGGAAATGGCTGTTCTCGGCCAGAACATTGGCCGTGCGGAATCCTTTGCCCGCACTGGCCCTGATGGTAAAGCGCGGATCGGGCTGAAAACGGAAATGGGCGCGGGGAGTGACAAAACTCCCGAAGAGGTTGTGGTCATCGCCCCTGATCCCCACCATGGCTGTCAGCTTTTCCGAAGGCTTCCAGGTGTACTCGGCGAAAACCCCGGGAACCGACTCATGGCGGTTCATCTGACGACCATTGAAGAGCTCATCGAAGGCATCATAGAAATAGCTGACCCCGGCGTTCACCACGTGACGGGCGGCCACATCAAGGTCCTGGGTCCACACCAAATTGGCATACACCCTGTTCTCACGGGCATCGAAATTGCGTAACCCATAGGAAGAGGCCAGGTCATGGACGACCACATTGGAAAGCAAAGCCAGGGCCGTATGTTGTGAAGGCCACACATATCCCACCTTGAATACCCCCTCTCCCAGGTTATTCTGGATTTCCGTCTTGTAGGGAAGGTCCTGATGGGCAGGCTCCCCCCTCAACAATCCGGTTTCCCCGCCATAGCGCTGGTCAGTCAGAAAACGGAGGGCCCCATGCACCATCAGTCCGTTGTGGTCGTTGTATTTCCAGGTATTGTAAAGGTGAAACTGCCGCGTGAGCGGATGATCCAGAAATCCGTCATGATTGTGGTCCAGCCTCCGTGAGAGATCCTCCCCATGGAAGAAGAGTCCGGTGGTCAGTTTGTCGCCGCGTAAACGGAAATTTTTATTGGCATTGAACTCCAGCTTGCCCTCGGCACTGGCAAAAGCATTGAGATGCAGGTTTTCTTCGCTGTCGGGTTTCTTGAAGTTGACATTGATCTGTCCGGTCACCGACTCATAACCATTCACCACAGAGGCAGTCCCCTTGGAAACCTGTATCGACTCCATCCAGGGTCCCGGGATGTAAGTCAGGCCAAATCCTGTGGCCAAGCCCCGGAAATTGGGGATATTCTCGGTCTGCAACTGGGAATAGATGCCGTCGAGGCCCAACAACCTGATCTGCTTGGCCCCGGTCACTGCATCATTATAACTGACATCGACCGAGGGATTGGTCTCGAAACTCTCGGCCAAATTGCAACAGGCCGCCTTGTGAAGCTCCGCCCCCCCGATCCTTTCGGTGTGCACCGGATCAATGGTGGAGAGGTAGACCCCGCGGTCCTTGACGGCTACCGTCACCTCCCCGATTTCCAGGTTGGACTCCAGCACCACCTCCAAAGGATCATCATCATGCACATGAACCTTCCGGGTCTCATAACCCACAAAACTGAAAACCAGCACATGCTGACCACTCCTTTTCCTGAGGGTAAACCCGCCATCCTCACCGGTTACTGTTCCCTGCCGGCTGTTCTCCCAGTAAACATTGACCCCGGGCAGGGTCTGCTTCTCCCCGTTATCCAATCCCGATACCACACCGGTAACCTCCTGCGAAAACAGAACCACGGGGATGGCCCACAGCAGATATAATAAAAACAATGATCTCATCATTTACGATTTAAGAATTTCAAAAAAAAGGATAACTCTGAAACTGCTTAATTCAGATGAGATCGGGGATTTTAGGCTGGCAAATTAAGTGGATAATATCGGTACCGGAGGTCACGACAGGGGGTTCCCCGGGAGGAAGGACTAAGGATTGTTGAGCATGATGATTATGGACGTCGGGGGCAAGAATGTCGGGAAGAAGAAAGAGAACCGTTTCCAGGGCTCTGTGCTGATAACCTGACTTGTCGCCTGTAAACTGCTGTTTGAGCTTGAAGAACTCCACACGCGGGGAGTGGCAGCCACAATCCTCCCCCGGGGAACTCACTCCGGAAGTATCTTGTGACATGCAGCAGGCTTGCAGATCACCGGCATGATCGCCAAAGAGGTGTTCATGGTCGGCTTCCAGATCCTCACAACTCTCAGGAAGTACAAACAGGGAGGTCACGTTCCGGCCGGTACATTGACAGTGGGTATGGAATACGACCACCCCCGATACCGACACCACGAACGGCAACAGGATCAGAACAGCCCCTATTTTCCTCCATACCTTCATATCGCAAAATTAAGATTTGAAAGTATGAATTGCTGTTAATAGAAAGTTAACCAGAATTTATATCTTCTTAACAAGTTAGTTATCTGGCAGATTCCTGCCAAAATTACAGGCCGAGCACCCCGGGGCCTCCCAAAAAGAACACCAGCAGGATAACGGCCGTTTTTTTCATCATATCAGGTTTTATTATCCCTCAAAATTACATATTGACGCAAACAACTGCAAATGGATGGGGCCCCCAGAGACAAAAAAGGCTGTCCCGGGGTACCCGGACAGCCTTTTTCGTTATCGGAAGAAATTTTTATTTCACGCTTTCGATCGCGTCCAGAAGCTTCTGGGCGTTGGCATTAGCGGGATCGAGTTTAACGGCATTGGCCAGGATCTCCGCTGCCTTGGCAAATTCAGCCTTTGCTTTGTCCACTTCAGCCTTATAGGCATCATCATCGGTCTTCAGGGTTCCATCGTTGACCTTTTTGTTGGCAGCATTCAGCACTTCTACGCCGTCCTTGTACAATTCGTTACCCTCCATCACATATACCCCTGCGAGGGCTCCTGTGATCTTCGTGTTGGCCGGGAATTTCTCTGCTCCTTCGGTCAGGACTGCCTTGTACTCCTCATCCTTGTTCAGCTTTTTCAGGGCCATGGCTTTATTCAGGAGGGCATCTTCCGGACGGAAACCCGCCTTATAGGCCTGGTCGAAATAATTTACGGCCTTATCATAAGCTTCCAGACGATAGGCGGTGATGGCGGTATTCAGCAACAGGGCACCGGCTTTCTCCTCTGACAACTCAAGCGACTTTTCATAACTGGCCAGAGCATTGGGATAATCTTTCATCTTGTTATACACCGACCCTTTGTACTCGTGACATTTGGCCACATTGGCACCTGCCTCAATCGCCTTGTCGAAATAACTCAGAGCTTCTGCGTTCTTGGACGCTTGCATGGCTGCATACCCAATATTGAAATTTATGGCTTTATCGACCTGTACGTCACCCAGATTGGCCATTGCCTTGTCATAAAGTTCAAAGGCCTCGAGATACTTATTGGCTTTCATAGCCTCCTGGGCCTTATTGATCATCTCAGCGGCATCCTGGGCAAATGCCGCAACAGCAATGAAGGTGACTGCGAGCAGTAAAAGAGTTCTTTTCATCATTTCTCGGTTTTTTAAAATGTTTATTGTCAATAGAATTCTCACATAACCTGAAAACCAGGAGCGTCAAATTTAATGATATTGGAATAAAAATCACAATTTCTTTCTTCTCCTCTGATCATATTCTCCAAAATACAAATAAAATGCCAGAATTTTTATGGGTTAAGGAGGTCGGGATTTCTGAAGGCCAGGATCTGTCGCACCATGGTCAGTCCTGTTTCAGATTTTATATTTCCCTGGTCGAGTTCGAGGCTTTTAGAGAAGCAGTTGATAGCATCGCCCCATTGCTGCAGTTTTTGATATATGGTGCCCCTGAGGTGCCAGCAGGCCGAGAGGTGGCCGGCATCTCCCTCCTCCAGCAAACTAAGGGCGCGTGGGATATCATTTTGTACGAAAGAGTTGCCGGCCTCTGTCAGCAAACGGTGGTGCCCTGCGGCTCCCGGGAAAGCCGCCAGCAATACCCTGGCCAGTTCACAAGAGAGGACCTTCACTCTCTCTGCCGCTCCGCCGATAAGTTCCTGAAGGGTCTCAGCGCCGTTGCTGATGGAAAAGACGCCGGCATACTCCCCGGTAGCCATAGAATCAAAGGACCCCGAGAGCGAGGTGACCGGTTTTTCGGCTGCGGCAGCCATGATGGCCAGCTGTCCGGGCCCTTTATCCCTCCCTCCGCGTGAATCGCACCTTCCTTCGCCGGTGATGATCCAGTCGGCCCAGGAGAGATGGCGCTCCATTTCCAGCTGGTCAAAAAGAAATTCTGCACCCCTGACCAGGGTAGCGCCATACAGGGCCACCAATCCGGAAGCCACTCCTCCTGCGGCTCCCATCCCCGGGAGGTCCCGCAGTGGTCTCCCCGAAAGCCTTTCGAGAAGGGTGATCCAGTGGGTGAGTCCCGTCTCCAGCTCCCTGATCATCACGGGGCCAGCGCCCTTCTGGGGTCCGAAGACCCTGGCGGCCCCCTCTTCCCCCAACAGGGGATTGGTAACATCGGCAAGAAGGATGAATTCCACATTCTGCGGAAGATCCCCGGGAGCCTCCAGGTGCGACACCCGCCGGAGCGAAGAAGGCAAGGGAGGCAGGGAATTCCCCGAGGCATCATAAAACGAAAACCCCATGCCGGCAAGCAGGCCAATGCCGCCGTCAACGGTGGCGCTCCCCCCGAGTCCCAGAATGACCCTGCGGCATCCCCTCTCCAGGGCCGCCCTGATCAGCGCGCCTGTCCCCAGGGAAGAGGCCTCCCCAGGGAGGTACTCCCCCTTTCCGAGGAGCCGTAACCCGGAAGCCGACGCCATTTCAATGACGGCGGTACGCCCGGCAATGCCGTATACCGCATCGACAGGTGCCCCCAGAGGCCCGGCCACGTTTTCATGATACTCCCGGGCCCCCAAAGCATCCCTTAATATCTCCCCTGTAAAGTCCCCCCCATCGGCAATGGGGACCTGACGCAGGTTAAAGACCGGCGAAGCCTCACGGAAACCCGCAGCCACCGCGGCCGCCACCCCCGGAGCATCCAGGCTCCCTTTCATGCTGTTTGGCGCTATCAATATATTCATATCTCTTACTAAATTATCAGCCTCAGCTGTCTCCCCGCGTCACCGAATTTATCCCCTTCAGGTTCCTGAGCTTGTGAATCAGAAAATCAAGATGCTCCAGGTTGTGAACCCAGATTTTCAGAACACCCCGGAAATCACCCCCGGAGGACTCCACGTTGATGGCCCGCATCTGAACCCCGAAATCCTTGGCAATCACATGGGAAATCTCGGAAACAATCCCCAGACTGTCGGTTCCGGAGATATAGAGGGTAGTCAGAAATGAGCTCTTCAAACTGGTCGGTTTCCATTTTGCCTTGACCAACCGGTAGGGGAAGCGCTCTATCATCTGCGGGGCATTGGGACAGGAGACCCGGTGAATCTTAATGCCCTCATGGATGGTGACAAAACCGAAAATCTCATCGCCGTAAACGGGATTGCAACAGGGCGCCAGTTTGTAATTGACATCCCTGATATTGCTGTCGATGATCATGTAATCATCGCCGCTGCCGGCAGGGAGCTCTTTGGCACCCTCGGAAGGCAGAATCTCCTCGAGCCTCGACCTGACCGCCATTTTCTCCTCCTCACGCAGAAGCGACTTGATATGAAGGGTATCGATCTTGCCGGTACTGATATGGTAATAGAGGTCGGTGGCCAGCTTGAAGTTATAATGCTTCAGAAGCTTACGGATGATATCATCGGTGAGTTCCAGCTTCCAGTTTTTGAACTTGCGCAGCAGCATCTCCTTCCCGTTGGCGGCCTCCCTGTTCCGGGCTTCATTCAGCGATGCCCTGATCCGGTTTTTTGCCTTTGAGGTCACCGCAAAATCGAGCCAGTCGATTTTCGGCCTTTGACTGTTGCCGGTTTCCACCGCCACAGTATCTCCGCTCTTCAGCTGATGACGAAGGGTAACCTTCCGGTCGTTGACCTTCCCACCAACGCATTTGTCGCCCAGGTCGGAATGGATATCATAGGCAAAGTCCAGAATCGTCGCTCCACGTGGCAGCTTCCTGAGATCTCCCTTGGGTGTGAAGACATAAATCTCGTCGATGTACACATTTTTACGGAACTCATCAATGAAATCGACGACACTGACCTCGGGATTCTCCAGGATGTCGCGGATTCCTGACAACCACTGGTCGAGGTCCTTATTCTCCTTGCCCCCCTTGTATTTCCAATGCGCGGCCACCCCCTTTTCTGCCAGTTCATCCATGCGGCGCGTGCGAATCTGCACCTCGATCCACTTCTTGTGCGGCCCCATCACGGTGGCATGCAACGACTCATAGCCGTTTGACTTGGGAATGGTGATCCAGTCGCGCATCCGCTCAGGATTGGCCTGGTACTCATCGGTCACCACCGAATAGACCGTCCAGCAATCCGACTTCTCATTCTGCGGCTCTGAATCCAGAATCACCCTGATGGCAAAAAGATCGTACACCTCGTCAAACCCGACCTTTTGTTTCTGCATCTTGCTGTAAATGGAATAGACCGACTTGGTCCGCGCCTTCATCTCAAACCGGAAACCCCGCGACAGGAGCTTTTCCTGAATGGGCCCCACAAATTCCGCGGTGAAGAGGGCGCGCTCTGTTTCGGTCTCCTTCAACCGGGTAATCACCTCCTGATAAGCCTCGGGTTTGAGAACCCTGAGACACAGATCCAAAAGCTCAGAATTGAGCTTATAGAGCCCCAGACGGTGGGCAAAGGGCGCATAAATATGATTGGTTTCGGTGGCTATGCGCTTTACCGACGGGGTGGGAAAGCGGTCAAAATTGCGCATGATCTGCAAACGGTCGGCAATCTTCACCAAAATAACACGCACGTCACCCGCCAGGGCCAGCATCAGCATCCTGAAATTCTCGGGATGCAGTTCCACAGTATCGGTTCCCAGGGCGTTGATCTTGGCCATCCCCTCCAGCATCGCCGTCACCGTACCGCCGAAGAGACGCCTCAGCTCCTCCGGATCCGCCTGCCGCTCAAGCCGGTGGTACATGACATTGTGCAGCAGTCCGGCGACCACGGAATCTACACCCAGGCCAATCTCCTCCATGATGATCAGGGCCACCTCCAGGGAATGGGAAAGAATCACCTCCCCCGACTCAAAACAACGTTCTCCCAAGAGCTCCCTGACATAAGCATAGGCCCGGGAAACCTCTCCGGCCCCCTTTTCATCAAAAACCGTCTGACACCTTCCGGCAAGCTGCCCATACAACCTGTCGGCTTCCAGAAGTGCTTCCATGTCGCTAACATTAAAAAGGCCACCCCGGAAGGCAGCCTTAAATATATCGAATTCCTCTCAGAACCTATTCCGCTGCCGCCGTCGCATCGACAAAGACCCGCTGACGCATCTCCCTGTCAAGCATCACCAGACCATTCCCGTGGCCATTAATCAGCTTCAGGGTATCCAGGATCTCGGTCACATTGGCTTCCTCTTCCACCTGCTCGTCAATAAACCACTTCAGAAAACTCTGCGTGGCATAATCCGACTCGGCAACAGCCACATCCATGATCTTGTTGATGCTCGCCGTCACAAACTGCTCATGCTCCAACGCCTTTTCAAAAACCACAGTAACGCTTTCAAAATCTGTCTCCATCTGGGCAATGGCCTTCAATACCACCTGACTCCCCCTCTCATGGACATACTTGAAGAACTTGTTCCCGTGTGTCAACTCCTCCTGATACTGAATATACATCCAGTTCGCAAACCCCGGAAATCCCTTCGCCTGAAACCACGCCGACATCGACAAATACAGATATGCCGAGTAATATTCATTATTAATCTGCAGATTGATCGCTTTTAAAACCTTTTCCTTTAACATGACATTATGCTTTTAAATTAATAGTCCAAAATTACAAAATCCTTTTCAAAATTAAAAGGATAGCCAACTCTTATTTAACAATTATTTAGAATTATTCCTATTTATTAGCCATTCCCGTTAAAAGGAGGATTCCGAAGGTTTGCTGCCGGGTATTTTTCACAGCGTAAGACTGAATAAGCGGTGAACTGGCAATTTGTCGTAACTTTGGACGTTAGAATAGCGGCGTTATCCTAATCAGGGGATTTTCGTCCACTCATTAATTTCGGAAATACGATGAAACGGAAGCTCTTTATTTTCAGGCTGGCCGCCATAATGGCGACCGTAATGCTGGGGGCCTGCGGCCTGTTCGAGGGGGGGGAAACTCCCGAACCGGAAGAGGAATACCTGGTAAGTTATTCCAATGTGAATGCAGCCACCGTTCCGATTATAAAACCAGTATTTACGGCTCTAGAGGGGCAGTTTCCCAATTTGTTCGGCATTTCCGAAAAGGTAAAATACGGGGTGACCGTTTACCGGGTCAGCTACAACACCACTTTCATGGGCCACCAGGTTCTGGCTTCCGGGCTGGTTTCCGTTCCCATGGGAACCGGTACTTTTCCTCTGCTGAGTTTTCAGAACGGCACCAACACCCTCAATTCCAAGGCTCCCTCGGTGAATCCCAACGATCAGCTTTTCTCTGTGATTGAGATGATCGCCTCCATGGGTTTTGTGGTGGCCATTCCCGATTATCTGGGGTTCGGCGCATCCTCGGGCCTGTTTCACCCCTATCTTCACAAGGAGTCCACCATCACCACGGTGACCGACCTCCACAGGGCGGCAGCGGAGTTGCTGAAAAAACTCGGAAAGAGTTCCATGACCAAAGAGACTTACCTGATGGGTTATTCGCAGGGTGGGTGGGCCACTATGGCGTTGAAAAAGGAGATGGAGACTTCCCTGACCGGGGAATATACCCTGAAGGCCAGTTCCTGCGGTGCGGGGCCCTATGATCTCACGGCCGTCAGCAGCCATATCCTCACACAGCAGAGCTATCCCATGCCTTACTTCCTGGCTTACATGGTCAACTCCTACATCAAAACCAATGAGATGACCCTCACCCCCGGCGACATCTTCAATGCACCTTATTCCGGAGAGGACTACATCGCCATGCTTTTTGACGGAAGCCATGATGCCGAATACATCAACTCCAAACTCTCCCCCACGGTAAGCATCCTGTTCAAAAAGGAGTTTCTCGACAACGTAGCCACCGGGGAAAAATATGCCGGGTTCCGCACTGCCCTCAGCCGCAATTCTGTGGAAGCCTGGAAGACCACCACTCCCACGCTGATCATCCATGGCATCGCCGACACCTTTGTCCCCGTTTCGGCCTCCACTGATCTAATCGCTGATTTCAATGAGGCACAGGCTCCTACCGACCTGATTACCGTTTCCATTCTCCCCGGGCTCGACCACCAGGATGCCATCATGCCCTGGGGAGTGGCCTCTCTGAAATGGCTCCTCGACAAAAGAGACAACTGAAAGGATTCATTTTCTCAGGCCAGAAGGTCTGCTGTATTGCGGACCTTCCTCACCCTGTAGGGGGGTTTCTTCTGTGATTCATAATAGGTCCTCATCAACAGTTCAGCGACGATGCCGATGGTGATGAACTGAATTCCGGCTACCAGAAAGAGAATCCCCAGCAACAGCAATTGCTTGCCCCAGATATCATGCCCTAAGATCTTCAGCACCAGCAGGTATAGGTTGATCACGACCCCGGCGGCCATGGTGATGAAACCGATCTGTCCGAAAAGGTGCATGGGCCGTTGCATATATTTCTTAAAAAACCACATTAGCAGCAGGTCGCTCATCACCCGTGATGAACGCGACAAACTGTAGTTCGATTTTCCGAATTTCCGCGGTCTGTGGTTCACATCAGTCTGGGTAAAACGTGTGGCCCCTTCAAAGGCTAGCAATACCGGGATGAAACGGTGAAGCTCCCCATAGATATGGATGCTCTTGATGATGTCTGCCGGGAATATCTTGAGGGTACACCCCAGGTCCTTCATTTTGGTACCGGTAGTCCGCCTGATGATATAGTTGGCAATTTTTGAGGGTATTCTGCGCAGAAAAACACCATCTTTCCGGTTGGCCCTGATCCCGGCCACCATATCCCACTCCCCTGCTTCGGCCATCCTGAGCATTCCGGGGATATCGGCAGGGTCATTCTGGAGGTCCCCGTCAATAAGACATACAAACTCTCCCGATGCAGCGTCGACACCTGCCTGCAAGGCACTGCTCTGCCCGAAATTACGCATCAGTTCCACGAGGACAAACCGCTTGTCTTCAATGGACAAAACCTCTTTCCGGGTGCCGTCGGTCGACCCGTCATCCACAAAAATCGCCTCAAAATCGATATCTTTCAGCGCATCCATGATCTGGTGACTTAACGGGGCGATGTTGGGCTCCTCATTGTAAACGCAGATCACCACCGACAATTTCTTCATATCCTGGCTTGTTTCTCGTGAGTATTTGATCGTAAAAATAAGAGTAAATCAAAGATAAAACCGGGGTTTGTGAATTATAACCCGTTGAATTTCCAGATGAAGGAGAGTCTGAAAGTCTGGTAGTCCCAGTCGCGCATTCCATGTAGCCAGGTCACCCGCGCCGCAGTAAACGGCCAGTCATGGCGGGCTTCCAGGGTCGCCACCACGGGTCTGTCGCGAAGATTCATATATCCCGAGTAACCCGAGATAATGCCTGAAAATTGCCAGTGTTCATTGTTGACTTCGGTGCCTGCCCCGTAGAGCAGGGCGTCATTCTGGGGAGTTCCCTCGTTATAGGTCTGCCAGCTGTAAAAACCCAGCATGGCAAAGGGCCGCATCTGCATCCTCCGCGAGAGACCAAAGCTCCGGGAGAAACTAAGATCCAGGAAATACCCCGGGGTGTCGGTAAACCTGGCGGCATAGGCATGCCCCGAGGCTGTCTTACAAGCCATCCTCAGCATGGTGTCAGGAAAACGACGCTCTTTGGCCAGCTGCACCAGGGCAGCAAAATAAAAATCCCCCTGGGTCATCCCTTTCCCATCCTCATCACGCGAAAAACTGGAGTTTCTGAATGATTCAGAATAGTTATAGTTTTCCAGGAGCACCCCAAAGGCCTCTATGGCGACTTTCCCATCATAAAAGGGTACCTTCAGGTGAAATGAGAGATCCTGGGTGGGATCCTCAGGGTGATAATGACGCGACAAACTGGTTATTATCTCCCCCGATCCGGGGATGTAGCCCCTGGCCGCTTCAGGTACAGGCAGGGCATTAGGCCCCAGATAGCCCGGCGTTAGCTTCATCAGGTTCCGCCAGCCGGGGTCTCCTGGTTTCCAGTCATGCACATCATTCCACCACTGCCAGTTGTTTTCCTGCGAAAACAAAAGGATGGGAAACAACAAAAAAACAGCCAACAGGAGTCTCTTCATCCAGTTTACTCAAAGTTGTATTCAATCCCGTTGGATTTTCACCACGGATTATAGGTCCAGCTTTTTACGGATCTGCTGCGGAATGGCATCACGATGGACCATTATACTCATCGTTTTGTATTTCACATAGGCCTTTGAGGCATAGAAAAACCCTCCGTACCGGTTATAATCGCCCCAGGAGTTCTTCACCTTGTACCAGAGGTTGCCGGCCTGGTCACGGGCAGTGCCGATAATATGCATGCCATGGTCATCAGTCGTTTGGTAGTTGTCGAAATCCACCTGTCTGAGTTCCTGTGTCACCTCCAGTTCGGGAACCGGCTCATTAAACCGGTAAAGCTCATCTTCCCTTTCCTTCTCTGACAGTTTTTCCCAACGAAGGATTTCGGCGTTCGACATCTCTTCGGTTTTTCTCACAGGAACCATGGCCACTCCCTTGTTACTGGTCAGAAATCCCTTTTCACTCACGTCGGCGGCCCAGGCCACGGTATAGCCCCGGCGCAGCGAAAAATCAACGATCTCTTCCAGATCTTCCAGGGGCACATTGTACACCTCATCCCAGGACCAGTTGTCGGGAACTTCAAGGATGAACCCGGTGTAGAAAGGATGATGGGTATAGGAGGTAATCTCCACATAATCGTCCATGTCCAATCCCACGACCTCCCGCGCAAAACTCTGCGGGGTATAGCTTTTCCCCTGGAATTCAAATTTTTCGGGAAGTTCTCCCAGATAAGTGTCCAGGATCCCCGTCAACCCCTCGTGCCATACCGGGGTAAGCTTCCGGTTCGGATTTTTCGCAATGGCCTCGACATAGTCACGAAGCGCATTGTCGAGTTCCCCGTGGACATGTTTCTCCTCCCCGTATTGTAGCCCGTTGTAAGCCTCCTCGGGAACGATCCCCACTCTGCGGATGACATTTGAAGCATCGTGAAAGGCCCCTCCTGCCCCAAAATTGGTTTTCCCCTGCATCCTGACATACTTTTCTGCCTTGTGGGCATAAGTATGGTGTACAATGAACATCTCCGAAAGATCAATCACCGGCTTCTTTTGGCGCAGCATTTCCGACTCAAAAAAGGATAGCGCACTGAAAGACCAGCAGGTCCCCGTGCGATGCTGATTCTTTACCGGCGTCGCGGGCAACACAATTTCATCGGTAAACCTGATCCCTTCAGGTTTCTCAGGAGTTTCCTGGGTGGTGCCCGTCAACGATGCGGCCACCAGCAAAACGGAACAACAGAAGGTAATTTTTCTGATCATACTGGGTTATTCTAATGAAACTTCAAAAATAGAAATTTTCAGACACGATAAAAATGATTATTAACGGGGTGTCAAACCTCCCAAAGCGTTAAATAAAGTGAAGGAGCTCCGGCCTCAATGGTGCAAAATACTATTTTTGTGACATGGAAAAGAAGTTACCGGTAAGAGTGATTCTGGTTCTGCTGCTGCAGTTACTGGGTACCGGCGTGTATGGTCAGCTCAACATCAACCACTACATGAGGGTGGGGCAGACAAGGATCTCCATAGGCAACTATGTCGGGGCTATCGAGTACTTCAACATTGTGATCAAATTCAAGCCCCACATGCCGGAGCCCTACTTTTACAGGGGGGTAGCCAAGCAGAAACTGGAGGACTTCCAGGGGGCCATCACCGACTTTGACATGGCCATTGGTATCAAGCCTTTTTTCCCGGATGCCTATGCCTATCGCGGGCTGACCTGGCATGAACTGAAGGAATTTGACAAGGCCATTGCCGACTACAACAAAGCCCTGGAACTGGAACCGAAAAATGAAGGTCTTTACATCAACAGAGGTATCGCCCGGATATCACAGAGAGACATCGACGGGGCCATGGAAGACTACAGCAAAGCCCTGGAAATCAATTCATCCTCAACCATTGCCCTGATGAACCGCAGCAATGCGAAAATCATCAAGGGAGATACCCGCGGGGCTATCCAGGACCTCAACGCGGTGATTCTCATCAGGCCCCATTTTGCCGCGGCCTACCTTAACCGGGGACTGGCGCGGTTCGAGATGGACGATTTTGCCTCAGCACTCCGTGATTTTGACCAGTGCATCAAACTGGAACCCGACAATGCCCTGGCATATAACAACCGGGGAATTATCAAACACAAGCTGGAAGACTACAACGGGGCAATCATGGATTATGATGTGGCCCTCAAACTCGACCCCGGCATGGCCAACGCCTATTTCAACAGAGCCATGGCCAGGGAAATCCTGCGCCGCCCGGGCTACGAAGGCGATTACCAGATTGCCGCAGACCTCAACCCCCGGTATGACCTGTCACGCCTGGCGGTTTCCACAGACCAGGGAAACAGGCCCCCCTCAGGAACACAACAACAGTCGGCCACCCCTGCAGGTCAACCCGCAAGTGGCCAGAACGCCGGCAAAGACGACTCTCAAAACGCCGAAAAAGCCAAAGAAGAAGAGATCCGCCGCAGAAGAAGACTCAACCTGATCGTCTCTGACACCAGAAACATCGGCCAGGAATCCCCCGAAAATACCGACGATCCTTTTGTTCAGAACCGCAATATCGCCATCGACCTTCAACCGCTCTTTATGATCTCGGCCTTTGAACAAAACTCGGTCAACTACGAACGCCTCCAATATTACAACCCCGATATCGAAGAGCTCAACAGGGAGAATAACTACAATCCCATGCTGACCTTCACAAATAAAGAGACCGAAAGCTCCCTTTTCAGTAATTATATCCTCTTCTTCAACGAGAAAATCGGGGTGGCCGCCAATAGCCATAATTACCTTAACCGGGGTATTTTCCACTCTCTCACGGGCAATTATAACCAATCCCTGGCCGACCTCAGCCAGGCCATAGCCCTCGATACCGCGAATGCCCTGGCTTATATCTCCAGGGGAAACTGCCGTTTTAAAATGGCGGAACATGTCGAAACGGTGATGCCTGAATTCCCCGGAACCCTCCCTGTTTCCCCAGACAGGGAAAACCTGAGGCCCGCTCCCGGCAGCCCAAACCAGATGACCATCACCGATGACGACCTGATCATCGAAGATTACAACAAAGCCCTGGAACTCAGGCCTGCCCTTTTCTTCGGATATTTCAACAGGGCGTTCATCCATTTCCGGCAGAAAAACTACGACCTCGCCCTGCAAGACCTCGACAAAGCCATAGAACTGGAACCCGAATTTGCCGAGGCTTATTATAACCGCGGATTGACCAGGATCTTCCTCGATGATAACAAACAGGGAGCAGTGGACCTCTCCAAAGCCGGGGAACTCGGACTGGTTGAGGCCTACAGCATCATCAAGCGCTATTGCAACTTATAGAAACGATGACCAATGATTAGGATACTGAAACCCGTTTTGGCAGAGCCTGCGGAAAATCAGGTTCCGGCAAGGAGTTCCGCTCTTTCCGGTTCCCTCGCCCCGCAGAAGAGTCACCAGGGAATGCCCATTCCGGAATCAGCCACTTTTGTGAGGGAACCATACCGCCGCAGACTTTCGCTCCCGGTTTTTTGGCTTATCGTAGCCTTAATCGCCGGAATCACCACTTCAGCCCGGGAAAAAACTGCCGACTCCAGCAAACCAGGTTCTTCAGAACGGGGAAAAAAAGCCTACACGATATTCACCGGAAGCGGAAAAGAGATCTCCTATGAAAAAATGGTTAGGGAGATTTCCCGTGGTGACATCCTTCTCTTCGGCGAACTCCATAACAACCCCATTGCCCATTGGTTACAATATGAGGTGACCGAATCACTGCACCGAAAAAGGGAGTTGGTCCTGGGGGCTGAAATGGTGGAAGCCGACAACCAGGAACCCCTCAATGACTACCTCGAAGGGAGGATTACTGCCAAAACCCTCGACACCCTGGCACGTTTATGGCCCAACCACAAAACCGATTACGCCCCGCTGGTCGATTTCGCCAGGGAGAAGGGCCTGCGCTTCATCGCCACCAATATTCCCCGAAGGTATGCCAACCTGGTTTTCAAAAAGGATTTCGCAGCCCTCGACTCCCTCACAGCAAAAGAGAAGGAGTGGATAGCTCCCCTCCCCATTGACTACGACGCTACACTTCCCGGGTATGCCGCCATGACCGGCATGATGGGAAACCACACCTCGGAGACCCTTCCCAAAGCCCAGGCCATCAAAGATGCCACCATGGCTCACTTCATCACCGCCAACCATCCCGGAGGAAAGCTATTCATCCATTATCACGGCACTTACCATTCTGACAACTATGAAGGAATCCTCTGGTACCTGAAACGCACGCGTCCCCAACTCAGGGCGGTCACCATCGCTACTGTTTCCCAAGCCGATGCCCGGAAACTGGACAGGCAAAACCTCCGTAAAGCCGATTTCATCCTTTGTGTCGATGAGAATATGACTACGACCTACTAAATGCACGCCAGCCGAAATTGCGAAATATGAGCAGTAACACGCCTCTGGCCGAGAGGATGCGCCCCCGCACCCTGGATGAGTTCCTGGGTCAGGACCATCTCGTGGGCCCCGACGCCGTGCTCCGCAGGATGGTCACCTCGGGGAACCTGGCATCCATCATCCTGTGGGGTCCCCCGGGTGTGGGCAAGACCACCCTGGCGCGTATCATCGCCACCACCCTCGACCGTCCTTTCCATACCCTGAGCGCCATCAACTCAGGAGTCAAGGATATCAGGGAGGTGATCGACAAAGCCCGGAACCAACAGTTTTTCAACCGTCCAAACCCCATTCTCTTCATCGATGAGATCCACCGCTTCAGTAAATCACAGCAGGACTCCCTTTTGGGAGCCGTGGAATCGGGGACCATCACCCTCATTGGGGCCACCACAGAAAACCCCTCCTTCGAAGTCATCTCCCCGCTGCTGTCGCGATGCCAGGTGTATGTCCTGAATTCCCTCGGGAGGGAAGAGCTGTTACGCCTGGTCGCCACTGCCCTGGCCAAAGATCCGGAACTGAAGGAGAGAAAGGTCATCGTCGAAGAAGAAGAAGCCCTTCTCCGCTTTTCAGGGGGGGATGCCCGCAAGCTCCTCAACGTCCTGGAACTGGTGGTCACCGCCGAGGAAGCCGACCCTGTGGTCATCACCAATGAGAAGGTGCTTTATCTCCTCCAGAAGAACCTGGCCATGTACGACAAACAGGGAGAGCTCCACTACGACATCATCTCGGCATTCATCAAGAGCATGAGGGGCAGTGATCCCGATGCTGCGGTGTATTGGCTGGCCAGAATGATCGAAGGAGGCGAGGATGTCAAGTTTATTGCCCGCAGGATGGTCATCCTGGCTTCCGAAGATGTCGGTCTGGCTAACCCCAATGCCCTTTTGCTGGCCCAGAGCACCTTTAATGCCGTTCACACCATCGGCCATCCCGAAGCGCGCATCCTCCTGGCGGAATGCGCCATTTACCTGGCGACCTCCCCAAAGAGCAATTCCGCCTATACCGCCATCGATGCCGCCCTGGAAACAGTACGTCAAACAGGAAACCTGCCGGTACCCCTCCACCTCCGGAACGCCCCCACACGGCTGATGAAAGACCTCGGATACGGCGATGACTATAAATATGCCCACTCCTTCCAGAGGAACTTCACCGAACAGGAGTTCCTGCCTCCAGAAATCCACAAAAAACGGTTTTACCAACCGGGAAGTAACCCGGCAGAAGCGAAAATCCTGGAACGGCTGATCCACTGGTGGGGAAAACGGTTCGGAAATTCTTAAGACCCCATTTCCGAATAACAGTGCATTTTCTTAACTTGCCTTTTTATTTCAATCAGCGTAATACCACCACCCATGATTCCACACCACTTTCTGGCCTTTGACCTCGGGGCATCCGGAGGAAGGGCCATCCTGGGCTCCCTGACGGGCGAAAACCTGACCCTCACCGAAGTCCACCGCTTCACCAACCAGATGTCTCTTATCCATGGCCATTACTATTGGAACATCTTTTCCCTGTTCAGCGAACTGAAGACGGGACTGGCCAAATGTGTCAAGGAGATGCAGATACAGCCGGAATCCATAGGCATCGACACCTGGGGCGTCGACTATGCCCTGGTGACTGCCGACGGCCAACTGTCCGGGCTTCCCTTTGCCTATCGCGACAAACGTACCGACGAGAGCATGAAGCAGTTTTTTGAACTCCTCCCCAGAAAGGAGACCTACCTCCTCACGGGCATCCAGTTCATGCAATTCAACACCCTGTTCCAGCTCTTCTCGGCCACCCGTTCCGGCCTGCAAACCATGAAAATCGCCAGCTCCCTCCTCTTCACCCCCGATGTCCTGAATTTCCTCTTCACCGGAATCAGGAAAAATGAATATACCATCGCCAGCACCTCTCAGATGTTGAAGGCCGGAAAACCGGAATGGGAATACCGCCTGTTCGATGTGGCGGGAATTCCCCATGAGCTGGTCGAAGAGATCATCCCTCCGGGGAGTGTTTTGGGGTCGCTGCTTCCTGAGGTATGCGCCGAAACAGGAAGCGAGGCGGTGCCCTGTATTGCCGTGGCCTCCCACGATACGGCCTCGGCCATCGCCGCCGTTCCCGCCACTGAAGGCACATGGGCCTACATCAGCTCCGGAACATGGTCGCTCATGGGCATTGAATCTCCCCAACCCCAGGTGTCAGAAGAAACCCTGGCCCAGAACTTCACCAACGAGGGCGGCGTCGACGGAACCACACGGTTTCTTAAAAACATCATGGGACTGTGGCTCATCCAGGAGTGTAAACGCCAATGGGATGAGGAATCCCCACTTTCCTGGAGTGACATCGTTGACCTGAGCCGCTCGGCCACCCCATTTGTCAGCCTGGTAGACCCCGACGACCTCTCCTTCCTTAACCCCGGAGATATGCCCACCGCCATCTGCGCATTTTGCGAAAAATCAGGCCAGCCGATACCCTCCGGAAAAGCCGCCATCGCCCGTTGTGTCTACGAAAGCCTCGCCCTCAAATACAAATTCACCCTGGAACAGATCGAAAAAATGATCAAAAAACCAGTGGAGAAGATACACATCATCGGCGGCGGCGCCAACAACCGCTTCCTCTGCCAGCTGACGGCCAACGCTACCGGACTGCCCGTTCTGGCCGGCCCCGTGGAAGCCACGGCCATCGGAAATATCCTCATGCAAGCCCGCGGACTCGGATACGTGGAGTCCCTCTCCGAAATGAGAAAAATCGTCTCCGACTCCTTCGGCGTGATCCAATACCTCCCCGCCAACACCCAGCAATGGGAGGAAAGCTACCTCCGCTTCAAACTGATCCTGGAACTAAACCATACGAAATAAGAGCTCCTGTATTATGTTTAAATCTTTACTGTTCATCGGTTTCGGAGGGTTCATAGGGACCATCGCCAGATTTCTTATTTCCAGGTATTTCCAACTCCACCTCTCCACCCTCTTCCCCTGGGGAACCTTCATCGTCAACCTGATGGGATGTTTCCTGATTGGGATCATCTACGGAATTTCAGAAAAGGGAAATTTCCTCTCACCCGAAGTGCGGCTCTTCCTCACCGTAGGTCTCTGCGGCGGATTCACCACCTTCTCCACCTTCTCCAACGACGCCCTGATGCTCATGGAACAACAGGAGTGGCTGCGCTTTGCCCTTTACTCCTCCCTCAGCTTTTTTCTGGGTATCATGGCCGTATTTGCCGGAAAACTGATCACCAACATCAACTGACCATGGATGCACCATCTGACCACTACCTCCTTCGTATTTACATTGGCTCTTCCGACAAGGTAAACCAGCAACCACTCTATGAACACCTGGTCTTCGAAGCCAAGAAACAGGGCATTGCCGGAGCTACCGTCATCAAGGGAGTCCTCAGCTACGGCGCCAGCTCTGTGATCCATTCCTACAAATTCTGGGAAAATACCGATAAAGTTCCCGTCATCGTTGAGATCATCGATGAAAAACCACAAGTCGACGCTTTCCTGGCGACGGTGATGCCGCTGCTCGAATCGATACGCTACGGATGCCTGGTCACCCTCGACAAAACCACCGTGGTGTTGTGCAAATCAGGAAGCAAACGAAATATCTGAGTTATGGAAAAACACACACTTTCACGCAGGAATTTCCTCAAAACCACCGCCGCCACGACCGCCGCGGTATCGCTGTTGCCTCTCGGGAGCTGTAACATCGAAAAGACCCCCGCCCCCATGAAACGCAAATTCGGGAAACACGATTTCATGGTGACTACCCTGGGACTGGGTGGACAGGCTTCGATCCAGTGGACACCCGAAGGGGTCGATCCTGTGGCCATCATTCTCAAGGCCTTTGACCTGGGCATCAACTATTACGACACCTCCAACCTTTATGGCCCCAGCCAGGGAAACTTTAACAAGGCCTTCCGGAAGTTGCAGCTGATTCCCGGAGAAGAGGGTTATCGCGAGGAACTCCGCCAAAGCATCTGGCTCACCTCCAAAACATGCATGCGCTGGGGAAAACCGGGATGGGAACCCCGTGATAATGTCAGCAACTGGTCAAACGGTGAAAATGTACAGTGTGCCGTAGATGACCTCCGGCGTTCCCTGACCCAGATCTTCGGCGACGGAGAAGGGCATTATCCCGAAGGGGCATACCTCGACATGGTTCTGATTCACACCCTGCACAATAGTGCCGAGGTCGACGTTTTATACGAGGGACTGGAGACCCCGCTTGACCCACAGGGAAATTTCGGTGCCCTGGTGGCACTCAGAGATTTCCGCGATGGGTCCAACCTCACCGGCATGAACCCCCGCCAGGAAAAGCTGATCCGTCATATTGGATTCTCGGGACATTACAATCCCCCGGCCATGATCGACATGATCCAGCGCGATGAATGGGGAATCCTCGAAGGACTGCTGGTCGCCATCAATGCCAACGATAGGCTGATGTTCAACATGCAGCACAATGTCATCCCCGTGGCAGAGGCCAAAGGAATGGGCATCATCGGCATGAAGGCCTTTGCCGATGCCGCCATGTACCACAAAAAACCGGAATGGTCCAACAAACCGGAACATGTTTATCTCCAAGTGGGTGACCCGGCCGTCCCCAGCCGCCCCCTCATCGAATACTCCCTCACCACCCCGGGAGTCCATACCCTCATTACCGGCATAGGCCACATCGACGAGGACCCCCTGAAATGCCAGCTGGTCCAGAATTTCTATGCCGCCCAAATCGCCCCCGACGGACTCACTCCTGCTGAGAGACAGAAAACAGAAACTCTGGCTGCCGGCATAAAGGAGGGAAAAACCAACTATTTCCAAATGGAAAAATCAGGGCTCTCGGCCCCCCGGGAACTGAGAAAAACGGAGAAGGAGGGAAAACTGCAACTCACCTGGCAAACAGCCTTTGCCGGTGACGACCCGGTAGTCAAATATGAAGTCATGGCAGAAGGAGTGGTCATCGCTGAAATCCCACACCATCCCCAGATCCTGAAAAAGGAACCCTTCGTTTGTCCTGCCGACCTGCCCGATGGCCCCGTCGTAGTAGCCGCCATCGATGCCGCGGGGAAACGTGCGGAAGCCACCCTGGCCTGACATCACCCCCACCACGGGAGACTATTCCACATAAAGGACCAGTCCCTTGAGGTATTCCCCTTCGGGATGGTAAATGCTTACGGGATGATCAGCAGGCTGGGTGAGCTGATGCAGTATCCTGACCTGGCGGCGGCTGATGGCCGCAGCACTGAAGACCGCCTCACGGAACCTGTCACGGGCCACAATCTGGGAACAGGAAAAAGTAAAAAGAATGCCCCCGGGCATGATGGTCTCCATGGCCCTGGCGTTAATGCGTTTGTAAGCCTTCAGGGCCTGGGGCAGCGCTTCCTGATGTTTGGCAAAGGCCGGGGGATCGAGAATGATCAGGTCATACCTCCCGCCAATGCCCTGCATGAACTCAAAGGCATCGGCCGTAAAGGCGCTGTGGCGGTCGTCACCGGGAAAAGTGAGGCCTACGTTGGCCAGGCTCATCTCCACGGCACTCCGCGAGGCATCGACCGAGTGGACCATCTCAGCCCCTCCCCGCATGGCATAGGCCGAAAACCCTCCGGTATAACTAAACATATTCAACACCTTCCTTCCGGCACTGTATTGCTCCACCAACCGGCGGTTCTCCCTCTGATCGATGAAAAAACCCGTTTTCTGGCCTGTTTCCCAATCGACGTGAAAACGAAGTCCCAGTTCCGTCACCTCGTGGGGCACCGTGGCCCCACCCAGAAGATAACCATCGTGGGGTTCCAGCCCCGCCTTATAGGGAACGGTTTTCTCACTTTTATCATAAACGGCGGTGAGTTCATTCCCGAGCACCTCAGCAAGGGCACCGGCGATCTCGTGACGCACCAGGAACATGCCCGCACTATGGGCCTGGATGACCACCACCCCATTGTACATATCGGCAATCAGCCCCGGCATTCCGTCTCCCTCACCATGCACCAGCCGGTATACATTATTCCCGGGACGCCCGGCAATTCCCGTCTTTCGCCGCACTTCAAGGGCAGCGGCGATCTTATCACGCCACAGGGTAGCCCCGGGGACCTTATCCTCAAAGGAGACAATCCTCACCGCTATGGAGCCCACCTGATAATGGCCCCACCCCAGGTGATCACCGTGGCGTCCCACCACCCTGACCATCTCTCCCTCACGAAGGTCGGAAGGAAGCTTCCCAATGGCACCCGAGAAAACCCATGGATGAAAACGGAGCAATGACTGCTCCTTGCCGGCCTTCAGCTCAAGGGTACGATAGCTGCTCATAGACTGATCTCCTGAAATTTCTCATAAATAAGAAGGGATGCCCAGGCATCGGTGGCCGCATACGCCTGCTGCGGAGGGGCCAACTGGTCAGCCTCCCAGTTGGAGAGCTGCTGCGATTTGGAAATCCTGAACCCTAAAAGAATGGCGCATAGCTTTTTCAGACTGAAATCCTTTATTCCCACAGACTGGGCCCTATCCTGCAACTCGATGAACCCGGCAGGTTTGAAGGGCGTGATTCTCTGCAATCCCTTCAGGTCGTCACGAATGGCCACCCCGGCCTTGAGAATCTTCGGGTCGGCCAGTAAACGACACACCTCCCGGGGAAGCCCTGTTTTCTTCACCCTGAAGAGCCACGCCTTATCCCGCGTAGCCAGTTGCAACAGGGCCACCTGATGGTTATCCCCCTTCCTGAAGGAGGGTTTCGTCTCTGTATCAAATCCCAGCACCCCGATCTGCGACAAGGCATCAACAGCCTCACGGACCATGGCCTGGGTCTCCACAATCGTGATTTCTCCCTGGAATTGCCGCAACGGCAACTCCGCCATTTCCTCCCGGGAAATGGAATCCCTGATATTCTCCAATAACTCACTCATTGCCACCCTTAAAAAAACGGTCTACCCAGCCTGAAGAACCTCGCGGTTGCCCGGGATCCTCCGCTGCCCGCTCCCCAGCCTCCAACTGGCCACTAAAGGTCAACAGATGCAGCGCCCTGAGAACACTCACCAGCCGATGACCCCAGAAATCGGCAAAATGGGTCCTGCATTCCGCCAGGGCATCATTCATAACCTCTTCATTACCTAAACTATACGAAGTAAGAAAATCCTTCAAATCCTGGTAGATATCCATTAAACTCTCGGAAATGGAGGCGGTCACCGCTTCACTGCCAAATTGAATCTCTGGGTCAAATACCTCTGGGTAATGATCATGTTCTCCCAGAATTTCCGCCCACTTCTGGAGGTAACGGTTATAATCGAGCTCCGTGACAAATTTCTCCAGAGGATCGTCGGCTACCGGTTCTGCCACCGGAAGAAGGGAAGCCTTAAAATAGAGCAAAGGCAGCAGCTTCCGCGTCAGATCAACAACTCCCGGCAAAGTGTATTTCCCCGGATTCTCTATGACCTGGCATAATTCACTGGCCACCGCCACAAATTCCACGACATTCCTGCCATACACCAGGGAATTTATCCCGTTGTTTTCCATATTTCACAAATGATCCTGCAAAAATAAGAAAAACACTCACTTTCCACTGTTCCACTCCAGACGGTTATCAATCCTTCGCACAATTTTTTCGTTGTCCATCAGCCACCTGAGGAGATTTCGAAACTTCTCGTTGTCGGGGCCCAGCCTGAAGAGCAGTTCCTCGGGGGTCAGCGGTTCCGAGAGGCCTTCCCTGATGACTGCGGCCAGGCGGTCAAATTCCAGCTTACTCATTCCCAACTGATTGCGCTCCAGGCAAACATCGCAGATGCCGCAACGCTGGGATTCTGTTTCCCCGAAATACTCCAGAAGGATCTGACTTCTGCATTTCGTGGTGGATGAGGCATAATGGATGACAGCCTCTATGCGGTTGGAGAAGTCCTGCTTTCGGAGGTCGTAATTCTCACGCGAGAAAAAGAGTTTATCCTGTTCCGCCCTTTCACGGGGCAAGAAGATGTAGGGCGTCTTTTTCCGGGGAACATAGTCGATGATGCGGTTATTGTTGAGCTGCTTGAGAAAAGTGCGGATCACTTCAACCGTGGTGCTTGCCCTGGAGGCCAGCAGCTCCTCCTCTATAATCACATAGCCGGTGAACAGGCCCGTATAGCTGCGAAGGAGAAGCTTGACGAAGCCGTCGTATTCCTCGTTGGCTATCTGAAAGCGGTAGAGGTCGTCACGGCTGACGGTGAAGTAAACCCGTGAGGGGGAATCGACCTCTTCGGTGAACTCCATATAACCCTGTCGCTGAATGATTTTCAGGCTGTGGTAGACCTGAGCCACCTGAAAATGGTATTTTTCGGCAAAAAGCTCCAGCGGAAATTCATAGACCTGGTTCTTGCCGAAGCCCACAGCGACTTGGAGAAAGTTACACACCGCCTCATAGATCCTTCTGACATACTCCAGCGAGGGAAAGACCACCGAAAGATGTTTCTGCAGTTTGAGCCTGTCGGCAGGATTGTAGAGTAAAACGGCCACTGACTTTTTGCCATCGCGGCCGGCACGCCCGGCCTCCTGGAAATAGGCCTCCAGAGAATCGGGAAGATCAGCATGGATGACAAACCTGACATCGGGCTTGTCAATGCCCATCCCGAAGGCATTGGTGGCCACAATCACCCGGGTTTTGTTGCTGATCCAATCATCCTGGCGGCGGTGGCGCACTTCCCCGTTCAATCCGGCATGATAATAATCGGCAGCAATTCCGTTTTTGCGCAGAAGCTCCGCAATCTCCCTCGTCCCCCGGCGATTTCTCACATATACAATTCCGCTCCCCCGGGCACGCTGCAAACTCTTCACCAGGTACCCCATTTTATCCTCCTTCACCCTGACCATATAAGCCAGGTTGCTCCGGGTAAAGGAAGTGGACTTCACATTTTTCTCCCTGAAGAGGAGCTTTTCCTGGATATCCCCGACCACCACAGGTGTGGCCGTGGCCGTGAGCGCCAACACGGGAATCCCCGGCAACAAGGCACGCAGACTGGCAATTCTCAGATAACTGGGCCGGAAGTCATAACCCCATTGCGAAATGCAGTGGGCCTCATCGACGGTGATCAGGTTGATCCGCATATGCCTGAGCTTCTCCAGAAAAACCTCTGACTCCAGCCTCTCGGGGGAGACGTAGAGGAACTTGTAGTCCCCCCATACGGCATTGTTAAATGTGGTGCGTATTTCCCCCGCGGTCATGCCGCTGTGAAGACTCAGGGCCCTGATCCCCCGGTGACGGAGATTCTCCACCTGGTCCTTCATCAGGGCGATCAACGGGGTCACCACCAGGCACATCCCCTCCACCGACAGGGAATAGACCTGAAAAGTAACCGACTTACCCCCTCCCGTGGGCAACAATCCCAGAGTATCCCTGCCTGCCGCTACCGATTCAATAATCTCCAGCTGCAATGGCCTGAAAGCAGGATAGCCCCAGTATTTCTGTAATATTTGATGAAAATCACTCACCCTTATGCAAATTAACGAAACCCCCTATTCTTTAACAATTTTTAAAGCCAAAAACCTCAGCCCGCCAAAATAAAACCACGGGAATACGTTAAAATTTGTAGTTTTGCGCATTAATAAAAATTTAAATAACAGACCGATGTCGTTTCTTTCGGAAAAAGTGGTTTCAGAAGGTCTTACCTTCGATGATGTTCTCCTGATTCCGGCCTGGTCGGAGGTATTACCCCGCGAAGTGGACCTCAGGACACAATTCACCCGCAATATCATGCTGAACACCCCGGTGATCTCGGCCGCCATGGATACCGTCACAGAATATAAACTGGCCATTGCCATTGCCCGCGAAGGAGGTATCGGGGTGATCCACAAGAACATGGATATTGAGGAACAGGCCCGTCAGGTGGTCAGCGTCAAACGTGCCGAAAACGGGATGATCTTCGACCCTGTCACTATCGACAAGGGAAAAAAGGTAGCCGACGCCCTGGAGCTGATGGCTACCTTCAAGATAGGAGGCATTCCCGTGATCGATGGCCAGGGATTCCTAGTGGGCATCGTCACCAACCGCGACCTCCGCTTCGAGAAGAACATGGAAAGGCCCATCACCGAAGTGATGACCAGCCGGAACTTGATTACCACCTCGGAATCCACCAACCTGGAAAAAGCCTCCGAGATCCTGCAGAGTTATAAAATTGAAAAACTCCCGGTGATCGACCGTGATGGCAAACTCATAGGGCTGGTGACCTACAAGGACATCACCCTGGCAAAGGACAAACCGATGTCATGCAAGGATGCCAAAGGAAGGCTCAGGGTAGCTGCTGCCGTGGGAGTCTCGGGTGACAGCATGGAACGCATCGCAGCCCTCGTAAAAGCCCAGGTAGACGCCATCGTCATTGATACGGCCCATGGCCATACCCGGGGGATCCTGGAGATGCTCCGCAGGGTCAGAAAAGCCTATCCCGAGCTGGAAATTGTGGCTGGAAACATCGTCACCGCAGAAGCCGGCGCCGACCTGGTAAAAGCCGGCGCCGACGCCGTAAAGGTGGGAATAGGCCCCGGCTCTATATGCACCACCCGGGTAATCGCAGGCGTGGGAATGCCCCAGCTCTCCGCCATCTATAACGTCTCCAAAGCCCTCAAAGGCTCCGGAGTCCCCATTATCGCCGACGGAGGAATCCGTTACTCAGGCGATATCGTCAAAGCCCTCGCTGCCGGAGCCCACTCTATCATGGCCGGAGGCCTCTTCGCCGGCGTCGAGGAATCACCGGGAGAAACCATCCTCTACCAGGGCCGTAAATTCAAGGCTTACCGCGGCATGGGTTCCTTGGAAGCCATGCAGAAAGGCTCTAAAGACCGCTACTTCCAGGACATGGAAGAGGATATCAAAAAACTGGTCCCCGAGGGTATCGCGGCCCGGGTACCCTTCAAAGGAACCCTCGAAGAGGTGCTCTACCAGCTGATGGGTGGCCTCAGAGCCGGAATGGGATACTGCGGCGCCAAAAACATAGAAAGACTCCAGGAAGCCAAGTTCACCCGTATCTCCAATGCCGGAATGCAGGAAAGCCACCCCCATGATGTCGCCATCACCAGGGAAGCCCCGAACTACAGCAGCAGACAGTCCTGACCCCTGCAAAAACAGGAAAATATCACTGCCTATATGTCATCAGACTCCAACCCAACTTTCAAGATCGTCGCACGTATGAGAAAATCCGTGACCCTCGGAATGCTCCTCACCGCCCTGGTACTGACCGCCCCCGCACAAAACAGGAAGGATGTTCTGGTCACCATCGGGAAAAATGCCGTGACCCTCGATGAATTCACCCGCATTTACGAAAGAAACAACTCCAATATCCAGGATCCTGAGAACCGGAAAACCGCGACTGAATACCTGGAACTCTTCATCAATTTCAAACTGAAGGTCCTCGAAGCCGTCAACATGGGCATGGACACCGCCCGGGCTTTTACCACCGAACTCGAGGGTTACCGCAATGAACTCTCCACACCTTACATGACCAACATCACCTACAACGACAAACTGGTGGAAGAGACCTATCAGCGGACCCTGAAAGAAATCAACGCCAGCCATATTATGGTGGAACTCGCCGCCAACGCTCCTGCTGAAGACACCCTGAAGGCCTGGCAGAAAATTATGGAAATCAGGAATGAGATCCTGAATGGCCTTGACTTCAGTGAAGCTGCCGCCAGGTACTCCCAGGATCCCACAGCCCCCACCAACAAAGGGGAACTGGGGTGGTTCACGGCCTTCCAGATGGTCTATCCTTTCGAACAGGCGGCATACACCACCCCCGTGGGAGAGATCTCACAACCCGTACGCACCCGCTTCGGATACCACATCGTCAGGGTGAACGGCCAGCGCGATGCCGAAGGGGAAATCCATGTGGCCCACATCATGAAGGTTTACCCCCAGAATGCCACTCCCGAACAGAAAGAAAAAGCCCGTCAGG
Organism: uncultured Prolixibacteraceae bacterium; assembly: GCA_964567485.1. Lineage (GTDB taxonomy): Bacteria > Bacteroidota > Bacteroidia > Bacteroidales > Prolixibacteraceae > UBA1413. The sequence continues at coordinate 22,799 of CAZMMX010000011.1, read as the reverse complement.
CCGCCGACAGCCTCTATCTCATGTTAGAAAAGGGCGCCAACTTTGAACGGCTCGCCAGGGAATCATCCGACGACCAGCGCAGCGCTAATAATAACGGAGAAATGCCCTGGTTCTCACGCAGCCACATGGTCCCCGAATTCTCCAACCCCGCTTTCGCCCTACAAAAAGACGGAGAAATTTCACGCCCTGTAGATTCGGGCTTCGGCTTTCACATTATCAAACGACTGGAATACCGACCTGTACCTACCTTCGACCAGGTCAAAAGAGAATTGGAGGAAAGAATCAAAAGAGACGGGGAACGCAGCCAGGTGAGCAGGGAAGCCTTCGTGGCCGACCTGAAAAAAGAGTATAGCTTCTCCCGTAACCAGAAAGCCGTCGATGAACTCCTGACCCTGACCGTCAATTGGATGAACGGCGACACCCTGACCATCCCTGACCCCCTTCCCCTTCAGGAAGCGCTCTTCTCCTTTGCCGGCCGGAAAGTCACCCCCCGCGAATGGGCTCATCACCTCAGGGAACTCCCCATACAACAACACACCAAAGACCCCCTTATCCTTAAAAGGTATTACCACGCATGGGAAAATGAAAACCTCCTGGATTACGAAGAGTGCCGCCTTGAGGAGAAATACCCTGAATTCCGCTCCCTTCTCCAGGAATACCACGATGGCATCCTCCTCTTCAATATCTCTGAAAAGATGATCTGGCAAAAAGCCGCTGCCGACTCGTCCGGACTGGCTGCCTTTTACCAAACCAACAAGGAGAAGTACCCTTGGCCCGAAAGATACCGGGGAAGCATAGTGCGCTGCGCCACCACCGCTATCAGGGAAAATGCCGAAAAATACCTGGAATCGGGAGTCCACGCCAGCGAAATCCCCGACCTCCTCAACCTCCCCGAAGGCAGCATCTCCATCAGTGAGGGAACCTGGCAGCAGGGGGAAAACCCCATCGTCGACTACTATATCTGGAACGGCGCGCTACCCGAAAACTGGGACGACCAGAAAGGATTCATCCACGGTGGGAAAATCGCCCCTGAACCCCGTGAACTCGAAGAATCACGCGGTTACCATATTTCCGACTACCAACAGTACCTCGAAGAAGTGTGGATCCGGGAACTGAGAGAAAAATATCCGGTAAAGGTTAACCGGAAGTTACTCAAAAAGATGGCTGATGGTTAGACTCCCGCTTCCATACCTGTTGTCGGGGATGCTTTTCCTGATGATCTCCTGCCAGATACCCCGGGACCGCGATAACACAGCCCTGGCAAAAGCCGGCGATGAAACCCTTTACCTTGAGGAATTGCAGAGCGTCCTTCCCGATGGCATCAGCAGGGAAGACAGCATCCTCCTGGCAGAAGACTACATCAAGAAATGGGTCATCTCTGCCCTCATGGTCAAAAAAGCAGAGGAAAACCTCACCCCACCACAACGCGACGTGGCCCACGAAATGAAAGAATACCGCAATTCCCTCATTATCTACAAATATAAAAAAGCCCTGATGGACGAGAAACTGGACACAGTGGTCACTGATAGTGAGATTGCAGCCTTTTACGAAAATAACAAGAGCAGCTTTACCCTCTCCAACCCCCTCATGAAGGCGGTCTTTATAAAAATTCCCCTCGAAGGATCACAACCCGAAAAGGCAAAAGCCTATTGCGACAGCAACACCCCCGGGGAAATCCAGGAACTTCAGGAATACTGCCTGCGCAACGCCGAAACATATCACCTCTACATCGACAACTGGGTCGACACCCGGCAAATTCTCAGGGACCTGCCCAACTATACCAGTGACAAAGAATACTCCCTTGAGGTAGGTTCTTTCCTCGAAATGCGCGACAATAGCTACTATTACCTGATCTGCGTCAAAGGGTTCAGAAATAAGGGAGAAGCCGCCCCCATCGAATATATACGCAACAACATCCGCGACCTGATCATCAACAGCAGAAAAACCGGTTTTCTGAAAAAACTGGAAGAAGACATCTATACCGAAGGAGTTAACAACAAAAAATTCAGAATATATGAACCAGAAGAATAAACCGATTTACAGGATAATGATAGCGGCGCTCCTGCTGACAGGCTTCCTCACAGGAGCAGAGGTGAAAGCCCAGGACAGGGTGATCGACCAGATCATTGCCGTCGTGGGAAACAACATCATCCTGAAATCGGAAATCGAGGAGATGTTCATTCAGCAGCAGGCTCAGGGCATTACCTCCGATGGCGACATGAAGTGCGAAATCCTTGAGAATTTCCTCGTCGACAGGCTGCTGGTGGCCGAAGCCCTCCTCGACACCGACATCGTGGTCACGGACAACCAGATCAACCAGAACCTTGACGCCATGATCCAACGTTATGTCAGCTACCTGGGATCTGAAAAAGAGGTGGAGAACCATTTCAAAAAACCGATTCCCCTTTTGAAAGCCGACATGCAGGAAGTCATCAAAAACCAGCTTCTCAGCGGTCAAATGCAGGATAAAATCATCAAGGACGTGACGGTAACTCCGTCGGAAGTGCGTTATTATTACCGCAACCTGAAGGAAGAGGAGATCCCGGCCATTCCGGTGCAATACGAATACCGGCAAATCACCCTGATTCCGGAGATCGATTTGGAAGAGGAGAACAGGGTAAAAGCCCAGCTCCGCGATTTAAAAAAGAGGATCGAGGAAGGATCCAATTTCGCCACCATGGCCGTCCTTTATTCCGAAGCTCCCGAATCACGCATGGGTGGTGAAATCGGTTACCTGGGGCGTGCCCAGCTGGACCCCGGCTATGCGGCAGTAGCCTTCAACCTCAAGGACGACAGAATTTCCAACGTGGTCAAGAGCGACTTCGGCTACCATATCATCCAGCTCATTGACCGCAAAGGAGAGAAAATCAACACCCGCCATATCCTCATGCGCCCCAAGGTCACCGCGGAAGCCCTGGAAAAGACCGCAGCCCGCCTCGACAGCCTCGCCGACCTGATCCGAAAAGAAAAAATCCCCTTCGAAAATGCAGCCATGTTGGTGTCACAGGATAAAAATACGCGCAACAACGGCGGACTGATGATCAACCCGGAAACCCTCTCATCGAGATTCAGCATCGAAGAACTCGACCCCGACATCAGCAAAATCATCACGGGAATGAACATCAACGAAATCTCCATGCCATTCAAAACCATCGATGAAAATTCCCGACAAACCGTTTATAAAATCATCAAACTGACCAACAAAACGGAGGGGCACCGCGCCAACCTGCAAAATGACTATCAGCAAATGGCGGGACTCTACCTGTCGAAGAAAAAACAGGAAGTCCTCGAAAAGTGGATCTCCTCGCAACAGGAAAAAACCTATATCCGCATTGACCCCACCTATGCCAACTGCAACTTCCAGTTCAAAAACTGGATCAAATAATTTCGGAAAACTGTAACCATTAACCTACCATCCTGCACCCTGCAGGACAAACCATGCATCCCATGAATTACCGCAACGATGTGGAAGCGCTCGATGCGCTGCATGCCAAATACCGGGAACTCCACACAGAGATCTCACGGGTGATCTACGGACAGGATGAGGTGGTCACTCAGGTCCTGAACACCCTTTTTAGCAGCGGACACTGCCTTCTGATCGGGGTACCCGGACTGGCGAAGACGCTTTTGGTGGTGACCATCGCCAAAGTACTGGGACTGAAATATAACCGTATTCAATTCACCCCTGACCTGATGCCCTCCGACATCATTGGCACCGAAATCCTCGATAAAGAGCGGCAATTCCGGTTTGTACCGGGGCCTGTCTTTGCCAATGTGATCCTGGCCGATGAAATCAACCGCACACCCCCCAAAACCCAGTCGGCACTCCTCGAAGCCATGCAGGAGAGAGCGGTTACCGCCGCCGGACAGCGTTACGATCTGGAACAACCCTTTTTCGTCCTGGCCACCCAAAACCCCATTGAACAGGAGGGCACCTATCCCCTGCCTGAGGCTCAGCTGGACAGGTTCATGTTTTCCATATGGCTCGACTATCCCCGCTTCACCGATGAACTGACCATCGTGAAGAATACCACCTCCACCTGGCAGGTAGAGCTGCAGCCGGTAATCAGTGGTGCCGAGATCCAGTTTTTCCAGAATCTCATCAGAAAGGTCCCCATCAACGACAGCGTCATCAACTATGCCGTGAAAATAGCGGCAAAATCACGCCCCAACACCGAACATGCCGCTCCTGTGGCCAACCAGTACCTGAAGTGGGGCGCCGGCCCCCGGGCTTCCCAGTATCTGGTCCTGGGCGCCAAAACCCATGCCGTGCTCCACGGGAAATACGCCCCCGACATCGAAGATGTACAAGCCGTAGCCCCATCCATACTCCGTCACAGAATCATCAAAAACTATAAGGCGGAAGCCGAAAATATATCGGTGGACGAAATCATCGCCGGACTTTTATAAATGGAACAGTATTGGCACCATATTCTCCTTATGATCAAGGGCAAGATCCTGCCCCTTGGCGTCGCGGTGTTGGCAACCATCACCACCATGGGTCAGCAGCCTGTCAGAAATGTGCCGCCCCCCGTGACCCCTCCCGGGTTTCCCGCTAACACCCCACAAGACCCCGAAAAAAAGAAAATTGAGATCTTACAGGCCGATTTCCTCGAATATAACGAGGCCATTGTCGCCAATGCCCAGCGGCTGGTCGGCAATGTCATCATCAGCCATAACGATGTCCTCATGTGGTGCGACAGCGCCTACGCCTACAGTGGTACCAACCGGGTCGACGCCTTCGGAAATGTCCACATCAACCAGGGCGATACCGCCCACCTCTATGCCGACATGATCTACTACGACGGAGACCTCAGCTTCGCCAGGGCCATCAAAAATGTCAGACTCATCAACAAAACAACCACCCTCTCCTCCGATACCGTCGACTATGACCTCATTCCCAATGTGGGATATTACGACGACAACGGGAAAATCGTCGACAGCACCAACGTGCTCACCAGCCGCATCGCCCGCTACTTCGTCGACGAGGATATCGTCTACTTTTATCAAAATGTGGTGGGCTATAACGAGAAATACCGCCTCGAAAGCGACACCGTAAAATACAATACGGCCTCAGGAATTTTCTATATCCAGGGACCTACCACCATCCGCGATTCAGCAAACACCATATATGCCGAAGACGGCTGGTATAACTCCCGCACCGGGGAAGCTCAGCTCCTGAAGAATCCCCTGGTGTACAACGAAAAACAGCGGATGACAGGTGACGTGATCGACTACGACCGCAGTAAAGGGTACGGAAAGGCAAGGGGAATGATCGAGATCATCGATATCGACAACAACGTGATCGTCAAAGGCCGTAATGGCTGGTTCGACGAAGTCTCAGAAACAGCCTTTATCACCGATTCGGCACTCTTTATCATGGTCAGCGAAGGAGACTCTCTCTTTCTTCATGCCGACACCCTGAAAACCTTGGCCGACACGATTCCCGACGAAAAAATCATCCTGGCCTTCAACAACGTCAGGTTCTACCGCCACGACTTCCAGGGAAAATGTGACTCCCTGGTGTACTTCAGCCGCGACTCCACCATCGAGATGCACAGGGAACCAGTACTCTGGTCGGAAATCCACCAAATGAGTGCCGACTATATCGAAATGCTCTCCAACGCCCCAGCACCCGATGAAGTGCACCTGCAGAACAACGCCTTTATCATCTCCCGCCAGGACTCGGTGATGTTCGACCAGGTCAAGGGGAAAACCATGACCGGACTCATCGTGGAGAATCAACTCGACCGCATTTTGGTCGACGGGAACGGACAAACCATATACTATGCCCGGGACAAAGGCAACCTGATTGGTCTTAACAGGGCCGAAAGCAGCAAACTGGCCATTCAGTTCAAGGATGGCAAAGCTTTCAGGATCGCCTTCCTGGGGAACCCCGAGGGACGCCTGACCCCCATTCCGCAACTGAGCAACGAAGATCGCCGTCTGGCGGGCTTCGACTGGAAAGAGAGCATCAGACCCCTTTCCATGGAAGATATCTTCCGAAAAACAGCCCCTCCGGCACCCTCGCGGCCTGTGGAAAAATCCCCCGAAACCGCCCCCTCACCCCTCAAGGAAAACTCCCCCGGCGAGGTACCCCATAACCTTCAGGGAGAGACTCCTGCTGAGCACCCCGCAGAACCCACGGAAATACCCCCTGCAGTAACCCCCTCCCCCAGTCAGCCTCAGTAAAAAACCGGGAAAGACCACCCTGAGGAACAAAATCAGGCATAACAGCACCAACGGCGGTTATCATGAAAGAAAAGAATTGAGGTTCAGCTATTGATGACCTTTCGTCCAAAGGGGGTAATGGCCAGCGACATCAGCTTGAAATGCTGCCTGCCAAAGGGAATCCCCACAATGGTGAGCACCAGCAACAACCCGAAAACAAAATGGATCATCACAATCCAGAAACCCGCCACGATCAGCCACAGAAGGTTCATAAAGGTGGAAAGACACCCCGGGGCCCACTCTTTCAGCTCATAGCTTTTGTTGAATGGCCAGAGGGCCACCTCGGCCAGCTTAAATACCTGCAGACCAAAGGGAATCCCCACGATAGTGAGACACAGGAGCACCCCGCCAATGAGGTACCCCACAAAAGCCTCGAGTCCGCCAAACAACAGCCAAAGAATATTTCCCAATAAACGCATGTTCTTTTTAATGATTGGTATCAGCCCCGGGACTGGCATTACACTTCCGGCCGGAAAAGACGAATGTCACTCTTACTATACTTTCTCGAGTTTCCATTTCCCTTTCCGGAAATACCACCAGGCGGCAATGGCGACCAGTGACTCTGCGATGACAATGGAGGTGCAGGTTCCTGAAAGCCCCAGTTCCAGGGTAAAGGAGAAGAGCCAGGCCAGGGGTATTTCGATCAGCCAGAACCCAAAGAAAAAGATAATGGTGGGAGTCACGGTATCGCCGCTGCCGTTAAAAGCCTGGATCATCACCATGCTCAATCCGTAGAAAAGGAAACCCAGGCTGATGATCCTCAGGGCGTTGGTTCCTTCGGCAATCACTCCGGAATCGCTGCTGAAAAAACGGATGAAGGGTTCGGGGAAGAGTACCAGCCCCAGGCCTATCAACCCCATCAGGGACATATTGACATAACTGATGATCCACACCGACCGCTCGGCCCTCGACGGCTGTCCGGCCCCCAGGTTCTGGCCTACCAGGGTGGCAGCGGCATTGCTGATTCCGGAAGCTGGCAACAAGGCAAACATGATGATCCTCAAGGCGATGGTATATCCGGCAACGGCCAGGGAGCCATAGACGGCAATGATGCGGACCAGAAAGATCCATGACGAGGTAGCGATCAGGTTCTGGAAGATGCCTCCCAGGGAGATTTTCATCAGTTCTCCCATAACCCGGGGCCTGATCCTGAAATCATGAAGTTTTACGGAAATGCGGTGATGGCCGCCGAAAAGCAGGTACAACTGGTAGAGCACCGCAATGCCCCGGCCTGTGGCCGTGGCGATGGCCGCCCCACGGATCCCCATCGCCGGAACCGGCCCCCACCCAAAAATAAAAAGCGGGTCAAGGAGAATGTTGATCAGGTTGGCCACCACGATCACCCGCAGCGAAATGGCAGCATCCCCGGAACTGCGGAAAACAGCATTGATGATAAACAGAAGCATCACAATACCATTGGTGCCGAAGATGATGGCAGGATAGGCGCTAAACTCTTCGGCCATTTCCCTGGATGACCCCATCAGGAGAAGAAATTCCCTGGACAGGAAAATCCCCGGCAGCGATATCAGCAGCGATATCACCAGGGCCAGCAGGATAGCCTGAACGGCTGCCGACCCGGCACCACGGCTGTTCTTCTCCCCTATGCGCCGGGCTACCAGCGCCGTGGTGGCCACCCCCAATCCCGAAGCTACCGAATAAACAATCGTCATCACCGACTCGGTGAGCCCTACCGTAGCAATGGCATCGGCCCCCAGCCGCGACACAAAATAGATGTCGGCAATGGCAAACAGCGACTCCATGACCATCTCCAGCACCATGGGTACCGATAAAATAAAAATGGCCTTGCCTACACTGCTCTCGGTGAAATCACGTTCCGTGCCGGCTACCGCTTCCCTGATATCCTGCCACCAGGAAGCGTAATCCGCATTCCTGATCCCGGCAATAACTCCCTTCCCTCTTACTGACATCTAAAAAAGATTAATCCTGGTTCTGTTCCCCCTTAAGAGAGATCCTCACATCGGGTCATGCTGACCGGGAAATGAAAGAATCGTCTTGCGTATCATGGTCAGCCTTTCGAGGAGCCCCTCCAGCAAATCGAGAGGGAGCATATTGGCGCCGTCGGACTTGGCGGTGGCCGGGTCAGGGTGAGTCTCAATGAAGATGCCGTCGACGCCTACGGCAACACCGGCCCTGGCGATGGTCTCTATCAGGCGGGGTTTCCCCCCCGTCACACCCCCCGCCTGGTTGGGTTGTTGCAGGGAATGGGTGATATCCAGAATAACCGGGCATCCCAGGGCTTGCATCTCGGGGATTCCCCGGTAGTCGACCACCAGATCCTGATAGCCGAACATAACCCCCCTCTCGGTAAGAAGAATACGCGCATTCCCGCTGTCACGCACCTTACCCACGGCATACTGCATGGCCTGGGGAGAAAGAAACTGCCCCTTCTTAATATTAACTACCTTGCCGGTGACCGCCGCCGCCACCAGCAGATCAGTCTGCCGGCATAAAAAGGCAGGAATCTGCAACACATCGACATACTCCGCAGCCATGGCGGCCTCCTGGGCGGCATGGATATCGGTCACCACCGGAACACTGAATTTCTCGCCCACTCTCTGCAGAATCTTCAGGGCCTTCTCATCCCCGATCCCCGAGAATGAGTCAAGACGCGACCGGTTGGCCTTGCGGTAGGAGCCCTTGAAAATCCACGGAATCTGAAGCCTGTCGGTAACCTCAGCAATCCTTCCGGCAATATCCATGGCCATCCCCTCATCTTCAATGGCACAGGGCCCGGCCATTAAAAGAAAATTGCCCGACCCTTCATATTTCAGCTTTTCAATGTGCGGTATCATCCTTAACTCCTATTTTTTCGGGAAAGATATCAAAAAGAACCATTCCCAATGTTAAAACATACGCCTTCACTATCAGTAATTAATGGAAAAGAAAAAGAGGTCTCATTTCGTTTTGTAATTTTGCACCCCAATTCAATAAAAAAAATGGAAGAGATCAGAAACGTAGCCGTCATCGCCCATGTGGACCACGGCAAAACGACACTCGTTGACCGCATCCTTTATCAGGTGAAGCTATTCCGTGACAACCAGGAAGTCAGGGACCTGATCCTCGACAGCAATGACCTGGAGCGCGAACGGGGCATCACCATCCTTTCGAAGAATGTTTCAGTACACTATAAAAATGTAAAGATCAACGTCATAGACACTCCCGGCCACTCCGATTTCGGGGGAGAGGTAGAGCGGGTTCTGAACATGGCCGACGGGGTTCTGCTCATTGTGGATGCCTTTGAAGGGCCGATGCCACAAACCCGTTTTGTTTTGCAGAAAGCCCTCGAACTGGGGCTGAAACCCGTGGTGGTGATCAATAAGGTGGACAAGCCCAACTGCAATCCCGAGGAGACCCACGAGAAGGTTTTCGACCTCATGTTCAGCCTCGACGCCACCGAAGACCAACTCGATTTCCCCACGGTTTACGGGTCGTCGAAACTGGGATGGATGGGCCCCGACTGGCGAACCCCCGAGGAGGATATCAGCTATCTTCTCGACACCATCATCCGTCATATCCCACCTGCGAAATTCACGGAAGGTACCCTGCAGATGAGAATCACCTCCCTTGATTATTCCTCCTATGTGGGGCGTATCGCCGTGGGGAAGGTAAGCCGGGGAGCCCTGATTCCGGGGAGCCAGGTTACCCTGGTCAAACGTGACGGCACCATGGTAAAAAATACCGCCAAAGAGGTTTATCTCTTCGAGGGCCTCGGAAAGGAAAAAACTAAGAAACCGGTGCTTGCGGGAGAGATCTGCGCGGTCTTCGGCCTGGAGAGCTTTGAAATCGGCGACACCATTGCCGACCTGACGGAACCCGAAGGCCTTTCGCCCATCACGGTTGACGAACCTACCATGAGCATGGTCTTTGCCGCCAACAACTCCCCCTTCTTCGGCAGGGAAGGAATGTTTGTCACCTCACGGCAGCTGCGCGACCGCCTCTATAAGGAAACCGAAAAAAACCTGGCCCTCAGGGTCGAAGACACCGCCTCAGCCGATACCTTCATGGTTTTCGGCAGGGGAATCCTTCACCTCTCGATCCTCATCGAGACCATGCGGCGCGAAGGCTACGAAATGCAGGTGGGACAACCCCGGGTCATCGTCCGCGAAATCGACGGGGTCAAATATGAACCCATGGAGGCCATGACCGTCCAGGTCCCCGAAGAATTCGCGGGTAAGGTGATCGAACTGGTCTCCCAACGCAAGGCCGAAATGACCCTCTTCGAAGTCAAAAACGAAAGAGCCCATCTTGAATTCACCATTCCCTCACGGGGAATCATCGGCCTGCGCAACCAGATGCTCACCGCCACAGAAGGGGAAGCCATCATGGCCCACCGTTTCCTGGACTACGAACCCTGGAAAGGAGATATCGGCATCCGCCGGAATGGGTCCCTCATCGCCCTGGAAACAGGAACCGCCATCGCCTACTCCATCAACAAACTACAGGACCGCGGCAAATTTTTCATCTTCCCCGGGGAAGAGGTATATGCCGGACAAGTCATTGGTGAAAACACCCGGCTCGATGACATCACCGTCAACGTCACCATCACCAAAAAGCTGACCAACATGAGGGCTTCCGGTTCCGACGACAAAGCCATACTCACGCCCCCGATCCGCTTTTCTCTCGAAGAAGCCATGGAATACCTCGCCGGTGACGAATATATCGAAGTCACCCCCAAGTCTATGCGGCTCCGTAAAATCCTCCTCGACGAAAACGACAGAAAAAGAGCCAAAAAGGCAGAAACAGGAAACTGACCCTCTCCGACTTTCTTACACATCACAAGAGCCCCCGGCAGTAATCTCACTGTGCCGGAGGAACTTATTTCACCGCTCACTATGCTCCCTGGAAAGAGGCATGACCCCCTTATGCGGGAATGGCCGGATTTCTGTCAGTAGGTGTAGCTTACAAAGGCAAACTTCCGGGAATCAGGACTCCACGAGGGAACATTCAGGGTGCCCTGTCCGCCATATAGAAATACCAGCGTACGCACCACTCCCCCTTCCACGGGCATGACACGCAGCATCACCCTTTGGTTACGCGGATGAGATCCTGCAGCCACATCGGGAAGGTAAGAGATGAACAACAACCACTTCCCATCGGGCGAGGGATGAGCAAACCAATTGTTGAACTGGTCGTTCGTCACCTGTTCCTGGTCACTCCCATCGGGCTTCATCCGCCATATCTGCATGGACCCGCTGCGTACCGAATTGAAATAGATGGCGTTTCCGTCAGGGGAATACTCCGGACCATCGTCGAGCCCTTCGGTAGTGGTCAGCCTGACCTCCTCCCCTCCCGATGCCGGAATCTTGTAAACATCATAATTTCCGTTGCGCTCGGCACAATAGGTAAGCCACTTCCCATCGGGTGACCATCCGTGCCAATAGGAAGGCCCCAGCGGCGTAACCCTGCGCGGGGTACCCCCCTTTACCGGAACAGTATAAATAATGGAATGACGGTTCCCCTGCTCTTCCAGGTGATGGCTGATGGCCAGCGTCTTCCCGTCAAAACTGATTCCGTGGTCGTTGTTGTTGGCATCGGCAAAACCCGTATTGATCTCTTTGATTTTTCTGTTTTTCAGATTGAAGCGGTAGAGTTTACCTTCCTTGTTGTAAATCAGGAATTTCCCGTTACGTGACCAGTTAGGGGCCTCGATATGCTCTTCGGTATGGTAGACCACTTCCTGCTTCCCGCTTTCCAGGTCGAAAACCTCAAGCCTGGAAGGCGATGGGGGCGCCTCCTCCCCACCCCGGGCACTGGCCGGGACATCGAGCCTCACATGGGTGAAACAGGCCTCTTCCATCACTTCCTGATTGTGGGAACAGACAAATAGGCCGGCATGCACCTTTTCTCCAAGATGAATGGTCACCGAAGCCACCTCATCAAGGGGGGTATGCTGCTTGGATATCCTCATGATAAAGGTGTTTCCCGATTTTTCAAGCTGAATAAATCCCGGGGATTTGACCTGGGTGGTCACCTCGCGGGTCTCCCCTCCCTTTTCCGCCCGGTATTGCATTGAGGTAAGCCCGTCGCCGTGGACCGCCACATCGACATAGGGGGAATCATCATCAGCGGTGGCACGGAACATCACACCTGCCTTGCGGTGAGGATCCACCCCCTCCCGGGGAAAATGGAGAGCGGCCGATAGAATGCAGTCATCACTCACCTCCTCCGACAAAAAGAAAAACTCATCACGGCTTCCCCACATATTGGTGCCAGACCCCGTCAGATGCCAGCAGCCGTCGGCGGCATCATAGCGGTAGCTTCCCTGCAGGGCAGGATTTCCGATATTCCGGGCATCGGGGAAAACTCCCCTGACCGGCCCGGCCCCGGCCTGAGAGAGAGGGACCAGCATCAGCAGCCCCAAAATAATGGTCGTTTTTTCCATGGTCGTCAGCATTTATATTGATTGGCAAAGTGGGAATGAAGTTGGTAAAAATTCCCGGAATTCCATGAGCTCCCAGCCTGATTATGCTTTTTTTCCAGCCCTCATTGCCTGTGTTCTCCAACGCCTAAGCATACAAGGGGCCGAAGGTGGTACAGGCCCTGTAGTCCGCACCCTCGGGATCCATTCCGAAGGCGTTCCAGGCTGCCGGACGGAAAATCTCCTTTTCGTCGACATTATGCATGCATACAGGAATGCGCAACACAGAAGCCAGCGTGATCAGATCGGCACCTATATGACCGTAACTGATGGCCCCATGGTTGGCCCCCCAATTGTTCATGACACTGTAAACATCACGAAACTGGGGCTTATCGGTCAGCCGGGGAGCGAACCACGTGGTGGGCCACGTCTTGTCGGTACGTTCGTTGATCAACCGGTGTACATGCTCCGGAATCTCCACCGTCCATCCTTCGGCAATCTGCAGCACAGGACCCAGTCCCTTGATGCGGTTGACACGCAACATGGTGACCGGCATTCCCCCACGGGAGAGAAAATTCGAGGAGTAACCTCCTCCCCTGAAGTAGCCCTGATTAGCAGGAAACCACGTGGTGGCCTTCAGGCATTTCTCCACCTCATGTTCTGAGATTTCCCAGAAAGGCTTCATGGCAGGCTCCCCGGCTTCATTCTCCTGCATACCCGTGGCATCGAGACAGGTAGCCCCGGAATTGATCAGGTGGATAATGCCGTGGGCCGCCACGCCCTCCAGATCATAGCCCGAAATCCTTTTCACGGCCTCAGGACTCCAAAAAGTGCGCACATCGGAAAATATAGAGGCCGTATTGGTCAGCAAATGGCCAAAGAGCATGGAGACCCCATTGAGAGAGTCGTTTTCCGTAGCCAGAATAAAAGCTTCCCTCACCCCGTTCCAGTCGAAGGAAGAACAGAGGATAGCTTCGCTGAAATCTCCGTTGGGCAGAAAGTCAGTCCACTGCCGCTGCCCCTGGTACCCTGCCGCTATGGCATTATGCCCCAGGGCTTCCTCGGGAAAACCAAGCTCCCCGAGCCGGGGATTCCCCCGCATCAGGTCACGAATGATTATCGTCATTTTCACCACAAATTCCCAATCCTTATCCTTCTGCCCGCGGCTACTCATCAGTCCGGGAGCATTATAATCCTCCCCTTCATTTGCCTTACAATACTTCTCGGTCCATTTCATGGCTTTCTCAAACTCCCGGGGATCGTAGATTCCCTTTTCTATGCGGCGGAGAATCTCCACCTCGTCGACACCCTCGACACGAATTCCCAGGTAATCCTGGAAAAAATCATGGTCCACCACCGATCCGGCAATGCCCATACACTGGCCGCCAATGCCGAGATAGGACTTGCCGCGCATAATGGCGGCCGCCAGCCCGGCCTTCACAAAACGGAGGATCTTCACTTCCACATCGGCAGGAATGGAACTATCGGTATTGTCCTGCACATCGCGGCCATAAATGCCGAAAGCAGGCAATCCCTTCTGGGCATGACCCGCAAGGGCCGCCGCCAGGTAAACCGCCCCCGGCCGCTCAGTGCCGTTAAACCCCCATATGGCCTTCGGATAAAAGGGATGCATATCCATGGTTTCAGTACCATAACACCAGCAGGGTGTCACCGTCAGGGTCATCCCAACCCCTTCACGTTCGAACTTCGCCGCACAGGCCGCCGCCTCCGGAACCCTTCCGATGGTCGTATCGGCCACGACACACTCCACGGAAGTCCCGTCGGGATAACGTAACCGGGAGGTGATCAGCTCAGCAGCACTCCTGGCCATATTCATGGTCTGTTCCTCCAGACTTTCCCTGACACCACCCTGCCGGCCATCAATCACCGGCCTGATTCCTACTTTTGGATAAGTGTCCACTATCCTGCTCTTCATATTTTTAGTCATTATTACGATATAGTTCATTGCGTGAAACAAAGGAAATACCCCTGTGGTTATTCACTAAGCGAAGTCTCACCGCAGAGGTATTTTATGGCTTTAACGGTTCCACAATAATGTCAGACCATTTAACCCGGCAAAGTCCGGCAGCAAACCGTAGTGTCCTTTAGTGTGCCGCAATTTATGCAGAAAACCGCAAAAAATCTATGATGTCGCACATTTTAACTATTTTTAAAGCGATTAAAAAAACCGGCTGATGAGACTGATTCGGATGAAACTGCACTGGCAGATCCTGATTTCCTTGGTGATTGCGGTCCTATTGGGGTATTTTCTTCCATCTACGGTGAAATACCTTTCCTGGATGGGGGATATTTTTTTGCGGAGCCTGAAAATGGTGATTATTCCCCTTATTTTCAGCTCTATAGCCAGCGGAGTCACCAGCATCGGATCGGGGAAGAGCCTGGGACGGATAGGCCTGAAGACCATCACTTATTATCTCTCGACCAGCTTTCTGGCCATTACCACGGGTCTCTTGCTGGTGAATCTCATCAGACCGGGAATCGGGGTCCATCTGGGCTTCACCGAGGAAGCGTCGCTGCTTCCGGCCACGGAAGGAAAGCTCTCCGACATTTTTCTCCGCATCGTCCCTGAAAACATACTGGATGCCATGGCGCGCGGAGAGGTGTTACCGGTGATTTTCTTTGCCATTATCACCGGATTTTTCATCACCCGGGTCGACGACAGGTACAGGGAACATCTGACCACGTTTTTTGAGGGATTGTTTGAGGTGATGATGAAGATTACCATGTTTGTGGTGCGCTTCACCCCGCTGGGAATCCTGGGAATTGTCAGCCGCGAGGTGTCGCGGAATGCCGATAAACTGGGAGATATTGCCGGGAGCATGGCCATTTACATGGTGACGGTTTTTCTGGGGTTGCTTCTTCATTCCCTCATCACGCTGCCCCTGATTGTGCGCCTGATTGGCAGGGCCAATCCCCTGAAGCATTTCCGGAATATGGCCACTCCCTTGCTGACGGCCTTTTCCACGGCCTCTTCGAGTGCCACCCTGCCCCTGTCCATGGAAGCCGTGGAACACAAAAGCGGGGTCTCCAACAAAATCACCAGCTTCACCCTACCCCTGGGAGCGACCATTAACATGGACGGCACCGCCCTTTATGAATGCGTGGCAGTCATGTTTATCTCCCAGGTCTACGGCATAGAACTCTCCTTCGCCCAGCAAATAATCGTGGTGATCACCGCCCTCCTGGCATCAATAGGGGCGGCGGGAATTCCCATGGCGGGGTTGGTAATGATGACCGTGGTCATGACAGCCGTCAACCTCCCCCTCGAAGGAATTGGCCTGATCCTGGCCGTCGATATGATCCTTGACATGTCACGCACCACCGTCAATGTCTGGAGCGACACCTGCGGGGCCGTCACCATCGCCCGCTCGGAAGGAGAGGATACCAACGTCTGACCCCTGTCCCTCCTGAAAAAAAACAGGGGAACCCCCCGCGCTCTTCAGCCCTCCTCCCCCATAGGTCCTGCCCATCAGAAAACATATTATACAACATACCATTACTCCAGAAATCCTGAAAAACAAATATTTAGTATGTTCACCGAAAGGCTTATTAACAAAATTTAATAAATTTTTAATAATAAGGACACATGGAATTGATTTTTATTTAACTTCGCATAGTCAATAGACCAGAACATACTCAGAACAACCTTTTCTCTGTTAAACCAATATTTGCTGATCTGACTAAACGAAACTTGAAAAATAGGTTATCGGAACACCGGTAGCCTGTTTTTTTTATGGGAAGAGGGAGCTTAAAGAGAAAGCCAGTAGCTCAGTTTAATCATAAAACCGTTTTCACCCTTGATATTGGAGATTCCCCGGAAGCTGTCGAGAATGGAGGGAGTATGGAGGTATTCGTAGGAGCTGCTGTTGTGTGACCATACCAGGTAAAGGGTTGATCCGGCAAGGTATTCCCAGCGGAGTACGAAGTTGGAGCGGAATTCCCGGAAGTCGAAATCGGGATCGGCCATGATAAGGTCGGCAGTCTGATCTCCGTTCAGGTCGAGGTCAACCACTCCTCCCTCCCTGTTGAGAAAGGTAAATGAGGTGTATCGTTCCCGGGGGTCCCTGGCCAGGCTGTTTTCCACCTTATAGAGTTCCGAGTAGTGGCCCGTGGAGGCATAGGGATTTCCGTAAAACTGCAGGGAGAGTTCCGGGGTGATGAAATACTCAGCGCGGAGGGTGGTCTGGAGGGTTTCTCTGTTGAGTTTGCCAACGATATAGGCCGGAACTCCCTGCAGGGTCCTGCGCGTGACATATTGACTGTTATCGGCCAGATCCTGGTATTGGGTGTTTGAAGTGAGAAATATCCGATTATTGATTTTCCACTGGAGATAGAGGGAGTAATCCATGGCCCCGGCCACTCCCCCGTCGGCCCATTTCTTTTCCACGCCGCCGCCGGCAAAAATCTTTTTGGCGCTGTTGGTCTGAACGAAGAGCTCCCCAATGGTATAAGGGTCGGTTCTCAGGGCAGGGCCTCCCCTGAGCTGCCGGGTGTCGACCTTCCTGAAGTTACGGACCAGATCGGCATGAATATTCCAAAGGTTGTTGAATTTGATATAGCCATGAAGGTTAATGACGTCGTTTACCTTTTCATTACCGAAGGTACGGTCGTGTTTCTGGATAAACTCGAGGTACCAGTTACGCATGATTCCGGCGGGTTTATTGACCTGGTAGCGAAGGTCGATGCGTTGGGTGAAAAGGTCGGCTTCGCGAAGATAACCGGCATCATTGAGTTCCACTCCCGGAGAACGCCAACTCAGTGTCGCCAGGGCCCGGAACCTGCCACTTTGCTTTCCTCCCTTGACCTGCCCTCCGAAGCCATTCATGGTGGTAGCCAATGTGTCAGGGGTAATATGGGTAACGCCCGTCCGCTGATAAAGATGGCGTGAGCTACTCTGGAGTGCCGTTATGGCCTCCCGGGTTCCCGAAACGGAAGTATAAAATGCCTTGGCGTCAATGAAGTATTTTCTCTTTGCCCAATGATGAAGCAGGTCTACACCTCCGGCCACGGCCTGTCTGGGCAGGAACTCCAAATGCTCCTCCCTGCGGGAACGGGTGACAGAGGTCGCCATGATCCCCACCACCGTATTTCCCTCATGGAGGTCCTGTCGGGCCCTGCCAATGAAATAATTGGTGAAAGGCTCCACGGCCACATTATCGGGGGTACCCCCCCCCGTGATCCTGGCATATTCAGGTCCGGTCATGCTGTTGATCACTCCCAGCGAGAAACCCTTCCTGCTTTTCCCTGTTACCTTCAGAGCATTCAGGATGGTGGTTCCGGCAGGCATGGCCATCTCCTGATTCTCACCAGTCGGAGGAACGTAGGTGGGGGCTTGTCCTATCCGACGGCTGTAAAAAAGCATATCATTTCCGATCGGGTAGTCAAGAATGGCATTCCCCTCGAGGAAAAAAGGACGTTTCTCATCATAAAACACCTCATAGGTCGACAGATTGAGAACCGACGGGTCGGCTTCTACCTGGCCGAAGTCGGGGAGCACGGTAAAGTCGAGGGTGAAATTGGAGGAGAGGGCGGCCTTACCGTCGAGGCCCAGGGCAAAACGGTCACCCGGGGCGGCACCCTTTATGTATCTTCCTGCGGCAAAGGGCATCAGCTCGAAATGGCGCTTTCGCGGAATATCCCTGATACCGTGGAGTTCCCCAAAAATGTAAACCATAGCCGGAGCATCGATCGGAATCAGTTTCCACTGGTTCTCCTCATCATACCGGTCGATCCACCGCCATATATGCATGCCCCAAATCTGCTCCTTATCATCACTGAAACGGATCTGCGAAAAAGGAATCCTGATTTCGGCGGTCCACGCCGAATCCTCAATATGCACTTTGGCCGTCCACACCGCATCCCAGTTCGTATCCCACAAGTATGCCCCCATGTGCATCAGGTCCACCTTCTGGCCTGCCGCTGTTACGTTGAATTCAAAAGCAGTCTGCCGGTCATGATAACTGTCCAGGGCTATTCCTACCACATCCCCGGAAGTAATATCATCACGGCGCCCCATCACGGGACTGATCTTTTCAGGTTCGCTGTCGTAACACCGGAAGGCTACATAGATATTCTCGGCGTCATAGAGGATTTTAACTTCTGTAGGCTGGGATGGGGCATGCCCCTGACGGGGAGTCTGCTGTACAAAATCACCCTGCCATTCCCCCTCTTCCGCCCAGCAGGGATCATCGAGCTTACCATCGGTCCGGGGCTTCTGGTCTGTCCTCACCGCCGTATACACCCTTCTGTTCCCCGCATGAAAATTGACCAGGGAATCATCTGACAACGTATAGGATCCAGGCTGCGCCTGTGAATAAACCGATAAAAAAAGAAATAAAACAAAGAATAGGTTTATATGCAGCTTCATGTGTAGGTTTGTTGATCGTTCAAATGTACATAATTTTCAATACCGCACGCTCTTCCCGTCTACTTTTTTATGATAAAGGGCGGCATCTGTTCTACGGGCCTATTCCGGCATCTCCGGAAAAAAAGAGGAAAAGATAATGAACATATTGGCATCATCGCAGTTTTAGTCATTTGAACAAAAACCAGCAACTTCCCATGAAGCAGATAAAGAAGGTACTTGTAGCCAACCGGGGAGAGATTGCCATCAGGGTGATGCGCACCTGCCGTGAGATGGGGATCCCCACGGTGGCGGTATATTCCGAAGCCGACCGTACCTCCATGCATGTCAGGTATGCCGATGAAGCATGGTATATCGGCAACTCCCCCTCCCCTGAGAGTTATCTTAACCTGGAGAATATTCTGGCGGCAGCCCGGCAGAGCGGTGCCGATGCCATACGATGACCCGCAATAAGAGAAAAACCAACTCCATACGCAAACACGGGAATATTCCCCTGTAAGAAAGAGCTAAAATAAACGCCAGATATTTGATATTACGCGATTTATTCCTACTTTTGCGCCCTCTTTTAAAGAATGTTGAATAATAAAATTTGATGCCCAATGATGAATCAGTATGAAACCGTTTTCATTGCAACTCCCGTTTTATCTGAGCCACAGGTAAAGGAAGCGGTAAAAAAATTCAGGGACATCATCACCGACAACGGTGGCGAAATGATCCATGAAGAAGAGTGGGGGATGAAAAAACTGGCTTACCCCATCCAAAAGAAATCGACAGGGTTCTATCACCTGTTTGAGTTCAGGTCGGCTCCGACCTTAATCGACAAGCTGGAAACCGAATTCCGTCGTGATGAGAAGATCATCCGTTTCCTGACCGTGAAACTGGATAAGTATGCGGCTGAATACAGCCAGAAAAGAAGGAATTTATTAAAGGACAAAGCAGTAGAAAAGGAGGACTAGACCATGACCGCAAATTCAAGTGAAATCAGATACCTGACCCCGCCGTCAGTAGAGATCAAGAAAAAGAAGTACTGCCGCTTCAAAAAGAACGGCATCAAGTATGTGGATTATAAAGACCCTGAATTTCTCAAGAAGTTCCTTAACGAACAGGGGAAGATTCTTCCCCGCCGCCTTACCGGCACATCACTGAAATTCCAGCGCAAGGTTGCACGTTCCGTTAAAAGGGCACGCCACCTGGCTTTGCTTCCCTATGTCGCTGATATGTTGAAATAATTTATAGGAGGAAAGACGATGCAGATTATTTTGATTCAGGACGTAGAGAAACTCGGACAGAAGGACGATATTATCACCGTAAAGGATGGGTATGCCCGCAATTACCTTATTCCCAAGAAGATGGCCATCATCGCCTCCCCATCGGCGCTCAAGGTGATCGCCGAGAATAAGAGACAGCAGGCCCATAAAGAAGCCAAGTTAAAGGGAAATGCCGAAACACTGGCCACCCAATTGGGGAGCCTGAAGCTGACTATTGGCGTCAAAGCCAGTACTACCGGGAAGATCTTCGGATCAGTTACCCCGCTGATGATCTCCGAAGCCATCAACAAAAACGGATATGAGATCGAACGCAAGCAGGTGGTCGTCGCCGATGACCATATCAAGGAAGTGGGTAACTACACCATCAGGGTGAAGCTTCATAGGGAAGTGTTCGTGGAAATCCCCCTGGAAATCGTTGCCGAATAAGCGCGATCACCAGCCCGAGATATAGAGAGAGGTTGCACCCGTGGTGCAGCCTCTTTTTTTTTGGACACCTGTCCGGGATGGTGCTCATTCCGGCCTCTTGTTACAGGGATGCCAGTACCCGAAGGAGACGCAAGCCACCTTTCCCCCGGTTCACGCCTGCCTGGCGGCCATGGTTTCGATTTCTACCAGTGCTCCCAGGGGAAGCTGTTTCACGGCAAAAGCCACACGGGCAGGGGACAACTCAGGATAGTAAAGGGCATATACCTCGTTCATCGCCTTGAAATCGGCCATATCGGCCAGCAAACAGGTAGATTTGACCACATCGCCGAATCCGTATCCCGCTGCTTCCAGAATCGCCCCTATATTCTCCATCACCTGGCGCGTCTGACCAGCAATGCCTCCCTCAGCGAGTTTCCCCGAGGCCGGATCCAACGGCACCTGACCCGCAATGAAAAGCATACCATTGGCCTCCACGGCCTGACTGTAGGGCCCCACCGGCAGGGGAGCCTTCTCCGTAAAAATTACCTTTTTCATCCTGAAAAATTTAATGTCGAGGTTGAATCCCCGGTAAATATACAAATGGAACACCATATGAAGAGCAAGGCATGGGTAGTCTTATTTATCATCCGCAATTTACTGACTTTTACCCAAGCTGAGGTTGCCTGACACACATCTCTTCCTAATTTTGAAATGTGCCTGCTTTTTTTATTCCAGAAAGTGACCGTAAGAATCAGCGCTAGTTTTTGATTACCATTAAAATAGGATACTGCAATAAAAAAAACTTTACAGAATGTTTTCTTAGAAAAGAACAATCCTGTTATTGTTTTTGTCAAAAAAATCCGGATATTGAATTGGCGTTTTTGAGTGATTCGATTACAAACTTAGCTATCAGTATGCTGCATGAAGCATTACATGCAAAACTTATTGCTGAATTTTATGATGATACTGGCTCTACAGACTTCAAGAAATTGTTTAAATATTATCAAAGCTGGGACTTGGGAAATATTGACAAAGTTCAAGAAAGACAAATGTTTCAAGACTATTTGGATGAACTTGCCTCAGCCTTACAATCATTTGACAGGGATCAAAACATTATCAGACCTCTCGATTTTTACTTAGAAGCTCTAAAATATGATTTTTCATATGAATTAGACATTGAAATTTATCGAGAAGGATATGAAGAATACCTTACTTTGCAGAATGACAAAACAATTTGTCATTAAAATGAGAATATTTGAATATATTGTAAGGTTTTCTTGATTATACAAACAAGTTATCAGCAAACATAAAATCCCATTTTAATGAGAGTTACTTTACTATTAATCGGAATACTGTTTTATGCTAATTGTAATGCATGTAGATGCCCAAAAGAAGAACGGGACAGTACTGTCCATAAAGCGATTCTCAATTCAGACTTAATTTTTACTGGAGAATTAATCTCATGCGAATATGATGAGCCATTTGTTAAAGCTTATCAGTTCAAAATCAATGAACTTTTCAAAGGTGACTACCAGCGAGATACAATTAATGGATGTATAACAGGAATGTGCTCCGAAATTCCAAGAGAATCTGGACTGTGGATCGTTTACGCATCACTAATAAATGATTCAACAATTGAAATAAACAATTGCAGTCCGACAATTTCTCTGACAAGAACAAATATCTTAATTCCGCCACCTTCAATATTTCCTGAGGTTGAAGACCAAACTTCAGATTCATTAAAAGTGAAGATTTATAACCTTGAAAGAAAAATTGATGGGTTAAATTATTGGTTGTCTGACTTAGAAAAACTTCATAAATATAAGAGAGAACACAATATGATAATCGAAACAAGAAATAAAAACAGACAAATTTATTTGATAGCGTTTCTTGTTTTGATGAATTTAATTTCACTGACAATCGTATTTATAAAAAAAAGAAAATAATGTCAGCTGTTAATTGAGTAGACGGCCCCGCCAGACATAGCTCAACCGGCAATTTTTATCGATAACCGGGACAGTAGTTTTTATGTGGTAGCCAATTCAAATGATACCCTGGACTGCTTAATATATGTAACTTAAAAATCTAGAATAAAAAATAGGAAAAGTGGTGTAGATTGTTTATTTTCAAG
>CAZMMX010000010.1:80124-84501 GCA_964567485.1 uncultured Prolixibacteraceae bacterium | reverse complement strand
GCATCAGTGGCACATCACGGTGGCTGACCGGGATCCGGAAATGGCGCGCAGCAAGGTGACCCCCCCCACTCGCACCCTGGGCATCAGTATCCACGACGATGCCCTGATGGAAAAGGAGGTGGGCGATGCCGACCTGGTCATCTCCATGCTTCCCGCCAGGTTCCATCCCGTGGTGGCCCGCATCTGCCTGAAAATGAAAAAATCGCTCCTTACGGCCTCCTATGAGTCTCCGGAAATGAGGGCTTTGGAAGAGGAGATTAAATCCTCGGGGTTGCTCTTCCTCAACGAAATGGGCCTCGACCCCGGCATCGACCACATGTCGGCCATGCAGGTGATCGAAAGAATCAAGGGGGAAGGACACCGGCTCACCGGCTTTGAGAGTTTCACGGGCGGACTGGTCGCTCCTGAGTCGGATGACAACCCCTGGCATTACAAATTCACCTGGAACCCCACCAACGTGGTGCTGGCAGGATGGCCCGGACCAGCCATCTTCCGGCAATGCGGAAAACTGAAATACATCCCCTACAGCAGACTTTTCCGCCGTACCGAATACATGGACATCGAGGGTTTCGGACGCTTCGAGGGGTATGCCAACCGCGATTCCCTCAAATACATCGAACGTTATAACCTCCACGGAATCGACACCATCTATCGGGGAACCCTGCGCAGACCGGGGTACTCCCAGGCTTGGAATATCTTCGTTCAACTGGGTGCCACCGACAACTCCTACGAAATGCTCAACGAGGAGGAGATGACCCACCGCGAATTCATCAACTCCTTCCTTTATTACCATCCCAAAGATTCCGTGGAAGTGAAACTCTACCGCGCCTTTCACATCGACCAGGACTCCCCCGTCATTGAAATGCTCGAATGGCTGGGAATCTTCAGCGATGAAAAAATCGGCCTCCGGAAGGGAACACCCGCACAGTTCCTGGAAGCCATCCTCATGAAGAAGTGGAAACTCAAACCCAACGACAAGGACCTGGTGGTGATGTGGCACAAATTCAACTACATCGATCGTCTTTCGGGAAAAGAGAAGATCCTGACCTCATCGATGGGCATCACCGGGGAAAACCAGGTCCAGACAGCCATGGCCAAATCCGTGGGACTTCCCCTGGGCATCGCCGCAAAACTCCGCCTTACAGGAAGGCTCGACCTCACCGGACTGTTGATTCCCACGATCAAGGAGATCTACGATCCGGTGCTCAGTGAACTGAAGGAGAACGGCATCGTCTTCAGGGAAAAACCAATGCGTTAACATCACGGCAATTTTAGCCAAAGACAAAACAATTGCTCCCCGAATCCGTTATTTTTGCATAACATTTCAGGAAGCATGAATAATAAACTATCCTCCACCCGCCGGGAACTCACCGTTGCCGAAGAGATCGTGAACAGCATCACCCATGGCATTGGGATCCTTCTGAGCATAGCCGCACTGGTCATCCTTGTCGTTTTCGCCGCCCAAAGGGGAAATGGCTGGCACATTGTCAGCTTTTCGATTTTCGGAGCGTCCCTTGTGGCCTGTTACACAGCATCGACCCTTTACCACAGTTTCACCCGTAAGGAGCTGAAGGAGCTCTTTGCCCGTTTCGACCACGCCGCCATTTTCCTGCTGATTGCCGGCACCTACACCCCGATCCTGCTGACCACCATCAGGGGAACCCTGGGGTGGGTCATGTTCGGCATCATCTGGGGCGTAGCCCTCACCGGCATGGTGATCCGGAGCATTTACCTCTACAGGTTCCGGAAACTGATGGTCGCCATCTATCTCATCATGGGCTGGATGTTTGTCTTCATCCTGAAAAGCGTCATCCTGAATATGCCGCAGGTCAGCCTGATTCTCCTTCTGGCCGGAGGCCTCTCATACAGCATCGGGGTCATCTTCTACGCCTGGCGGAGCCTTCCCTTTGGTCACGGCATCTGGCATCTCTTCGTCCTCGGAGGCAGTACACTCCACTTCTTCGCCATACTCTACCCCCTGCTCTGATTCACAGCCTGGTGTTTCCCCATCTGACAGAAACCAGTCAAAATTTCCTGATTTCTGATTTATTATTGTTTATTCCTCTTGTATAGCATGTTCATCATGTTATTTAATCAGGGGCTGATGTGGGTAAATCTGGCGGATTAATTTCAGGACTGACTTTCTTTTTTCCTTTTCCAAATTATTTCCCGTTATCCCTGAATTCTGTCATCCTTTGTTTTTTCATTTCCCTTACCTTTGAACAGCTATTTAAATCAACCTGTTATGCGTAATTTAATCGTTTTAATAACCATGGCTGTCATCATGAGCAGTTGCACACCCACCCCGAAACAGCCGGCTTCGGAACCGGTCGCTATGAGCATTGACGCAACTTCGGTCAGCAATGCCGTGAAACTTCTGGCAGAAAAACATGCCGCTGCCGACTCCCTGCGGATTCACCGGGGGGTCAGCCAGGTCGCCTCCCTGTGGCGCGAAACCGACGGCACCGCCGCCGATTTTGAGAAATTCTGCACCGAAAACTTCGTCGCCGGGGGAACCCCACAGGAACAGCTTTTCCGGAAACTGGAACGCAACCTGGAGATCTTCAGCGGCTATTTCCACAAGATGGATGTCCTGCTGAAAGAACCCCTGCAACTCGATGGTCCCGATCCCGGTCCCGTCGACCTGATGTTCGGAGGCTATGACCCCTCGGCCCACCTCACCGACGACTTTTTCGCCAACAAAATCGCCTTCCTGACAGCCCTCAATTTTCCCTTCTATTCCCTGAAGGAAAAGACGGAACTGGGGGCGACCTGGAGCCGTCTGGAATGGGCCTATGCCCGCATGGGCGACCGTTTCACCTCACGGGTACCTGCCGATATCATCCAGAACGTCTCCCAGACCCTGACGGCTGCCGACACCTACATTTCTGATTACAACATTTACATGGGAAACCTGGTCGATTCCGCCGGAACAACGCTCTTTCCCGCCAGACTGAAGCTGATCACCCACTGGGGATTGCGTGACGAACTCAAATCGGACTATGCCGCCGAAAACGGCCTCGCCAAACAGCGCATGATCTACCGGGTGATGCAGCGCATCATCGACCAGTCGATTCCGCAGCAGGTGATCAACAAGGACAGCGTCACCTGGGATCCTTACGGCAACAAGATCTTCAACGGCGGTAGTGAAGTCGCCGCAACCCCGGAACCCGACAAGCGCTATGAGGTGCTCCTGGCCAATTTCCACGCCATGAAGGGCATCGACGCCTACACTCCCCACTTCCCCACCTATATCAGCAGAGCTTTCGAGGAAGGGATGGAAATTCCACAGGAAGATGTGGAGCGGCTGTTCACCGAATTCGTCTCCTCACCCCTGGTGAAGGAGGTGGCCGCGCTAATCAGTCAGCGGCTGGGACGCCCCCTGGAGCCCTTCGACATCTGGTACAACGGATTCAAGGCGGCGGGAGGGATTCCCGAAGAACAGCTCACCACACTCACCACGCAAAAGTACCCTGACACCGAAGCGGTGAAGAAAGACCTTCCCGTGATCATGCAGAAATTGGGGTGGTCGCCCGCCGATGCCCAACGTATCAGCGCCCTCATCACCGTGGATGCCTCGCGGGGTGCCGGCCATGCCTGGGGTGCCAACATGCGCAACGACATCGCCCACCTGCGCACCCGCGTAGGAGCCGGCGGTATGGACTATAAAGGCTATAACATCGCCGTCCACGAATTCGGCCACTGCGTGGAACAGACCATCACCATGAACGACATCGACCACTGGATGCTCAACGGCGTGCCCAATACCGCCTTTACCGAAGCCGTGGCTTTCCTCTTCCAGAAACGCGACCTCGACCTCCTGGGCATCAAGGCCAACGACCCCCTCAAGGATCACCTGATGGCCCTCGATAACTTCTGGGCCTGCTATGAGATCATGGGCGTCTCCCTGGTCGACATGCAGGTGTGGAAATGGCTCTACAACAACCCGGATGCCACCCCCGCCCAATTAAAGGAGGCCGTCATCTCCGCCGCTAAAGAGGTGTGGAACAAATATTACGCAGGAGTCCTGGGCGGCAATGATGAGCCTCTGCTGGCCATCTATTCCCATATGATTGACAATCCGCTCTACCTCTCCAACTATCCGGTGGGCCACCTCATCGACTTCCAGGTAGAACAGCAGGTCACCGGAAAAAACCTCGCTGCAGAAATCACCCGCATGTTGGTGCAGGGACGCATCGTTCCCCAGCTCTGGATGAAAGGGGCCGTGGGCCGCGAAATCAGCATCGAACCCACCCTCGAAGCCGCCGGCAAAGCACTGGAAACCATGAAATTGTGACGATGGAGCGAATACTCAGTTAGCCACAACGACACCATAAATGCACAAAGGGCACAGTGATATAATCATTGTGCCCTTTG
>CAZMMX010000010.1:41619-80024 GCA_964567485.1 uncultured Prolixibacteraceae bacterium | reverse complement strand
ACAACGACACCATAAATGCACAAAGGGCACAGTGATATAATCATTGTGCCCTTTGTATTATTCTCGTAAACATTCAGTCCCTTCAGTTCCTCAGACTCTCAGTTCCTCAGTCTCTCAGTCCCTTCAGTCCCTCAGTTCCTCAGACTCTCAGTCCCTCAGTCCCTAATTCTTTGGTTTATCAGGCTCCATGACTTCCGCATCTTCCACCTTTTTGCCTTTCAGGTAATCGGGAAGTTCTAGACCTGCCATTTTGAAGAGTTCCTCAAAGGGAGGAATGGATCCCAGCATTCCGGAGAGGAAGTTGGCAGTGGCGGGTGATTTACCATCCTTACCTGACCCCATGGTATCCCACACGGTGATCTTGTCGATCTTCAGGTTTTTGATGGCTTCGACCTGGGTCTTGACCAGTTCGGGCAGTTTGTCGGCGATCATCAGCATGACGGCACTGCGGGAATCGTCGCCCGCGGCCTTCATCAGCTTCTGGTAACCCTCGGCCTGCTTGCTCAGAATCTCAAAGATCCCCTTGGCTTCGGCCTCCATCTTCAGGAAAATGGCATCGGCTTCACCCTTGGCCTGACGGCGTGTTTGCTCGGCTACTGCCTCGGCGGCAATTTCAATCCTGGTTTTGTCGATCTCGGCAGGGATGATGATGTCGGCCTGCTGACTGGCCTTGTCACGCACGGCACGCACGATTTCAGCATTCTTCTCAGCCGCATAGGCCTCTTCCAGCGCCTTGGCCTGGGTCACCTTTTCAGCAGCCACCGCCAGCCGTTCCGCTTCAGCCTCTTTCTGCCGCCGGTCGGCATTTGAATTGGCCATGGTGATCTTGGCGGTATTCTCTCCTTCCACGGCAGTGGCATTGGCCCGGGCTACTTCCACGCGCTGTTCCTTCATCGCCTCGGCCTCCCCGATGGAACCATCACGGTTCTTCTGCGACACGCTGATCTTGGCATCGTTGATCGCCTTGGCAGCAGCCTCTTTTCCCAATGCCTCGATATACCCCGACTCGTCGTTGATATCCGTCACATTGACGTTGATCAGCTTCAGACCGATTTTCTTCAGTTCCGCCTCCACATTCGAGGAAACCGCCGCCAGAAACTTGTCGCGGTTGCTGTTGATCTCCTCAATATCCATGGTGGCCACCACCAGCCTCAACTGTCCGAAAATGATGTCCTTGGCCAAATTGCTGATGTCGGTGATCGACAACCCCAGCAACCGCTCGGCCGCATTGGTCATGATCCCTTCCTCTGTCGAAATGCCGACCGTAAACCGCGAGGGCACATCCACCCTGATATTCTGCTTACTCAGGGCACTGGTCAGGTTGATCTCAATCGAAAAGGGTGTCAGATCGAGAAAGGAATAGTCCTGAATGACCGGCCAGATAAAAGCGGCTCCCCCATGGATGCACTTCGCCGAACGCGACTCGGCATCGCCACTCTTGCCCACCTTCCCGTAAACCACCAGGATACGGTCCGACGGACACCTTTTATACCTCCTGAAAAACGAAACAATCAGGATAAACACGAAAAATACCGCAATCGATACAATGAAAATTACATACTGTCCCATGACAAAAAGATTAAAGATTTCAGATGATTGATCTTAGATTATAAGATTTTGGATTTTAGATTCGGAGACTCCAGACTTCTGATATTCTGACATCTAAGACTTAAGATGAATGACTTAAGACTTTTTACCTGACCAGCAGAATATCGCCCTTCAGCACTTCGATGACCTCCACCACCTGTCCGGTACTAAAACCAGTAAGGTCGTCGGTCATGGCATCGAGGGTCTGCAATCCCTGTACCTTGATCTGCACCTGTCCGGTGCCCCCTCTTTTGGGCGGTATCGGCAGGTAAACGGTCCCCGACTTCCCGATGGCATTTTTGATCTTCAGGGTACCGTCATCGCTCAGCTTCCCCATACCATAAATCAGGGAGGCCATAATCACCATCATGACCAGTCCGGCCAAAAAAGCAATCGCCACCGTTGGAAACAACTGCATTCCCGACCCCAGGCAAACCACCCCGGTCCACCCAAAAATCGTGAAGAAAGCAATCAGGTTCTTCAGGGTAAGAAATTGAAAATCAATTCCTGTATCCCCGTGCACCAGGGCATCACTGTCGCCTGAGGCATCAATATCATCAGCACCCAGACCGGTAAAAGTCAGGATCGTCTGTACCAGGAACAGAAGGGAAAAGGGAATAGCGATGCACCAGAAAATCTTCTGGGCAATGGTTAGGGTAAGCCACCAGTCAGACATGGTCGTAAGTTTTTTGGTTCAGAATGATGCAATATACGCCTTTTTTCGCGAAGCCGAAAGATGCAGCCCCGAATTAACCCTATATGTCGGCTTCCTCTCTGTTTTGTTACAATCAGGCCTCATGATTTATCCCGGGGTCTTGTTTTTTATCGCGCAGATCTGTAACTTCAAACAATTAAAAACCTGGACCATGGGAAAGAAAAAACTGACCAAATCGGGCAAACTCAAAAAAGAATTTTACGAAAGTGAAATTAAGGATCTTTTCATAGAACTGGTAAAACTCCAGAACTGGATAAAGAGTGAAAAGCTCAAAGTGGTCATCCTCTTCGAAGGGAGGGATGCCGCCGGGAAAGGGGGAGTGATCAAGAAGATCGCGGAACCGCTGAATCCCAGGATCTGCCGGGTGGTGGCCCTGGGGGTTCCCACGGAACGGGAAAAAACACAATGGTATTTTCAGCGTTATGTTCCTCACCTTCCGGCAGCAGGGGAAATTGTACTCTTCGACCGGAGCTGGTACAACCGCGCCGGGGTGGAAAAGGTCATGGGATTCTGCACCGAAGAGGAGTACTGGGAGTTTCTGCGCTCATGCCCATCCTTTGAAAGAATGCTGATGCGCTCGGGCATCATCATCATCAAATACTGGTTTTCGGTGAGCGAAGAAGAACAGGAAAAAAGGTTCAGAAACAGAATTACCGATCCTACAAAGAGATGGAAATTCAGTCCGATGGATGTGATTTCACGGGAGAAATGGGTAGAATATTCCAAAGCCAAGGATGAAATGTTCGCCTATACCGATACCAAGCAAACCCCCTGGTATGTGGTGGAAAGCGACGATAAGCGGAGGGCCCAGCTCAATAGTATCAGGCATCTGCTGTCACTCATCCCATATAAGGACGTGGAACTTCCCCTTCTTGAACTGGGCCCGAGGCCCAAACAAGGAGGCTACGTGCGGCCGCCCATTTCCGAACAGACCTTTGTTCCCGACTGGTATGCTTCACTGGTTAACGAACAACCCTCCAATGGTAAAGAGGAGGAAGAGGATGAATAGTCAGGCTATGGGGAATCATCCTGCCCGATAAGCATTTCAACGCCCGGGTTCGCCATGGTCAGCACTTCCGGGGTCCCTTCCGCTGGTCATTTCTGCGAAAGTGGGGATTTCACGGATATAGGTGGTTTGGTGGTTCTGGTAATCGACCTGGCATATGAAGTGATCCATCCCATTGGATATCAGAAAATAAGGCGCCCGTAAGGCAGAATTGTAACGCACGGCCTGGTCAAAAACCGCCTGGTTGATTCTCACGGTGGGCGCCTTGAATTCAGCGACCATCAGCGGGTCCCCCTTCCGGCTAAAAACCAACAGATCAAACCGCTGGGAAAGCCCGTTGATCAACACTTTCTTCTCGACCGCCATCAGAGAACGGGGACATCGTTTTTCGGCGGAAAGATACTTCAGAAAGTGCTGCCTGACCCACTCCTCAGGAGTCAGCGCCACCCACCGGTGCCTGAATTCATCAAAAATCAGACTCCCGGTATCCTTCTTCCGCATACGGAAACTATATTCAGGTAATTGCAGTTTTTGCATTGTTACCCATGCCAAATTACTATTTTTGTCAGGACATAGGCAGAACGAAAATAACCATATTTTCCCAGAAGTCTGAGATATGAAGACAAAAGAAGAAATTGTGGCCAATTGGTTGCCCCGTTATACAGGGCTGGCCCTTGAGGAGTTCGGGCAGCATATCCTGCTGACCAATTTTCAGCTGTATGTCGAAATGTTCGCCCAGCGCTTCGGGGTACCGGTGCTCGGAGAAAAAAAGAATATGCCCAGTGCCACTGCCGAGGGAATGACCATCATCAACTTCGGCATGGGAAGTCCCAATGCCGCCACCGTCATGGACCTGCTCAGTGCCATCTCGCCCAAGGCTGTGCTATTCCTGGGAAAATGCGGAGGTCTGAAGTCCAAGAACAAGCTGGGCGACCTCATCCTGCCCATTGCCGCCATTCGCAGCGACGGAACCTCCAACGACTACCTGCCCCCGGAAATCCCCGCACTGCCAGCCTTTAACCTCCAAAGAGCCGTCTCCCATGTCATCCGCGAAAAAGGACTCGACTACTGGACCGGCACGGTTTTTACCACCAACAAAAGGGTATGGGAGTGGGATGAAAGATTTAAAAAATATCTCGAAAAAACACGCGCCATGGCCATCGACATGGAAACAGCCACCATTTTCGTCGTCGGTTTCGCCAACTCCATTCCCTCAGGCGCCCTCCTTCTGGTCTCCGACCAACCCATGATCTCCACGGGCGTAAAAACAGAAGCCAGCGACCAGAAAGTGACCACCCTGTTCGTCGAAAACCACCTCAACGTGGGCATCGAATCGCTCCTCGAAATCAAAAACAACGGACAATCGGTCAAACACCTCAAATTCTGACATGGACTACGACCAGATTCTCGGTAATCTCAAGAATAAAATATACCACCCCGTCTATTTCCTGTGCGGAGAAGAACCCTATTACACCGACATCATCTCCGACTATATTGAAAAAGAGGTGCTCTCAGAAGCCGAAAAGAGTTTCAACCAAACCATTTACTACGGCAGGGACACTGAGCTTTCCGCGGTTCTGGAAGCGGCCAGGCGATTCCCCATGATGGCCAACCACCAGGTTATCATTGTCAAGGAAGCCCAGTCCTGGAAGAAACTCAAACCCCTGGCCGACTACCTGAAAGCCCCCATGAAAAGCACCATTCTGGTCATCAACTACAAATATGCCAAACCCGATGGCCGCTCTTCGGAAGGAAAGGAGATCCAGAGCAAATCCATCTTCCTGGAAACCAAAAAACTGCGTGACTACCAGGTCCCCACCTGGGTCGATAACTACCTGAAATCACGTGGATATTCCATCACCCCCCAGGCCTCTCAGATGCTTACCGACTTCCTGGGAACCGACCTGAGCAAAATCGTCAATGAACTCAACAAGCTCTTCCTGGTGGTGGCTCCAGGCAACCGCATCACTCCTGACGACGTGGAGAAAAATATCGGAATCAGCAAGGAATATAATGCCTTCGAATTCTCCGAGGCCCTGGGAAGCGGAAACATCCTGAAAGCCTACAGAATCGCCGGCCATTTCGGGGCTAATCCAAATGCAAACCCCCTCCCCCCCATCATGGGAACCCTCTTTTCCTATTTCTCCAAACTCTTCAAATACCACTTTCTCCCCGACCAATCGGAAAAATCGGTAGCCAGCGCCCTGGGGGTTCACCCTTATATCGTGAAGGGATATATCGCTGCCGCCCGCCGGTTTGGGAAGACAAAGCTATTCGAGATCTTTGGCATCCTGAGGGAATTCGACATGAAAAGCAAAGGCGTGGGAACCTCAGGGGGCGTTGCCCAAGGGGATCTACTGAAAGAAATGGTGTATAAAATTCTCCACTGATATGGTGACCTGGATCATCATCGCCATTACCGCCCTGGTCTCCTGGATCGCCTTCCGGGACCATAACCTCCTGGAAAAACTGCAATTCAACGCTGCCCGCATTATCCACGGCAGGGAGTATTACCGCCTGGTCAGCCATGCCCTGGTACACGCCTCCTGGACCCACCTCTTCGTTAACATGCTGGTGCTCTACTTTTTCGGCCACGCCGTAGAATCTTACCTCGCCCTTATCTTTGGAAACAAGGCCACCCTTTATTTCCTCATGCTGTATATCGGCGGAATCCTGGCTTCCAACCTCTACTCCCTCTTCCAACACCGCAATAACTACTATTACAATGCCATCGGCGCCTCCGGGGCAGTCTCCGCAGTCCTCTTCGCCTTCATCTTCTTCAACCCCTGGGAAAAACTTTACTTTTTCGGCATCCTTCCCATTCCCGGCATCCTCTTCGCTGGTGGATATCTGGTCTACTCCTGGATTATGGGGAAACGGGGGTCCGACAATATCGCCCACGACTCCCATCTCCTGGGGGCACTTTTCGGATTTTTCTTTCCTGCACTCCTGAAACCCGGGCTCTTCAGCCATTTCATTGACCAATTGCTACGGCTGACCTGATCATGAAGAACCAGGAATTTTACATACGCCAGGGAAGTATCGTCCGCTCTTCTGATCCCGGATTTCAGGAAAGTACCCTGGGGCAAGACCTCTCTGTTACGGAAGCCATGTGGTTCGCCAACGGGGAAATTCCCTTTTTCAACCTCCATATGCAGAGGTTTGAAAACCTCCTCCGCTTTTTTGGCAGACCATGGCCCGGGGAATTTCCGCCTCACCATGAAATCCTGAGGCTATGCCGCAGGCTTGTCAACAAAAACAAAGCCTTCATGGGGGGATGGGTAAAGGCCACCTTTCACCTCTCCCGGAAGAAAAACAGCTTCTCGGCCGACGTGGTTCCATTCCCTGACAGACGCTTCCCCTTCAACCAGGAGGGCACTCCTGCCATCATCTCCCCCTTTGTAAAATTATCAGGAAATCCCCTGGCCGGGTTTCCCCTCACCCCCGATCTCCTCCGGAATGCCGAAGTTTACAGGAACGACAAACCTGTCATTCCCCTATTCCTGAATGAAAAAGGAGCAGTCACCGATGCCGCCGATGCGACCCTCTTCGGCATCAGAAAAAACAGCCTGGTCACCCCGTCTGCGGCCACAGGTTGCCGGCGCACCCTATACCATGATTTTTTGCTGCGCGCAGCCGGAATGACAGGCTTTCAGGTGGATGAAACAGAAAACCTCCCCCTTTCCCGGCTCTTGGAATGCGACGAAATCTTTACTCTTTCTGAAGAATGTGGTTTCCGGTGGATCACCGGCATAGAAGATAAACGGTTCGTAAAAACCCAAACTACCCTGATCTGGAAACAGTTCCTCAAAAGCAGTTTCCCGGGCGACATCTGACCGGTATCAGTTGAGGGAAGGATTTTCGGGGAAATTCTCCCACATGGAGTAACGCTCGCCCACTTTTCTGACAAACTGGGCCCAGGCTTCGGCTCCCAGTTCTTCCATGACCAGATTGCTGTCTACATCGTTGACCAGCCAGGAATTCTCCCTGATCTCACGCTCGAGCTGACCGGCCTCCCACCCCGAATAGCCCAGAAAAAAGCGAATCTCACCCCGGGTGATGATCCCCAGATTGATCAGCCTCTTCAGCTCGTTGAAATCACCCCCCCAGTGTATATCGTCGAGCACATGTATGCTCCCGGGAATCAGGTCGGCACGCCTGTGAATAAAATAAATGGAATCGGTGGAAACAGGTCCGCCCATGAAAACATCAGCCTCAAATTCTTCAAACCCCGATATATACCCCTGAATCTGAAGTTCTGCCTTTTTGTTCAGAATGAACCCCACACTCCCTTTCCTGCTGTGTGCCACCAACAATATGACCGCACGGTTAAAGAAATTCCCCGGAAGAAAAGGCTCCGAAATCAGCACCCGCCCCTTCCGCGGAACCA
Organism: uncultured Prolixibacteraceae bacterium; assembly: GCA_964567485.1. GTDB lineage: Bacteria > Bacteroidota > Bacteroidia > Bacteroidales > Prolixibacteraceae > UBA1413. Next base: position 72,326 of record CAZMMX010000010.1, on the reverse strand, counting down.
CATTGTTGCTCTGGATCTTAAATATGTCAGGATCGAAGTTCACTCTTGCGTTCTTTCAACCCCTAATATAAAGAAAATAACGGACCCGGCAATAACCAGTCCCCCGGAATTATGGGGTTAAGGGAAATTTAATAATCAGGGGCCGGCACCCTGCTCTACACAGGTTGCCGGCCCCTTCAGGATGCTGAACCCAGCGAAGACTACTTCTCCACAACCAGGAAGAGATCTTCGTCGGACCGTGTCATATTAAACTGCTCACGGGCATATTTCTCAAGGTTACCTTCCCCTGAACGAAGCTCCTCCATTTTAAGATGGTCTTCCTCGATCTTCACTTTGTAATAATCCTGTTGCTCCTTCAGGGATTTCAGCCGTTGCTTGTTCCTGCGGTGCTGCACCAGATTGTTCTGATCAAAAAAAGTAATCCAGAGCAGGAAGAGAACAAGTGCAATCACAAACTTGTTTCTCAGCAACTTACTGTTTCTTACTTTCCCGGAAATAGGCTTCATGCGACTCTTTATTTCTGTTGCCAAGTTACGAAAAAAAGATACGTCCTATTCTTTATCGGGGGCAAAATTAGGATAAAGATATCCATGGGGAGGGTTAAAATTCTCCTTAATGGTGCGGATATTCACCCATCTCAACATATTGAAGAGAGATCCGGCCTTGTCGTTGGTTCCCGATCCCCGGGCCCCTCCGAACGGCTGTTGGCCCACCACCGCGCCTGTCGGCTTGTCGTTGATATAAAAGTTGCCGGCGGCGTTCTGTAAACGATGGGCATATTTTTCGATATTATACCTGTTCTGTGAGAAGACAGCGCCTGTTAACGCATACATCGACGTACGGTCGAGGAGATCAAGGGTTTCGTCAAGCTTCTCATCCTCATATACGTAAACGGTCAATACCGGTCCGAACAGCTCCTCCTCCATGGTGACATAGTCGGGTTTGAAAGCCTGTATTACCGTGGGCTCAATGAAATAGCCCACCGACTTGTCACATTTGCCGCCAAAAATCACTTCTGCATCCGGGTCGGTTTCAGCACGACGGATAAACCCGCACAGCTTGTCGAAGGAACTTTCGTCAATCACGGCATTCACAAAATTGGTAAAATCTTCGGGAGCTCCCATTTTCACCGTGGCGAGCATATTCCCCACCCTCTCCCTGATGTCGGGCCATATGCTTGCCGGGATATAGGCGCGCGAAGCCGCCGAACACTTCTGTCCCTGGTATTCAAAGGCCCCCCTGACCATGGCCACGGCCAACGCCTGCCGGTCGGCTGTGGCATCGGCAAAGATGAAATCCTTGCCACCGGTTTCTCCCACGATACGGGGATAGGACTTATATTTATAAATGTTCTCGCCGATCTTTTTCCATACCGACTGGAAGACCCCTGTCGACCCTGTGAAATGAATCCCCGCAAAATCGGGATGCGACAAGACCACATCAGCACCCACCGGTCCCGACACAAAAACCAGGTTAATCACTCCGTCGGGAACCCCCGCTTCCCGGAAAATATCCATGATCACGCCGGCAGAATAGACCGCGCTTTTCGAGGGTTTCCACACCACCACGTTACCCATCAGGGCAGGGGCAGCAGGGAGATTTCCGGCAATGGAGGTGAAGTTAAAGGGGGTCAGGGCATAAACAAACCCCTCGAGGGGCCTGAATTCATTGTAGTTCCAAATGGTGCGCGCCGACTCGGGCTGCATCTGGTAAATCCTGGTCATTTCACGTACCCCGAAGCGGAAAAAATCAGCCAGCTCACAGGCCGCATCAATCTCCGCCTGGAAGGCATTCTTGGACTGCCCCAGCATGGTAGCCGCATTCATGCGGGCACGGTAAGGCCCTGCCAATAAATCGGCAGCCTTCAGAAATACCGACGCCCTGTGCTGCCAGGAAAGAGCCGACCACGCCTCCCGCGCCGCCAACGCTGCATCTATGGCCATGCGCACATGCGTGGCATCCCCCTGATGATAATACCCCAACGTGTGCGCTATCTCATGCGGGGGAAACATCCTCTCCATCTTCCCCGTTTTTACTTCCTTTCCCCCGATCACCATGGGCAATTCCACCTCTTTGCCCCTGAACTCACGCAGGGCTTCCTGCAACTCCCTGCGCTCAGCACTCCCTGGAGCATAACCTAATATCGGCTCATTCACCGTCACCGGAACATTGAAAAATCCTTTACTCATAATCTATATTTTTGAATGATAACATTTTAATGTCTCTCCCGCAAATCTACACTTTCTTCACCGCCAAAATAATAACAAAAGTCAGGTTGTCTGGTTCATAACTCCGCTTCCGCAAGATTAATCAGCCTCCCCGTATTGATTTCATATTCTTTTGATTTATTTTTACCCTGCAAAACCATCTGCTAAACATCCTCGTAATTATATACAAGATTGACCTGGTTAAAGAAATACCTCGATAGCTTATCTCCTCCCGGGGAAAAAACACGATGGGAAAAGCAGATGCTTGACTATCTGACCATTTTTCTCATGACCGGAATGGCGGTGTCGCTGCTTCTGTTGGTGTACAGAGAATTCTTCCGGAGGGACCTGGCCTCACTGGTCGCCGAAACGGGAACCCTGCTGATGTTTGCCTCGGCCTGGTTTTTTCTGGTCAGGAAACACCAGGAAGCTGCCCTTAATATGGTCTTTTTCATTCCCCTGCTGATCTATTTCTACTACCTCTCTGACTTCAGCAACAATGCCACTCCCTCCGAAACACTCGACCGAGCTTTCTGGTGGGTGATCGCCGGCATGGTTTATCTCTTTGCCTTTTCATCCCTCTCACTCCGCTACCTGGTTTACTATCTTCTGGCGATGGGCATCCTCTTGCTCCATACCATCGAGGCCAACACACTGACTGAAATTTTCGACCCCACCCGCGAATTAGTAAGAAATCCCTTTCTCCTCTTCTCCCTGGCCTTCGGCGTCATTTCGCTGATCAGGCACAATTTCGACCGGTATACTACTGAAATCAAAGAAGAAAAAGAGGAACTCGAAAGGGACTTCCGGGAGACCTTCAGGAACCTTCCCCGCCCGGTGGCTCAGATAAGGGCTCAGCGCGACCAGGATGGCAATATCACACGCCTGGAAATTGACCGCATCAACCTGGCTTTCGAATCACTCCTTAAGGTCACTTCCCGGGAAGCCCGCGATCAGGAACTCAACCTCTTCTTCAACCTGGTCTTCATGAGCGATACCAACTGGAACGATATTTTCATCCTCAACTCACGCCAACAGACCGAATTTTTCTCCTCCCGCCTCGACCGCTGGTTTAACCTGCACGCCGTGTGGACCAGTAAAAATCTCTGCCATGCCCTTTTTTATGATATCACACGGGAAAAAAGGATGATCTCATCCCTCCAGGAATCCCGGGCCCGCTACCTGGCCCTCCTGGAAGCCATCCCCGATATCTTCTTCGTCATCGACCGCGACGGTATCTACCAGGATGTTGTCTTTAAAGACCAGGAGAAATTCTACCCCGAAACATCGGAAGTGATCGGCAACACCATTTACAGTGTTGGTTTTTCCCGGGAAATGGCCGAAAAAATACACTCCTGCATCCTCAAAACCATCGACACCGATTCCATAGAATCCATTGAATACACCCTCGACGCCAAAAGCAACGCGCTTTTTTATGAGATGCGGATTGCCCGCCTCAACAGCAACAGCGTCATATCTATCGCCAGGGATATCACCCGCCGGAAAAAGGCGGAATTCGAACTGGAACTGGCCAAGGCCCGTGCCGAAGATGCCTCGGCCCTGAAATCACGCTTCCTGGCCAACCTCTCACACGACATCAGGACCCCTATGAATGCCATCATGAACTTCACCAGAATGTTGGCAGAACCGGACCTCCGCCCCGGAGAACGCGAAGAATTCATTGAGGATGTACAGCTTCAGGGAAATATCCTGATGCGCATGATCGACAATACCATCCAGCTCTCTAAAATCGAAACCAACACCCTCGAGGTCAGTTACGAATTTGTCAACCTCCACAGGCTGCTGCGCGATCTGAACCAACACTTCCAGACCCAGCTTCCCGACCACCGCGACCTGCGCCTGATCCTCGAAACCAATATCAGAAGCGATGAAGTGGGCTTCGAAACCGACGGCACCCTGCTCAGGGAAATCCTCATCCGCCTCCTCGACAACGCGATTAAGTTTACCCGCGAAGGAGACATCACCTTCGGATATCTCCCCACTTCCGGAAACTATGTGGAATTTTACGTCAAAGACACCGGTCCGGGAATCCCCGACACCGAACTGGAGAATATTTTCCTGCGCTTTTATGTCATCGAGGCCGACCGCCTCGCCAACCGGAGCGGCCCTGGACTGGGACTTCCCATCGCACAGCATCTGGCCGCCATCCTGGGCGGAGAACTCACCGTCGACTCCCGACCCGGAAAAGGATCACGCTTCTGGTTCCGCCTTCCCTTGAAAAACAGCCGCGGATTCATGCATGTGGTTTAGTAAACGAAGCTGCTCCCTCCCAGGAACTCCCTCAATAACGACGTGGGAGGAATCTCCGCCTCATCAAGCTGCCTGAAATAAAACAAAAACTTGAGAAGCCGCGTCGATTCGCTGTACTCCTCCTGGTTCTCTGTGACACTCTGTAACAGGGGATCCGCATATTTCTTCAGTACCGCCAATTCATAGAGGGTCGCCGAATTAAACATCACATCGGCATTCTCCTGGAACGGAAAGATATTCTTTTCCTCCCCCTTGCGCACCAACGGCCATCTCCTGATGGTCTCCTGCGCGGAATAACCCCGGTATTTGCTATCCCTGATCATGCGGCGGATCAGCCGGTTGTCGGAGGTCGATATATGGGTCTGCTCATCTACGGAAACCTGCGTGAGCGCCGATATGAATACTTTGAAGGTGGTCGCAGGAGCAATCCGGGGCAGCATCCGCGGATTCATGCAATGGATCCCCTCAATGATCAGGATCTCCCCCTCTCCCAACAACAGGCGGTGGTTATTAAAAAACCGTTTCCCCGTGTGAAAGTCAAAGCGCGGAAGCTCTACCTCCCTGCCATCGAGTAGCTCCAGAAGCTGCTGGTTCAGAAACTCCACATCAATAGCTTCCAGAGCCTCGTAATCATGGTTCCCATTTACATCGAGCGGAGTATTCTCCCTGTTAACAAAATAATCATCTACCGATATCATTCTGGGTTTCAAACCATTCACGGCTAACTGAACACCCAGCCTTTTGCTGAACGTGGTCTTGCCCGATGATGACGGACCCGCTACCAGAACAATCTTCACCTGATCACGCTTCTGGCTGATCATGTTGGCGATTTCAGCCACCCTCTTCTCATGCAGGGCTTCCGAGATCTTGATGATATCTCCTCCTTTCCCATTGATTATCATGGCATTAAGATCTGCTATCGTCGACACGTTGAGAATCTCCGCCCAGTCCTTGTGCTGCTGGAAAACCCCAAAGAGCTTATCCTGCTTATCTGCATCCTGAAGAACCTTCATATCGTCGGGACGGGGAACCCTGAGCAAAATCCCGTCATAATAGAGCTCCAGTCCGAAATTGGTGAGCATTCCCGTTGATGGAAGCAGATGACCGTAAAAATAGTTGGCCAGGCCATTCATGAAATAGAGATAGCAGTAAAGGGTCCCCTGCTGGCTGAACAGTTGTGATTTGTGGTGCAGTCCCTGACGGGACAAGATCTCCACGGCTTCTTCTGTGGGAAGGCCTCTCTTTTCCAGGGGGAGATCGCGGTTGATGATATTCTGCATCTCCTGCTGAATGGCATAAACATCCGATGCGTTCAGTGGCCTGTCCAAACCCCGCAATTCGGCATAGTAACCGTTCGATATCCCGTGCTCCACATCAAGGCCCGCTTCGGGAAACATCTCCCGTACTGCCGCATACATCACGAAAAGCAGGGTGCGGATGTACATCCTGCGGCCATCGGGATGCATAAGGTCGATAAATTCCACCGACTTGGACTTCACCACGGTAAAAGAAAGCTCCTTCAGTTTGTTATTGACCAGGGCCCCACAAACCGGCGTGCGGAGCTCTATTTTCTGATCACGGGCAATCTCATCCAGGGTGGTCCCCAGGGGATAAAGACAACGGCTGTTGTTGTTCTTGCATATAATCTCTACACTCTTCACTTCACTACTCATCACACTCACATTTATGTTTAAAACTCCTTAATGACCTCCCGGATTGTCGCCGGGCACCTTTTTCATCTATGGTGGGTACTCATTCATTTCCTGTTTGTTCTGCCCTGAGAGAGCGGGCCTGTCAGGACCAGGCGCACCGTCACGGCTCTTTAATGCCCAAAAGCTCTTCCCTGAGGAAACGGGCCGTGTGGGAGTCTTCATGCATGGCGACCTCTTCAGGGGTTCCGCAGCAGAGGATTCTTCCCCCACCCCTGCCCCCTTCGGGTCCCAGGTCGATGATATGGTCGGCTGCCTTGATCACATCCATGTTGTGCTCGATCACAATCACCGTATTCCCCTTGTTTACGAGCTTACCAATGACCTCGAGCAAAACCCTGATATCCTCAAAATGGAGTCCGGTGGTGGGCTCATCAAGGATATAAAGGGTATTCCCTGTGTCGCGTTTCGAAAGTTCCGCCGAGAGTTTCACACGCTGTGACTCCCCTCCCGAAAGAGTGGTCGACGCCTGCCCCAGGGTGATATATCCCAGCCCCACTTCCAGAAGGGTTTTCAGCTTGTGGGAAATAGAGGGGATACTTTCAAAGAACTCCACCCCCTGGCTGATGGTCATGTCCAGCACATCGGAAATCGACTTTCCCTTGTAACGTACTTCCAGCGTTTCCCGGTTGTATCGCTTTCCGTTGCACTTGTCACACCTGACATAGACATCGGGCAGGAAATTCATCTCAATGGTCTTCACACCGGCACCCTGGCACTCTTCACAGCGTCCTCCCTTCACATTGAAAGAGAAACGCCCCGGTTTGTAAGCCCTGACTTTCGACTCGGGCAGAAGGGTAAAGAGGTTACGGATATCGGAGAAGACCCCGGTGTAGGTCACCGGGTTGGAACGAGGAGTGCGCCCGATGGGCGATTGGTCCACCTCCACCACCTTATCGACATTCTCCACCCCTTCTATCCTCTCGTAAGGCAACGGATCGGCCACGGAATTGTAAAAATGCTGGCTCAGCAGCGGATGGAGGGTCTCATTGATGAGGGTCGATTTCCCGCTTCCCGAAACCCCGGTCACACAAATCATTTTTCCCAGGGGGATCTCCAGGTTCACGGAACGGAGATTGTTGCCCTTGCATCCCAACAGACGAAGCCATTTTCCGTTTCCGGGACGCCGCTGTGCAGGAATCTCAATTTTCCTGCGTCCCGCCAGATAGTCGGTCGTCAGGGTGTCAAATTTCATCAGCTCCGCCGGGGTACCGGCAGCCACTACCTCGCCACCGTGAATTCCGGCATAGGGTCCCATGTCGATGACATAATCGGCATGGAGCATCATCTCTTTATCGTGTTCCACCACAATCACGGAATTCCCGGTATCACGGAGCTCTTCCAGGGCCCTGATGAGCCGCAGGTTATCACGGTGATGCAGTCCGATGCTCGGTTCATCGAGAATGTACAGGACATTGACCAGTTGGGAGCCGATCTGGGTAGCCAGGCGGATGCGCTGGGATTCACCACCCGAAAGAGTGGCTGCCGGACGGTCCAGGGCCAGATAATCGAGGCCCACGTCAAGCATAAATCCCAGCCGGTTACGGATCTCCTTGATCACATCCCGGGCAATGGTACGCTGACGGTCACTCAGCCGTTCCTCCAATCCCTCAAACCACTCACTCAAAGAGGTCAGATCCATGCGCGACAACTCCGAAATATTCAACCCATCGATCCTGAACCAGAGCGCTTCCTTCTTCAGTCGCATCCCCTGGCATTCGGGACATTCGATGGTTTTCACAAACTGGTTGGCCCACTTCTGAGCTTTCAGCGAGGGATTCTCCTCCCTTTGGCTTTCGATATATTTCACCAGCCCCTCGTAACTCATCATATAATTGATGCTCTCCCCCAGGGGAGTATTCCTGAGCTGTATGCGTTCGCTGGTGCCGTAAAGCACGGCATCGAGCCCCTCCTCCGATATCTCTTTCAGGGGTGTCTTCAGGTCAAAATCATATTTCTCACCCAAGGCAGCGATCTGCCACCATATCAGCGAATTCTTCTGAGGACCCAGGGGCACTATCCCCCCCTTCCCGATGCTCATGTTCCGGTCAGGCATGATCTTGTCCAAGTCGATTTCGGCAATCCGGCCCAGGCCATTGCATTTATGGCAGGCCCCCTGAGGGGAGTTGAAGGAAAAATTGTGGGGTGCCGGCTCATTATAGGAGATTCCCGTCGTCGGGCACATCAGCATGCGGCTGTAATATCGGGTTTCCCCCGAGGCATGATCCTGAAGCATGATGATCCCATGGCCTTGTGTCATGGCCGTCTTCACACTCTCTCTCAGGCGCTGGTCAGAAGCTTCGTCAACCACCAGTTTGTCAATGACGGTTTCTATGAAATGTATTTTATAGCGGTCTACCTTGAAACCATGGGTCAGCTCAGTGATCTCCCCATCGACACGGGCCCATAGATAACCTTTACGCCTGATCTGCTCAAAGAGCTCGCGATAGTGGCCCTTACGACCCTTCACCTGGGGGGCCAGAACATAAATCCTCCGGCCGCCAAACTTCTCTCTGATGAGTTGAAGAATCTGATCTTCGGTGTATTTCACCATCTTCTCCCCAGTGGCGTAGGAGAATGCCTCCCCGGCACGGGCATAGAGCAGCCTCAGAAAATCGTAGACCTCGGTCACCGTGCCCACTGTGGAGCGGGGATTCCGGCTGGTCACCTTCTGCTCAATCGAGATCACCGGACTCAACCCAGTGATCTTATCCACATCGGGGCGTTCCATATTTCCCAGAAAAGAACGGGCATACGCCGAGAAAGTCTCGATATAGCGCCGTTGCCCCTCGGCATAGATGGTGTCGAAGGCCAGTGAAGACTTACCGCTGCCACTCAGCCCCGTGACCACCGTAAGCTTGTTGCGTGGTATCTCCACATCAATATTGCGGAGGTTGTGCACCCGGGCCCCAGTGACCACCACCTGCTCCTCTTCAGAGGATATCCTCTCGTTTTCAGTTTCTGACATATGATAAACCAGTTCATCACCTCAGGGGAAATCCCCCGCGGAAAAACCGTGCAAAGATAACGGTTGTTACTCAGGAATTTTCACGAGATAACGCTTTCCTGCCTTGTTGGTCAACACGTTCTCACGAAGCCATGGATTGTAGTACTTGAGTGTTTTGTAAGTGATCCCATACCCTTTGGCAAAATCGGTCAGGTTGGCCACCTGACCCGCAACCTCCACTTCCCTGCTCTTCAGCAAGGGGTATTTCTCCTCATCGCTGACCAGAAAACCATAACGGAGGGGATCTTCAAGAATGACCTTGAAACTCAGGATACGGTAAACATAGCGCTCGGTCTCCTCGGCCATGAGAAGGTCAAAATAACCCGAGATTTTTTGTCTTTCCACCTGACGGTCAACAGAACCGGGGCCTGCATTGTAGGCGGCGGCGACCATGGCCCAACTACCGTATTTGGCGTAGTTCCTTTTCAGATAGCGGCAGGCGGCACGAGTGGCCTTTTCGGCATGGTAACGCTCATCCACCTCGCCGTTGACTTCCAATCCGTACTCCTCTGCCGTTCCCTTCATAAACTGCCACAATCCTGCAGCCCCCGCCGGCGACACCGACTTTGGGTTCAGGGAACTCTCGGCGACCACCAAATAACGCATATCAGCAGGGATCCCCTCCTCTTCCAAAATGGGGTCGATGATGCTGAAATAACGCGGCGCCAGCTTGATAAGCCTGATCGTTTGTGAATGGAAATAACAGTTCGACAACAACTCCCGCTCCAGGTTCTCCAAAACATCGAACCTCTCCAGAGGAACCCTTTCCCCCATGAAAGAGAGAGAGTCGGGAATTTCGGGCGACCGGTAAAAATGCTGTACCTCATCTCCGGCCACCAGCTCTTCCTTTTGCTGCTCCCTGACCTTATGACCGCAGGTGGTCAATAACACAATAATAACGGCAAGACCCAGACCAAGGGCTCCGGTAATCTCTCTTCTCATGCGCTTCTGGTTTGAAAATCCAAAGATAGGATTTTCCGGCGGCATGGCCCTCAATAATGGCTATTTGTATGCCGGGGCATTGATCTCCCCGATGAACAGAATGGCTCCCGTGCTCTTCTCGGTGATGGTGAAAAGGAAAGGCCTGTCGACCGTGAAACGGATCTTCGCGGGAGGCTCGACAGGCATGCTGGTGGTAAACATGCCTACGGCAGTGACCGCCGCAGCTTCCGTTCCCTTCTCATTGACATCGACATAGGTCTTATGAATCACAAATCCGATATAAAGATCCCGGTTTCCTGTCATTCCCGAAAAATCGGCTGCATGGGGCACAAAGGCCTTAGTCATGCCCATCGAGGAGAGCAGGTCGTTCAAAGTCATCTTCCAATCAAACTTGAAGCGCGGAAGGCTCACCTCCACATTCTCCTCCATGCGGAAGCCCTGCATCCACGTGCGCCAGGCGTCTCTGTCCATGGCCTTGATCACCTCGCCGGTACTCCGGTTCTCATGCGGAAGAATCACCGTCATGCGAAAGCCTTCCTTTCCGTAGGGGAAATGGACCGCACTGAAAAGATCGTTGGTGGTATACTCCAGGGCTCCCTCCATGCTCATGGTCTCCACCTCTCCCGTAGTGCCGTTACCGTAACGGAAAGGTCTCAGGTGGGTCCCCTCTTCGTCGAAGGGAGTCTTCCATATCCCGTTGAAATAGACGGCGTTCAGCAGCATCATCACCAGGTCGCTGTCGAGATGTTCGAGAATCGTGGGGATCTTGCCCCTGGTTTTCTCACTGACCCATCCGTTGATGGTCAGCAGCGACGCCTGGTCAGCAAAGTTCAGGGCTGTGACCTCCGCATCGTAATACTGCTTGTTGACGGTCACGAATTCCTCCCTGACCCTGAGCATCTGGTCGTAATAGATGGCATTGGCGATTTCCAGCTGCACCGAAGGGTCGGCAGAACGCAGGGCATTGACCAGCGCGCGGTGGGCGGCGTTGATCTCTTCGGTCGTCAGACCATGGAGTTTCATCGTTTTCTCCATTTCGCTTTTCGTTTCTCCCGCAGCACCGTTATAGGTCATCGTCAGCGCCAGAGAAATACTCAACGGAGAAATCATGGTGTTGGCATTGGCCTCAGCCTTATCGGTCACCTTCCGGAAAAGCTCCAGTCCGAACTGGTTGTCGGCATCGATCAACTCAGCCGACTTCAAAGGGAGATCCTGCAGTCCCTCGGGCCCCTCCTCCTGCTTCTGGCACGACATCACCGTTCCCAGCAACAGAAAAATCATCAGAAATGTGGTCATTTTCTTCATGGCTTTTAAATATGGTTACATTGCTTCATTTCAAAGCTCACTCCCCTTTATATATGCTTAGACGGTATTCTGGGAAAAGTGTTGCGTAAAAACTTTTTTTTTCGACGCAACCTTTAGACCCCCTTTTTAATCATTGGTGTAATGATCGGCCTGTAATTTGACCTGGAGTGGTCAGTAAAGAATAATCGCCGGTAATTATCTTTACTTTTGAATGGTAAATCGGAAGCTGTTTTGGACGACTTCAGGGAAATAATTGAAGCTTGTAAATCAGGGGATCACCGGGCTCCTGAAAAGCTGTACCGTCAGTTGGCGCCGCAGATGTACGGGGTATGCCTCAGATATGCCAAAGATAAGGAAGAGGCAGAAGACAACCTGCATGACGGTTTTGTGACGGTTTTTACGAAGCTGAAGGATTTCAGACATGAAGGTTCTTTTGAAGGTTGGGTACGCAGGATCATGGTCAACATCTCGATCAACAGGTACCGGCAGAAACAACAGCTGGTACTGACCGATGAGGAGCGCCGGCTCGATTCCCCGGTCAGCGAAGATGCCGCCTTGGGAAATATGCCCATGGAAGATCTTGTCAGGATCATCCAGGAACTCCCTCCCCGGTATCGGATGGTCTTCAACCTCTATGTCATGGAAGGCTATTCCCATACCGAGATCAGCAGGGAACTGGGAATCACCGAAGGGGCATCGCGGTCAAACCTCTCACGTGCCCGGGAAATACTGAGGACAAAACTGCAAAGTCAATACAGTGAATTCCTGGTCACCAGGAAGGAAGAGATATGAAAAGAAACAACGACATTAACGACGATCGGTTAGAGGGGTTGTTCCGGGGCAGGCTGGAACACTACACCCCCGAACCTCCCCCCGGGGTATGGGAGCGGGTAGAGGCCACCCTCCACGAAAAGAAAAAGCCTGCGGGGCTGTTCCCCTACCGGTGGGCCGCCGCCGCTGCCGTACTGCTCATAGTCATGATTTCCGGACTTCTCTTCAACGACCAGTTCCGTGATACCCCCCGTCAAACCGTCTCGGAGACGGCAGTCACGGCCCCCCCTTCCAGAGAAACCCCTGCTGTGGTTCCTGCTACCACTCCCGCACAGGGCACCGCGCCTGCAGATCAGCAATCGCTTACGGCAGAGGCATCGCCTGCCGGGAGACTGTTGGCCTCCGGGGATGACCGGCCCGCTGGCCGTGATATTCCGGGCTTTCCTTCAGGGGAGATTACCCCTTCGTCACCGCAGGAAAATGATGCACCGGCAGAGCGTTTCTCCCTCAGGGAACTCGCCTCCGTTTCCGGGAGGGTCATTTCCTCCCTCTATGCCGGCACTCCTGCCCTCCGGTTCAGGGAAAAGCACAAAGCCCCCACATTGCAACCCGGCGTTTCTCCGGAATGGATCGCCATGGCCGATGCCGGCAGCCCCGGAGCGTCACGCCGTGATCTCCGCAAAGGATCAGGGGAATGGTCGGTGGGGATGTTGCTCACCCCTGCCTATGCCTCCTATTCTGCTGATCACACCCCGGAATACGCCCGCAATATGACCAACTCGGCCAGTCACGCCCAGGCCACCGTGGGCGCAGGAATCGCCGTCAGCTATAAAGCCTCCTCCAGATGGCGAGTGGAAAGCGGCATCTATTACTCCCGCAGCGGCGATGAATCGGAAAACGCAGGCCCCCTCTTCGCTTCCGGAGACTATTACGACAATGTCAACCTTTCAGGGGATGCCATGAAATACTTCAATACCGCGGTGACCCTCGACAATGGGCAAATGGCCATGAACAGCACCGCAGGGGTGATCGCCTTCTCGAAGACGCCCAGAAATACCGAATTTATCGCCCTTCCCGAATCCTATGCCGGGGTCACCACCTCCATACTGACCCCCGGTAAGTTTTATCAGGTGTTTGACTTCATGGAAATCCCCCTGACCGCACGCTACCGGCTTATTGATGCGGCCATCCCCGTGGAACTCATCGGTGGGATAAGCACCAATATGGTCATCGGCAACAATGTCTTTACCGAAGGCGGCGCCGGCAGGGAAAATGTCGGTCATACTACCGATATCTCCACAGTGAACCTCGCCGGAATCATGGGTGTCGGCATCGGCGTTCCCCTGGGGAAAAACCTCACCCTCTCGGTAGAACCCCGGGCCAGCTACTTCCTGCAATCCATGAACCACAGCGGCACCGTGGACTTCCGCCCCTGGAAAACCGCCCTCTATACCGGCCTCTCCTGGGACTTCTGATCCTTTGGCGGAAAAAAACGAAAAAAAAGAAAAACCTGGCGCAACCTTTCTACGCTGGTTTTCATCTATATGTAAAATCCAAAACTATGAAGAGAATTTTATCAGGCGCGATACTGCTGTCGGCCCTGCTCCTGCTTCTGCTTCCGGAAGCATCGGCACAGTATGAGGTCACCACCTCTCCCCTCCGTTACCAGCGCGGATACCTCCACCTGAAGGACGGCACCATCCTGAAGGGAAAATACCACTTCTCCTCTACCCTGGAAAAGGTAAGGGTGACCACAGGCACCAGCTCCCGTATTCTGGATGCCGGGGAGGTGGAGAAAATCACCACTAAAAGACCTCCGAAGGTGTTTGCCGATGACCCCGGAACCCGCGAGGAGCCCGGTATGTTCATCACCCCCTCTCCCTGGTTCAACATGACCGAATTGGGGGTGCTCGCCGGAAATGACGACAACAACCAGGTGGCACCGTTGGTCTTCGGAACTTCCCTCAACCGTAGGGTATGGAAGAATCTCTCGGCCGGAGCAGGCATCGGCGCGGAATTCCTGAGTGAGACCTACATGCCCCTGACCCTTAACCTGATGTACCGTTTACGCGACAGCCGCTTCTCCCCCTTCGCCATGGTGCAAGGAGGGTACCAGGTGCCCCTGGAATCCTCCCGTATCCTCTACCAGAGGGTCATCCCCTATGACATCTATTCCATATGGCCCGGCCCAACACCCACCACCAATACCGAAATGAAAGCCCGCGGCGGATTCCTCTTTAGTCCCGCCTTCGGCATCATGAAAAACAACGGCCAGGGCTTTGGCACCAGCCTCTCCTTCGGATACCGCTTTCACCGGCTCCGCTATGCCGCCGATAACCATGACCGCATCGACGTCGACTACAACCGACTGACCATCAAACTGGGTTTCATCTTTAACTAATTCCGCCATGAAAACAAAATTCAGCATATTCACCCTTTTCATCCTCACCCTGGCCGTGACCTCCTGCAGGGACCAGTTCACCGAGGTGTTCACCGCCAATGCCCCCCTCTACATGAGCTACGAAGAGTTCCGGGCTGCCGTGAAGACGACTACCCCCCGCGACCTCGAAAACCCGGGAAAGATCTACTTCAAGGACAACCACATCTTTGTGGTGGAAGAACTCAAAGGATTCCACGTCATCGATGTTTCCAACCCCGCATCACCTCAGAAAAAGGCTTTCGTGGAAGTCCCGGGTTGCGTCGACATTGCCGTAAAGGAAAATATCCTGTATGCCGACAGCTATGTGGACCTGGTGGCCCTCGACGTGTCTGACCTGGCCAATATCAAAGAGGTGAAACGGCTTCAGGAGGTCTTTCCCTATACGGTTCCCCCGCCTGACAATGATTACCGCCTGGCCCGGGTGGACAAGGAAAAGGGAGTGGTCACCGGCTGGGAAGTCAAAAAGGTACGCCAGGAAATGGAATACCAGTATTATCCTGTCTATCCGGTATGGTATGGATATGCCGAAAAACTCGACGGTTCCTATTATGCCGGTTTGAACAGTTCCCCCGGGGGGGTGGGAGGTTCCACCGGCACCACCTTTGGCGTCGGGGGTTCCATGGCCCGCTTTGGCCTCTACGGCGATTACCTCTATACCGTTGACAACAGCAACCTTTACTTCTTCGACGTAAAAGCCCCGGCTGCCCCATCCTCCATAGGCAAACAAAATGTCGGATGGCAGGTGGAAACCATGTTCATTTACGGGGACCACATGTTCTTCGGCACCACCACCGGCATGCTCATCTTTGACCTGGCAGTGCCCACCGTGCCCAAATACGTCACCAGTTTCACCCATGCCACCAGTTGTGATCCGGTGGTCATCGCCGACGGATACGCCTATGTCACCCTCCGCAGCGGCGTCACCTGCGGCAACCGCGACGTCAGCATCAACCGCCTCGACGTCATCAAACTCTCGGCCGACTACAAAAGCATCAGCCTTTTGATGTCCTACCCCATGCACAGCCCCCACGGACTGGGCATTGACGGGGATGTCCTCTTTCTCTGTGACGGCGATGCCGGACTGAAAGTATTCAACATCAACGACAAATTTCAGATCACCGGTAACCAGATTGCCACCTTCCCGGGAATCAGGACGTACGACGTCATCCCCCTTAATGACTACCTCTTCATGATCGGTGACGATGGGTTTTTCCTCTATGACTACAGCAACCTGCAGGATATCAAACAACTCAGCTTAATCCCGGTGAAAAAATGATTTATTCTGAGAAACAGGGATCCAGCACCCGCCTGAGCGGCACCCCACCATGCGGACGGTTGCAGGGCCTGGCAGGCTGGGTGCTCCTGGTGATGCTGGTGCTGGCTTGCGGAAACCCGGCGGCCGCCGTAACAAAAGGAGAAAAGAGTCCTATAAGAAAAATCGGAATTACCTTCACCGGCGTGGGAGAAAACGATGTGCTCACTTTCACTAACCTGGAGGGAGCTCCCAGTTATATAGGAAAGGGATTTTGGGCGGCCGGAGTGGTTTTCAGCCAGGGCATCAACCGCTGGCTCGAATGGGAGAGCGGCGTGGAATATTCACACCACCGCATCGAAGTGGTTCCCAACCTTTCCCCGGAATTCAGTGTAAACTCCCGGGAGGAAAAGGCAGCCCTGATCACCCTTCCCTTCACCCTGAAGGCCGGATTCCTGAAATACTTCTTCGTCAGTGGCGGGGTCATGCTGGACCTCGATGCCAGCATAAACTCACCCATCGACAGCCAGACCGGCTTCGGCCTCAGTGCCGGCGCAGGCCTGAAATATGATTTCCGCTCAGGCCTTTCCCTCTTCGTAAACCCCTATGTCAGAGCACACTCCCTCCTGCCCCTTATGGACTTTTCACATCATAACCAGATCTGGGATAATGGCATCAGAATCGGGGTGACCATGGCCCTGTAAGCCTCCACACTGGGGACCGGCGCGGGTCACGTCATGATGAAGCCGGCGGACTGCCGGAAAGCAGCCACAATAGGGTGACATGGTGGCTGTATCGGTACCACAGTGACCGTACCCTGGGAGCATGGTGGTCGCACAGTTCACCGAAGCCTTGGTGACATTATGGTGGTATTTGGTCCACAGTGACCCCACCTTCCAGTAACATCCCTTTAAACAGGTAAGTTCAGCAGCTTGTCGCTGAGCGTTTGAAGCGTTGAAGTTTTATGTAAGGTGGGAACCAGCACCGAGATGTTGTAACGGCTTCCCCCATAAGAAATCATACGGATCGGAATCCCGTCAAGGGCGTTGAAAACCCGGGAGGCGAAGCCGGTTTCCTCGCGGATGATGTCCCCCACAATACAGATGATACTCATGTCACGGTCGACTTCCACCTCCCCGAAAACCACCAGTTCCTGATGGATCTGTTCCAGGTGACGGGTGTTGTCGATGGTCAGGGAGACAGCCACCTCGGAAGTGGAGATCATGTCAATGGGGGTTTTGTAGCGCTCAAAAACTTCAAAAATACCCTTCAGGAAACCATAGGCCATCAGCATCCTTCCCGACCTTACCTTAATGGCGGTGATGCCGTCCTTGGCTGCCACGGCCTTGATGCCGCTTCCATCGGAGCGGGTGGTGATCAGCGTTCCCCCGTCGGCAGGATTCATGGTGTTCTTCAGCCGCACAGGGATATTCTGTACCCGCGCCGGAAAAATCGTCTGCGGGTGCAGAATCTTGGCCCCAAAATAGGCCAGCTCAGCCGCCTCATTGAACGACAACTGATCAATCTTCCGGGTGTTGCTCACAAATCGCGGATCGTTGTTCTGAAAACCATCAATATCGGTCCATATCTGAATTTCTTCGGCACTCACGGCGGCTCCCACCAACGAGGCAGTGTAATCACTTCCCCCCCGTTCAAGGTTGTCGATTTCCCCATGGGGATTGCGACATATAAACCCCTGGGTAATGTAATAATCCACCTTCGGAGAATTGTCAATCAGCTCCAGCAACAGGGTCCTGATGCCAGCCAAGTCGGCAGCCCTCTCCTCATCGATACGCATGAAATCAAGGGCAGGCAAAAGGAAAACCCTATGCCCCCCCTCCTCCATGAGCAGGGTAAAGAGCTGCGTGGAGATCAGCTCCCCCTGGGCGATGATTATCTTCTCCTCTTTCTGGCCAAAGGGCTTGTACAGGAAATGGCGCAACGTCTTGAATATCGCCTCCAAAACAGCATGCCCCTTTTCACGGTACCCCGGGGTGGCATACAACTCCCCGACCACCGCGGCATATTTCTTCTCCAGCAAGGTGATAACCTCCAGCGCCTTATGTGGATGCTGCTGGTATAAATGGGAGGATATCTCTACCAGGCTGTTGGTGGTCCCTGACATCGCGGACAGAACCACCAGCTTGGGCTCCCCGTCGGTGATGAGCTTCATGACCATCCTCATATTTGCGGGCGATCCCACAGAAGTGCCACCAAACTTGTAAACTTTCATCTGCTTGATCTTTAATACAGGCCTCTCAGCCCTCCAACTTATTCACGGGCATAAATAGAAAGATTTTCGCAAAAAAGGAACCCTTCCCTTTAAATTAAAAGCTAATGTGGTGATTTTTTAACAAATGGGCTGACTACAGAGACTGACCGGTAGTCATGCCTGAGGCTGGCGCTTCCTTTAGCTGGAAAGAAGACGACGGTCAGAAGATTCCCGATATCGCGTGTTTTTCGGAATTGAACCAGATGGTGGAATAAATATGATATCCTTCGCGGTTGGTGATCAGTTTTCTCTCCATGTAAAGCACCGGCTGCCCCGGTTTCATCTCCAGCAGTCCCATGATGGCGTCATCGGGAAGGATAGCCCTGAGCTTCTGTTCCCCTCCCCTGATTTCAATGCCGTAATGGAGACGGAGAATCTCAAAAAGCGAACGGTTCTCAAAAGAGCGCCGCGTCATCCGCGGTAACCCCCTGTCGGGAAGATGGTTGATATCATAAAACAGGGGAATACCATCGACATACCGCAACCTTTCCATATAAATGCATCCCGATTCCCGGTCTATATCCGCCAATTCATACGGAAACTCCTCAGGCCATGGTCTGACTACCGGCTTTTGCAAAATGAGGGTCTTCAGAAACGACTTCCCCACTGCCGTGGTGGTCCCTGCCACCGAAAGAATCCCTATGTTCCGCAATGGCTTACGCACAATACTCCCCTTACCCTGCTTTTTCACGATCAGCCCCTCCTTCACCAGCTCCTCCAGGGCCTGTCTGACGGTGGGACGGGTAATGCCGTGCGTGGCACACAAAGCATGCTCCGAAGGAAGCAAACTCCCTTCACTGTATTCTCCCTCCAGAATATGCCTCCTGAGGATCTCATATAACCTGCGGTACTGTGGAATCCCGTTCATGACCTCAAAGTTAAGAATTTTTTCTTTCTGTATATTCAACTTGTCTTTACAGGTAGAATTTATATATCTTTACATCCGCGGCCACAGGCTGTGGTTCTAACAACTATATATCAGTTACTTGCACAATTATCCCACTTTTTGGGTTGTAACGACAAGTTATAAATTTTAAAATATGGCGACATCAGTTATCATGCCCCGGCAGGGTCAGTCGGTTGAGACCTGTATCATGGGGCATTGGTTCAAACAAACGGGAGACGAGGTGAAGGCGGGAGAGCTGCTTTTCTCCTACGAAACCGACAAGTCATCGTTCGAAGAAGAAGCAAAGGCCGATGGGTATCTGCTGGCCTGCTTCTTCGGGGAAGGTGATGAAGTTCCGGTTTTGAGCGAAGTAGCCCTTATCGGAGAAAAGGGGGAAGCCCTTCCGGAAGAGGCTGCGAATTCCGCAGATCACAAAGAAGGCCAGGCGGTGACCGGGGGATTGCCCGCGGGAGTCGATGGTTTCGCACCTGAAGGTATTTCCGATGGGGAAGCACCTCCCCGGGTGATTGAGTTTCCCTTAGAGGGAGACAGCGTCATGGCCGGCAGGATTTCCATCTCCCCCCTGGCCCGCAATATGGCCGAAAAACTGGGCGTCGACACCTCAAGGTTACAGGGCAGCGGTCCCCACGGCAGAATCATCGCCAGGGATGTGGAAGTTGCTGTTGCTGGTCCTGGGTCAGCTCCCTCCCGGGCATCTCAGCAGGCGCCAGCTCAGCCACCCCGCCATTCCGCCGGCGAAGCAGGAGAGAGCCATCACCCGCTGCCACAGGCGGCCGGCACAGAACATCCCTTTCCGGCAGGGGACCTCACGGAAGGAGAGTTCGACATCAAACCCCTTTCCAACATGAGAAAGCTGATCGCCCGTTCCATGCATGCCTCCCTGCAGAATTCCGCACAGCTTACCCATCACCTGTCGGCCGACGCCCGCCTTCTTCTGGCAGCGCGCA
The DNA here is from genome assembly GCA_964567485.1 of uncultured Prolixibacteraceae bacterium. Taxonomy (GTDB): domain Bacteria; phylum Bacteroidota; class Bacteroidia; order Bacteroidales; family Prolixibacteraceae; genus UBA1413. The sequence goes on along the minus strand of CAZMMX010000010.1, from coordinate 52,296 downwards.
AACATTTCAAACAACTGCAGGAAAAGGGAAAAATCACGGAAAATGTGACCATCAACGACCTGGTCTCCTGGGCCGTGGTCAGGGCCCTGAAGAAATTCCCCGGGGTTAACGCCCACCTTTTGGGCGACAGTGTCAAATACTTCCGGAAAGTCCACCTCGGACTGGCCGTGGATACCGATCGCGGATTGATGGTCGCGGCCTTGCGCGAAGCCGATGACCTCTCCCTGACGGGATTGTCATCACGGCTCCAAATGCTGGCGGCCGGATGCCGTAAAGGGAGTGTCAACCCTGATCTCCTCAGTCCCGAAGCGGCCTCTTTTACCATTTCCAACCTGGGAAATTACGGCGTCGAGCTCTTCACTCCCGTCATCAACCTCCCTCAGGTGGCCATCCTCGGCGTTTGCACCATCACCCCGCGCCCCAAGGAACTGGGTGACGGCGTCTTCGCTTTCGTGCCCCACATCGGCCTCTCCCTGACCTATGACCATCGTGCCCTCGACGGCGGAGAAGCCACCCGCTTCCTGGCGGAAATACGCGACCAGATAGAAAACTTATCATTATAAACACCAAGTCGCAGAAGCACAAAGAACAACACCAAATTCCCGCGTCTCTGCGCCGAAAAACCAACGCATATGCCAAAATCACAATTCATAGACCCTTCAGAGGTTAGAAAACCCGGTTTCGTAGAGTTCACTCCCATACCGGTCAACCAGTACAAAAGAAGCATTGAAGAAGAAAGGACCAACTTCTCAGATGATGAACTGTTGCGGATATACCGTGATATGGTGGTGATCAGGGAGTTTGAGACCATGCTCAACCTGATTAAAACCCGGGGCGAATACCAGGGTATTTCCTATAACCACCCCGGGCCTGCCCATCTCTCCATCGGACAGGAGGCAGCAGCCGTGGGCATGGCCTACACCCTGTCGGTCGACGATTTCATCTTCGGGTCACACCGCAGTCACGGAGAGATCCTCGCCAAGGGACTCTCGGCGATTCATCAGCTCGGAGAAGAGGAGCTCACGGCCATTATGGAGTCCCATTTCAACGGAGCCACCCTTCGGCCAGTCCTCGCCGGCCACCAGGGCTCGACCCGGGAACTCGCCGTTAAGTTCCTCATATACGGCACCCTGGCAGAAATCTTCGCCAGAGAAACCGGTTTTAACAAAGGACTTGGAGGCAGCATGCACGCCTTCTTTACTCCCTTTGGCGTATATCCCAACAATGCCATCGTGGGCGGCTCTGCTGACATTGCCGTGGGTGCTGCCCTTTTTAAAAAGGTAAATCGCAAAAAGGGAATCATCGTGGCCAATATCGGCGATGCCTCCCTGGGCTGCGGACCGGTGTGGGAAGGGCTCTCCTTCGCCACCATGGACCAGTTCACGGAACTATGGGAAGAGGAGATGAAAGGAGGGTTGCCATTGATCGTCAACATCATGAACAACCAGTATGGTATGGGGGGACAGACCTGTGGAGAGACCATGGGTTACGGCATCGCCGCCCGCATTGGCGCCGGATTGAATGAAGACCAGATGCACGCCGAACGGGTTGATGGTTACAACCCACTGGCCGTGATCGATGCATACCGCCGTAAGCGTAAAATCCTGGAAGAGAAAAAAGGGCCTGTCCTTCTTGACATTCTCACTTACCGTTACAGCGGGCACTCACCCTCCGACGCCTCCTCCTATCGTTCCAAAGAAGAAGTGGAGGCCTGGGAAATGGCCGATTCCATCATGTGGTTTGGCGGAGAACTGGTCAGAACAGGCATCGCCGGGGACCACCAGCTTAATGAAATCCGCAGTGAAACCACCGAACTGATCAGCTGGGCCCTCAAACTGGCCACCGACGATGACGCCTCACCACGCATGGAGATCAGGTCACAGCCTAACCGTATTGGGGATATGATGTTCTCCAATGGATCACTGGACCGGTTGGAAGAGGGAATTCCAGAGGTTAACCACCCGATGGAAGAAAATCCACGGGTTAAACAACTCGCTGCCAAAGAGCGGTATGCCTACGATGAGCAGGGCAAACCCCATTCCAAAATTAAAAATTACGTCCTCCGCGATGGCCTTTTCGAAGCTATAATAGACCGGTTCTATAAAGATCCCACACTGATCGCCTATGGAGAGGAGAACCGGGACTGGGGAGGTGCTTTTGCTGTCTATCGCGGCCTCACCGAAGCCCTTCCATACCACCGGCTTTTCAACTCCCCCATTTCCGAGGGAGCCATCGTGGGAACGGCCATCGGATATGCGATGTGTGGCGGCAGGGTGATCCCTGAGATCATGTACTGTGACTTCCTGGGCCGCGCTGGCGACGAAGTATTCAACCAGCTCCCCAAATGGCAGGCGATGAGCGGGAATGTCCTGAAAATGCCCGTGATCCTGCGCGTCTCCGTGGGATCAAAATACGGGGCCCAGCATTCGCAGGACTGGACGGCACTGGCGACGCACATTCCCGGACTGAAAGTGGTATTTCCTGTCACTCCCTATGACGCCAAGGGACTTATGAACAGCGCCCTCCAGGGCACCGACCCGGTGGTCTTCTTCGAAAGCCAGAGGGTCTATGATATTGGCGAAATGTTTCACAAGGAGGGCGTCCCCACAGGGTATTACGAAATTCCCATCGGAGAACCCGACATCAAAAGACCAGGCAGCGACGTGACCATCCTGACCATCGGCGCTACCCTCTACCGTGCCCTGAAAGCCGCTGAAATACTCGAAGAAAAATATGGCCTCTCGGCAGAAGTGATCGACGCCCGTTCATTGGTCCCCTTCAATTATGATCTGGCCATCGAATCGCTGAAGAAAACAGGAAGGATTGTAATCGTGGGTGATGCCTCGGCCCGGGGCTCATTTATGAGGGACCTGGCTTCCAATATCACCGAACTGGCCTTCGACATCCTCGATGCTCCTCCGGTGGTGGTGGGATCACGCAACTGGATCACTCCGGCTTATGAACTGGAGGAGGCTTTCTTCCCCCAGCCGTCATGGATCATCGACGCTATCCACGAAAGAATTCTCCCCTTAATAGGGCACCAGCCTGAAAATGATTTCTCGGAAGCCGAGCAACTCGATCGTAATGCCAGGGGAGTCTGAACTATTTGTCAGAAGAAGGTTCAAAAATCTTGATGACCGCCCCGATGCGGAGGATCGACCGGGGTGTGAGGTTGTTCTGCTCACAGAGGGTTCCCACGCTGGTATTGAAACGGCGGGCGATCTCCCAGAGAGAATCCCCGGCTTTTATGACATATTCGGCCATCTGGCCGGCAGGCATCTCCGCAGCGTAGCTGTTGCCACGGGCCGTGATCTGAAAACTCACACCCGTCTTGGGATTGCGGATCAACTGCGCCAGGGCCTCCTTGCCTGCTACGTCAGGCCTGATGGTGCATCGCTCAAAATCATACACCAACTCGGGGTTGTAAGCCTTTCCATTTTCCCGGATCTCAAAGTGAAGATGATCGGTGGTCGCCCGGCCGGTACGGCCTCCCAACCCGAGGGGCTGGCCCGTCTTCACCGTATCCCCGACTTGCACCAGAAACCCTGAGAAATGAGCATAATAGGTCTCCAGTCCATGCGAATGATTCACAACCACCAGATTGCCATAACCATAATAACGGCTGGCACGGGTCACCACCCCGTCATAGGCAGCATACACCGTATCCCCGGGATAAAGCTTGATGTCGGTTCCCGTATGCATGCGCCCGCTGCGCATTCCGTACCTGCTGATCACCCTACCCCGGAATGGCACCTCAAAACTCGCCAGCACCTCACAAAAAGAAGGCATCCGCTCCTCATCCAATGCAACGGCTTCATGGCTCCCCTGTACTTCCGGCCTGCCCATTTCAATCTCCCGGGCCTGAACCCCGGCATGACCCTCCGCCCTGACCGTATCACGGACCGGACTTATCGTGGCACCATCAGCCCTTCCCGCACCGGCAAAAACCAGCCCCAGAAAGACCATTACACCACCAGATATTCTTCTGATCATCCTTATTGTTTTGTTTCATTTCCCGACAGCCCGGGGCCACTGCCCCGCAACTCTCATCATGACAAAAATATAGATATTTATACATACACTTCCTACCTGATCCTCTCCTGCAAGAATTAAATTTCATTACACACTGTTTATCAAAGTATTAGCATTATGAAATTTAACATTTTTAACATTTATTTCCGAAAATCGAAAACTGATCGGGCCAAAAAACCATTGTTTATGGCTGGCAGCGATTACCACCCCCATTTCCCTTTCACCCGAAAGTGGAGGGAACGACTATTTTTCATTAATTTGTAAAAAAGAAGCATCATGGCAGCAGCAATACCACTTTTTCCCGGCTACCAGCCTCTGCCGGAAGAACTGTTACCTCTTCCTGACACCAGCCATGGAACCCTCCCCGGAATAAACGGCCACATTCACACGCCCCACTCCTTCTCCTCCTTCACAAGCATGGAGCAGCCTTTTTTAATGGCCCGCGACGAGGGGATTACCGTGTTGGGGATCAACGATTTCAACACCACGGGAGGATATGATGAATTTGCCGGATTTGCCGAACACTACAGGGTTTTCCCCCTCTTTAACATTGAGTTCATGGCTCTCCAGAAAGAGGAGCAGCAGAAAGGCATCCGCATCAATGACCCGGTAAACCCCGGACGCACCTACATGAGCGGAAAGGGATTGCGATATCCTGCCAGTCTGCCCGAGAATTCCGCAAAAAAAGTGGACATCCTGCAAAAAGAGAGTAACCAGCAAACCTTCATGATGGTGGAGCGGCTCAACGATTTCCTGAAGACTACCTCCCTGGATCTTCGTTTTGATGCCCGGGCTATCCAGTCAGAACTGGCCCGCAGTCTCCTCCGCGAACGTCATATCGCCATGGCTGTCAGGCAAGCCATGACTTTGAAATATGCCGGAGAAACGGAATTCCGGGAGGCCCTCACGGAACTCTTCGGAGGCCGCCCGCCCCGGTCACCCCTTTCCGACCCGGCGGCCCTGGACAACGAAATCCGAAATAACCTTCTGAAAGCGGGAGGCCCCGCCTATGTCCCCGAAGATGAAAAAGCCTTCCTCAGCCTCAGCGGGGTGATATCCCTGATCCGTGATGCCGGAGGAATTCCCTGCTATCCTGTTTTGCTCGATGATGCCAACGGTCACTTCACTGACTTTGAAAGGGAGTGGGCCATGATGGCCCAAACCCTGGCCTCTCAATCGATTTACATGGTGGAACTGATTCCCGGGCGCAATGACGCCTCCATTCTGGCCGAATTTGTCACTTTTTTCGACACGAAGGGCTTCACGGTGACTTTTGGCACCGAGCACAATACCCCCCGTCTTGACCCGTTGACCGTCACCTGCCGCGGGAACACCGCCCTCAGCCGGGAACTCCTTACCATTAACCACCGGGGGGCCGCCGTCATCGCCGCCCACCAGTACCTCAAAGCCAATGGCAGGGATGGATTCCCCGCCAACCATTTCCCGTCGCCCGCAGAGAAAAAGGAGCTCGAAGAGCTGGGAATGAGGGTCATCGCCTCCTTTACCGGGCCAATACCCTGATATGCCGTTCACTCTCCACCACAACACTTTCGCGGTAATACACCGACCATACAAGGAACGAATCGTAAAATCCGATCACATCACTGAAAACCCATGAAGAAAGCACTCACCGACCTGATCATGATTTCCCGCCAATACGGGAGCAATCCTGAATTTGTGATTGCCGGAGGAGGCAACACCTCCTGGAAAAACCGTGAACTTCTCTACATTAAGGCCAGTGGCATCAGTTTGGCCACAATCGGGGAAGAGGGTTTCTGTATCCTCGACAGGGCGCGTCTGGCGGAAATCACGGAGATGAAGCTTTCCGGTGACCCTGCCGTCAGAGAGGAACAGGTCAAGAACGCCCTGCTGGCCTGCCGGCTCCATCCTGAAATGGGATTGCGCCCCTCGGTGGAGACCTCACTCCATGACCTTTTCCAGTATGCCTATGTCGTCCACACCCACCCTACCCTGGTCAACGGACTCCTCTGCAGCATGGACGCCCGGAAACTGGTATCTGAAATGTTTGGCGACCAGGCCTTGTACATTCCCTATTGCGATCCCGGGTTTGTCCTGTTCACCGTAATCCGCGATGAGATCCTCGCCACCAGAACCTCCCGGGGCCATGACCCCCAGGTGGTCTTCATTCAGAACCATGGTCTCTTTGTGGCTGCCGATTCCATCGCCGAAATTGACCGGCTCACCAGGCAGGTGCTGGCAGCCCTCAAAGAACGAATTTCTGTTTTTCCTCCCCGGGAACCCCTCGAGGTCTCTCCCCTGATGAGCCAGATTCTCCCCGCCGTGCGGATGATCCTCTCCCGCGATACTCCCGGGGTGGCCAGGGCTTTTCATCACCGTGCCATCGCCCCCTTTATTACGGGTACCGACGCCTTCAGCCTCATCAGCACCCCCTTCACCCCCGACCAAATGGTCTACTGCGGCGCGGAATACCTCTTTATCGAAAATACCCAATCCCCGGAAGCCGCCATCGAAGAGACTGAAGCCAAAGCGCGGGAATTCAGGAACAGAAAAGGCGTCTCCCCGAAAGTGCTCTTTTTCCGGGAGGCCGGGGTGATCATCAGCGAGGATACCCCCGCAGCCCTGGAAACCCTGGAAGCCCTGGTGCTTGACTTCACCATGATCACCCTGCTGAGCAGCAATTTCGGGGGGCCCCACCCCATGACCCCCTCCCAAATCGCCTTTATTGAGAACTGGGAGGTCGAAAACTACAGGAAAAAAATCTCCAAGGGAACGACTTCCCGGGGAATCGCCGAAAACAAGGTGGTGGTGATCACCGGGGGAGCCCAGGGTTTCGGAGCGGGCATCGCAGAACTGATGTTCGGGGAAGGCGCCAATATCGTGGTTGCTGACCTCAACGAAGAAAAAGGCGCCAGCTTCACAGCGACACTCAATGCCCAAAAAAAACAAAATAGGGCTCTTTTCGTGAAGGTCGATGTGGCCGACCCCGCTTCGGTCGAAAATATGATCAACAGGGCGGTTCTCCACTTCGGAGGTATCGATGTGCTCATCTCCAATGCCGGCATCCTGAAAGCCGGAGGCCTCGACGAAATGACCCCCGAAACCTTTGACCTGATGACCCGCGTCAACTACAACGCCTACTTCCTCTGCACCAAATACGCCTCCGCAGTGATGAAACTGCAACACCACCACCACCCTGACCACTTCATGGACATCATCCAGATCAATTCCAAATCGGGATTAAAGGGAAGTAACAAAAACTTCGCCTATGCCGGGGGCAAATTCGGGGGGATCGGCCTCACCCAGTCGTTCGCCCTGGAACTCATGCCCTTCCGCATTAAGGTCAATGCCATCTGCCCCGGCAACTACTTCGACGGCCCCCTCTGGTCAGACCCCATCAACGGCCTCTTCATCCAATACCTCAAAGCCGGGAAAATAAAGGGAGCCAGCAACTTGGAAGAGGTCAAACGGCACTACGAGGCCCAGGTCCCCGCAGGACGAGGATGCCTTCCCTCCGACGTGGTGAAAGCCATTTACTACATCATCGCACAGGAATATGAGACCGGACAGGCCATCCCAGTCACCGGGGGCCAGGAGATGCTCAGCTGACCGGTGATGAAACGGGCACACAGTAGTATTGTATATTGACAGAAAACACTATACCGAAAATCAATAACAGAAAGAAAAGATGAAGACCAAGGCAGTACGGTTATATGGCAAAGAGGATCTGCGGCTGGAGGAGTTTGAGCTCCCCGCCATCGGAGATGACGAAATCCTGGCCAAAGTGGTTTCCGACAGCATATGCATGTCATCGTACAAGGCGGCCCACCAGGGTGCTGACCACAAGCGGATTCCGGATAATGTGAATGAGCATCCGGTAATCATCGGCCATGAGTTCAGTGGGGAGATCGTGGAAGTGGGCAAAAACTGGAAGCACAAATTTTCTCCCGGACAGAAATACTCCATTCAGCCGGCCATTTACTTTCCTGACGGACCTGTGGGTATTCTCAGTGCTCCCGGGTACAGCTATCCTTATATCGGCGGGGATGCCACCTTTGTGATCATTCCCCGTGATGTGCTGGTGCAGGACTGCCTGCTGGTATATGACGGGCCCGGCTATTATCCGGCTTCCCTGGCGGAACCGCTTTCCTGCGTAATCGGCGCCATGCATGCCAATTACCATACTACGCCGGGAAGCTACCAACACCAGATGGAAATTCTGCAGGGCGGAAAGATGGCCATTCTGGCGGGGGTAGGCCCCATGGGACTGGCCGCCATCAATTATGTGGTCAACCGGGGTAACCGGAAGCCCTCCCTTCTGGTGGTCACCGACATTGACCAGGCCCGCCTCGACCGCGCCGCCACCATTTTCCCGGTGGAATGGGCCCGGAAAAAGGGGATTGACCTGGTTTACCTCAACACCCGGGAGGCGGGCGATCCTGTGGCCGCCCTACGCGATCTGACCGGGGGCTCGGGCTATGACGATGTCTTTGTCTTCGCCCCCATTCCTGCGGTCATCGAACAGGGCGACGCGATCCTGGGCCACGACGGATGCCTCAACTTCTTCGCCGGCCCTTCGGATCCCGCCCTCTCGGCACGCCTTAACTTTTACAACGTCCACTATGCCTATACCCATATCGTGGGCACTTCAGGGGGTAATAACGACGACATGGTGGAAGCCCTGGCCTGCATGGCCAAAGGGCTCGATCCGGCCGGACTCATCACCCACATCGGGGGACTGAACGCCGTTATTGAGACCACCCTCCACCTGCCCAGCATTCCTGGAGGTAAAAAACTGATATATACTCACAAAAACCTGCCACTCACCCCCCTGGGCGATTTTTCCGAAAAGGGAATAACCGATCCCCTCTTCCGGGAACTCGCCCGCATCATTGAAAAAACAAATGGATTGTGGTCGGTGGAAGCCGAGGAATATCTGCTGTCTCACGCCCCGGAAATCTGAGCTGCCGCGAAGTCTTACCGCCACCCATCGGGCATCAATAGCATGTAAATTGAACCTCCTCGCGGCAGAGCCGGCGGTGAATGCGTTCACCGGAATTCAAAGGGCGGCCACCTCTCAATCCAGGTCTCTCCCCCGGGTTTCTGTCAGGGGGGGGTGATCAGTTTCATGATCTCCTCTATTGAGGTTTCGGGACGGGTGATCGTGTGGTGAGCCATTTGATAGAAGGGGCGGCGCTTCCCCAGGGTTTCGCTGATGAACCTGCGAAGTTCCTCCGGTGATTTGCCCTTGATGAGAGGTCTTTCGGTTCTGGAGCGGATCAGGCGTGCTGCCAGGACAGCAGGGGAGATGTCGAGGAACAGGGTGATCCCCGTGTGGTTCATTAACTCCATGTTATCGAAAAAACAGGGAGCCCCGCCTCCCGTGGCCACCACGGCATCGCTGAATTGCGACACCTCTTCCAGGGCTCTCCGCTCATACCGGCGGAAGAGTTCCTCCCCCTCTTCCGCAAAAAGCTGCTGTACCGTACGGCAATGCCGCTCCTCAATATATTTGTCCAGGTCGATAAAGGAAAGCCCCGCCAGCCGTGCCAGCCGTCTGCCCAGCGTCGTCTTGCCGCTGCCCATGTATCCCACCAGGAAAATCCTCATCTTAGAAAAGGGTCATCTGGTTGACATCATCATCAGTAAGACGGCGCACCTCAAAGGGAATATCATCGATCGGGGAAACAGGGGCTTCCGGCTCTTCCTCTTCCGGAACAGCGGGCTCATGCTCATCCCTGATGACCGGTTCCAACTCCCTGATATTCTCCACCTCATAGTTACTCAACCGTTTTCCCTTGGCCTTCCAGCTCTTGATGCCAATGAATTCCGCCACCTCGATAATCTCATTCTCACGGCTGCTGTTCCTGCCCCCAAACTCAATCTCCAAACGCGGGTAACGCACCCAGGTCACACTCACCAGCTTGTTCTCCCTGTTCTCCCCGATGAAACCCACCGGCTTGTTCAGCACCTCTTCAATCTCAAACCGTTTCAGATAGTAAAACTCCTGCTCGGCATCATAGTACACCACTGAAATGATCTTTTCAGGATCAAACTTTTCAATGGCCAGGTAATTGGGCTCGAAGTGAATGCTGAAATCATAATTGTGCAGGACGTATTCCCCTGACTTGTAAATCACCAGGATCTTGTCTTCACCCGTGAATTCTCCCAGATACTTACCCCGTTTTTCGGAATTAAGCCGTAAAACGTCAGGGTCGAACCATACCTTCAGTCCTCCCAGGGTAGAAATTCCCCTTTCCAGGAGGCTAATCTTGTGCACCTCGTATTTGGTCAGGATGTTCCCCATCGACTGCCGTCCCTTGATGGCCAGCTCTCCCAGATCCTGTTCAAACACCATCTTCTTGATGCGCGCCTTGGGTTTCAGGAAGATCTTCAACACCTCGGCCTCTCCGTTGGGATTGGCAGAAAAATAGATAATCCGCGACCCTTTGTTGCCCTGGGTGATGTCATATTCCTTATCGCGCGTCACCCCGGTAACGTTGAACCGTTTCATGTAGGAAAAACCGGTTTTCCCGTCGCGGTAAACCAGGTTATAAATGGTACGCGAGTCGTCCTTTCGAAATATATTGATATAAAGGACATTCTTCCCTATGAAGGCCTTGTCGGTCACCTTGGTCACAAAATAGGTGCCGTCACGCCTGAAAA
>CAZMMX010000010.1:0-41519 GCA_964567485.1 uncultured Prolixibacteraceae bacterium | reverse complement strand
ATGAAGGCCTTGTCGGTCACCTTGGTCACAAAATAGGTGCCGTCACGCCTGAAAACGATGATGTCGTCCATGTCGGAGCAGTCACATACATATTCGTTCTTTTTCAGCCCCGTTCCGGCGAATCCCTCTTCCCTGTCGATGTAAAGTTTTTCATTGGCAACCACCACCTTGGCGGCCACGATATTTTCAAAACTGCGGAGTTCGGTGCGCCTTTCCCTACCCTTTCCGTATTTCTCCTTCAGCTTTTCAAACCACTCAATGGTATAGGGGACGATATTTTTGATTTTATCGAGCACCCGGGCAATCTCCTCCTCTAGCGACCTGAGATAATCAGTGGCCTTATCGGAATTGAACTTCAGAATCCTGGCCATTTTGATTTCCAGGAGCCGCAAGATATCGTCGTGGGTCACCTCTCTGTGCAGTGTCGGTTTGAAAGGGTCCAGCCGCCTGTCTACATGGGCAATAGCAGCATCCAGCGTCTCCGACTGTTCAAACTCCTTGTCCTTGTATATTCTTTTTTCAATAAAAATCTTCTCAAGCGAGGTATTGTGCCAGCTCTCTTCCAGCTCGTTCTTCTTAATTTCCAGTTCGAGCTTCAGAAGCTGTAGTGTCGAGTCGATGGACTTTTTCAGGATCTCGGTGACGGTCATGAAATAGGGCCTGTCGTTCTCGATGATACATGCATTGGGACTGATAGAGACTTCACAGTCGGAAAAGGCATAGAGGGCATCGATGGTCTTGTCGGAAGAGACTCCCGGCGACAGGTGAACCATGATCTCCACGTTGGCCGCCGTGTTGTCGTCGATTTTCCTGATCTTTATTTTTCCCTTTTCATTGGCCTTAAGGATCGATTCAATGACCGAAGTGGTCGTTTTTCCGAAGGGTATTTCCGTGATAACCAGGGTCTTACTATCCCTTTTTTCAATTTTGGCCCTCACCTTGATCGCCCCGCCACGCAGTCCGTCGTTATATTTGGAAACATCGACCGATCCGCCGGTCGGGAAATCGGGATAGAGTTGGATGGGTTCCTCCCTGAGGTAAGCCACCGAGGCATCACAGAGTTCCAGGAAGTTATGGGGCAGTATTTTGGAGGCCAGGCCCACGGCAATGCCGTCAACGCCCTGCGCCAGCAACAGCGGAAATTTCGCCGGCAGCATCACTGGTTCTTTCTTCCTCCCGTCGTAGGAGAGCTTCCACTCGGTGGTCTTGGCATTGAAGAGGATCTCCAGGGCGAACTTTGAAAGGCGGGCTTCTATATACCGGGGAGCTGCGGCGCCATCACCGGTGAGGATATTCCCCCAGTTACCCTGGGTTTCCACCAACAGCTCCTTCTGCCCGAGTTGCACCAGGGCATCGCCGATCGAAGCATCCCCATGGGGATGGTATTGCATTGTTTGCCCGATGATGTTGGCGACCTTGTTGAACCGGCCGTCATCCATCTCCTTCATGGCATGAAGAATCCTGCGCTGAACGGGTTTCAGCCCGTCAATTACATAGGGTACGGCACGCTCCAAAATGACATAGGAGGCGTAATCCAAAAACCACTCCCTGTACATCCCCGACAGATAGGTAATCCCCTCTTTCGGAATGTCGGGCTTGTCCTCCTGCTTGGGTTCAAAATTCTCTGACATCTTTATTATTCATCCTTTTCTATATAGAGGTTGTCGATGATAAAATCCTGCCTGTCGGGAGTGTTCTTCCCCATGTAAAACTCAAGCATCTGGGTCACCGACTCATGTTTTTTCATCTGCACCGGATCCAACCTGATATCCGGACCGATGAAATGTTTGAACTCATCGGGGGAAATCTCACCGAGTCCCTTGAATCGCGTGATCTCAGGAGTACCCTTGAGCTTTTCAATAGCGGCCACTCTCTCCTCATCCGAATAACAATAGATGGTCTCTTTCTTGTTCCTGACCCTGAAAAGGGGGGTTTGAAGAATATAGACATGTCCTTTGCGGATCAGTTCCGGAAAAAACTGGAGAAAGAAGGTGATCAGCAACAGGCGGATGTGCATTCCGTCAACATCGGCATCGGTGGCGATGATCACCCTGGCATAGCGCAGGTCATCGATACTCTCCTCAATGTCAAGGGCAGCCTGTAAAAGATTGAACTCCTCATTTTCGTAGACGACCTTTTTCGTCAGTCCATAGGTATTGAGGGGTTTCCCCCGGAGGCTGAACACCGCCTGCGTGTCCACATCACGTGATTTGGTGATCGAGCCGCTTGCCGAATCCCCCTCGGTGATGAAGATGCATGAATCGACCCTTTTTTCATCGGAATCGGTGAAATGAATACGGCAATCGCGCAACTTCTTGTTATGGAGGTTCGACTTTTTGGCCCTGGCTTTCGCCAGCTTCTTAATCCCCGAGATGGCCTTACGCTCACGCTCCGACTCCTGGATTCTGCGCAGCAACATCTCGGAAGTCTCCTGGTTCTTGTGGAGATAGTTATCGAGCTCTTTCTGTATGAAGTTAAAAATGTGGGTTCTCACGGTCGGACCGTTAGGTCCCATATCTCTTGACCCCAGCTTTGTCTTGGTCTGCGACTCAAAAACAGGCTCCTCCACCTTGATGCTGACTGCCGCCACGATCGAAGCCCTGATGTCGGTCGGGTCAAAATCCTTTTTATAAAAATCGCGGACGGTCTTGACCACCACTTCGCGGAAAGCCGACAGGTGGGTGCCCCCCTGGCTGGTATGCTGCCCGTTCACAAAAGAGTAGTAATCCTCACCATACTGGTTACCATGGGTGATGGCCACTTCAATATCCTCCCCCTTCAGGTGAATGATGGGGTAAAGAGGGTCCGCGTCCAGGTTCTCTTCCAGAAGGTCTTTCAGCCCGTTGCGCGAAAAATATTTATGGCCGTTGTATTCAATCGTCAGCCCCGCATTCAGGAAAGTATAGTTCTTGATCAGGTTCACGATATGGTCGCTGATGAACCGGTAAGTGCGGAAAATCGTTTCATCGGGCCGGAAGGTGACCACGGTTCCGTTGGGTTCATCGGTTTCTGCCAGGGGCTTCTCTTCCACCTGAACCCCTTTGCTGAAAAACATCTCCTTCACCTGGCCCTCACGGATAGCCCTGATGGAAAAGTCAGAAGAGAGGGCGTTCACCGCCTTGATCCCAACACCGTTCAAACCCACCGATTTTTTGAACACCTTGGAATCATACTTGGCACCGGTGTTCATTTTGCTTACCACGTCAGAGAGTTTTCCCAGGGGAATTCCCCGTCCGTAGTCACGCACCCGCACATTTTCATTATCGATGGAGAGTTCAATCTTCTTGCCGTACCCCATCATGAATTCATCCACGGAGTTGTCCATCACCTCCTTCACCAGGACATAAATACCATCATCGGCTGCCGCGCCGTCGCCCAGCTTACCGATATACATCCCCGGCCTCTTCCTGATGTGCTCCTGCCAATCGAGGGTCTGGATGGTACTTTCATCATACACTGCATTCATTGTCCGTGATTTTGGTGCAAATATAGCGATTTAAGGGCTCTTCCGGGAAAGAAAGCCCCGGCAGAAATAAACAGCTAAAAGTTGATAAATATTAGTTAAAAGACTCTTATTCGGGAGATTAACATGCCTTTCCGGAAAACGAATTCCGGGGAGGTCTTGTTATTTGTCCCGGAAAATTCCGGGACTTTTCTTTACAAAAAATCGTATTTATGGAGGATATAAACCGCTGTCAGAAGGGTGACGATGGTGGTAGCCAGGACTAGGATAAGCGCTGTAGCCTGGGGCGCAGGCAGGGGTTTCCCCTTTGTATGGCGCCGGCCGCCCCCCGTTTTAGATTCTCCCCAGAGCATCAGCCGGGAAAAGCCCCAGCCGGTCAATAGGCCAATGATCCATCCTCCGGCCAGGTCAAGGGGGAAATGGGCACCTACGTATATCCGGGAGTAGGAGACCAACAAAGCCCACAGGAGCAAAGCCATCAGGGTAAAGCGGTTGCGAAAAAGGAATCCCGTAAAGGCCACCACAAAAAAGGCATTGGAAGCATGAGAAGAGGGAAATCCGAATTCTCCGCCCTTTCGAAGGACAATATGGGTCAGGGGGCTTATCGCCGGGTCGTAACCCGGGCGTTGACGCTCCACGATCTCCTTGATGATTCCCGTCCCCTGATCGCTGACCACCAGTCCGATCAGCAGAAAAACCAGGATATACCACGAGCGTGAGCCAAAACTTCTGACCATCAGCCAAATCAACACAAGGTACAGAGGCAGCCAGCTCTCCTTGCGGGTGAAGAAAAGCATGGCGGTATCCCACCATGGGGTATGATGGCCGTTCAGGGAGAGGAAGAGCTGTCCGTCATAACGGAGAAGTGCGTCGAGCCATTCCATTCAGACCCGGTTTAAGATTTGCCAGATCTTATCCTTCAGGGCAATAATATTGAACCCGGTCACCGAGGAGATAAACAAATGGGGAATCCCCGGCAATAAGGCGCTGATATCCTTCATGAGCACCTCATCGAGCATGTCTGACTTGCTGATGACCAGGAACCGCTCTTTGTCGAGGAGTTCGGGGTTGTACTCTTCCAGTTCCTTGAGCAGGATATTGAATTCCCGCAGGTGGTCGCCACTGTCGGCAGGGACCATGAAGAGAAGGACGGGGTTGCGCTCGATATGGCGCAGGAAACGCAATCCAAGGCCTTTCCCCAGGTGGGCACCCTCGATGATTCCCGGAATATCGGCCATGACGAAAGATTGCTGGTCGCGGTAGCTGACGATCCCGATATTGGGAACCAGGGTGGTGAAGGGATAGTCGGCGATTTTGGGTTTTGCGGCGGAGACCACGGAAAGGAGGGTCGATTTGCCGGAACTGGGGAATCCCACCAGTCCCACGTCAGCAAGAATTTTAAGCTCCAGGATCACCCAGGCTTCCGTGCCGGGTTCCCCGGGTTGGGCAAAACGGGGTGTCTGATGGGTGGCCGACTTAAAATGGGTATTTCCGAGGCCCCCACGGCCTCCCTGGAAAAGAACCCGGGTTTCCCCCTCCGAGGTGATCTCCGTGAGGAGCTCCCCGGTTTCCGCATCCCTGACGACGGTACCCAGGGGAACCTCTATGATTTTGTCTTCACCGGAGGCCCCAAAGCTGCACTGTTTTCCCCCGCTACCGCCATGACCCGCCTTAACATGGCGGTGGTATTTCAAGTGAAGCAGGGTCCAGAGTTGGCCATTTCCCCTGAGGATGACATGGCCGCCACGGCCTCCGTCACCCCCATCAGGCCCTCCCTTGGGTATAAACTTCTCAGTACGCAAATGGGCACTTCCGGGACCGCCATTCCCCGACTGGCAAAAAATCTTGACGTAATCAACAAAATTGGAATCTGACATTTATATAACTTCAATTCACGCTTGCAGTAAACGGTCGACGGTCTTCTTCAGCCGGCCGGCAATCTCTGAAATGCTCCCCATTCCATCGATGCCTATATGTTTTCCCTGGGCCTGGTAATAGCCGATCAGGGGGGCAGTTTTCCTGCCGTATATATCAATCCGGTTTTCGATGATGGCGGGATCCTGGTCGTCGGCTCTTCCCGAAACCATTCCCCTGCCCATAAGCCGGTTTACAAGTTCCTGGTGTTCCACTTCCAGGGAGAGCATGGCCGAAATCGGTGTTTTGTTCTCTTCCAGGAGCTGGTCGAGGGCCCTGGCCTGCTCCACCGTTCGCGGAAACCCGTCAAAGATGAAACCTCTGGCATCGGGATGGTTTCTTAGTTTCGACCTGATTATCCCGATCACGACCGTGTCAGGAACCAGTTCTCCTTTATCCATAAATGCCCTGGCTTCCATGCCCAATGGGGTGGCCGCGGCAATTTCACCGCGTAAAAGATCACCAGTCGACAGGTGCATCAACTGATAGGTATCGATCAGAAACTCAGCCTGGGTGCCTTTCCCTGCACCCGGAGGGCCAAACAAAACCAGATTCAGCATAGATTATCGTATTTAGTCTTCAATAACCGAATAGATATCTTTGAGGTTACGCCCATAGCCGTTGTAGTCAAGGCCAAACCCCACAATGAAGTCATTGGGAATCTCCATGCCCACATAATCGAGGTTCACATCGCACACTACCGCCGCAGGCTTGAACAACAGGGTCGCCAGCCTGATCTCCCCGGGATTCATCTCTCTCAGCTGGTTGATAATATTATCGATGGTCTTGCCCGAGTCCACAATGTCTTCGAGGACCACCACCGTGCGGCCTTCGAGGTTTTCATTCAGGCCGATCAGCTGACGGACGACCCCCGTGGAGTGGGTTCCCTTGTAAGAGGCCATCTTGACAAAGGTAATCTCCGATTCTGCCAGGGTAATCCTCTGCAGCAGTTCCGCGGCGAACATAAAAGCGCCGTTCAGAACACACACAAAAAGAGGATCCCGGCCTGCCAGGTCCTGGTTCATACGAATGGCAATCCCGTCAATCGCCTCCAGTATTCTTTCATGTGAAATATAGAGCTTGAAAGATTTATCGCGAAGTGTTACCTTGTCCATTTAACCGATCTTTTTTTCGTGAATATGATGTGAATGGTGAAAATACACTATTTTAGCTTTTGCAAGAGTACAAAGTAACAAAACTATTTAGAAGTCTAAAAATTAATTGTGAGGCTATGACACCGGAAATTAGCATTATTATGGGGAGCACCTCCGATTGGGGGGTCATGGAAACGGCGGCCAAGCTTTTTGAAGAGTTTGGTATTCCGTTTGAGATCAATGCCCTTTCGGCGCACCGTACTCCTGCCGAGGTGGAAAAGTATGCCCGTTCGGCGCGTGACCGGGGAATTAAGGTCATCGTCGCCGGGGCAGGCATGGCCGCCCATCTCCCCGGGGTGATCGCGGCCATGACTCCCCTGCCGGTGATCGGCGTTCCCATCAAAGCCAGCCTCGAAGGCATGGATGCCCTCCTGGCCATCGTTCAGATGCCCCCCGGCATCCCCGTGGCTACCGTAGCCATCAATGGCGCCCTGAATGCCGGACTCCTGGCCATCCAGATCCTGGCCACCGGGAATATGGAAATCATGGAGAAATTCATCCTCTACAAGGAAGGGCTCAAGGAAAAAATCGTCAAAGCCAACCGGGACCTGGAAAGCATCAGCTACAAATACAGGGTCTGACTCCTGCCCCCAGGCGATCACCCCTGTTTTCCCCCTGCAAACAATTAATACCGGCTTGAAGGGTCAGGGCATAGCCTGACCCCCAAATCAGGCCGCTTTTCCGCTTTCGGGATGGGTTTTTTCCCGTAAATTGGGATACCCTATTCATGAAACCCTTTCTCTCTGCGAAGTGAAAAAATGGGCGTTACATTTTTTGATTTCCGCTGGTCTGTTGTTTTCCCCCGCTTTTTCGCGGGCCATGATCAACAGGATGCCGGGAGCCCGTCAGGCTTCTCTTTCATACGCCACTGCCGCCTTGAAGGGACCGCGCTCCCTTTTTGACAACCCGGCGGGAATCGCCTTTTCTGACGCTTTCTATGCCGCGATGGCCTGTGAATCGCGCTTTCTGCTCAAGGAGTTCTCCCTAATGGCTGCCGGGGTGCTCCTCCCCGTGGGACCGGGAGCCTTTGGCTTTTCCTTTAGCCAAACGGGGAGCGGCATCTACCATGAGCGCAAGGGAGCCCTCACCTACGCCACACCTCTGGGAAGGGAAATCGCCGCGGCCGTGCAATTTGACCTCTTTGCCGAGAAATTCCCCGAAAATCGTGATCCCTGCCTGATGGTCACCGTTGAAACAGGCCTGATCGCCGCCCTCTCCGACAGGCTGAGCGTCGGGGTCCATCTTTTCAACCCCGTGGGTGCCCGCATGAATACCCCGTGGGGCAAAGAAAAAACGGTGCAGAACGTGCGCTGCGGCACGGCCTGGCAACCCTCTCCCCAGCTTCTCTTCTGTGCCGAAGTCGCCAAAGCCACGCGAACTCCCGCAAGGGTAAAGAGCGGTATTGAATTCCTGCCCTTCCCGTCCTGTGCCATACGGTGCGGTGCCGCCACCTCTCCCCTGACCTTTTCCCTGGGCACCGGCTTTCCCGTGGGCAAACTCCTCTTCGACATAGCCTTCACCACCCAGGAAGTCCTGGGCTTTTCACCTTCGGCAACCCTCTCCTGGCAGCCATGAAATTCACCATCCTGGCCTTGCTCCTTCTGGTGGGCGCAGGAGCTGCCGCAGGCCAGCAACTGCCCGGAAGGTTCAGTAATTTCGATGAATTGCTGGAATCAGTGGCCGGGGAAACGGAAGAGGGGGAAGAATATGGGGCCTGGCTTGAGGATCTGCACGAGAAATATGACCGCCCCGTCGATATTAACAGTGCCGGAAGGGAAGAGCTGCTGGCCATTCCCTTTATTACGGAACCGGCGGTGGAAGCCATCCTCACGTGCCGTCAGAAATTTGGTCCCTTCTTGTCCCCCTACGAACTCGCCTCGCTCCCGGCTATCGGCCGGGAAATGGCAGAAAAGATCTCCTTTTTCATCAAGGCGGGCTCCCCCCCGGAGCCCCGTGAGAGCGACACCCTATTCCGGAAACGGGGATACCACGACATCATCATGAAGGGAGGGCGCACCTTTCCGCAGGCAGCAGGATTCCGGAGCCGCAATGGGAAACCTCCCCTTTACCCCGGAAGTCAGGAAATGATTTCCGCCAGATACCGGTACGAAAAACAGGATCTCCTCAAGGTGGGCCTAACGGCCGACAAAGACCCGGGGGAGCCTTTTTTCACCACGCCCAACAGGAGAGGGTTTGACCACTATTCCGGCTATGTCTCCTTCAGGGTAAGCGACCGTATTCCTCGGGTGATCATCGGGGACTTTACCGCAGGCACCGGACAGGGAGCGTTACTCTGGCAGGGATTCACTATGCCGGGAAGTGCCGATATTATGCAAACCTCCAAAAACGCGAGCTATGTCAAACCCCACTCCTCCACCGCCGAAAATCGCTATTTCCGGGGAGCTGCCGCATCCTTCAGATGGGGTGACCACCGGTGCCACCTGCTCATATCCCGAATGAAGGGCGACGGCCATCTCGAGATGGGTGCCGACTCTGTATGGAAGGTCACTTCCCTGCCGGTATCAGGCTACCACCGCACTCCCTCCGAGATCGCAGGAAAGAAAAGTGTCAGGCAAACGGCAGCAGCGTTGTTCTATCAGGTGGCCAAACCCGGGCTAAAAGCGGGGGTGACGGTCATGGCGCTGGCCTATTCCCACCCTCTCGATCCCGGGGAGGAGCTGTATGAAAAATATTACTTCCGGGGAAACAGGTTGCTAAATACCGGCATAGATTATCGCTGGATAAGAGGATATCTTCAGATGTATGGGGAAGGTGCGATATCATGGCCGGGGGGTCTGGCCGTGGTTCAGGGCCTCGAAGCCCGTCTCCATGACCAGCTGGCACTGGCCCTCTCCTTTCGTCATTTCGGCAAGGAGTACCATGCCCCCCTGGCAGGGGCTTTCTCTGCGGGAAGCAGGTGTGCCGGGGAAACAGGCCTCTATGCCGCCCTCCGCCTTCTTCCGGCCGCGGGAATGACCCTCACGGCCAGCATCGACTGGCACCACGCCCCCTGGATCCTCTATACCACCGCCGCCCCCTCTTCAGGATCCCTCATAACCCTGCGCGCCGACATCCACCCCTCCCCACGGCTGTCGGGGTACCTCCGGTTCCGCGCCAAATCCTCTGCGATAAAAACCAATACCACCCCTCTCCTGCGCCAGGAAAACCTGCGCCAGGAAAACCTCAGGCTTCAGGCCGACTACGCCGTCACCCCGGCACTCACACTGCGCTGGCGCACCGAGGTCTCCCGGCGCATCTCCACACCCCCGGAAAAAGGAATCCTCATCAGCCACGACATCGCCTGGAAACCCTTACAATTTCCCCTGTCGGCCACCTTCAGGGCTGCATGGTTCCACACCGACACTTATGCCTCGGGAATTTACGCCTACGAAAATGACCTGCTTTACTCCTTCTCCTCGGTCAACTATTATGGCCACGGATGCCGAACCTATCTTAACCTTAAAACCACGCTCACCCACGGTGTTGACGCCTGGGTTAAACTGGGAAATACCACCTGGTTCGACAGGGATAAAACCGGCTCAGGAGCCGACGAAAGAGAGGGCAAATCTAAAAGAGAGTTAAAAATTCAACTCCGTTACCACTTTTAATGACATATTTAGTTACTTTGTCAGGGTATAAACCAATCTTATCATGGAGTCAAGTGAATACGATGATATTCGTCCGTATAATGATGCCGAAGTATCCGAAAAAATAAAATTCCTGCTGGAGGATGCCACTTTCACGGAAATGCTGAGGCTTCTATTTCCTGATGAACACAAGGAAATGCACATACGGAAGCTCCTTTCCGAGGTAAAGAGTATCAACCAGCTGCAGCGCGATTTCGTGTCGAGACTGGTGGAGAGAATCATCATATCCACCACCAAGGGGCTGACCACCAGCGGACTGGAGTATCTTGACAAAAACAAACCCTATCTTTTCTTTTCCAATCACAGGGATATCATTCTGGATTCAGCATTTCTCAATTACATCATGTTTCAGTCGGGGATGAAATCTACCCGGATCGCCATTGGGGACAATCTCCTGATATATGACTGGATCACCCATGTGGTAAAACTCAACCGGGCATTTGTCGTCAAAAGGAGCCTGGCCGTCAGGGAACTGCTGGAAGCGTCCAAAAAACTCTCGGCCTATATCAGGAAAACCATCACCGAGGAGCATCATTCGGTATGGATCGCCCAGCGTGAAGGACGCACCAAGGATGGCAATGACCAAACGCAGCAGGCTCTCCTGAAAATGCTCAACCTCAGCAATACTAAAAGTATGGCTGAAGGATTCGGAGAGCTCACGGTAGTTCCCGTTTCCATCTCTTACGAATTGGAGCCCTGCGGGATCTCCAAGGTTTACGAGTTGATCAGGAAAGAGACCGACGGGTACCAGAAAACTTCGGCTGACGACCTGAAGAGCATGGCGAGCGGACTGGCCAATCCTAAGGGAAGGGTCCACTTCTCCTTCGGGCGCCCCATCCTCAGCAGCTTCCTGGAGAAAAACAACAACCTTCCGGTCAACGAATTCCTACAACTGCTCACCGAGCGGATCGACCACCGCATCCACCAGTATTACAAGCTCTGGCCTTACAACTACGTGGCCTATGAATTACTGAACGGCACTGGTGAATTCACTGATTACTATACTTCGGCCGAAATCGTGGAGTTTAAGGGTATGGTGGCCAAAGCACAGGATACCATTCCCTACAATCCCGAAGAGGTGGCCCGGCGCTTTACCAAAATGTATGCCCGGCCCGTAGAAAACGCCCTCATAGCAGAGGAGGTCTTCAGAAACTGACGGGTGATTTGTGACCCCGGCAGCCCTTCCGCGAGAGAAAATTTCAGGTGGTTTTTGTTCTGATATCCTTGATATTGAGTTGGAGGTTTGTTTTCCCTCTGAACTCATTCAGTTCAACGGAATAACAGATATCGAAGGGAGTTCCCGACTGAATCACGGGGAATTTGGAAGCCAGGTTGAAGGCGATACCTGCGAAGATCCCCGACGAGGCGTCGGGTTCCATCAGGTCCAGTTTTATATGTTCCAGGTTTTTACCCACCAGCCGGCTGCTGCCGGCATCGATGACATCTTCGGTGACAAAAAGGGGCATACTGTTATGAGGGCCAAAGGGGGCAAACTGTTTCATGACCCTGAAAAAGCGGGGGTTAATTTCGTGCAGGGCCAGTTTGGCATCTACTTCCACGGTCTGGAGCTGCTGCCTGCTGGTCACCGTTCTGGTGACGATCTCCTCAAACCGTTCTGAGAAGGCCCTGACGTTTTCGATTTTCAGGGTGAGGCCTGCGGCATACATGTGTCCGCCATAGGACTCCAGGAGGTCACTGCAGGCCCCGATAGCCTCGTAGAGGTCAAAGTCCTTCACCGACCTGGCCGACCCTGTAGCCAAACCGTTTGATTCGGTCAGAACCACCGTGGGGCGGTAAAAAAACTCGGTCAGCCGCGAGGCCACAATACCGACCACCCCTTTATGCCAGTCCCGGTTATAAATCACCGTGCTGTTACGGTTACGGAGTTCCTCATCCCTCTCGATCATTTCCAGGGCATCCTGGGTAATGTCCCTGTCGAGGGTTTTCCTGATCTCATTGAAAGAGTCTATCTCTTCACCAAGGGCATCGGAACTTACGGTATCGACCGATACCAGAATCTGCACCGATTTCTTGCCGTGTTCTATCCTGCCTGAAGCATTCAGGCGGGGACCTATTTTGAAAACAATATCACTGACCGTGATCTCCTCACCATTAAGTCCCGCGAGGTTAATAATGGTCTGCAAACCCATTCCTGGGTTGGTGTTGAGTTTTTTCAGCCCGTAATGTGCCAGCACCCTGTTTTCCCCGGTGATGGGGACAATGTCGGAGGCGATGCTGACCACCAGAAGGTCAAGCAGATCAAAGAGCTTTTCCTGGCTGATGTTATTCTTAATGGTGTAAGCCTGGAGCAGTTTGAAACCTACGCCGCACCCCGACAGCTCCTTGTAGGGATAAGGACAGTCGGGGCGCTTGGGATCCAGCACCGCCACGGCATCGGGAATGGTCTCCCCGGGGTTGTGATGGTCACAAATGATGAAATCAAGCCCCTGCTCACGCGCATACTTCACCTTCTCCACCGCCTTAATCCCGCAATCGAGCACTATGACCAGGGAAAACTGCTCCCTGGCAGCATAGTCAATACTCTGGGGTGAAATGCCGTAACCCTCGGTATACCTGTCGGGAATGTAATAGTCGAGATGCTTGATATAGTCCTTCAGAAACAGATAAATCATGGCCACCGAGGTAGTCCCGTCAACATCATAATCCCCGTAGATCATCACCCTCTCCTGGTTATTGACCGCCTGTTCAAGACGGGCAACAGCCTTATCCATATCTTTCATCAGGAAGGGATCATGAAGATCGGACAACCTGGGACGAAAAAAGCTCTTCGCCTCATTGAATGTTTTCACACCACGCTGAACCAATAAATTGGCAATCACCATGTTAACATTCAATGCTGCGGACAGATGCTTTATATCATTGATGTCGCCCTGCGGCTTAATACTCCAGACTTTATCCATTCTTCCTCTTTCTGCCGTAGCCTTCCTACTATATTTAATGCAAAGATAAGAATTGAAAAATGATAAGCATAATAAAACCAGAGACAGTCGTATATATTTTTTATCCCTGTCTACCAACACATTACGAAATAATCTCTTTGGCATTTCCCGGGCACTGCTTCCTAACTGATTGGGTCTTAACCATCCCTGAAGATTCTTTTTTCTTATCTTTGGGCGGTTTTTGAAAAACAGCAGATGACGAACATTTCATTGAGTGAGCAGGAGGAAATCCGCAGGAATTCTCTCCGCAGGTTACGGGAGTTGGGCATTGATCCGTATCCGGCAGCGGCATACCCTGTAAATGCCCGGTCGGCAGATATTAAGGCCGGGTTTGATCCTGAAAAGGGGAATTTCGGGGATATTTGTCTGGCGGGCAGGCTGATGAGCCAGCGGATCATGGGAAAGGCCTCCTTTGCCGAATTGCAGGATGCCTCGGGGCGTATCCAGCTCTATGTCAACCGGGATGAACTTTGTCCCGGAGAAGATAAGACCCTGTACAACGAAGTCTTCCGCAAACTCCTCGACATCGGGGACACCATCGGAGTGAAGGGGTATGCCTTCATCACCCAAATGGGGGAGATATCGGTCCATGTGAAGGAACTCACCCTGCTGAGCAAAGCCCTGCGGCCTCTTCCCGTAGTCAAGGAGAAGGATGGTGTCCTTTACGATGCTTTTACCGACGTGGAACAACGCTACCGCATGCGGTATGTCGATTTGATCGTCAACCCACGGGTGAGGGAGGTCTTCGCACAAAGGACCAAAATCATCAATACCATGCGGGAGATCTTCAATGAAGAAGGGTACCTTGAGGTAGAGACTCCCATACTTCAGCCCATTCCCGGAGGTGCTGCAGCCCGGCCGTTCATCACGCATCACAATACCCTCGACATCCCCCTCTATCTTCGCATTGCCAATGAGCTCTACCTGAAGAAGCTGATTGTCGGTGGCTTTGACGGAGTCTACGAATTTGCCAGGGATTTCCGGAACGAAGGGATGGACCGCACCCATAATCCTGAATTCACGGTGCTGGAAATTTACGTGGCTTACAAGGATTACTTCTGGATGATGGATTTCACCGAGAAGATGCTGGAAAGGGTAGCTCTGGCCCTTCACGGGACTACCCGGGTCCCCCTGGGCGACCAGATCATTGACTTCAAGGCTCCGTTCCCACGTGTGACCATGGCCGATGCCATAAAGACCCATACCGGATACGACATCAGGGGGAAAAATGAAGATGAACTGAGGAAAATCTGTGATACCCTGGGTATTGAAGTCACTCCCGATATGGGCATTGGAAAACTCATCGACGCCCTTTTCGGTGAAAAATGTGAACATCACTA
The DNA here is from genome assembly GCA_964567485.1 of uncultured Prolixibacteraceae bacterium. Classification (GTDB taxonomy): domain Bacteria; phylum Bacteroidota; class Bacteroidia; order Bacteroidales; family Prolixibacteraceae; genus UBA1413. The sequence goes on along the minus strand of CAZMMX010000010.1, from coordinate 27,041 downwards.
TATCCAGCCCACCTTCATCATGGATTACCCCGTAGAGATGTCCCCGCTGACCAAGATGCACCGCTCGGAACCAGGAGTCACCGAAAGGTTTGAACTGATGGTATTCGGAAAGGAACTGGCCAATGCCTATTCCGAGTTGAACGACCCCATCGACCAGAGGGAAAGGTTTGAAGAACAGCTCAGACTTTCGGAAAAGGGAGATGACGAAGCCATGTTCATCGACCATGATTTCCTCAGGGCCCTGGAATACGGTATGCCCCCGACTTCAGGGATGGGGATAGGCATTGACAGGTTGACCATGTTCATGACCAACAACCTCTCCATCCAGGATGTCCTATTCTTCCCCCAGATGAAACCGGAAACCCGGAAACAGGAGTCGGTAGCGGCTCCTGAAGAGTATGCCCGGCTGGGTATCTCCCCCGAGTGGGGAGAGGTTCTGCGCCACCTGGGATACACCACCATTTCCAAGCTCAAAGAGGCAGGGAAATTCACCAAACTCCACCAGGAGATCTGCGGCTACAACAAAAAGAATAAGCTGGGCCTGCAGAATCCTTCCCCGGAAGAGGTGAAAGAGTGGCTCGAAAAAACCGGCTGACCCCTGAAAACCGGCGCTCCTCCCCGGGCCTGGCCCTGAAATATCCAGGATGGGTTCCGTGAGGTGCCTGAAAAGTGTGTAACTTTGTAACTATGGGGTGAATGATCTAAAACGGAAATTTTGAAAAACGGAAAAGTAGGTGTTATCGGAAGCGGGAGCTGGGCGACAGCCATTTCCAAGATCCTTCTGGAGAATCTTCCTTCCTTACACTGGTTTATACGCAGTGAAGAGACCATAGAACTCTTCAGGCAATACAAAAACAACCCGGGGTATCTGCGGGGTGTGGAATTCGATACCGACAGGATCGTTTTCTCGTCTGACATCAATGAGGTGGCAGCAGCCTGTGACACCCTGGTGGTGGTCATTCCATCGGCCTTTCTCTGTGAAACCCTGGCACAGCTGACCGTCAGTCTATCAGGCAAATTCGTGGTGTCAGGGGTCAAAGGTCTGGTCCCTGTCGAGAATGTCGTGGTCGGGGAATTCCTGCATAAAAAGTACCAGCTCCCCTATACCTCCATTGGTGTGCTGGCAGGTCCCTGCCATGCCGAAGAGGTGGCTCTGGAAAAACTCTCCTATCTGACGGTCGCCTGCGGCGATGAAGACCGGGGCAGGGAGTTTGCCTCGCTTCTTCAGTGCAGCTATATCAAAACCAATACCATCGACGATATTTGGGGAACCGAATACAGCTCGGTGATCAAAAACATCATCGCCATTGCTGCTGGCATCGTTCACGGACTGAGGTATGGGGATAACTTCCAGGCGGTGCTCATCAGCAACGCCATTCAGGAGATCAAGCGGTTTGTCGATACCGTCCACCCCATCAGCCGCGACATTAAAAGTTCCGTATATCTGGGCGACCTCCTGGTCACCGCCTACAGCCAGTTCAGCCGTAACCGCACCTTCGGGAACATGATAGGGAACGGGTACTCCGTGAGAACCGCCCAGCTCGAAATGCACATGGTAGCCGAAGGGTACTACTCGGTAAAAATCATCAGGGAAATCAACGAAAAATACAAGGTCGACATGCCCATCTGCGAGGCGGTCTACCAAATCCTTTACGGCGGGCGCTCCCCGCGCAAGGAGATCTTAAAGCTCACTGAAAAATTAACATAATACAGTCATGGAAAACATCACGCTCAATTATTCAAGGACATTAGGCTTCATTGACAGGGGGTGTATTGAAGCGCTCTCCGATGATATGGAAATGCACAACAAGTCTCTATGGGAGAAAACAGGAAAGGGAAATGATTTTCTGGGGTGGGTGACACTTCCCGGTGAGATCACAGATCCTTTGCTCTCTGAGATGGAAGAGACGGCCCTTGTCCTCAGGGCGAAAAAAATTGATCTGCTGGTCGTGATCGGCATTGGGGGTTCATACCTCGGGGCCCGTGCCGTCATCGATGCCCTTAGCGACAATTTTGCCACCCTGAAGCCGCAGAAGGCTCCTCTGGTTCTATATGCCGGACAGAACATCGGGGAGGACTATCTTGACGAATTGCGCGAACTCCTGAAAAACAAAGAATATGCCCTGATGGTCATCTCCAAGTCAGGCACTACCACAGAACCCGCTCTTGCCTTCAGGCTGCTGAAGCAGGATATCGAAGAGAAATATGGCAAACCGGAAGCCCGGGAGAGAATCATTGCCGTGACCGACGCCTCGCGGGGTGCCCTGCGCCAGCTGGCGCAGTCGGAAGGCTACAGGACCTTTGTCATTCCCGACGATGTGGGGGGCCGCTATTCGGTACTCACCCCGGTCGGACTGGTCGCCATTGCCGTGGCCGGGTTCGACATCAGGATGTTGGTGAAAGGTGCTGCCGACATAGCCAGAATGTCAGGGCCGGCCATCCCCTTCAGCCAAAACCTCCCGGCACAGTACGCCGCCGTCCGCAACATCCTCTACCGCAGGGGCCGCAGCATCGAAATTATGGTCAATTTTAACCCCAAACTCCACTATTTCAGCGAGTGGTGGAAACAACTGTTCGGCGAAAGCGAAGGCAAGGAAGGGAAAGGGATCTTCCCCGCCAGCGTCGATTTCACCTCTGACCTTCACTCCATGGGCCAGTATATCCAGGAGGGAGAAAGAAAACTCTTTGAGACGGTGATCTCGGTGAAATCACCCGACCGGACGGTGGTGATCCCCACCGACAATGATAACCTCGACGGGCTCAACTTCCTTGCCGGGAAAAGAGTCGACGAGGTGAATAAAATGGCAGAACTGGGGACTGCACTGGCCCATGTCGACGGTGGGGTACCCAATATTCTCATTGAGATTCCCCGCCTTAATGAATATTACCTGGGACAGCTGATCTATTTCTTCGAACTCGCCTGCGGCATAAGCGGATATACCCTGAAGGTCAATCCCTTCGACCAGCCGGGCGTAGAAGCCTACAAGAAAAACATGTTCGCCCTGCTCGGAAAACCGGGATTTGAGGAGCAGACCAAAGCGATCAGGGCAAGACTCGGAGAACAGTGATATCGATGAAATCTGACCAATACAAGGGATATTTGTTCGCCTTCCTGGCAACGGTATCGTTTTCCAACGTCTACATCTTCAGTAAAGCCGCATTAAATGAGGTTCACCTCATCCAGTTCGGCTTTTACTGGTTTCTGATCGCCATGGTTCTGAATGGCGTATGGTCGGCGCGACGGGGACAACTCAAGCAGCTGAAGCACCTCAGGCTCCCCCAGCTGAAGATCCTCATACTCCTGGGGTTTCTGGAAATACTCACCAATTCCTCATTTTATCTTTCCATCCACATCATTCCCGACCCAGCCGTCACCTCTTTCCTGGGAAACCTTTATCCCGTGATCCTCACCCTGGGAGGGGTGATCCTGCTGAAGGAGAGGTTTACCTGGCTGGAGTCCCTGGGGGTTTTGCTGGCCCTGGCAGGAGCCTTTATCATCAGCTACACCGGGGGTTCCAGCCTTAAAAACATGTTCATCCCCGGAACACTGGTGGTGCTCTTCAATGCCTTCATGGCCTCCTCTGCTTCCCTGATCGGAAAGGTAAATATCAAAAAACTCTCTCCGGAACTGATCACCCTGAACCATACGGTATGGCTCTTTGTCTTCAGCGCCATCCTCATGGTGGTTTTCCGAAAACCCATGGCTATCCCCTCCACAGCCATGTTTAACATCGTCGTAGGCTCCTTCCTGGGACCTTTCATGGGTGTGCTGATGATTTACTACTCCTTTAAATTCATGGAAGCCAGCCGCTCGTCGATTGTCCAGAGCCTGAAAGGAATCGTGGTCCTTATTGGGGCATGGCTCTATTTCGGCACCCTTCCCCTGCCCCATCAGCTATGGGGAGGGCTGCTCACCGTAGCGGGGGTGCTGGTCATGACCCTCGCCCAGGCACGCCTCCTCCGGCTGGAAAGAAAGACGAAGCCAACACCCTAGACCATTAAGACCGGAGTTTTCATTACGGCGGAGAAGGTTTTGCACCCCTTTGGGTGGTGAATGCAGGTTATTTTTCCAGCAATGATCTGATCATCTCCCCGCCGGGGAAAGGTTCTTCCACACCGGGACCAATCAGCACCACGGGAACGATCTGTTGGTTTTCCAGGGCTGTAAGCACCAGTTCGTCAGGGGATATGGTCTCCCGTTCCCACATGTGGTGGGACTTCCACCTGATCGTGTCAAAAGCCAGGAAGATCAGCTCAGTACAGTAGAGCCTGTCGGGTGACTGCACATCGAAGTTGAAATCGTATTTTTGGGTGAGGTAACGGAAAATTCTCTCCACCACCTCTTTTTTCGATTTTTCGTCTAGTCCGGTAACCCGGAGAATGAGAAAGTAGTCGCCGTCGGTAAACTCTTCAATGGTGGAGAGTCTGACGCCACGGCGGAGGGCTTCCGCGAACGATCCCCCGACGATGGCGGATCCATGGTGGTGGACCACCTGGGGAAGCCACCACCATCCTGCAATTTCCAGATCCTCCCTTTTCCCGGTATAAATGGCGGCGTGGCCGAAAAACCCGGGAATGAACTTGTCGGTAAGGTGGGTGGGTGATTTGACCACCAGGATATCCAGGGGCTGAAGGTATTTATCAAGGAGTTGCTGTTCCCGGGGCCTGTGAATGTCAGGATTCAGGAGCCCCACGGAATTCCCGAAGAGACCGCTGGCCCAGTTGACGATAACGTATCCGGCCTCGTTGATCCGGTCACCATCCCTGCATAAGGCATAGCTGGTGAGGGCCCATAGTGATGCCGGAAGAGGCAGGGAGTCGGGAAGCCAGGGGTTTCCCTTTTTCCGCACCTGTGGGGAGAGCAGGTAACGGTGGGTTTTAGCAAGAATTCCCCGTGGGATGCCATAAGCCATGTTACCTCTGTTAATCATTCGCCGCAGGCGGGGGTTAGGGCTGAAAATCTGATGATAGCGGCCTGCCGAGGTGAGCAGCGAGGCCACAGCGCGGGGATCCTGGTCTGTTCTGACGGTAGCCTGGAGTATGGAATCGCAGCGCATTTGCTGTTGCAGATTAGCGAACAGGCCGTTCATGGCTGCCGCCGTAAAGAGACCTGCATAGCCTGCCGGAAATTGACGGCTCAGCCGTCGGGTTTCCCGGGTCAGCGATGCGCTGACCCGGGAAACCTCCCTGATCAGAGAATCTGAAGGCCCCCCATCGCGGGAAATCCGTTCCTCCCACGCCGTAGTATCCCCGATAAAACCACGCCTTGCGGTCATACAGGAGGTCATCAGCAACAGGATGCCCGGCAGCATAAATAAAAGCCTCCCATAAGCGCACCATAAGCTGCACCCCTTTTCTCTTTCCTGCGGTGTTAACGGAAAATTGTGCCTTTTCAGAGTCATAGGTCCTTAAGATAGTGATGAGTTCTGCGAAGGTCTGAATTTTGCACAAAATCTCATCATCGGGGCCTGTTAATTTACCCTGGTCCTGGTCATTTTGAAAAGTTGGCTGGCCTGCCCCGTAATGAATCCCGGGAAGAGCTTCCTGTCGCTGCCGCTTCCTGTGAATCCCCGTTCTGTCAGCTCAAAATAGGCATAGGTCCACTCCATCTCCTCATCGCCCGAGGCACCGGGGAACAGGTAGTTTTCTACCACTGGGAGGGTTGCGGTCTGCCGCAGGACACTCCCTTCTTCTCCCTCGATCTCTTCTTTCATGGGAATGCCGGCATGTGCGAGTGCCTGGCAGGTTTCGGCAATCCCCGGCCATTCCGCCACATTCTGGGCATGAATGGCAGCCGCAAAATGATTGACGGCGTTACCATGCAGCAATACCCAGGCAGCATATTGGGAGACATCATTGATCCGCAACATAGCCTCCCGGGAGATCATGGGCCAGGGCCTGCGGAAATAGCCGGTCAACTCCGCGGCTAAAATCTCTCCGGCCTCCTCATTCACGGTTCCATCCAATCCCAAACAGTTCATGAGTTCTATCGCCACATCGGAAAGGAGATAGGGGGTATCCACGACAGCCTCATGGATGAGATCGCGGGTCCACACCGGCAACTCTGCCACTTCCAGCTGACTCACGAAAAAACGGGGGTACTGCTCATCCTCATGTTCGAAATGAATTGCTGTAAGCTTTTGGTGATCAAAGCGGTAGCTGCCAGCAACATGGTATCCCAAATGTAAAAGGAGATGTGACAAGGCCTCTATGCCCGCCGGCTGTTCCCCCGTAGCGATGTTTAATGTCCTGAATGCCAAATGGTCAATGACCAGCCGACCGCCACGGGCTGCGACCATTTCCTGATATTTCCGGGCATAGGGCACCCTGCGAAGGTAACCCTCCCAGAGACTGGAGAGCAGCGTCCCTGTCAGTTCACTTGCAGAAGTCTTCATAAAGGGTTTTTTACAGGTTAAACTGAAAAAACCCTGGTGAGGTTACCCCTGCCGGCATGTTTGAAAATACCCTGAAAAATGCAACCTTTTTGGGCGGTCAGTTTCGCCGCTTTCCGGTGCGGATAAGTTCGGTGATTTGCTTACGGGAGATGGGAATGGTAGCGCCATGGGTTTCGGCCGTCAGGGCCCCAGCGGCATTGCCGAACCTGAGGGCATCCTCCGGGTTTCTCTCTTCGAGGTAGAGATGAAGAAAACCTGCGGAAAAGGCAGCTCCCGACCCCACCGTGTCGAGAAGGTCAATAACATATCCCCGGTCTTCGAAATAACGGCCCTGGTTGTCCACGCCAAAGGCTCCTGACTTACTGCGGGTCACCAGCACGACTTCCAGGTTATACTCACTGGCCAGTTCCTGGGCCAGGGCCCTTGACTCAAACTCAAAAAGACCCAGAAGATTCTTCAACTGGTACAGTTCATTCTCCTTAACCCTGAGAATATGGGCCATTCTGAGGCTTTCTCTGATCACTTCCGGGGTAAAGCAGTTTTTCCGGAGTTTCAGGTCGAGATATTTGAGGGCTCCAGGGGCAGCATCGAGCAGTTCCCTGAGTGTATTCCGGGAAATGGGCGCCCGCTGCACCAGGGTGCCAAAGCAGATACAGTCAGCTTCACCCGCCAGGGTAAGGATATCAGGGGTCATTATAATGTGGTCAAAGGCCAGGTCAGAGGCAATGACATAATCGGGTCTTCCTTCACTGCCCACCTTCACCATCGCCATTCCCGTAGCAAATTGGGGATCGGTCTGGACATATTCACGTGTGATGACCAGTTTAGTGAGCATTTTCAAGGCCTCCTCCCCGTCCTGGTCGTTTCCGACCCGCGACACCAGAATTCCCTGGTTTCCGAGGGTGTTGACACGGTATACCAGATTAACGGGAGCACCTCCCATTTTCCTGCCGTCCTGAAAGACGTCCCACACCAATTCCCCAAATGCGACTATTTTCTTTTGCATAACCGGTCATATACCGGTACAAAAGTAAGAAAATATCACGCCCCTTGTGTCAGATTCATTTTCTTGAGGAAGTCATCGAGGAGCTCTTCCAGTTTGGGGTGGCCTATCTCTTCGAGGTCATAGTAAACTCTGGTGGAAGGTTTATTGATCTTTATCAGTCGGTTCAGGTCGATGGGGGTGCCGATGATGACCGAATCGCAATCGGTGTTGTTAATAGTTGTTTCGAGGTCTTTGACCTGGTCAGGGCTGTATCCCATGGCAGGCAGCAAGGTGCCGATGTTGGGATAGGTGCGGAAGGTCCCTTCCAGGGTTCCCGCCAGATAAGGCCTGGGGTCGACCAGTGCGGCAGCCCCATATTTCCGGGCGGCGACGATAGCAGCGCCGATTTTCATCTCTCCGTGGGTCAGGGTGGGACCGTCTTCCACGGCAAGGACCCTTTTACCCCGGATCAGTGAAGCATCATCGACGTGAATGGGACTCACCGCATCGATGACCACGGCTCCGGGATTGACCGCTTCGATATTCCGCCGCACTTCAGCCACCGATTCAGGATCGGCAGTATCTATCTTATTGATGATCACCACATCAGCAGTGAGCAAGTTGATCTCACTCGGATAATAGGATATTTCCGCTCCTGCACGGTGGGGATCGGCCACCACTATCGAAAGATCAGGCCGGTAGAAGGGAAAATCGTTGTTCCCGCCGTCCCATAGAATCACATCACACCCGTTGGGATCATTTTCGGCAGCATGAAGTATGGCTTCATAGTCCACCCCCGAATAGATGACATTGCCCCTGACAATATGGGGTTCGTACTCTTCAATCTCTTCAATGGTACATTTATACTTCACCAGGTCCTGAAGTGTGGCATATCGCTGCACCTTTTGTACCGAAAGGTCGCCATAGGGCATGGGATGCCTGACAGCCACCACTTTCAGCCCTTTTTCCATCAGAATCCGGACTATCTTACGGCTGGTCTGGCTCTTGCCAGAGCCTGTGCGGGTGGCACACACCGAAATCACGGGTTTAGTGCTGCTCAGCTCGGTCTGCCGGGGCCCCAGCAGCAAAAACTCTGCCCCCAGAGCATTCACCTGAGCGGCTATCCTCATCACATATTGGTTGCGGACATCACTATACGCAAAAACACATATATCAACTCCCAGGGTTTTAATCAACTCATTCAACTGGTTCTGGTGATAAATGGGAATCCCCTCAGGATAAAGGGTCCCTGCAAGGTCGGCAGGATATCTGCGGCCGTGGATGTCGGGAATTTGAGCGGCAGTGAAGGCCACCACCTGAAAATCAGGATTATTCCGGAAATAAGTATTAAAATTATGAAAATCCCTTCCAGCTGCGCCGATGATGATTACATTCTCTCGTCTCATAGGTTTATATTTTCCCTGAAAATTACGCCAGGTAGAGTTTCAAAAAAACGACAAAACTCACTTTCTCATACTAATTTGTCGAGGCGACTAGCATCGAGGCGTAAAAATATAAAGAGCAGCACGGTAAATGCCCAAAGGGAAGAGCCTCCGTAACTAAAAAAGGGTAAAGGAATGCCGATGACAGGCATCAGGCCGATGGTCATCCCAATATTGACCGTGAAATGAAAAAAGAGAATGGTAGCCACGGAGTAACCATAAATTCGGGAAAAGGCCGACCGTTGTCGCTCGGCCAGGTTCACCAGGCGAATAAATAACAGGATAAAAAGAAAGATGACCACCGCAGAGCCCACGAATCCCCATTCCTCTCCCACGGTGCAGAAAATAAAGTCGGTGCTTTGTTCGGGGACGAAGTTATACTTGGTTTGAGTGCCATGAAGGAATCCTTTCCCCCAGAAGCCTCCTGACCCTATGGCAATTTTGCTCTGGTTAACGTTATAGCCTGCACCCAGGGGGTCGGACTGAATTCCCAGCAATTCGTTGATCCGGTCACGATGGTGCTGCTCGAGGATCTGATTGAAGACAAAATCGACGGAATAAGTAAAGGCCACCGACGACAGGAATACCACGATGATGATCATGGTTCTCTTCATCCTTTGCTTCATGACCCTGAAGATCATCCACATCACCGAGGGGATCAACCCTCCCAGAACGATTAACTCGGGATCGAGACCCATACCGGAGATCCGGTCGATCAACCACACCACTCCTGTTATTCCCATGGTCATGCCAAATGCCATATATACCAGTTTGAATCTCTGGTTCAGGATGTAATGGGCCAGCAGCGCACCGAGAAAGAGAATCATCAGCAGGATATAGTTGGGAACCAGCAGGGAAAGGATGAAAAGGAGCACCGTCAGGACGGCAAAAAAGAGAACTACCCCTGAGAGTCCCTCACGGTAAAGGACCAGCAGAAAGGAGACAAAAACGATAGCACTTCCCGTGTCGGGTTGGAGCAGAATCAGCAGGGAAGGGACGGCAATGACGGCAATCACCCTGGCCACCGCTCCCGGAGAGCTGAACCTAAAATTATACCCGCTCATCAGTTTTGCCACCGCCAGGGAGGTGGCGAACTTGGCAAATTCAGCCGGCTGGATCCGGAACTCCCCGACAATAAACCACGATTTGCTGCCATTGATCTCTACCCCTGCAAAAAGAACCAGGATGAGCAGAAGAATGGTCAACCCATAAAAAAACCAGGTAAAAAAAACGAAGAAATTAGATTCGATAATCAGAATGGTAAAGCCGATGATCAGGGCAGCCATGATCCAAATCATCTGTTTCCCATAGCGCTGTGAAAAGTCCAGGATGCTTTTGTGTGACTCATCATACACCGCGGCATAAATATTGATCCACCCCAGCAGGCAAAGCGTCAGAAACAGGAAAAAAGTGATCCAGTCGATATTTGTCCAGAGTTTATTCCTCGTCGCCACTATCAGGTATTATTAAGGGGTTCATCAGGTTAGCCTTGAGCATAGACTCTTCAAGCCAGAGCCTTTGGCTGGAAATGGTGTCGTTGAGGTACTTTTCGATCACCAGACTTGCAATGGGTGCCGCATAAGTGGCTCCCCAGATGCCGTTTTCAACATACACTGAGACGGCGATTTTCGGATTATCCTTTGGTGCAAAGGCCATAAAGACCGAATGGTCGGCACCATGAGGATTCTGGGCTGTTCCCGTTTTTCCGCAGACGGCCACTTCAGGAATCGCTGAGCGGCCACCGGTGCCCCCCGGCTGCATCACCTTCTCCATACCGTTGATCACCGGATCGAAATGCCTCCTGCTGATGCCGCTCTCCTGGCGGGTCCGGAACTTTTCAGGGATCTCACACCCTTCTATCTCCCTGACAATATGTGGAATATAATAATGCCCACGGTTGGCCAGCATGGCACAGTAGTTGGCCAGCTGCAGGGGAGTAATGCCCAGTTCCCCCTGCCCTATCGACAGAGAAATGATGGGAAGGGCCCTCCAACGCGATCCTTTGAAAACATACCTCTCATAATAGTCCGACGTGGGAACCATACCTCTGAGCTCGTTAGACAGGTCAGAGCCCAGGGTCCTCCCGAAGCCGAACTTCAGCATATGCTCCCTCCATGCATCATAGGCCTTTCTGATGTCGCTGTATCTCGGATTCTCCAAAAATGCCCTGAAGGCATAAACATAATATGTATTGCATGATTTGGCGATCGATTCCACAACCTCAAACGACTGGTCGTGGTGGCAAGCCACCCTGAAACTGCCGGAACTATACCCGTGAGCACAGTAGAAATGGGTATTGGTGGTGATGACCCCCTCTTCAAGGGCGACCAGGGCCTGGGCCATCTTAAAGGTGGACCCCGGAGGATAGGAAGCCATCAGCGCCCTGCTGAACAGTGGCTTTGAGGGATCGGCAAGCAGCCGTGCATAGTTATTCCCCCTTTCCCTGCCCACCAGAAGATTGGGATCATAGGTGGGGGCATTCACCAGGGCCAGCACTTCGCCGGTCGAGGGCTCAATGGCGACTACGCTCCCCTTTTTATTCTGCATCAGTAATTCGGCATACTCCTGAAGCCGGTAATCGAGGGTAGTGGTCAGGTTACGGCCTATGCGGGCAATAGTGTCAATCTCCCCCTCCAGGTAACTCCCCTGTAGGCGGTTGTGTACATCGACCATGAAATATTTCACGCCCTTATCCCCCCTGAGTTCTTCCTCATAGGCGGCTTCAATGCCGCTGATCCCGATATAATCACCCGACTGGTAATAGGAATTGGTATCGATTAAGGCCTGGGTCACCTCCCCGACATACCCCAGAGCATGGGCAGCCAATGGACGGGGATACTCCCTCAGGGTCCTGGACTGGATATAGACCCCTTTCATTTTGTAGAGCTTCTCCTGAATCGAGGCATACTTTTCATGGGAAATCTGCTTAACGATGACCGAAGGCTTGTATCTCGAATAATCAGCCGCCTTCTTGAGCTCGGTCCGGAAAAAATCGAGGGGGACATCGAGAATTGCGGCAAAAGCCACCGTATCGAATTTACCGGTCTCCCGGGGGATCACCAGCAAATCGTAAGCAGCTTTGTTATAAACCAGGAGTTCATGATTGCGGTCGTAAATCAGACCGCGGGCCGGATACTGCACTACCTTGCGCAGGGCATTGTTGTCGGCAAATCTCTTATAGGTCGAATCGGCTACCTGAATCTGAAACAGCCTGAAAGCGAAGATGATGCCCACAATTACAAATATTGTTGTAATTAATGTCTTACGACCCGAAAATGGTGCCACGATCCTTCCTCCGTTTACTCTCTGAACATTATGAACTGGCTTAGTATGATGATCACCAGGGTAAATATTGAACTGGCAAAGCTTCTCAACAGGGTTCTGAAGAAGTTCTCAAAACTGAACACCTCCACAAAAAAGAGAAAGAAATGGTGGATGAGTACCAGTATGGCGGAATAGGTAAGGAACCAGCCCCAACCCGTCTGGCGCAGCCCCGGGTAGTCTGACTGGTCCGACTCTTTCTGGGTAATCAGCCCGATGACGGGTGATCTCATATACCCCATTAATACAGAAGCAGAGGCATGCAACCCCGGGGAGTTGGAGAACCAGTCAATGGTCATGCCCAGGACAAAAGAGAGGAGTAACACCAAATAACGGGGCGTTGACAGGGGCAACAGCAGAATAAAGAGGACATAGAGAAAGGGATTAAGAAACCCTCCCAGGTGAATCTGGTTAAAGATCAGCACCTGCAGGAGGACCGTCACCACAAAAAGGAGCGGGTATTTAATCCATGTCCTCATCTCTGTTGTTCATTTTGCTGATGGTTTCTATCTCGTTTTTATGGGTATTTTCGATCACTTCCACGTAGGTCAGCGCCTTGAAATCGACTGAAAGCTTCACCCTGATGCTGTAGAAATTGTCACCTCCTCCTTTTTCGAACGATTCCACGGTTCCCAGCAGGATGCCTTCGGGGAAAAAGGTAGAGTAGCCGCTGGTGACAATGGTATCTCCCACGACCAAATCTACATGGAATGGGATTTCATTGAGTTGGGCCATGCGGTAATTTCCGCCATCCCACACCAGGGAACCGAAGTAGTTGTTCCTGGCCAGTTTGGCCGATACATTCCAGCGGGTATTCAGCAGCGACAATCCAGTAGAGTAGGATGGGGAGACATGGGTGATAATACCGGCCACCCCGCCCACGGTGACAATCCCCATGTCGGGGCGTATCCCATCGTTCAGGCCTTTGTCGAGGGTGAGAAAATTCTGCTGTCTGTTAATGGTATTGCTAATAACACGGGCCGCGATGTAGTTGTAGCGGACCTCTCCGCCAAGGCGCTCTGCCAGAAGCGAATCTGGTAGTCCGGGGAGCACGGCGGCCACTTCCAATTGCGTGCGCAACCGGGCATTCTCTTCCGCAAGTTCACGGTTAACGGCAGGCAACCTGAAAAAATCCTCAATCTTGCTGGAACTCTCATAAATCGTCCCTGTTATTTTCCCCGAGGTATTCAGGAATCTTGATTTCTGGTACCGGTTGTAATTAAAGACGAAAATAAAGGAAACGATTTCCAGAAGCAGGAAGAGCAGCAGAAGATGATTTTGCAGAATGAACCTGAAGAGATTTCTCATAATCCGCCATTGTCGCTTACCTGATCAGGAATGAGAATTTGTCCACGTTTTTCAGGGCGATTCCAGTTCCGCGGACAACCGCTCTGAGGGGGTCATCGGCGATATTGAAGGGAATTCCTATCTTGGCACTCAGACGTTTGTCGAGACCACGGAGAAGAGAGCCCCCGCCAGCCAGCCATATACCATTTTTCACGATATCGGCATAGAGTTCCGGAGGAGTCTGTTCCAGGGCGCTAAGGATGGCTGCATCGATCTTCGAAAGCGACTTCTCGAGGCAGTGGGCAATCTCCTTGTAGGAAACGGGCACTTCTATGGGAAGGGCGGTCATTTGGTTGGGCCCCTGCACCACAAAGTCCTTGGGAGGATTATCCAGCACTGGCAGGGAAGAGCCCACCTGGATCTTGATCTCTTCGGCGGTTCTTTCACCCACCTTGATGTTATGCTGATGGCGCATATACTCCATGATGTCATTGGTCAGGTCATCCCCGGCAATCCTGATGGATTTGTTAGTGACAATACCGCCAAGGGAAATGACGGCGATTTCGGTGGTTCCCCCGCCGATATCGATCACCATGTTCCCTTCGGGGGCTTCCACGTCGAGGCCTATGCCGATGGCTGCCGCCAGAGGTTCGTAAATCATGTAGACCTCACGGCCCCCGGCATGCTCCGAAGAGTCACGGACCGCACGGATCTCCACCTCGGTACTGCCTGATGGTATGCAAACCACCATTTTCAGAGCAGGAGAGAAGAACTTGGACTTGGGACTGATCATTTTGATCATGCCCCTGATCATTTGTTCCGCAGCGTTAAAATCAGCGATGACCCCGTCGCGTAACGGCCTGATGGTTTTCAGGTTGGCATGGGTCTTCCCCTGCATTTGCCGCGCCTTCTCTCCAATAGCCACCAACTTTTCGGTCTTGATGTCAATGGCCACTATCGAGGGCTCATCAACAACTATTTTATCATTGTGAATGATGATGGTATTAGCAGTGCCTAAGTCTATCGCAATTTCCTGTGTGAGAAATGAAAATAACCCCATTTTGTATTATCCTTTACTATTGGTTGATGTGGATGGTATCAATGTCTGAAATGGCGGCGCCCCGTGAAGAGCATGGCAATTCCGGCCTCGTTACAGGCGTCGGTCACCTCCTGATCACGTATGCTCCCCCCGGGCTGGACAATATAACGAATGCCGAATTCTGCTGCTGCTTCCACGCTGTCGCGGAAGGGAAAGAAGGCATCAGAAATGAGGACAGCCTCCTGGATGGCAACTCCCTCCTTCAGACGGAAGCGGGGAATGGTGAGCTGTCGCAGGCTGTCGAGACGATTGGGTTGCCCCATGCCTGCTCCTGTAAGCCAGAAGGCACCATTGTTGTTTTCGTTCACCAGAGCGATGGCGTTGCTCTTCAGATGTTTGCAAGCCATCACCCCGAACCGGGCAAGGTTCATTTTACGCTGGTCGAAAAGGGCTGTGGTGACACAGCTGAAACTGGCATCCCCTCCTTCATCCTCATCCTGCACCAGCACGCCACCGCTGACCGAACGGATCACTTTTTCTCCGGTAAGGGCAGGTTTCACGGGCATCACCAGGAGCCTGAGGTTTTTCTTCCGGGCGAAGATCTCTCTGGATTCCGGGGAAAATTCCGGAGCTATGATGATCTCGGTAAACCTCTTTTCCAGCCATGAAGCTAAAGCTCCGTCAACCACGGAAGTAAAGCAGACGATGCCTCCGTATGCCGACACGGGATCTCCGGCCCATGCCAGTTCCAGGGCTTCCATGGGTGTAGGGGCCACGGCCAGGCCGCAGGGGTTGAGATGTTTCACCACAGAGACGGCCACCATATCTCCGGGGAGATGAGCGGCATGGAGGGCGTCGGAAGCCGATTTCCAGGCGGCATCGGCATCGAGAAGGTTATTATAGGAGAGTTCTTTGCCCTGTAAGACCTCAGCACCTGCCAGAGTCGCCCGTGATGCTTCCGGGAACCGGAAAAAGGCAGCCTGCTGGTGAGGGTTTTCCCCATAACGGAGGGGCTGTCCATTGCAGAGGGCCAGCCTCAACTCCTGGTCATCACTGGGAGAGAACCATGAAAATATGGCAGCGTCGTAACGCGAGGTCACCGCGAACGCTCTGGCGGCAAACCACCGGCGCTCCTCCAGGGTGGTCTCCCCATTCTCCTTCTGAAGCAACTCCAGGAAAGGAAGGTATTCCTTAACAGAAGGAATCACCACCACGTCGGCGTAATTCTTGGCGGCAGCCCTGATCAGGGAAATTCCGCCGATATCGATCTTTTCGATCACACTGGCTGCCGGTGCCCCGGAGGCTACCGTGGCTTCAAAAGGATAAAGGTCAACCACCACCAGGTCAATTTCCGGAATATCGTAAGCCGAGAGCTGGCCCAGATCCTCCTCCTGATCCCTACGCGCCAGAATGCCTCCGAAAACTTTAGGATGCAGTGTTTTCACCCGCCCCCCCAGAATGGAAGGATAACCGGTGAGACCCTCCACGGGTTCCACGGGAACCCCCAGAGAAGCGATGAACTGCTGCGTTCCTCCGGTACTGAAAATCCTCACTCCCAGAGCATGCAAAGCCCTAACCATCTCATCCAGGTTATCCTTATGGTAAACCGAAATCAACGCACTCCTGATCTTTTTTCTGTCAGCCATTTCCCTTTGTGATTAGTCGGCAAAGATAGCAAAAACACCTTAGCAATAAGGGATTTTCACCTTACCGAGAGAATTATTAAACTCATATTGAAATCTCCAATGCTGTAACAATGCGTAAATTTAATCGACTTATTGCTTGTTAGCAGATGACGTCCCCTATCAGATAAAAATTTTAACAAATTTTATAAATGGGAGGGAACATCGCTTAACTTTACGGGTACTGAGAAGGAAGGATGTTGCTACCGCGATTATTATATGAAAGTTTCACATCGGCGTTTCACTCCTTAAGGGTGAATAAGCTGAGGACCCTGTTGTCCCTCCTGGGGATTACCATTGGAATTTTCGCCATTATTTCGGTTTTCACGGTGATCGATTCCCTGGAGCATTATATCCGCAACAGTCTGAATGCCCTGGGAAGCAACATGGTCTACATTCAGAAGTGGCCGTGGACACCTCCTGAGGGAGAGACGGAGTACCCCTGGTGGAAATACCTCAACAGGCCGAACCCCACCATCGATGAGGCTGAAGAGATTCAGCGGAAGTCGAGGCTGGCCTCTGATGCGGCCTTTTTTTTCGGTTTCAGCAGAACCGTGGAGTATGGTTCGGTCAACATCAGCAATGCCGAGATCCTGCCCTCCTCGTACCCTCTGGCGGAGGTGTGGAACCTGAGAATCGGAGAGGGGCGATACTTCACCGTCCAGGAGATGCACTCTGCAGTCCCTGTAGCCCTTATAGGAAGTGAGATTGCCGGGCAGCTCTTCGGGGAGCTCTCGCCTGTGGGAAAAGAGATCAGGGTTGAAGGGTTCAAATTCAGGATTATCGGGGTGTATGAGCATTCGGGGCAGGACATGTTCGGGACCAGCATGGACAAAAGGATCCATATTTCCCTGAATTCATCGCTGCCCATGGGAGACTTCCGCAACAGAGACCAGGGTCAGGCCATATGTATAAAGGGGAAGGAGGGGTCTGCCCAGGACGAACTGGTGGCGGAAACCGGAGCCATCATTCGTTCCCACAGGCGCATTAAGCCTCTCGATGAGAACAACTTTGCCGTCAACGAAGTCAACCTGATCTCTACGCGGTTCGATGCTTTTTTCAAGGTATTCAACCTGGCGGGATGGATTATCGGGGGGTTTTCGATTCTGGTAGGGGGGTTTGGGATCGCCAACATTATGTTTGTTTCGGTCAGGGAGCGCACACGCATCATCGGCATCCAAAAATCTTTGGGAGCCAAGCGGTTCTATATCCTGATGGAGTTTATTTTCGAAGCGGTGATACTTTCAGTGATCGGCGGGTTGGCGGGATTGCTCCTTATATTCGCCGGGACCCTGGTCATCAATGCTGTTTCCGACCTGACGGTGACGCTTACGCTGGCCAACATCCTTTTGGGTCTTGCCATATCAGGGGTGATTGGTTTTCTTGCGGGTATTCTGCCAGCTGCCAGCGCGGCAAGCCTCGACCCGGTGGTGGCCATGAACGCCGTCTGACCAGATCCCCCTCTCAGCTGATACTGAAAAAAATCTTACTGATCGACAGATAGATGGTCAGTCCCAGGATATCGTTCATGGTGGTGATAAAGGGTCCTGTGGCCAGGGCGGGGTCTATTTTGAGTCTGTTAAGGAGCAGGGGGATCACGGTACCAAAGAGGGAGGCAAATATGATGACCACGAAGAGAGAGAGGGAGACTGCCCAGGTGAGGCTCATGCTTTCACCGAAAAAGTAGTTATAGGAAAAAATCAGGGAGGAGAAAGCCAGGGCGATGATCAGGGCTACGGAAAACTCCTTAATAAGTTTCCGCCCTGTCGACTCGAAATCGCGTACTCCACTGGCGATGCTCTGCACCACGATAGAACTGGACTGTACGCCCACGTTTCCCGCCATAGCGGCAATCAGGGGAATAAAAAAGGCCATAGCGGGCACCACCTGGAGGGCACTCTCATTGGCACCGATCACCCGGGCCCCGAGAATTCCCCCAGTCAGTCCGATCAACAGCCAGGGAAAACGGGCACGCGTCAGGGTCCATACCTTATCTCCCGGAACGACATCCCCCACGATACCTGAAACCATCTGGTAGTCTCTTTCCGCTTCCTCACGCATCACATCGATGACGTCATCAAAGGTGATCCTTCCTTTCAGACGGCCGATATCATCCACCACGGGAATGGCAACAAGGTCATACTTCTCCATCATCCTGGCCACCTCCTCCTGGGGAGTGTCGGTCTCCACGGCCTTGACTTCCGGATTGTAGAGATTGGAAATCCGGGTGTTGGTATTGTTAAGTAACAGTTTTTTGAAGGAGAGAACACCCTTCAGCTTATTGCTGTCGTCGACCACGTAGACATAATAGATATCATCGACATCTTCGGCCTGCCGGCTGATCTCCTTCAGGCAGGTGGCTACCGTCCAGTTTTCGTTGACCGTCACCAGTTCCTTGGCCATGATACCCCCGGCAGTATCCTCGTCGTACTCTAGCAGGTCGACGATATCTCCGGCGACCTCCATATCCTCAATCTCATTGAGCACCGAGTTCTTGACCTCCTCGTCGAGGCTGCCCAGAATGTCGGCAGCATCGTCGGAATCCATAAATTCGATGTACTGCCGGGCCATAACATCGGGGGGGAGGGCATTGACCAGTTTGTTACGCTCATCGTCAGGAATCTCCACCAACACATCAGAAGCCAAATGGGGGTCGAGCAGCAGATATACAAACATGGCCTCATCCAGATTCAGGACTGCCAGGATTTCGGCAATATCAGCCGGGTGGAGGTCCTGTACCAAGGTCTTAATCTCCTTTTCATTCCCCGAATCGATCAGTTTTCTGATCTCATCCACATAATTCCTTGTCGCATCAAAACTCATGGGGTCCTCCTTTCTGTGGTTCCAGTTGACGGGTTAATAATTCAAATTCCATGGTGGAGAGTTGTTCTGCCCTTTTCCCTGCGAATTCCTCAGGCACCTTCATTCCCAGGGGTTTCAGGGCGTTCCCCAGCATTTTCCGGCGTTGGTTGAAAGCACTCTTCACCACGGTAAAAAAAAGTTTTTCATCGCATGCCAGGGAGGGACGGTCGTTACGCCGAAGTCTGATGACTGCCGATTTCACCCTGGGTGGCGGTGAAAACACCTGTTCTCCTACAGTGAAAAGATATTCAATATCATAAAAAGCCTGTAGCAGGACGCTCATGATCCCGTAGGTTCTGTTGCCGGGAGGTGCGCTGATCCTTTCGGCCACCTCTTTCTGCACCATCCCCACCACTTCGCCAGCCAGGTCACGGTGTTCCAGTATCCTGAAAAAGATCTGACTTGAAATGTTATAGGGGAAATTGCCAATCACGGAAAAGGGACCTGGGAATAATCCCTGCAGGGGAATTTTCAGAAAATCTCCTTCCATCACTCTGTCGGCGATTCCGGGGAAATGAGACTTCAGATAGATCACCGATTCGGCATCGATTTCAACGACCCGCAAGTCGATTCCGGGAATTTCCAGCAGATAACGGGTAAGCACGCCCATTCCCGGGCCGATCTCCAGAATCCGGGGATAAGCCTCCTGCCTGAGGCTTCCCACAATTTTACGGGCTATGTTCTGATCCTTCAGAAAATGTTGCCCCAGATTCTTTTTCGCCCGCACATACTCCATCTCTCTTCTACCCGTTTTGTTTAACCTGACAGATCATTTGACGCCCGTCAAGTCAAAGGATTTACTAATTTTGCGGTTGTCTACCGGTCTTTCGCCACCGGTAACAGAACGGGCGGTAAAATTAACAACTTTACCGCGTTTTCAGGTTCATTGATTTGGATATTTAACACAAAAGAAGAGTTTGAAAAAAAAGGTTAAAGCGACACTTAAATACCTCTTTTTTTTCGCCGTTGGGGCGGTGATTTTCTGGTTAATATACCGGGACCAGGACTTTGAGATGATGAAAAGTGTTCTCCGGGACGATGTCAATTATTTCTGGGTGTGGGTTTCCCTGCTGATTGGGATTCTGAGTCACATTTCCAGGGCCATCAGGTGGAATCATCTGATAGAGCCCCTGGGAACGAAGCCGGGGTTACTCAACACTTTTCTTGCAGTGATGACCGGTTACCTGATGAACCTGGTCATTCCCCGCATGGGCGAGATCTCGCGGTGTGGCGTTCTGTCCAAATATGAGAGAATCTCCTTTGCCCGCCTCATAGGAACCGTGGTCACCGAAAGAGTGATCGACGTACTTATGCTGCTTTTAATGACGGTGATAGCCATCATCGCCCAGTCGGGATATATTATTGGTTTTCTCAGGCAAAATCCCGAAATGCAGGAGAAGGCGATATCCATGGTCACCTCTCCGGTTCTCCTGGGAGGCCTCGCAGTGGCCCTTCTTTTGGTGGTCACCCTCAGAAAGAAAATTGCCGCTTCCCGCTTTTTCAAAAAGATCGGGAACATCCTTCAGCAGCTGAAAGAGGGCATTATCTCCTTCAGGTATGTAAAAAAGAAGGGCGCCTTGATTTTTCACTCCTTTTTCATTTGGATCATGTATTATTTCATGCTCTACACGGCGTTTTTCGCCTTTGATTTTACCAGGGATCTATCGCCACTGGCAGGGCTGACCACCTTTGTGATGGGGAGTTTTGGCATGCTGGCGCCTGTGCAGGGTGGACTGGGAACCTGGCATTTTATGACCAAGGAAGCGCTGGCCCTTTATGGTGTCACCAATGAAAATGGTATCATCTTCGCCTTTGTGGCCCACACCACCATGAACCTGTTGCTGATCATCCTGGGGCTCCTCTCCCTTCTGGCCTTACCCCTTGTCAACCGTGACAAATAACGGGGGCACCGGGAATGAATACCGAACTTTTCATAGCGCGCAGGCTCTTTACAGGAAGAGAAAACAAACAGCAGTTGTCGGGCAGGATCATCACCATTGCCCTGACCGGTATTTCTCTGGGAATCGTTCTGATGCTGGTGGCGGTAGCCGTCGTCACAGGCTTTAAGAAAGAGATCAGGGACAAGGTGATTGGCTTCGGCGGTCACATCCAGGTGGTCAACTTCGATACCAACATCTCTTATGAGACTGCTCCTGTGAGCATTCTACAGCCTTTTCTTCCGGGACTGTCGGAGATGGAAAATATCCGCTCGGTCACTCCCTTTGCCACAAAACCGGGGATTATCAAAACCGGGGAGAACATCCAGGGAGTGATCCTCAAAGGGGTCGATCCGACTTACGACTGGGGTTTTTTCACCTCACACCTGACCCGGGGCGCCCTCCCCGATCTTTCGGGGCCCCGTTCCCAGGAGGTACTGGTGTCAGAAAATCTCTGCAAACTCCTCCATCTCGACACAAGTGATCCTCTTTTCATGTACTTCATCAACGAAAATGAGAGGGTTCCCCGTATCAGGCAGTTTCGCATCAGCGGTGTATACCGCACCAACTTACAGGAATTCGACGACCTCTTTGTCATTGGCGACCTCCGCCAGGTTAGGAACATCAACAATTGGGATTCCCTGCAGGTGAGTGGCTTCGAGATCCTGACCGATGATTTCCGCCAACTGGCGATGACCTCACAGCAGGTCAGAGAGGCCGTCACTTTTTACAACTCCGAACAAGGCTCCACCCTGCGGACGATCACCATCACACAGAAATTTCCCCAGATTTTTGACTGGTTGTCGATCCTCGACATGAACGTATGGGTCATCCTCACCCTGATGGTCCTTGTGGCAGGCTTCAACATGATTTCGGCGTTACTGGTCCTTATCCTGGAAAGGAGCAGGATGATAGGCACCCTGAAGTCCCTGGGGAGCCCGAACCGCAGCATCAGGAAAATCTTCCTTTACCTGTCGGCTTTTCTGATCTCCAGGGGTCTCTTCTGGGGTAACCTCCTGGGAATCGCCATATTAATGCTTCAGAAATTTACCGGAATCTTAAGGCTTGACCCCTCTTCGTATTACATGGAGATCGTCCCCGTTCATCTTACCCTGCTGCAATTCCTGGTGCTCAATGCAGGGGTTCTGGTCGTGACTCTTTTGATGCTGATGTTGCCTGCCCTGTATATCAGCAAAATATCGCCTGAGAAAACCCTCCGTTTTGACTAATGGATCAGGGTACACCTAAAGAAGAAGAGGTGATGAGCTTTGGAAGATATGAATTGGAGAAGGCCCTGGCGGCTGGGTTGCCAGGAGTGAAAGCGCATCTGCAGATGCTTCCCCCGGGGCGGGAATTTACCGACCCCCGGCAGGTTCCTGCAAGTGCCCGTGAAAGCGGGGTGCTGGTCCTGCTCTTTCCGATGGATGGGAAGGTCCATACCTGTCTGATCAAACGTCCCGGCCACATGAAAGTCCATGCCGGCCAGGTCAGTTTTCCGGGGGGCAGCAGGGAACCCGGTGATGCCTCTACTCTGGAAACCTCCCTCAGGGAAGCCCACGAGGAGACAGGTTTGGAAATCTCCATCCTGGAATTCGTGAAACCCCTTACTCCACTCTATGTCCCTGTAAGCGGATTCCTGATATACCCCTATCTGGCGTGGAGCTCACAGATTCCCCGGTTCACACCTCAACCCTGCGAAGTGGAGAAAATCCTGCTTTACCCGCTTCCGGCAGGAGACGCGAAGTTACCGGTGACCACTTCCCTGACGTCTACAGTGACCGGGTGGATGGAAGTGCCCTCCCTTTCTTTTGAGGGAGAGATCATTTGGGGGGCTACAGCCATGATCCTCAGTGAAGTTGCGGGGATTATCGCCGTGATCAAAGGGAGGTCGCAGCCCTCAGATCCTGACCGGCAGGATGACCCAGCCCTCAGATCCTGACCGGCAGGACGACGCAGCCCTCAGATCCTGACCGGCAGGACGACGCAGCCTTCAGATCCTGATTACAGGGACGCTGTGGCACTCAGGGCGTCATAGTTCCCCAGGACAGCCTTCACGAAATCATAGGTTTCACGGCCGTTGCAATAGCCCCAACGTACCACTTCATCGGTGAAATACTTATCCTCCGATTTGTTGAGAATGAATTGGTCGACGTGGGCTTCCCAGACCAGGGGGTTTTTCCCGTACTTTACCGTGAGGCGCTGGGCGTCTTTAACATGGCCGAGGCCTACATTGTATGACGCCAGGACAAATTTCAGCCGTTCTTGATGATCAGGGATGTCTTTGATAAACTGCCGGTCGAGCCAGGTCAGCAGGGCTATCCCTCCTCTGATATTCTGCACAGGGTCGAAGACATTTTCGATTCCGAGGGATTCCGCAGTTTCGGGCATCAGCTGCATCAATCCCGACGCACCCGCAAAAGAGACGGCTTCGGGGTTAAAGCTCGACTCTCTGTGGATGATGGCGGCCACCAGGCGCCAGTCCCAGCCGGCTTCCGCCGCCTCAGTTTTGATGATATCATCGAATAGAGAGATTTTCCCCTTTCGCATTTTCAAAGGTTTTTCCGCCTGCTCAAAACGGCGGCTTCCCCGGAAATAGGTGTTATGGATGGCCCGGTAGCGGGAAGTCCCCATAAACTCGGCCAGCCAGCCGTCGATGAATTCCTTAAGATGGACCGCATCCTTACGTACCGCCCAGGCCACATTCTGTCTGAAACTGACGGGCATCGAGAAGTCGAGGTTGGGGTAATACTGACGGTAAACCCTGGCATTGATTTCATCACAAATGGTAAGGTCCAACTCTCCTGATGAGACTTTCTTCACCAATTGCTCCATATCAGAGAGAGAGTCGACCAACACGTGCAAGGGTTGCCCGATCTCATCTTCCAGGTTTTTCAATCTTTCCTGGAAGGCGGAGTTCCGCTGGACCGCGATTTCCCTGTGGCGCAGGTCGAGGACATTATGCACCATCAGGGAATCCTCACGGCTCCCTGAGGGCCCTCTGCGCTGCACCAGCACTTGCCGGGTCTGTTCCAGCGGTGTGGTGAAATCGACCCTTCTGCTTCTCTCTCCGGTGACCGTCAGGTTTTTGGCGGCCAGGTCATAACGGCCAGTCTCCAGGCCACGAAAGGTAGTTTCCAGATCGTTACTCACATAAAGATCGAGTTCTACACCAAGTTCACGGGCAAGTTCCCGGAGAAGGTCATATTTGTATCCCATTGGTTTTCCGCGGTACACAAAATAGGACGTGGAATTATAGTCCACAACCACCCGCAGCCGTCCTTCGTTCCTGATGGTTTCGAGGTCGCGTAACGGAGCTTCAAATCTTCCGTTTTCCCAAACGCTTGCGCTTCTTGTCTGTTCCACACAGGTGGAAAAAAGGAATAACATGAGCACTAGCAGGAAAACATTCCTGTATTTTAAAATCATACCTAACAAATTGGTTAAAAAAAAGGGGCTAATTGTAGAAAGACCAGGCGACTCCAAGCCGGAATGTTCCCTGGTTCATGGGTTGATGTAACGCAGTAAAGTAGGATTTGTTCATGAACAGGGATCCCGCGTTCATATATTGTGCGAATAGACGTGTTCTTTTCAGTTTGAAATTGGCAAATCCGTCGATGTGGGGATAATTGCCCATCTGTTTTTCATTCTGGAGGTAGAAGAACCCAGTGGCCGGGTCGTAAGCATCGGCGTAGTAGAGGGTATTGTAACGTATGTCGGTGCCCAGTTGCATATGGAGCACTTTAGATACAAGCAGTTCGTAGCTCAGGGAAACCCTGGCCGTCAGGTCGGGCAGGTGGAGGTAGCGGGGGGCTGAGGCTTTCTGCCAGAGAAGATGCGTAAGAAGGGTAAAATTCCTGAGTTTGAATTCCTTGTTGATCCAGGCCGAAAGAACGAGCATTTCGTTTTTGGTCTGGGCAGGAATTCCGGTAGTGTCGTGATATATATAATTGTTGATGAGGGCATAGCTGGCACCGGCATCCAACTGGTGGCCGGGGGAGAGCCAGGTGAAGGAGAAGTTCATCAACTGTTCATTTGCAAAGTTGTTATTCCACATCCGGCGGTTTGAGAAGTACCTCTGCTGGAAATAATCGGGAACGCGGTTCCAGAGGTTTCCGGTGATACAGATGGAAGAAAGGGAGTCTTTCAGGAACCTGACAGGCTTGGTGATGGTGCCGTTCAGCTCGGTTTGACCGGCTTTGAAACCTGTTAGAAACTGTCGTCCGTCGAAATTCCAGTTCCAGAATTTTCCCAATTCTCTGAAAATTCCCCCTCCAATAAAGGTATTTGGCCAGGTTTGCTGATACCACCTGGGGAGCGGTCCCTGGTAGAGGGCGCCTTGAAATTCACCATCGTGAAAGGGAAAAACAGCATCCTGGTATCCGGAAGCCGCATAGCTGTTCCTGACAACATCCACACCTGCGAAAAGACGTTGACCAAAGCTGTATTTCCTCCGGGCCGATTCATAAAACTTAAGTTGCAGCAGATTGGTCACCGTGGTGAACCTGACAGAATCATTAGTGACATCGGTGCCCAGGTAGGAAACCGGAAAAAAGGAGCTATTGTTCTGATCCTCTCCTTCGCGGAACATCCTCTGATTGCCGGAATACAGGAATGAATATAGAATCCCGGCCACAGGCCTGAAACGGCCCGTTTCATCGGTAGAATCGGTAACTCCCAGCCGGTACTCCCCGTTGACAAAATAGCTGTTATTAAAGTATGCCGACGTGGCGTCGGTTAAACGCATCACCACATACTTGGTCTCGGTATTCAGCAAATCCTCATCATTGGCCGTACCCCCATTCTCGGTATTGAAAATACGGTTGAAAATGGCCCCTCCGTAAATATCGGCCTTATCACTGGTGTAGCTTGAATAGAGCGTGATGAAATGATTTTTATGCTGCTGAAAATTGTACTGCCCATCCGATTTCGCCTGATCATACCTGAAGGTAAGATTCAAATGAGGCGTGATATTCTGGGAGTGCAAGACGTTAAACCTGGTTTCGTTGTTGCGGTTTTTATTCTCGCTTTGACTGTAATCCAGAATCGTATAAGGCGTGGTGGTATTATAATAATCGATCTGAGAAGGGGTCAGAATGTAGGCATCATGGCCTCTGAGGAAATAAAAATCAGTGTGGTAATTCCTTCTCCGGAAATCATTCGACAGATAAGAGCCTCCGTAATTTCCCGTATAGGTGTTGGAAATGCTCTGTTTATAGGCCGGGTGGTAAATATGGTAATTCTGCCAAAGGGTATCGATTTTCACCGAATCAGTGAAAGCTCCGAAATTGCGGATTTTCCACGACAATACTCTGGAGGGGATTTCCTTTTCTTCCGGGGCTGATCGTTCACCTGCCTGATCGGGTAAATTCCCTTCGACAGGCCGGAACTGGCCAAAGGTGAGTAGCGGAAAAAGGAAAACGATCGGTAATATTATTTTAAGTAACTTTTGCATTCACCTGTTAAAGTAAACCGCTGCAAATGTAAGAAAAGGTCAACCATCTGATGTACTGTAACATGCTTTTTCTTAAATATTTAACAAGTTACAACATAAGATTAACATTGAGGTTGTGAATATCACACCTTTTAGTGTCTTATTCTCAGATCTTTGATAAGTAAAAGGGGAAGGAGGTATTGAAGGGGAGGGATACGGGTATGGGGTAACGGGTATGGGGTAACGAGGGGGGTATAAAAAAAAGAACTCCGGCTCAATAAAGAACCGGAGTTCGGTAAGTTGGGCAACGACCTACTCTCCCACTTTCGCAGTACCATCGGCGCTGGCAGGCTTAACTTCTCTGTTCGGAATGGGAAGAGGTGGAACCCCGCCGCTATAGTCACCTTAATCGCTTGGTGCTTACACACACACAATATCGTTTGACATGCCGGAAACCGAGAGAAAAACTCTTCACTCGTCGTTATAAGAATCAGAAAACAAATTTATAGAAAGTCTTCGGGCAATTAGTACTGCTCGGCTACGGACGTTACCGCCCTTCCACCTGCAGCCTATCAACGTAGTAGTCTCCTACGGCCCTCAATGGAGATCTCATCTTGAGGTGAGCTTCGCGCTTAGATGCTTTCAGCGCTTATCTCATCC